>NC_006512.1:0-709829 GCF_000008465.1 Idiomarina loihiensis L2TR | reverse complement strand
AGTTTCTTGACCCGGTAGCTGATAAAGCGATGGTGGTTGCTGCGCTGGTTGTCATTGTTGAAGATTATAATTCTGCCTTTATTACCATTCCGGCGCTGACGATGATTTGTCGTGAGCTTATAGTAAGTGCACTACGGGAATGGATGGCGCAAAGCGGCCACAGAGCAAAAGTTGCTGTTTCGAACTTAGGTAAATGGAAAACTGTGGCACAGATGCTGGCCTTAATTGGACTACTTTGGAATGCGAACGTCTATATTTATTGGTTATCGATGTTCTTGTTCTATTCGGCTTTCGTTTTGACTGTGTGGTCCATGTGGGAATATTTACGCGGCGCCAAGAGTGAATTGACCAGAAATTAACTGCTTTGCCGTAAATTTGTGCAAACAGTCATTAAAATGATAAAAAGTCATTGACTGAAAACGATTAAACAGTAGAATGCCACGGCAGATGACGGTGCGGGAATAGCTCAGCTGGTAGAGCACAACCTTGCCAAGGTTGGGGTCGCGAGTTCGAATCTCGTTTCCCGCTCCAAATTCTGGCGGGTTGGCAGAATGGCTATGCAGCGGATTGCAAATCCGTGGATCTCGGTTCGACTCCGGGACCCGCCTCCATTATTCGAGAACACTTCTATGTAGTGCCCGGGTGGTGGAATTGGTAGACACAAGGGATTTAAAATCCCTCGAAGGTAACTTCGTGCCGGTTCAAGTCCGGCCCCGGGCACCAATTCCGATTATTTCAAAGTCTATTAAATGCCGCGAGCCATTGATTTTACTGGCTTTCAAGGCAAACCCTGATTCCTTCTGTCTACATTAAATCGTTGCAAATCGATACTAAGTGGTGCTACTTTTGGTGCTATCTCAATTCGGTTATACGGATGTAGCACCATGTCTGATGACAAGCTAATCATAGCAACGCATAAGCACGTAGAACACCTTAAACCCTCAGACCGTGATGAATGGTACCGGGTAGCCGGTGGCACCGGTTTACGGCTTCTTGTAAGGAAGCAGGGCGGTAAATATTGGCGTTTGAAATATCGCTTCAATAAGAAGCAAAAAACGCTGGCGCTTGGTGTATTCCCCAATGTAACTCTCAAGCAAGCAAAAGATGCGACTATCAAAGCCAAGGCAATGTTGGCTGATGGTGTCGATCCTGGTGATACAAAATCAACAAATACGAATGATAATAGTTTACGTTTTTATGCCGCTAAATGGCTTGAGTACCAATCCCAGGCAACGGCCCGAGTTTGGTCTGAAGATCATAAGGCGAGGGTATGGAAGCGTCTTGAAAATGGCATCCTTAAAAAATTAGGTGATAAGTTGATCACTGACGTCCGTAAAGAAGATGTCAGGCGCTTAATTGAGAATGTTGAGGCGAAGGGTCACCATGAGACTGCCAAACGCATAGCGGACGATACACAGCGTTTATTTGAATACGTCGTCGATCAATATTCACTGGAAGACGATGTCGACATTCGTTTGCTGCGCCCAGTCAAAGTAATTTCCAAACCGGTTGTCCACCGTGAAGCTCTGGATATCAAGAACCTGCCATTTTTCATGCAGGATCTAGCTAACTATACGCAGACGGGCAGGGAATTGACGGCTCTGGCTATTGAGTTACTGATTCTAACGTTTGTGCGTTCAGGGGAGCTTAGAGGCGCTCGTTGGGAGGAGTTTGATCTTGATAACAAGGTTTGGTCGATTCCTGCAGAGCGTATGAAGATGAAGCGGCCACATGAGGTGCCGTTATCAGCGAAAGCTCTTGATGTCATTAAACGCATCAAACGCATTACCGGCCACTATGAGTTGCTATTTCCGTCTGAAACTAAGCCCGATGAGCCTATGTCAGACAATACGATGCGGCAGGCCATGTTCAAAATGGGCTACTTTCCTAAGGCGAAAGATACGAAAGACGGTAAGATCGCTAAAACCTACCTCAAGTATCAGGATAATGCACATTACCCGGATGGTCGTTTAAAAGAGAAGGCTGTACCACATGGTTTTAGAACTATGGCTTCATCAACGCTGCATGAGAGTGACCAAAAGTTCAGGTCTGATGCTATAGAGCGTCAATTAGCACACGTTGAGCAGAACAAAGTGAAGGACGCTTATTCACACAAGGCGGAGTACTGGGATGAACGGGTTGAGATGATGGAGTGGTGGGGGGATTTCGTAAATGAACAAAGGGAAACGGAATGAACGTTGGGAAAAGTCACACTACGAGACGGTGCTCTAATCTCTAATTACAATATACATTGTTATGTCGCCGTTATGGTTAGGTGGCATCTCTATTTTTTTGAAACCATGTCTCTCATAGAGAGCAACTAGGTTATCGTCCTGCGCGCACTCTAATATTACAGCTCTTCCACCTATAAGTTCACGCGCCTCATTAATAACACCGTAAATTTCAGACAGTATTATCTCTAGGTTTATCTGATTGCCCTCTATAGCTTTGTTTTTAGCCAATTGACCGATTAGGTATGCTCTGACTCTGACTTTGTCGTCAACCTCAGCGTCGGTAACCGCACCCAATCGTTTGTTTGCTGTATTTGAAACAGCTTCAGAAGGGTAGGTTATTTCTTTAAACGTGATAGAGAAGTAACCAAGTAAATCGCCATTATCGTCATCAAGAATTAAGTACGATCTTGCTTTATCTTCACGTTCAAATCTAATTGCTGAATTAGTTAAAAATCTTTTAACGTCATGTTGCGGGGGGCAGCTAAAATCGGAGAAAAGCTGATTCAAGCTTTCCTCCGGAAACTGTTCTAACGCTGCTGTGAGCCTGAGAAGCGTTGTTTTAATAACAAAACACCTTTATTGTCGTCGTTGGCATAATCTCTTTTAGCCACTTTTACAGAACGAGGTGATTGTAGGTCTTCATTTAGGCGAACAGCTGATTTTGAGTCTTGAATATCAAAACTTCTATCAAATGATGCTGTTGACATATGACCTCCTCAATATGGTCTATCGCACACCTGAGTATAACAAAATTAACCTTTGCAGAGGTCCGACCAGTTCAGGACTGAATAGACTTGCTCTTCAAATATAATGTCGAATCTTCTGCGAACCTTTTGCGTTCGGAGTCTAGTAGATAAAGCATCGAATGCCAACCTTCTATTAGTCGTTATTGTTTGTTTTACCGTCATCACTATCTTTACTCTGCGAAACTTCAGGGGCACTTATAATCAGGTTATCAGAGGGCAAGGCGCCAGATATAACACTATTAATAAAAGATTGGTGATTATCTGCCAGTTGATTTAAGCCATCGGGCAAAGGGGTGTTTGTCACTGTTTCGTGTATGTAATGATTCGCAGACATCACTGATGCTAAGTCCATTTCGCCTAATGGCTCAGCTCCTAGTTTTACCGCTGAAGCGGCTGCTTGTATTTGATCAGGACTCAGTATATCGACACCGGCATGTGCATTTAATATATTACTTGTAGTTAGCAGTGGGATCGATGACTCCCTCAATTCTCGTATTTCTCGTTGAAGGTTGGCGACGCTATTACTTTTATCTTGTTTCTCTTGCTGTTCTTTGCTTAGCTTTTCAGCTAGCTCTTCAATCTTAGCCAAATGCTCCTGTTTTTTCTGTTCAGCTTCGTTAAACTTTGATTCATTTACGGATATTTGTTTTGCTAAGTCACGTACAAAGCCCCCCATCTCGTCAGCGCTGCCTGAAAGTCGATTGAATATAGTCAAAAAATAGGCTACGAGCTCATTATCTGAAAAGTTAGGATACCGTATTTTGTGATCTATTTCGCTCCAGCCCTCCTCGAAAATCGTTCTAACTTGTATCTCTGATAATATTTGGTTGTTTGTTGGCGCCGTTGCGATAATGTAATGAATGGAACGATAGCCATGTTCATGGACCTCGACCTTTATTCCATTCTTGCTATAATTTTCGTTTGATGAGTCTTGATCTCCTTTGCGGGTATAAGCTATTACCTGCTCCTGTGGCTTCCACTTATCGGTAATAAACTGGTGAATTCCTCTCCAGTCACTTTTAAAAAGGTGCAGTACTCTTACACCAACTAAATCAGTGATTAACTCCTTATAGTTATCTACATTGATCTTTTCGTATTTCTCAGATCCTTGAGCTCTTTTCCTAACTATTTTTTCCAGTACATGAGATGGCTCTTTTACTCGCCAACGAACTGAATGAACTTGCTCGCAGGGTTGTAATGTTTCCGCTAGAAATTTGGCTGCCCGATGTAATTCACCTTTGTAAGCTTTGTAATCCTTTTCTATGTCAAGCAAAAGCTCTTTATCCAGTCTGGACTTATCCCAATCCTCTTGGGAAATGTTATTTGCACTAAGAAATTGGTTCAAATCCAAAATTATTCTCCTAGAAGGTGCTTCTTATTGATTGATTCGGGTTTGTGTTTGCTCCGATGGCTTAGCTTAGTTGCCAAGGTTAAATCTAATAGTTATATCTGAGGAACTTGATAGTTTTGACAAGTTAAGTTGCAGACTGTCAATCAAATAATTTGCAATTTTATCTTTTTCCGTTTCAGCGTCTGGATTATTCAGGCGTCTCCCAATTGAGGAGGCAATTAAGTCAGCAATTTGTATGAATATACTCCGCTGAGAGGGAACGGTAGTTATGTCAGCTAAACCTACAGAATTCATCGCGGACTCGGCTAACTTAGTTTCAACTTTGTGCTTTAGTTCTTCCAAGGATACAGGATCAAGAGAGCTTTCATCATCTAATGTGACTTTAACCAAAGAGCTCCCTGAGATTCTTTTTGATTCTACTTCGTGAACCACTCCTCGGTGAAGTATAATTTCATGAAGTTTATTAAGTGTTTCCGCCTGGCTTCGTTTCAGCTCTGAGTTCTTTGCTGTTAGAGACTTAAAGCTTAAATAACTTGAGTTGGCACTGATTAAATCTACTAAGCTTTTAAACCTATTAAAATCACCATTCTTGATTCTTTTGAAGTGAATCTCTTTACCTTGGAGCCCATTATCAACTTTCCACTGCTCAATCTTTTGTGTCAGAAAAACTAACTGTTTTGCTTCCAATACCCAAATTGAACCAACAACAAAGAAATCCTGTGTCTTACCGCTTTCGTCAGAAAACACATGCGTTTGTTTTATTGTCGCGGCTTGATCATTAATGGTGCTTTCAACCATTTCGCGTTCATTTTTCTTCCGGTGACGTCGTATCTCGTCTTTGGCCATAAAGAGCTTATATTCGTTCTGAATTTTAGCCCTTGCTCTTGTGATATCCACTTGCCTTTCGAGTTTAAACAAGTCCTTTTTGCCAATATGCTCGCCATCGAAAACATCATGCTGGTATGTTTCCCAATACCTAAGAGCTAATGTGATATCACTATTTCTGCTCTCTGGAAAAATGTTGAGAATGTGAGCAACTCTTGTTGTTAACTGTTTAAAGTTGCCAGCATTGAGGTTCTCCAATAACTTGGCTTTACTTCTTGCTATTCTGGCCGCTTTTTCAATATCGATATCTTGGTTTTCATCTTCGCTTTCAACTTGTGCTTCTGAGTTTGACATTCTGCTTATTCCTTTAACCATTGATGTCTAATTACTGGCTGATTAACGAATTAAATAGTTGTGTGTTTCAAGCCTCGATTTTTCAGGTATACATCATTGTGCCGGGACAAGCACTTGCAAGTCCGTTGTTCTAGGTTCCCAAAATAACGAAATGGGAACAAGCAAACCCACTGAAAACGGGTTATTTACCCCTTTATACCCCTTTAAGTACTCAAAATCACGTTTTACAGAAAAAAAGGAACTAGATTATGGCCGAAGTACAAGCGGTTAAGAATCTGGATACCGTAAAGCTAATTAGCTACCTTCTTAAACGAACTTACGGGCAGCAAATTGCTGACGTATGGGATGTTGGCTTGAACCTGGCGTTGCGGATCTCAGATTTACTATCCATCAAGTTTGAAAATATCGAGCACGACCGGCTGTTGCTGGTCGAAGGCAAAACGTCGAAGCTAGCGACAATTAAACTCAATGAAAAGGCGAGGGCGGTCATCGCTCGTATTCGCTCTGAACGTCCTGACCACATTTATCTCTTTCAGTCTTATCGAAACCAACGGTCTAAAAATACACCGGCAAAACCATTAAGTCGTCGTTATGTATCGCGTGCATTTGCGGCAATAGGCGAGGAGGTTGGTATTGACTTGGGAACGCATTCGATGCGAAAAACCAGGGGCTACCATCTTTACAAAAACACCAACGATATTGCCCGGGTCATGAAGATGCTGCGCCACAGCTCTGAGGCTGTGACGTTGCGTTACATCGGAATTACTCAAGAAGATGTGGATAGGGACTTTGTGGAGCTGGAGCTTTAGGAGTCCCATCATTATTCGTCTATCGAGTTAACGATAAAGTTAACAGTATCGTGGGAGAGAAAAGCTTTGCTTTTCTCCCTTGTATCATCAACCTCAGCAATTCCCGCCATAGACATTTTTTCAATGTCGGCTTTCACGGCATGTACAGATGTTCTCTGATTGCTTGGAGCCGTTATATCAGTTATTACCCATCCGTGAGGATGCTCTTTGGCTAACAGCTCAATAATAGCTTCATAACGTTGTAACTCTTTCTTATGAATCTGATTATCTACATTTAGCAGAAGCTGTTGAGCTAGATATTTTTTTAGTCTGTGTGACCCATCAGTAGACTTTATTATTTGGATAAGTTCAGAGCTTGTTACTTCATCAGGATCTGCTTGTTCAGTACGCTCAGATTCCATTTCCGAACCATTACTTTTTGCATCATGACTTTTTAAAGCATCTACTTTTTTAAGAAGGCCTTTTAATTCGGATATTTCCCTCTTGTAGCTATCAACCGCTGCTTGATGCTCCTGTGTCCTTTCTTCTAAAAGGGCTAAATGTTGTTCTTGCTCTTCTTTTGTTAGTCGAGTTGAGTTTTTAAGGACAAAGCCGCTGAATTGAGACGACCAATTATCGCTTAAAGACCATACCGTATTAGCTATGTTCTTTAAAAGTGGGAAAACTAGGCAGAAACCGGTGGCCCATATAAGAGGGAATATGAGTCCGCTATCGATGCTGTACATCGTTGTCTTGATGAAAGTGATTTTATGATCAACTGAATCATTGGACATTAAAAAGTAGTAAATAATGTGCCAATTAAATGCTAACCAGAAAGCCGCAAATGCACTACCAAGCGGACTACTGAGTCTTTCTTTTATTGGGTTAATGATCTGTTCAAAGAAACCAGTAACCGAGCTTCCTATCGACATAGTTATATTCCTTTAGGCTCGGTGGTAGAGGAACTAACCAACATCTTCAATATCAACCTCGCAAAGCCATCCCGCACAGCAGGATTTTCGAGCACTTCCATCGACAGCTTTTCGTGATCATCCATCGAATCAACAACTCGGTCTAATAGACGCTGTGGCAGTAGGCCATGCATGACTTCGTTTTCTGAGTGCTTGTTGACCTGAGCCATGATTTCATCGTCTTCACGTAAGCGTCCGGCTATACCTTCGGCGTAACGAAGTTTGTGCTCGTCACCAACTTCTGCACCAAATAGGTCGTTCAAGGCATCGATGATCTCCTGCAGCTTTTTCTTTTCAGGATCGTGTGGTTTGCCACTGCCAACGGCTTTAACTGAGCTTAGGTAGCCACCGTCTTCTTCACCCAGCTTCAATTCCTTTTCAGCTTTCTTGGTTGTGCGGTAATGCGTCAGTGTCATTCCGGATATATCGACATCATCTTCATCGTCCAAGCGTTCGACCCGAAGTAGCGGGAGTAGACTCTTGGCATAAACGCACAGCGACTCGAGCTCATGGTCGTTGTACGGCGTTATCTGCGACAAGAACTCGTACATCCGCACGTAACTGTTCAGATTCTTTTTGAACAGGTCGAGTTGGTCGACCATTTCACCGGCGGCTTTAACCGAGTCCTCGGCTTTATTAATGCTAACCTTATCACCTGAAACCCGAGCCTGGTTCAGCATATCTTTAGCTTGCTTTAGCGTATCAACGGCAAGGTTATACCGTGCCATGAAGCGCTCTTTGGCGGGTTTACAGTAATAACCTAGTTTCGAGGCAGGCGCATTCGGGTCATAGAACGCCTCGGCAAATTTCTCCACTTCCGACCATTCATAAATATGCTCTTCATCGAGCTTGCTCATAATGTCGAACAGAATGTGCGGGTCGGTCACTGAATCAAGCTCTGCGGTCGTGTAATAGGGCTTGAATGACTCCAGTATGTCTTCTTCGCTGTTAAAGAAGTCGAGCACGAAGGTCTGGTCTTTACCCGGAAAGGTACGGTTTAAACGCGACAGCGTTTGCACACATTCAACGCCTTGTAGCTTCTTATCAACGTACATCGCGCACAGTTTAGGTTGGTCAAAACCGGTCTGGTACTTATTGGCCACAATCATCACGTTAAAGTCGTCGGAGTCGAGCGCTTTATCGTGCTTGCGGCCATTTAAGCCTGGGTTTAATTTTTTGTCGTACTCGGTCACGCTCTCGGTAATGTAATCATCCGCCGGAACCTCACCGGAGAAAGCCACCAGAGCATGCACGTCCTGGTAGCCTTTCTCGATAATGTAACTGGTCATCGCTAGCTGATAACGTACTGCTTCCTGTCGGCTGCCGGTGACGACCATGGCTTTGGCCTGGCCGTTTAGCAAATGACGGACGTTTTCCCGAAAATGCTCGACGATGATTTCAACGCGCTGGTTGATGTTGTAAGGATGCAACCGAACCCACTTAGCCAGCTTAATGCGTGCCTTTTTACTGTCGACTTCTTTGTCCTCACCCTCGGGGTGAGCAATCTTCCAGGCTGTGGCGTAGGTGGTGTAGTTTTTTAGGACATCAAGGATAAAGCCTTCTTCAATGGCCTGACGCATAGAATACACATGAAACGCTTTGGGCTTGTTGTCGTCGCTAATGGGCGAATGTGGGTCATCCGGACGACCGAACAGTTCAAGAGTTTTACCTTTTGGTGTCGCGGTAAATGCGTAGTAGCTGATACGCTCGTTTGGCATCCGCGCCTGAACGGCGGCGTCTAACAGCTCTTCAGCGCTGATATCATCGCCTTCAGGACGGTCAGAGCCTAGCAGTGCTTTTAGCTTACTGGCAGATGCACCGGTTTGTGACGAATGGGCTTCGTCCGCAATGATCGCGTAATTACCGGCTTGCAGAGCAGGGTACTTATCAATGGCATCGTACAACGCTGGGAAGGTCTGGATGGTCACGACAATAATGCGAACCTGCTCCTGCAACGCTTCTGCTAGCTGTTCAGACTTACTTTTATTGCCGACATCGCGGGTAATGGCCCGCACCACACCGTCGGCGTGCTCAAATTGCCGAATGGTGTTTTGTAACTGCGAATCGAGTACCGTGCGGTCGGTGACCACCACAATGGAGTTAAACAGCTTAGAGCCGTCGTCAGCGTAGAGCGATGATAGCTGGTGAGCTGTCCAGGCAATTGAATTGGATTTGCCCGAGCCTGCACTATGCTGAATAAGATACTTACTGCCGGGGCCTTCACGGCGTGTGGTATCGATAAGCTGATTCACTACGTCCCACTGATGGTAGCGGGGGAATATCAGCGTTTCTTTTTTCTGTGTGCGCCCGTCGAAGTTTTCTTTTTCTTCAACTTCCAGGTGCATAAAGCGGCCGATGACTTTTAGCCAGGCGTCTTTATTCAACAGCCGTTCCCACAGGTAACTGGTGGCGTAGCTATTTTCAGATGTCGATTGCGGGTTACCGGCAGCGCCGTCTTCTTTTCCTAAGTTAAATGGTAAAAAGAAAGTTTCCTTACCGGCTAACTTGGTGGTCATAGCCACTTCGTCCTGACTGACCGCAAAATGCACCAGTGCACCGCGCTTGAACGTTAATAACGGCTCTGGCTTGCGGGTCACAGGGTCTTTAACTGGACGGTCGAATTTATACTGGCGCTTGGCGTGTTCAACGGTCTGCTTAAACTCGCTTTTTAGCTCCATGGTGGCGGTTGGAATGCCGTTGACAAAAAATACCAGGTCGATGCGTGGGTTATAGTCGCCTTCGTGGGCATGGGGCGAGTAGGAGACTTCCTCAACCACTCGCAAGCGATTGGCCTGATAGCGGCGCTCAGTATCGGGGTTCATGCCATGGTCGGGGCGAAAGGCGCAGACTTTAATCGTGCCGCCAATGGCTTTAAAGCCGTGACGCAACACGTGAAGTGCGCCGTCGCGGGTCATGCCTTTAACGGCGGCGTGAACTAAAAGTTTTTCCGGGTCACCGGGGTTAGACTTACAAAAGCGCTCCCAACGGTCAGGATAGGCGTCTTTCACGAAATCGATTAAGTCTTCGGTATACACCGCGTTGGCTTTATCATAATTAGCTGCGGAGCCAATTAACCAGCCGTCTTTTTCCAGGCTGTTAAGTATGTCCGTCTGAAACTGACGCTCTTTGGTGTCAGCCATAATGCCTCTCCGTTTGCACTGACGCGTTTGAATCCACTGTATCGGAACCTGCAGGCGGTTGCCAGTCGCGCACATCAATTTTGCCGGTAACGGCAGCTGAGATTAGCGCTGAACGGCGTTCTTCAAGCAGTTTTACTAGAGATGATGCGTTAATAACCGAAGGCATTATTTTGTTAAACTGTAGGTTGGCTAAGTAGTCAGAAACTTTTACTTGCTCTTCGATTGGTGGCACAGCAATCTGCAGACTTTTTATCAACTCAGGATTGGCTCTTGGCATCTTACTACCGTAGCTTGATTGATCCACTTGTCTAATAAATTCCTGTGAAATCAATCTAAAGAATAAGAATTCTGGGCTTATATCTTTATTTGCTCTGAAAACAAGAATATCACCTAGAGCAGAGCCATGCTCTCTAGCTAGATAGACTTTTGCCAGGTAAGGTCTAAGCTTTCCGAATAAAATATCCAGTGGTTCAAATAAAACACCCTCTTGATCAAAGTTAGACTCAGTTTTGATAAAAGCACCGGTTCCATTCTCGATATTTTCGAGACTAATCGCGTTTGTATTGTCTTTACCTTTATCACTTAGCATGCGAGAACAGAACTTTAGCTTTTTAATTTCCCAGTGCTCAGGAACTTCTCCAAGCCACTCAATACCAGAGTCTTTCATCGGTGCGTCTGGGTTAAGCCCTTTGGTAACTGCATGACTGATAACCGCCTGACGCTTTTCTTTAAGCAACTCAATCAACCGCTTTTGCTCGTCAATCAGTGCATCAATTTTTGCCGTTTCGTAGTCGAGGAACTGGGCTATTTTTTGTTGTTCTGCCTCTAATTCTGGCAGCGGAGCCGGAAAGTTCAGTAGTTGGGAGTCAGATATGTTGGCCTGTGCCCCCCCAAACGCTTCGAGTTCGATGTATTTTTTATAGATTTCGCTATTTAACGTGTGCCAAAGGTATCCTCTATCAATACTTGCTGGAATGAACCGACACACACGTTGATTTAAATAACTAGGTTTGTCGCTATTGTAATATCCAACCTTACCAATGGTGGCACCTGTCATTGCCATGATGATATCGCCTTTATTTACGCTTGGGCGTTTTGGCTTTGATTTTAGGAGCAGGTCATCGACACGCTTAATTTCAGATAAGTTAATTTCTCTATTTTTTATATCTGTAATCCTAATAACTGGAGTACCGGTTTCGCCAAAAACCTCTGAAGGAAATGCAAACCCCGTCTCAATGTTGCAAACTAACTTTAACTTAATGAGTTTCCAACGTTCTGGAAGTAACTCTTTTAGGTCTCGAACTGTTCGAGTTTCTGATTCATGAATAGGTTTATTCACGCCGACAGCTCCTCAATCATCTGCTTGATCTTGTCGGTGCATTGCTTGAGGTCTGCGTCGATCTCCTCGAGTGGGCGAGGGGGCTCGAACACATAAAAGTGACGGTTGAACGGAATTTCAAAGCCCACGATACCGATTTCGCCGTCTTGCTCGTCGCGCTTGCTCTCGTCTATCCAGGCGTCAGGTACGTGCGGTTTGACGTCACGCTCAAAGTATTCGTATATGTCGTCTGTCAGCGGTACGTTCTCGTAGTCGCGTAAGCCGGAATCAGCTTCTGGATTACCTTTTTTGTCGGCACAGACATCAGCGTCGCTGTCGCGCTCGCTCAAGGCATTGAGCACAGCTTTTAGTTGTGCGGCGGTTAGATTTAAGTCGCTTACTTTTAGTTGGGCGTTTAGTGTTCTAGTAAAGTCATCACGATTAATGAACAGGGTATCAGCGTCAATTTGCTGAATGGCCTGTTTCAGTTGGCTAAAGTCTTCGGCTTTAAGCTTTTGCAATGCCTTTTCGTCATCTAACCGAGCGACACGTTCTTCACTAGCCTGGAAGTTAAGCCGTAACGGTCGTTCGATGGTGACACGGCGGTAACCAAAGGCTTCGTTAGGGAAGACTTTACTGTTTTTGGTTTCCTCCACGGCACCGTATAAACGCACCAACTCGTTGATGTTTTCTTCGGTTAGGTATTTGCGCTTGCTGCCGAGTGATTTACGCATTTTGGCAAAGGCGTCACTGCCGTCAATCAACTGTAGCTTGCCTTTACGCTCCGGCTTTTTCGCATTGGATAAGATCCAGATATAGGTACTGATGCCGGTGTTAAAGAACATATCCGAGGGAAGGGCAACGATGGCTTCGACCAAATCATTTTGCAGCAGGTAACGACGGATTTCCGATTCACCACTGCCTGCAGAGCCGGTAAACAACGGACTGCCGTTTAAGATAATACCGATACGCGAGCCACCATTACGTGTGTCCCGCATTTTGCTGACCAGATGCAACAAAAAAAGCAGTGAACCGTCAGAAACACGGGGTAATCCTGGACCAAAGCGACCATCGAAGCCTTTTACTTTGTGCTCGTCGTTAACGACACGTTGTGAGGCTTTCCAGTCGACGCCAAATGGTGGGTTTGCCAGCATGTATTTAAATTTTTCATGCGCCAGCTGATCGTTCGACAGCGTGTTACCCAGCTTTATATTGTCGACTTCCTGGCTTTTGATCATCATGTCTGCTTTGCAGATGGCATAGGACTCTGAATTGAGCTCCTGGCCAAACAGCTTAACGGTAACCTTTTCACTGATGGACTGAATATACTCTTCAGATTCTGACAGGAAGCCACCGGTGCCTGCCGTTGGATCATAAATGGTAATGATGCTGTTAGGTGAAAGCACTTCTTCCTGGCCAGTCATCAATAACGAGGTTGCTGCATGCACACAGTCACGTGGGGTAAAGTGCTCACCGGCGGTCTCGTTTGAGCTTTCAGCAAACTTGCGGATGAGCTCTTCAAAGATAAGGCCCATGCCGTAGTTAGAGATATTGTCGGTTGATAAGTCTATCTTAGAGCCGAATTGCTGAGTGATCTGATACAGAAGGTCAGCTTCAGCCAGTTTCAGCACAAACTCTTCAAAGTTAAAGTGCTCGAATATCTCACGGGCAGAGCTGCTAAATGACTGTACGTAAGAGATTAAGTCTTCCGCTGTTTGAGTATCTGACAAGGTTGCCAGAGTCAAAGACGAAGCGTTGTAGAAGTCGTTCTGTGACTCGCGTAGCAATAACTGCTCACGCACTGCGTCGGGTTTGTTCTGGTGCTGTTTTGCGGCTTCTAGTACCTTTTGTTTATTCGGCGCTAAAACGCACTCTAAGCGACGTAAAAGGGTAAAGGGCAATATCACCCGTCCGTACTGAGATTGTTTGAAATGCCCACGCAGCAGGTCTGCCACCGACCAGATAAAGGAAGCGGTTTGAGAGTAGTTTTCGGTATTCACTGCACACCCTGTTGATTATTATATCGTCCTTAAGTTGTGGTCATTATGCCACGGATAAATCCGATGTCACTGCCAGTAGGTTAATCGATTGGTGCGGCAGTTTTTGGCCGCAACAAATATAGTATCTTGGCTACCTCGTTAACTACTGTCAGTTCACTGTCACCTTTAAGTGCTTTCTATCGTTAATGCCATCGAATAAGCTGACCTTCGCTTAATAAAACAAACTAAAGGATTAGAAAATGAAGTTGGCAGATAACAAGTCATACGACATAAGCAAGGCACTGAATGCAAGGTTAAAAGGGCAATACCACTCGGCGATATGTTACGAAGGGAGTTTTAGTGAACGAACTTTGATCCGTGCTAAGCAGGGTGAACCAGTGAGAGCTAAAAGTGTAAAAGCTATAGCTAAAGCGTTGGATTGCGAACCCGAAGACTTGCTGAATCAAAATGATGTTTGCTGGTTAAGTACTCGAAATGCAAGCCTAACAAATCCTGCAGCAATAAACATTCATGCGTCTCTCTCTGAGTTTATAGACGGCGTTATCGCCGCAGCCGGGATACTGAGTTACAAACTTGATCAAAGTGATTTGGAGATTTCGATAGATTTTAAAGCGACGTCACTCAGTCTCGAACTGTGTCAACTAGAGAGTGGCATCAAAAACTACTGGAGCGTTAAAGCCGGATACCCCGATGATACCGGAATTACTTACATTGAATCGAATGATTCCGCAGAGCTTCAACTTGAGTTAGCAGTCGAGCGCTTACGCATGAGTGTTACGGATAACGTAACTATTAACGGTATAAAACAGTTTAGCTACTGCCATAAACCAGGTTGGCTGGTTGTGTTCCATAAGTTTAAGCCTAACGACTTTGAAAGCTATGTCGGCGAACAACACTTTCTTAATGCTGAAGATTTTCAAGCAACTTTGAATGAGTGGTTGCAGGGTAACAATATAACGGACGTGAATGGCGAAGAAGGGGGAGTTGCCATCTCAGTAGACAAAAAAGAACTAGGCTGGAATGTGGCCCTTTTTAATCGCGCAAACTTTGGCCCTGGTGGTGGCGTCGTTGAAGCTGCAGTACCCCCTAATTTCGCTAAAAAATTGACGACGGAAATACGTAGTAAAGATAAATCGATAAGCTGTATATCGAACCCAGAGTGCGGATCAAAACTAAAATTTGGTCCGTGTAAACAGTCAGTTTCAACTTATTAGCTGGCTAACTAAATAACTTAAAAGGAGATTATGATGGGACTTAAAAATGGACCGAGCAAAACTGGTGGGCCTAGCGGTAAAGGTCGTAGTAACAACCCACCATCAAAAAAATAATGGCGTGTCTTCGTGCTAAATAAAGAAGAAGCCGATTAGGCTTCTTCTTTTGTTTTTAATCAGCCTCTATATCACTTTCCGCATCACGCTCAGCAATGCACTGCATAATCCAGTCATCAATTTCATCTGCTACCCATGCCACGGCTCGGCCACCTAAAGATACCGGTTTTGGGAATTGTCCTTTGGCCATGTACTTGTAAATAGTAGGGCGGGCTAGGCTGGTTACGTGCATGACTTCTTTGACTTTCATTAATTTCATAGTGCTTCTCCTCTTAGTGTCAGAGGATGATGTAGGGCTGTAATTTTTTAGATTAGATGTAAGCCTGCAACGCTCTCTACAAGCCTTTTTGAGTGCGAATGTTAGCGAGGGAAAAAATAAAGGCGGCTTGAAAGCCGCCGTTTAGAAGATAAATTAGCAGTTAACTGCGGATATGGTATCGCTACGTTGTTCGGCTATGCGCTCTAACATCCACTCATCGACTTCTGAATCTACCCAGGCTACTTTTTTTCCTAAAACTCGAACCGGCTTAGGGAAGGTGCCTTCGTTGACCATTTTATAGATTGACGTTCTACCAAGCCCTATGCGCTCTCTCACTTCGTTTATTCTTAAAAATCTCATGATGATTTCCTCTGTTCGGTTTGTTTCAAAGGATTAGTGCGAGCTGTAACGAATAATTATAAACAACCAACCCTGAGAATTTGAGACCTATATTACCGCTGTGCATCGATACATTAATACTTAAGGAATCCATATGCACAAGCAAATCACAAGTGATAAAAGCGCTGAGTTCAACTCAGAGCGAGAGTTGTTGGACAAAGCGTATCTCCTAATCCAGTCACGATTTAAACAGGGAGAGGGCTTTACCGAGCCTTCAATGGTTAAAGAGTTCGTCCAGGGGAGCTATCAGCAGTGCTCAACAGAAGTCGCGGGTTTACTGCTACTAGATAGCCAACACCGGCTAATTGACAATGTTGAGTTTGAAGAGGGCGAAGAACTGGCAGCTTCAATGGTGTACCGCGAAGTTCTCAAGGTTAATGCAGCGGCAGTTATTGTCAGTTACTTCTCACCTTCTAAAGAGCTGAATCATTCTGACAAAGAACATGAGTTATCAACGCTAAAGTCGGCCCTGAACCTGATTGACGTGTCACTATTGGACTGCATGCTAGTAACTGATGAGGTCGTCTCGCTTGCTGAGCGGGGGCTATTATGATTGGGCGGCTGTACTGCTAGGGTACAGCCGTTTTGCATCCTGAGTTTTATAAATCAGCTAATCTGACCCAACGCTTTCTGCGGCCACTTAACCTAGGTTTCTTTATTTTTTGGCAAGCCCCGTAGTCTCCGTTTACGTCATAAGCCATTTTTATAGCGGAAGTAAGCGACACAGCCATGTCTTCATCGAGAGCTATATCAGCAATGTCCATAGGCACATGAGGCCGTTGAAGATGGAGAGACTCAACATAGCTTTCAGCTCCGGCATAAGCACCGGAAAGGCAGATAGCCATAGTTTCAGGGTCTGCATGTCGCTCGACGAAATTGTAAAGATACTGCTGTGTACAGACAAAACCGTGACCGTATAGCCGAAGGAATAGCAGGGCGCAGACCAAAGCAGTATCACCGCTTTGTCTACCAAAAGCGTTTGAGCGAATGAGCTGGTACGCGTAAACACCTGCCGCTTCAAAAGCTCCATATGTCGGATTATTCCAAATTTCGTTGGACGCTTGTTTTACTGCAGACTCCAACGCATCCCTTTTAATGTAGTAAGGGTCGTCGTGAAAGTGATTGTGAATGAGTTCGATATGCTTTGCGTCAAAGGTAAAAGGATTATACATGATGACTCCAAGTTTCAGATGTGTTGATTGATCGTGCTTGTTCTCAAAGCATCGGTCGGAGCCGTAATGTTTTATTGCGATAGTTAAGAGCCCATCAGATTTCAGACCTATATCACTGCTGTGCATTTACCAAATTAGGAGGTTAACAATGCACACACTTGATAAAGGCTGTTACTCATCAGCCAACAATGAAGCTGAGCGAGACGTTTTTCATCGCGCCAGCCAGATCCTGGAAGAGCGCCATTTACGAGGACAAGAGCCTTACAACCCGAACGTCATTAAGGATTTCCTGACGTATAAGCTGGCGCACTACGAGCGTGAGGTATTCAGCATCATCTTCCTGGATGAAAAGGGCCACTTCATTGAATACAGGGAGCTGTTCTACGGCACCATTAATGCGGCCAGTGTTTATCCCCGCGAAGTGGTGCGAGCTGCCCTCGAAACTAAAGCATCTTCACTCGTACTGTCACATAACCACCCCTCGGGAGAGGCTGAACCTTCCAATGCGGATATCCGTCTTACTGAGCGCTTGCAAAAGGCCCTGGCTGTTATCGACGTTGAGGTGAAAGACCACATCGTTGTCGGCAAAGAGTGCGTGTCATTCTCTGAGCGCGGTCTTCTTTAGCGCTAATTCACTTGTAACCAAATACTGGAGTAAACCTTTATGGCGGCAATATTTAAGACACCGGCATCGAGAAAGTGGGTAGTGCTGGGAATTAAGGCAGCAATAACAGCACTGGCACTTTTACCGCAACTGCGAGAGCGCCAGCAAAACACTGGATGCTTAAGGTCAGAGTCAGACTTTCCTAACGCTATGTCAGCAAGCCCACTTGGCCTGCTCTTGCTTGATGAGCGGGGTTATGTCATCACGTCCTACCAAATCCGTCATCACATCACTGATGACTCTGCGATTGATAGTGAAGGCATTAAACGGGCAGCGTCCACAGCGAAAGCGTACGGAGCTGTTTTAACGTTCGATAAAGGTGTGTATGCCAATGGTCTGTCGATCGAACCTGACGTTGTTGAGAGCGTTAGAGCGGCTTTGGAAGAGGTTGGTGTACGGCTGTTTAACCAAAGCTTTTCGTCTAGAACTGCACAATAACCGTCTGATGAAGCTTGGAGGCGGAAAGCACTCTTCGCCTCTTTATTAGTTTGGGTATACGGATTTAATGGTTGATGGGGCACCTTCACCCCATCAATCTGATACCACCCTCAGATGGTTGATAGATCGACTCCGTAGTTGAGTTCCTCTGCGAAGTCCGGCAGTCCGTAACCGATGGTTTTCTTGTAGAAAGGAGAGACCTTCGCAGTCGGTGCCTTCTTCTTGTGCTTCGTGGTGTAGAGCATTCGTGCCCGCATCACCTCGAAGGAGTAACCGCGCCCTTCACGGTTCTTGTCCTTGGCCAGTCGGTTGATGGACTCCGTGTAAGCGTTGGTGACGGGCATGTCCGTCTCGAAGTAGGTCATGGTCTCTTCGCGCCAGTTTCCCACTGCCCTGACCAGATCGCTCCAGACTTCCTTTTGGCCCTTCGGGATGGTGGCTATCCACTCGTCCAGGGCGGCTTCTGCCTGGAGCCGTGTGGTGGCGTCCCAGATGCCGTAGAAGCGCTCCTTGTGCTCGTAGGCGGCCAGCAGTTGCGGGAACGCGCCTGTCCAGGTCTCCATGATGAGGCGCTCCCGGTCTGAGACTTCGTGAGCGCGTTTCAGCAGGATTTTCCGGTCTCCCTTGAGAGTCCGGCTCTGGGACGGTTTCAGCTCCTTTCTGAGGCCCTTGCGCACTCTCTCTAGGGCATCGTTGGCCATGCGCACCACATGGAACTTATCGACCACGATACGGGCCTGGGGCAGCACAGCCTTGACCGCTGCCCGGTAGGGGTTCCACATGTCCATGCTGACGATCTCGACCTTCTGCCGGTCTTTCAGCTTCATCAGGTAGTTGGTCACCACGTCCTGGCGGCGGGTGGCCAGCAGGTCGAGCAGGGTTCGCTCCTCAATGTTGGTCAGAATGCAGCGGTAGCGCTTGTTCAGGTATAGCTCGTCAATGCCCAGGATGCGGGGCGTCTCGAAGCGGTGCCAGCGCCCCAGGAACTCGGCGCGGGCGTTGAAGATGTCGCGCACCGTCTTCTCGTCCAGGCCGGTCTGTGCCGCCACAAAGGTGTAGGGGTGGTTGAAGGATTCCTTCTCCACGTACTCATGCAGCCGCAGTGTCATACGGAATCCGTCCACCATCTCCGGTAGCTGGGGCCTGAATGTTGTCTTGCAGGCCCGGCAGGTGTATCGGCGGCGGACCACCCAGAGAGTGACCCGCTTGCCGTGGATGGGCAGATCACGATAGGGAACGTCACGCTTGCCGAACCGTACGAACTCACCCTGCACGCCGCATTCCTCGCAGGCGATGGGATCGGGCACGTCCACCTGGAAGTGCATTTCGTCGTCGGTTGATTTGCAGCCCAGTACTTGGTATTGCGGCAGGTGAAGGATGTTGTCGGGAAGTTCGGTCATGGTGTTGTATAGGCGTAGGTGTCAGTCAGATCCATCCGACTCGGCATTGGTGTTTGCTTTTTTACCCAACAAGCTGCTGGAAACGAAAAGTAAGGCACCGAGGACAATTGCAATATCAGCCAGGTTGAAGGCCGGCCAATGCCAGTCTCGCCAATAGAAATCAAAGGAATCCACAACATAGCCGCGAAAGACCCGGTCAATCAGGTTGCCCATGGCGCCACCGAGGATAAGACTGTAAGCGATGGCTTCTCCTTTATGACGATTTTCAAGGATCAGCTTGATCAAAAAAATCGAGACCACTACCGCGATTCCGATAAAAAAGTAGCGCTGCCAGCCTCCACCATTCGCAAAAAGACTGAATGCGGCACCGGTGTTCCATAGGTGCACCCAGTTAAAGAACGGGGTCACCGAAACATACTCGCCATAGGCCATTGATTGCTGCACCAGCCACTTTACAGCCTGATCAGACGTTGCCAGCAGGCCCGATATGGACAATAGGGCATACGGCGAGAGCTTTTTGCCAATAATGAGCATTATTTAACCCTTCAACGCCAAAATGCGTCTGGCACCGTTAAGTACAATGCCCCCCGCGATGGTGCCGATAATCAGATCCGGATAATTGGAACCGGTCCACGCGACCAGGGCGCCGGCGGTGATGACCCCCAGGTTGATCACCACGTCGTTGGCCGAGAATATCCAGCTTGCCTTCATGTGCGCCCCGCCTTCCCGATGTTTGGATATGAGCAGCAGACAACTGGTATTGGCAATCAATGCGACGAATGCGATAGCCATCATCACCAGCGATTCAGGCTCACTACCGAATACAAAGCGTCTCACCACCTCTACGAGCACGCCCACAGCCAAGATCAGTTGCAGTACACCAGCAAGATGCGCGGCACGTACCTGCATTTTCACGCTATGTCCAACCGCATAAAGGGCAAGCCCGTACACCGCCGCATCGGCAAAATTGTCCAGGGATTCTCCAATCAGGCCGGTGGACTGGGCGATCAGACCGGCAGTCATTTCCACCACGAACAGAAGTGCATTGATGCCGAGCAACCAGCGCAGGGTCCCGGATTCTTGCTTAGCAGAAGCTGCCGAAAACTCGGCGGCCTTGGTGGTCTCCGGATTTGCAGCGACGGTTTCCTGAAGCGAGGCGCCTAGCCCCAAGGTCTTCAGTTTCGAGGTGACGGGCTCGACCTCGCCGTCATGCACGACCTTCAGCCGGCGGTTCGACAAGTCGAAGGACAGCGCCCGAATCTCCTCAAAGCCGTTCAGGGCTAGGCGAATCATTCGTTCTTCTGATGGACAGTCCATCTTCGGCACGGCATAAACACTGACCCATCTCCCTGGCGCCTCGGAGGAGGCCTGTATATCGGTATCCGCTGCGGACGTTGCATCACCGCCACAGGCGCCACCACAGGATTTGCTCATGATACGACTCCACTTGAACAATGTTGTGGTACCATTTTAAACTATAAAGCTACTATAAGGTCAATAGAGTAAAGAATCCGTTGGGGAGGAGGCTGATGCGCATTGGTCAGTTGGCGCAGTTGGTAGGGGTCGAAACACAGACGATCCGCTTCTATGAACAGCAGGGCTTGTTGCCGCCGCCTGATCGGCAGGACAACGGTTACCGTGTCTATACCGAGAAGCATGGTGAGGGGCTGGCCTTCATCCGTCGCTGCAGAATCCTGGGCCTGTCACTGGCTGAGATTCACGAACTACAGAGCTATCAGGACGACCCTCATCAGCCTTGTACCGCCGTCAACGCCTTGCTCGATGATCACATCTCTCATGTGCGGTCGCAGATAACCGCTCTGCAAGCGCTTGAGAAACAACTCGTTTCACTGAGAGCGAGTTGCAACGATGACCGGGAAGTTGAGGCGTGTGGGGTTCTTGCTGGAATTAGCGAAGGAAACATGCACCAGCAGTAGGTGAAGCATCAACCAGATAATCCGATGAGATGCCGGTCTGTCTCACTCTCATGCAAAGGTAAGATCAACCATTTAATCCGCTTACCCGAATTTATTTGCCACTACACGTTCACAAGTTGCAGACCACTATAGCTATGTTCAACGTGTTAAGCGAGTATTGGGCATAGCCAAAAAGTTAAAAGATTCATTTGTGAAAAAGCTTTCAATCAAAAAACTAAAGCTGAAGTTTTAGTAACAAGGTAAGTAACACGCTTGAATCTTAATATTTTTTATCCACTATAAAACAATAAGTTATTAGATCTTATCGATTCCGCCTCCGGCACCAAGCATTCTCAAGCCCTGCACGCAAGTGCGGGGCTTTTTGCATTTTAGCCATTGTGCCAGTTTTGTACCAGTAGCCTGATGTTCACATCAGGTGCGATATCTCACCTGACATAAATGTCAGGCTACATGCGCTCACAGAAGGTTAAACGGGTCATCCACAGAGCGGGATGGTTCGGTAAACCAAAAAGCCCCCTCTTCGCTCATATAAAAGTGGTCTTCCAGGCGCACGCCAAACTTTTCCGGGTTAATTACCATAGGTTCATTACTGAAGCACATTCCCGGTGCCAATTCGGTCTTGTCCCCACCGACTAAATACGGCCATTCATGCAAGTCCATACCGATACCATGGCCTGTTCTGTGCGGTACACCGGGTAATTGATAATCGGCTTTTAAACCCAGTTCGCTCAATTTAACCCGAACTGCGTCATCAACCGATTCGCAGGTTTTACCTATATGAGCCGCATCAAAAACAGCCTGCTGTAAGTCTCGTTCATACTGCCAGAACGTCTGTTGCTCTTCAGTCGCGTTGCCAAAGGGGTAAGTACGGGTGATATCAGAGTGATACCCGTGCAGCTTGCAACCGGTATCAATAAGCACCCAGTCGTTTTTCTCCAGCTTCTGCTCGTAATTAACACCGTGCGGGTAGCTGGTTCCTTTACCAAACAGCACAATACAGAAAAACGACCCAGACGCGCCCACCTTTCGGTGTGCTTCATTAATAAAACCTCTAACTTCAGAAGCGGTTACGCCCTCGTGCAGCATGGCACCGGTGGCTCTGTGCACGGCCATGGTCATATCCATAGCCGTCTGAATTAACGCCAGCTCTGCGGGCGACTTATGCATACGACAGGCAGCGGTAATGACTTTTGCGTCACACATTGTTTCAGCTGGCTTGCGCTCTTCCAGCTTCGCTACAACGCTGTATGGTGTGGACTCATCCAACGCCAATTTATAGCCATCAGAAAAATGCTCCGCTAAAAAGTTCAGCAACCGTTCATAAGGTGATTCATGTTCGTCCCACAAAACCGTATCCATGGGCAGTATCATAGCCTGGGTTAATGAACCGACTTCAAACGCGGGCGCTATTAAGGTGACATTTCCCTTAACCGGGATAACGGCGCCGACCAAACGTTCACTGGGGTACCACTTCAAGCCGGTAAAATATTCCAGGTTAGTACCTGCGTTTAAATACATAGCGCTGATGCCTTTTTCCTGCATCAATTGCTGTGCCTTAGCAACGCGCTGCTGGTACTCTTCCAGTGTAATAGGCTTAACACCTTCAGTCATATCTTCCAACGCCCCGAGCGCCTCGTCTAACTTCGCAATTCCTACGCCATGCGCCATAAAACTCTCCTTATTAAGTCTGCCAACAGACAATAGTGGATATCGAACGGTCAATTATGTTCAAACTCACTTGATTAAAGCCGCTAGGTCGAACATTACTCTATAAGCGAGTAATCTAACTCGCGACATGAACAATCTCAACTGACTGTAAACCACGATTTGTTTTCCATTGAATAGATTGCCCTACGGAAAGACCAATAAGCGCCGCCCCTAAAGGAGCAAAAACCGATAAGCTGTCATCATATTTATCTACCTGATCAGGTGCAGTCAGAGTTTTAGTAAACACTTTCCCTGTTTCTAAAACCTTAAAGGTCACCTGCCGATTCAGACAAGCAACATTGGCCGGCATAACATTCGGCTCAACAATTTTGGCGCGAGCCAGCTCAACTTCTAACTCATCCAAAAACTCCCGAGGCAAACGCGTCTCATCTAAATGATGCTCAATAACTGCCATATCGACACATGAAATAACGATGTTAGGTCTAGTATTCATATTCTCTCCCATAAAAAAGGGCTCCGGAGAGCCCTTTAAGTCTACTCATCAAGTTTCTTTTTCTTCTTTTCTTTTCGTTTTTCTTTCAATGTTAATTGTGGTTTTTTCTTTTGTTTTTCTTTACTCATTGGATTCACCTTATCTGTTCAAATGTTTAAATTAATCCGCACTTTGCACAACTAAGTTACTCCAAGGCACTACCCTCCGTTAAATTCATTTCTAAGCATTATCAGATGCGGGACGATTTTGATTTACCGTCAGGACTTCCCACTTTATTGATATATCTTTAACGATAACTGTTGCAATATCTCCTACGCGAAGCCCAAGCAATGTCGAGCCTAAGGGAGAAATAAAAGACACTAGATAGTTGTCGGTATCCGCCAGCTCTGGTGGAACCAACCTAACCTTTACCTGCTCCATTGTTTTCACATTACGTAGAACGGCGGATGCTCCAACTCGAATTCGTTTTTCAATTAACGCTTCTTTTGACTCACTGAATTCAAGCCTATTCAGTAAAATACTAAGCTCCACGGGATCAATCAGCATTTGCTGCCCCGCTTCCTGAAAAATTGGGTTTGACGGACAAACCGAGGTTTTACAAAACCTGAATGCACGCTTAAGCACGGCTTTATCTCCAACCGAACTGAACATTAAATTATCTAAAGGGAATAACAGACAGGCCGAACGCTTAAAGCGCGTCCGGCTTAATTTGGAAAGGTGAGAGCGGTACTCTGTATAGAATAGTTAGACTTAAACATGATGTCCTCTTAACAACTGAATCCATCATAGCCCGTTAAAAATTTAAAGCAAGCTCCCGGAATATTCGTCCAGGAATAAATGACTTATAAGGCTTTCTCAGCTATGACCCGCTCTATCCACGCCATTGAAAAGGACAAGTCTCGATGAGTCACATAATATAAGGTGCGATGATGCGTGCCTTCTGTCGGCAAAGCTCTAACTAACCCAGCTTCCAACATAAGTGGTGTTGTGATACTAGGAACGTAGGCAACTCCAATACCTGATGCCACCGAATGAATAATGCTTTCATTGGTATTCAATTCAATAACGTTCGCTGGCTTAATGCCAAGCTTAGCCCAAAGTTTTTCAGTAAGCCGGCGAGTGGCAGAGCCTTTTTCCCGAATAAGCCAAGGCTGTACTTCCAACGCTTTACCATTGTCATCGGGCGGCGCAACTAGCGTCATGCTGTCTTCCTTAAACGGCTTAGTGAGTAAGTCGTCGCGTGAACTTGGACCTTCAACCAGCCCTATCTCGTCCTGAAACGACTCAACTCGGCTGAGTATTTCATCGGTATTACCAATATAAACATTAATTTTGAGCTCGGAACGTTGTTGTTTTAGCACATTGATATAAGCCGGCAACCAATAATTACCGACAGTCTGACTGGCACCTATGTTTAACGTTTCCCGTCGATTACTGTGTAACTGTTCAAAGTATCGTTCGGTGCTGTCACTAAGCGATAGCATTTTTTGGGCTCGCTCGTACAGCCACATACCAGCAACAGTGAGTTCAACCTTGTGTGAACGATGCTTTCGTCCTCTTTCCCGCATCACCAACCGAGTGCCCAGCTGCTGTTCAATATCCTTTAGGTTAATAGATACCGCAGATGTGGTCATATTTAGCTGCACACTGGCCGCAGTGAAACCGCTGGTTTCCGCAATGGTTTTAAACACTTGAAGTTGGCGCAAATTAATCATAAATATATTTTAACTTTATAAAGTTTTATTAAATTTTAATTAATATTGATTGCACTATACTCCAGCCTAAATACAAGAATCAATACAAGGCATAACCATGAACCATCCTATCGTAGGGCTCATTGCAGCGGTTGTATTAGCAATAGGTGTTGTGGAGCTCCATCTATGGCTTCCAGCTATTCAGTCTGTTTCTCCGCTATTAATCAGCATTGGCGTTGGGATTCTGGTCAGCCATATATTACCGGCACGTTGCAAAGAACCGCTCGCTCCTGGATTAAATATCGCTAAAGGATCAATATTACGAGTTGCCATTGTCTTATACGGTTTCAATATTACTTTACAAGCCTTATCTCAGGTTGGTATTTACGGTCTATTCAGCGCGGTTACCATGGTATCAGTTATTCTGTTTGTCGGTATTTGGGCCGGAACCAAGCTGTTTAAGCTTGATAAAGAGCAAGCGATTTTAGTTGCCGTGGGCAGCGCTATTTGCGGTGCAGCAGCCGTTGCTGCGATGGAACCAATCATTAAAGCCAAACCTCACAAAGTAATAACCGCTATCAGCACCGTAGTTGTATTTGGCACGCTTTCTATGCTGCTTATGCCATTAGTGTTTCAATTTTTCGATATCAACGAGGCCCAGTATGGCTTATGGGTGGGCGTTTCCGTCCATGAAGTTGCACAAGTAGTTGTCGCCGGCGACTCAGTTAGCTCAAACGCGGCACACATGGCGGTATTGGAAAAAATGCTTAGAGTGGTTTTATTAGTACCTGTGTTATTAACATTTGCAGTATGGATGAGACAAAAGTCAAAAGGTTCAGACAAAGAAAGTGGTGATAATAAAGTCTCCGTTCCTTGGTTCGCTTTTCTATTCATTGGCGCTATTATCATCAACTCACTGAACTGGATACCGGACGACGTGACGACAGCATTCACAGCAGCTGCCACTTATTTACTGTGTATTGCAATGACCGCTTTAGGCATGCTCACACACATCAGCGTCATCAAACAAGGCGGCGCAAAAGCATTTGCACTCGCCGCCCTGCTTTTTGTGAGTCTGTTCATTACCGGTTACCTGTTAGCTCAGTTCGCCTAGTAATCACGTCTTTTCTCATAGACTTTCTATAGCTAATTAACTATCTCACCTGACGCATTAGCGTCAGGCTACATCAAGTGCGTTCTAATCTCTTTAAGCCGTGCAATGTAATCCTGACTAAAGACATTCTCCGCACGTGCAATGTAAGCCTCTAAATCAACGTACTTAAGCGCATTTTTGAAATAAAACCTATCGGCAAAAAGCTGCATTTTTTGCATTTCAAAAATCGCTTTTATCTGCCCGAAGTACCTTTCAATATCATTAACCATAGACACCATATGCCAGTCGCTACCGTACATTATTTTATCGGCAAGTTTAAAAGGTTTGTCGGCAGTGGCTTCACGCGTTAGCTCTATTTCAAGTCGTTTAGCCAGGCTCTCCTGGGCTTTCTTGCTTTCGACAATTTCGTGCAGGTAGGACAAATCACAATAGACATGCTCGTAGCGCCGACACAGCTCTACAACTTTACGAGCGTAGTTATTCTGATCATTCCATTCGTCTTCCGTATCCGACAGCCAACCCTTAACCCAGCGCCCGTTCATCTTCCGTTTCCCACCACCGGCATGACCAAAGCAGAGTCTCATGGTTTCTCGCTGCTTGTTCTTTTTCAGCGCTTGCTCCCAATAATCCGGGTCTGAATTCAGGCCCGAGCCTTTATAGGCCTGAAAGCCTTCCGGGGTGCAGTGAGTGAAAACTGGAATTGAATACTCCACACAAAAATCCAGAAAATAATCAACAACTCGTTCCACGTTAGCTTCGTTGTCTGCAGGCTTGTAACCCATAGGAGGATAAAACTTGAACCCTGCCTTGCCATGTTCCAATGATCTTTCTATAGCATCACGAAGCACGCGGTCAGAGGAAGATTGAGAAACAAAACGTAAAGGGTCAAAAGCGGAGAAGCCAAGAACTATCCCTTCCGAAAAATTCTCCAACGCCGTCATACGCTCCAACTGCTGATCATAAAAATCGTATTTGGGGTTGTCGTCAAATGGGTAAGCCATATCCATCATGTAATGAAAAAACACATAACGTTCTGAGAAGTTGTCGTAATAGCCTTCTAACCGCTTAAATATCCCGACTTCGCTGCGTAGCATATTCAAGACAAAGTCTATTTTGTCCGCAGCGTCTTCCAGAAACTCCAGTGACTTACGCAGCATTCGTTCAATCATTTTGTGAATGCCAGAGAACCAACCTGATATTTTATCCTGAACCTGAGTCTCTGCTTTGAAAGTCCATTTCGTTTTTATGTAATCTAACTCAAGTTCCTGAGCCGATTCACTGTCACCGTAATACTGGTGTATTTCCTTCAGAACCGAATAAAGCTCGCTGTTAATGAATTGCTCCTGATAGGCTTCGGCTAACTCCGGGTCGCTATTGCCTTCTTCCAGTAAATAGTGCTCTATCTCAATACAAACCAGATGGGCAAACTCATTGCAGATTTTTTCAGTCGCGCCTTTTTTCGATGTCACTGAAAACGACTCTAGCCGCTCTTTTAGCGTAGAACTGGCGGTTAGGGAATAGGCCAGTTTGCTAATCAACTTTGCCGGTATTTTCCAAATTCCCCAACTCTCAAGAATCCCCTGCAAAGGCACATAACGAGCGTTAAAAAGGTGGGTATGGGCATCAACAACGAAAGGTAGTTTACTCATGGCCGTATCCGTTTGAAGTAACCTGATTTTTTCTAGGTTTTAGTTAAGTTAATAACTCGTAGAAGATCAACCGGACTCCCGATAATTGGTAACTTTTCCTAATTTTTGGTCAGACACACAAAACCAAATAAAAACAAAAATATTAAGCCATTGATTTTAAAATGATTTATTTCTGGCCTAAGAATTGCTTTGTTGTCCATAATAAGAAGATAAGATCAACAAGGAAACATCATGAGTGTAAAATTTGAAGACCGTCCACTGGAAAAAGTCCGCGAAGAGACGATTGATCAGTTGGTAATGAACTACGGCCACGGTGAATTATCTGAAGAAGCTTTTGAACGCCGGCTTGATCAAGCCATGGATGCAACTGAACATAGCCAGCTTTCCGATTTGGTAGAAGACCTGGAGCTGAAGCCCGACACCTCATACGACAGCATGAAAGAGCAGAAATTCTCACCACATTATGGCGAAGGACGCATTCAACCAACCGAAAAGGTGATATCCATACTGTCTTCTAATGAGCGCTGTGGCGTGTGGACAGTGCCGCGTGAAATCACCATCTACTCTCTGCTAGGCTCTGTAGAACTGGACTTTACCGATGCCGTTTTTCAACACCCGGACGTCACTATCAAAATTATTGGCGGGCTTTCAAGTCTTGAAGTTTTTGTCCCTGAAGAAATTACCATTAGCACCAACGTCTTTAGTGTTCTTGGCTCCACCGAAAATAAAGCGCCCTCAATGGGCAACCTGAAACAAGCTCCGCATATACGAATTGAAGGCTTCCAGTTGCTTGGCTCAGTTGAAGTGAAAGTCAAACGAACCATAAAAGAGAAGTTTGTAGCCTTTGCTAATAGCTTAAAGGGCACCTTTCAATCTCGCTAAAGTCGGGATAGGTGAATTCAGTTGCGAGTCGATGACCGCTGGCCTAATCTAAAAGCCTGGTACGAGCGTATGAAACAGCGCGACTCATCAAAGGTTTAAGGAATAAACATGATTGAACTCTACACCTCAGCAACCCCCAATGGTTATAAAGCCACGGTAACCTTAGAAGAAATGGGGCTGGACTATAACCTGCACCATGTGCAGTTGCAGGAAAATGAGCAAAAACGCCCGGAGTTTCTGAAAATGAACCCTAACGGTCGTATTCCGGTGATTGTCGATAAAAATAACGATGATTTCGCGGTGTTTGAGTCCGGTGCCATTATGCTGTATCTGGCTGAGACCTACGACAAGCTTAATCCTAAAGACCCGAAAGAACGTTCACGTATGATCCAGTGGCTGATGTTTCAGATGGGTGGCATTGGTCCTATGATGGGACAAGCTAATGTCTTCTATCGGTATTTCCCGGAGAAGCTGCCCTCAGCCATTGAGCGCTATCAGAATGAAAGCCGTCGGCTGTTTGAAGTGCTGAACACACGGTTAGGCGAGTCTGAATACTTAGCAGGTGATAACTTCTCGTTAGCGGATATTGCCAACTGGTGTTGGGTGCGTACCCACGACTGGTCTGGTGTTAGCCTTGATGGCTTAGAAAACCTGAAGCGCTGGATGAACACCATCAGTGAGCGCCCAGCCTGCCAACGCGGCGTAACAAAGCCGGAGCGAATGGGCGATCCTGACGAACTGGTCAAGAGCGCCCAGAAAATGGTGCAGCGTTAAGCCGCAGCCAACTGCGCCAGATATTCATCGTAACTGCCGGCAAAGTCACGTAAGCCTTTGTCGGTAATTTCGATAATACGAGTAGCCAGAGTCGAGACGAACTCGCGGTCATGGCTGACAAACAACAAAGTGCCTTCAAACTGCTCCAGTGCCAGGTTCAGCGACTCTATCGATTCCATATCCAAATGGTTAGTCGGTTCGTCCATCACCAGAATATTCGGGCGCTGCAAAATCAGTTTACCGAAAATCATCCGGCCTTTTTCACCACCAGACAAAATCGATACCGGCTTTTGAATGTCATCAGAAGAGAACAGCATACGGCCCAACACACCCCGAATAGCCTGCTCGTCGTCACCCGGTTTTTTCCACTGATACATCCACTCGTAAACGGTCATATCCTGTTTAAACCAGTGGGCGTGATCCTGCGCGTAGTAACCTATCGCCGCATTTTCAGACCATTTGATGCTGCCTGAGTCCGGCGTGTACTCGCCCATCAAACATTTCAGCAAGGTCGTTTTACCAATACCGTTGGCACCAATAATAGCGACTTTTTCACCCACTTCTATCGAGGTACTCAAGCCTTTTAAGACCGCTTCGTCTTCGAAGCTCTTACGCACGTTCTCGGTTTCAAGCGCTAACCGGTAGAGTTTCTTTTCCTGAGTAAAACGAATGTACGGATTAACACGACTGGAGGCTTTAACCTCGTCCAGCTGAATTTTCTCCATTTGTTTCTGACGCGACGTTGCCTGTTTAGCTTTTGACGCGTTCGCTGAGAAGCGGCTAACAAAGCTCTGCAGCTCGGCAATTTTCTCTTTTTTCTTGGCGTTATCGCTCATTAACTGCTCGCGCGCCTGAGTGGCGGCAAACATGTATTCGTCATAGTTACCCGGGTAGACGCGCAGCTCGCCATAGTCAATATCGGCCATATGCGTACAAACCGTGTTCAGAAAGTGACGGTCGTGCGAAATAATAATCATGGTACTTTGCTTTTCGGCTAATACGCCTTCCAGCCAGCGAATAGTGTTAATATCGAGGTTGTTGGTCGGCTCGTCCAGCAACATAATATCCGGCTCGGAAAACAGTACCTGCGCCAGTAACACCCGAATTTTTACACCCGGCGCCAGCGCCGACATCAGTCCAAAGTGCTGCTCTACCGGTATGCCCAGCCCCAGCAATAACTCACCGGCGCGTGACTCCGCAGTATAACCGTCCATTTCAGCAAATTCGGTTTCCAGATCGGCCACACGCATGCCGTCTTCTTCGCTCATTTCGCCGCTGCTGTAAATGCGGTCCCGTTCTTCTTTTACCGCCCACAGCTCTTCGTGGCCCATAATAACGGCATCAACGACACTGTAGTCTTCGTAAGCAAATTGATCCTGACGCAACTTACCGATGCGAATATTGGGTTCCAGCGACACATTGCCAGCCGAAGGCTCCTGCTCACCACTTAATATACGCATAAAGGTCGACTTACCGCAGCCATTAGCGCCTATCAGGCCATAACGGTTACCATTGCCGAATTTAACAGAAATATTTTCAAAAAGAGGCTTTGCACCAAATTGCATGGTGATATTTGCAGCAGAAATCACGTAGTCAACATCCAGGATCATAGGGTAAAAATTGAGCGCGCAATGTACGTGTTTTTCGCGTAAATTACAAAGAAAGATTCACTATAATAGGTAAATAGATTATGCAAATGTCCTGGACAGACATCTCTTCTGGTTTAAATAGAATCTGGAATGTCGAGTTATGGAAAACCGGAGACGCGCAGATATACCTAAGCCAGGTCATTATTGCTATTACGCTGATTATTGTTGGCGTAATCGTCATACGCTGGATAGGCTCTAGTCTGGTTAAGCGTGCCTTAAAATCCGGCCACGCCTCTCAGAACACCATTTATGCTTTTCGTAAGTTATTCTCTTTTCTGGCTTATGTACTTATTGTGCTCATTGCCCTACCGGTCGCTGGCATCCCTATTACCATATTCGCGGTTCTGGGTGGTGCATTAGCCATTGGTGTCGGTTTTGGTGCCCAGAACCTGCTCAATAACCTTATTTCCGGCATGATATTAATTGCCGAGCGCCCTATCCGCATTGGTGACATTGTAGAGCTGGAGAACGAACGCGGTCGTATTGAAGAAATTGGTAACCGCTGCGTTCGCATCAAACGTTTCGACGGTGTGCATGTGCTGGTACCAAACAGCTACTTTCTGGAACAGCGCGTAGTGAACTGGACGCTGATATCCACTGAAATACGCAGCACAGTCACCGTGGGCGTTGCTTATGGCTCGCCGATAGACAGAGTCCGCGAATTGATGATGGAAGCCGCCAGCCAACACGAGAAAATTGTTCAACGCTTACCTTTTGAGGTTTTCTTCGACGACTTTGGTGATAACAGTTTAACCTTCAACTTACTGTTCTGGACCGAGGTAGAAGCCCCTATGGATATTCGCCGGGTACAGTCTGATATTCGTTTTAAGCTCGATAAGCTTTTCGCCGAGAACGATATTGTTATCGCCTTCCCTCAACGCGACGTGCATTTGGATACGTTAAAGCCGCTAGAGATAAAGATGAAGTAGCCTGAGGTTCACCTCAGGTGAGGTGGATGTAGCGGGCGCTGAGGCCGCAGGGACTATTGAGGAGGACGCCCGTAAATACATCCCTGTAGGGCTTGGGCAGCGCCATCCATGGCGCTGCACACCTCCTCAATAGTCCGCTGCAACCGTCAGGCGCGCCCTCTACCACTATTCCTCTCCGTAGCCGAATGTTCAACATCAGATAATGACTTCAAGCATCTCACCTGATGTAAACATCAGGCTTGTATCTGTCAGTGGCATTTGATTAGCTACCGAATGTCACAATAGGGGCTGGTGAGTCAGTACGTCAGGCAAGCATTTAATGCTGCGCCGTAGATTCAGACCCCAGCCCCATTTCTCTTAGACACTGAATGGTATCCAGGTCCCCATTATAAATGGTGAGGCCGTATGAACAAGCGGAGTAAAAAGAGAGATGACAGCATACGTTGGCATTGATGTAAGTAAAAAGAAATTAGACGTTGGTTTTTATTCCGACAAGCTGGGTAAAAACGGACAGAGGAAGAAGAAAACGAAGGTCTTTAAGAACGACCGTCAGGCGTTCTCTCAGCTTGAGAGCTGGTTAAAACAGCAGACTCAGCATAAAGCACAGAACATCGCGATAGGGATTGAAGCGACCGGGATTTATCACGAAGCTTTGATTTATACGCTGCACGAGCAGGGATTTAAGCTCTTTATTGCTAACCCGGGACGGGCAAAGAAATACTTCGAGTCGCTTGGCGTTACCCATAAAACGGACAAATCCGACAGCCTCCTGCTGGCTCGTTTTACGGAAGATAAAGCCCATAAAGGTGACATTACCTGGTGGGAGCCTGAATCGCCGGAAGCCCGGCACCTGAAACTGTTACTCAGACGCCTGAATGCTTTGCAAAAGGACGTTTTGCGCGAGAGGAATCGGCTGGAAGCCTGCGCGAATACCGACACTTCACCACGGGTGGTGAAATCGATTGAAGACATGATCGCCGTTCTCAATGAGGAAATTAAAGCACTGCTAAAAGAAATTGATGACCATATTGACGGGCACCCGCAGTTAAAGAAAAACCGTGAGTTGCTTGAGAGTATTGATGGTGTGGGACCGACGGTTTCCCGAGAGCTGACCAGCTTGTTCAGCGTAAAACGCTTCAGCAGCGCCAAAGAGGCGGCGGCCTATCTGGGGTTGATACCCAGGCTACAGGAGTCCGGCTCACATAAAGGGATGACCCGGTTAAGCAAAATCGGGCCTTCGGCCATACGAGCTTTACTGTACCTGCCGGCCGTAGTTGCCAGCCGTTGTAACCCGGACATCGCTTATCAGAAACAAAGGTTGTTAGCTCAGGGTAAGACGAAAATGCAGGCGCTTGGTGCCGCCATGAGGAAACTGGTACAAATCTGCTTCGGCGTTATCAAGCACCAGGAAGAATATCGACCTCAAACATCATTGAGTGTTTGAAGTCGATTGGTACAAGATGGTATCTACTTAGAACTCGTAGCTGTAACTTAAGCTAACGACAGTTCCTACTTCTTTACTACGAACCAGAATATCCGACTGAGTCACTTCCTGATCTTCGCCCAGCAGGTTCTTAACTTTTAAGCCGATTTTAGAATTAAAGCTCGGATAATAGTTATAAACCAAGTCCAGTGAATGGAAGGGTTGCTCATAAGCGTCCTCACGTCCACCGATACCAGCCGCTAAGATACGCTCACCAAACACGTTATACACCAGTGAGGTCGCATGTTCTCCGTTAGCTGAGTCGTAGTTCAACTGGAAGTTGGCAACGTACTCAGAGTGTCCCGTCATACGCTTAGTCCGGTTGGTTAAGTTACCCGCCAATGCCGGATCAATCGACGCTTCAGAGTCACTCCAGGTTAAGTTACCAGAGGTAAAAAACCCGTTCGCCAGGTAACCTAAATCGTGCAGCCACTCAAGCTCAACGCCATAGACTTCAGCTGATTCACCATTAACGTAACTTAAGGTGTAATCTTCATCGCCCACCTGAAGCACTGACTCAATGGGGTTCTCTATGTCCTTATAGAAAGCCGCAATGGTGTAATTGTCGCCATTATCGGCATAGTACTCAAAGCGTGCATCGTAGTTACGTAAATCACTGCTCTCTAAGCCAGCTCTACCGAACGTACGAATGTCCGTAATTGGGTCGTAGTAAGCCACCGGCACTGTTTCACGTAAATCCGGACGCACAACGGTTTCGCCGTAACCAAAACGCAGCTGGTAATTATCACTGGCCATATAAGTCAACGATAAAGCCGTGTAGAGGTCGTCTTCAGCAATGGTGCTTTCAAGCACACGCTCAGGATTGAAATAATTATTTAAATCCTGCTCACTAAAAATTAAGCTCGATGTTGCCAGAGAAACCTGTTTAAAGTCTTCATAACGAACACCACCACTTACACGCCAGGTGTTATCGAATATTGCATCGAACTCACCGTAATAGGCATCAATTTTCTGAGCGGCCAGATAGTCATCCGCATTTGGCGCACCGGGTTCACGGAAAGAAATACGGAAATCGTTGTCATCAATAACATCATCCGTCAAATAACCCGTGACACCTAACACGTCATCTAAGTCGTCCAGCACTGACAAACGCGAACCCGATGCATTGTCCAGACTAAAGCGACTGGTACTGTAATAACGCGCTTTATCAACAAAGTCATAGCCTGCTTTTAGCTCAAGCTCTATTCCAGAAAATGCAAGTGGTAATGACAGGTTACCGCCGTAAGACTTAACGTTATCTTCCATATCAACAAACTGGAAAATAGCACGGTTGTCATCGCCCGTTACGCGAGTTTCAGAGAAGTTACCCTCGGTGTCATAAATATCGTCAAAACGATACGAAACTTCGGTAGGGATATCCGTTTCCGCTTTTGATTCCGTATACTGCCAGTCGAAACCAATGCCCCAATAGTCCATAAGAGTATGTTGGCCGCGGAACTGATCAACGTTTAAGACACGCTCTTCGTATTTGAATTCGTGCTCGCGGTTAGCTATACCGGTTCCAACTATGGTTTTCAGGTTACTACCGTTCGGGCTTTGCTTGATACCAAACTCCGATTCATCTTCCGAGTCTTCTAGATAAATTTTGGTATAACTGACACTGTGTGTATCTAATTCATAACCCGCAGTGAAAAAGCCGTTCAGACGCTCAGTTTCTGTCGTTACTGTGGTTTCTTCAAAGGTGTTGTAACAAGACTTAGAGATGTCTTCGACCGTCGCCAGAGACGTTGAACAATCAGCTGTTGCGTTGTTACTGATAACCGCATTCTTGCGTTCAGAAACATCCCAGTCATTATCGTAGGAAGCCGCGGCTAACACGCCTATAGTTCCACCGAAAAATGACTCGTCAAAGCTATTACCTAAGGTGGCTTTAAAGTCCATGTTAGGGTCTAAAGATTCTTTCTTCAGCACCATGTCTCGTGGCAATTGCTTTGCCAGCGAGGCATTAATTGCTCTTGCCTGATTACCCGCACTATTTCCAGAACCCGTCAGACCGTCGGTATTAACAATATTACGTAGACTAAAGTCACCCTGGTAGCGGCCAATTGCGTCTTTTATGCCTGCCGGAATACCGCTGTCGTCCCGGTTATAGGTATAACCTTCGTCTGCGTTGCTGTTCATACCAACGCCCGCTTCAACACTAAAAACAAAGTCGTCAGGCAAAGAACGCGTACGAATATCAATATTACCACCACCAAAAGCCGCCGGCATAGAAGGTGAAAACACCTTTTGTACTGCCATACTCTCAATAATGGTCGATGGAATAATATCCAGCGGAATCACGTTACGGGTTAAATCCGGGCTGGGAATGCTGGCACCATTAATACGGGCACTTGAATAACGCTCGCCTAAACCGCGCACATAAATAAATTTACCATCGACTAGGGTTAAACCGGTCACCCGCCGTAAAGCCGAGGCCGCGTCGCTGTCGCCAGAACGAGACAACTGCTCGGCACCCAGAATATCAGCCACAAAAGCCTGATTTTTACGTTCCTGAACAACAGCCGCGGCACTACCCTGCAAACGACTGCCGGTGGTAACCACTTCTTCAATGGTCGATTCGCGTTCAACGTCTGCTTCATCGGCTTGCTGAGCCAAAGCTGCTGGCGCAGAGGCAAACAACCCTAATCCAACCGCTAAAGCAACAGGCTTGAGTTTGTATTGATTTTTCATAACCAACTCCTGCAATAAAATCGGAAAATAGGCGCAACACCGTTGCGCCTATTCATTCGCATTCCAACTCAAATTAGTCTGCGTCAGCAGCAGCTACAGCAGTTTCAACCCACTGGTACCACTCAGAGCTTGTATCGTCGTCAGACAATGCGCCGATGAAATCAACCGGAGTAAAGAAGTCATCGTTTAGTGACGTTAAGTCATTCGCCGAGATAGTGATAGAAGAAGTCATATCTGTAGAGATACCGTCGTCATTCAGAACAGTAGCGGAGCCATCAAGAATTTCGTTTACGCCGCCGTTCGGATACCAGGCTGAGTAAGTTTCGCCATCTGCAAAGGTGTTATCACCGGTATTTACGAAGTTGTTAGTACAGGCTAAAACTGAGCTGTAGAAGTCCAGCTCGCCGTTATCTACGCCTGCTTCACCGTCTGAAGTAAAGAAGATACAACCGTCGTCAGCAGTACCATTCTCTTTAACTTTCAGGACGTTATACATTTGACCCTGGAAGTTATCATCAAACTTAGTGGCAATAGATGGATCGTTATCACGTACAGATTTACCATCAGTGGTGATAATAGTTACGTTAGCAATGGTCGGTGCTGACGTTGGTGCCTGGCTGTAGTCTGGACCGTTATTTTTCTCACCGTCGGCTTCAAATCCGCCGTTACCCATGTAGTTAGTATTGCCATCTACCGTCACTGTACCGTGTTTAATAAACAGGAACTGTGCACGGCCTTGCCAACCAGCATCGATGTCCATTGAGTCATCCTGAGTATCGGTGAAAACCACATTTTTAACATCCGCTTTCCCCCCGAAGAACTCAATACCGTCATCATAGCCTTGATGAATATGGATAAATTCATAAGATGATCCAGAACCAACAGCGTTTAAAGTTAATGAGTTAAGGTCATCGCCATCACCACCATCGCGAGGGCCTGAACCGGCGTACCAAATTTTTGCATATTTCATTGAGCCGCTGCTATCAGTGTTATCATTACCACCGTAATAGCTCACAATACCTTCAGACTCTACGTTACAAGTACCGCCATCGCGCTGTGCATCAGTACACTGGTTGGTAATACCGTTACCGTTAATAATGATGCCGCCCCAGTCTGCATAACGTGGCGCGTCGCCAGAAACATTCAGACGGTCAAATGCGTTAGCTGAGGTAAATGTAATTGGCTTGTCGAAAGTACCAACAGCATTTAACTGCGCGCCACGAGCAATCTGAATAATGGCTTCACCAGAGGTGAAGGCCAATGTAGCACCTGGTTCAACGGTCATAACCGGGCCATTCTGGTTAATTTCACAGCTTGTCGTCGTGTCGCAATCGACACCAACTTGCAGCGCGCCTTCAAATACGTGCACACCACCGTCAGGCAACTCTTCAAAAGTAATATCTTCATCAATTTCGATGGTCGCACTGGCGAAGTTTTCATCATAGGTACAGTCTTGACCGTCGTAGGTACCTTCCACATCACCGTAGCTTGCGCAGGCAACAGCGTTACCGCCATCGCCACCATTACCACCGTCAGCGCCGCCGCCATTATTAACCGTTGGTGTAACATTAATGTCGCCGCCGCAACCGGCCAAAAATAAAGCTGTCGATACTGCAGAGATTTTGAATAAGGTATTAAATTTCATTGGGTTCTCCCGACTTGGATTTTATCCAGTTATGATTTAAGTCGGGATGAAGAGTAAAACGCTTGCATGACAATATTGTGACAACATAAGAATGTAACAATATATTCACATTTAACTCACTTGAGGTCGTGCTGTTGATCTTTGCGCTTGTTGAATAAGTAACCTATATCAATAATGAAAAACCTAAAAAGGAAACCCCATGCGTAAATTATTACTCAGTTGTGTACTGACGACTTTGTCTGTACTTGCTTTACCAGCAGCGGCCTATCAATCCGAAGAGGTTATCGTCGAGCACAACGAAGTCGCCGATAATATTTATATGCTCACAGGCGCTGGCGGCAACATGCTGATGTCATCCGGCGATGACGGCGTATTTCTGGTGGATGATCAATACACTCAGGTAGCAGAAAAAATTGCCGCCAAAATTAAGGAGCTGAGTGGTGAAGAGGTTCGTTATATTCTGAACACTCACTTCCACGGCGACCATGTAGGTTCTAATAGTTGGTTTGCCAATAATCAGAACTCAACTATTTATGCTCATGACCATGTGCGAGAACGCTTGAGTCAGGATAGCGATTTCAACGCAGCCGGCCTTCCAGCCATTACCTTTGATTCAACCCTTACCTTCCACTTAAACAATGACACCGTTCGTGTGTTTTATTTGCCTGCAGGCCACACCGACGGTGACAGCGCAGTATGGTTTGAAGACGCTAATGTTCTGCACCCCGGTGACTTATTTTTTAATGAACGCTTCCCTTTTATTGACCTGAAGAGCGGTGGTGACGTTGACGGCTACATCGCCAACGTTGAAGAATTATTAAATCGCATTAATGACGACACGGTGATCATTCCGGGCCACGGTCCGTTAGCTAACAAACAAGATTACCAAGGCTTTCTAACCATGCTTAAAGAGACCAAAGCCGAAGTTGATACCATGAAACAACAGGGAATGACCCTTGATGAAGCAAAAACCAAGGGTCTTAGCGATAAATGGGACGGCTGGAGCTGGTCCTTTATTAACGAAGAACGCTGGATCACAACGCTGTACTAAAGATTAGCCGTTCGTCCGGTGGTTGAAGGTGAAAGTCCATGGCCAGCTCATCGCAGTTGGCCAGCCTTGGGCATAATTCGCAGTCCTTCATGACTTTTTCCGGCAAGCTGTCTTTAGAACAATGACTAAAACCTTGCTGCTCAAAAAAGTCCGGTACCCGGGTCAGCACAATGACCCGGTTCAATTGCAGTAACCGCGCCTTTTTCAATAAATAAGACACCAGCATGCGACCCTGCCCGCGAACTTCCGTATGCGGATGGACACCCAGCGAGCGGATTTCGGCAAGGCCAGTGGTATAGATGTAAAGCGACGCACAACCCATCACTTTGCCGTCCACTTCGGTCACCGCAAACTCATTAATTGAATGTACGATGTCGTCCTTGGCCCGCGGTAAATTTTCCCCTGCTCCGGCCCAGTGCTGAACTAAATCCAGAATTGCTCCAATGTCACCGAGGTTAGCATCCCTAATGCGAATTTTCTGCTGCTGTTGAGCGCTCTTTAATGCTTCGTTTACGCGCTGCGGTGAGGTACCGCCCAGTGCACAGCGCTTTTCCAGTAAGGCATCCAGCGTCAGCCATTCATAAACATCCGGCTCAATTACCGGAACAACCGCCTGAAACGCCTCCAGCGGCATATCTTCCAGCGGTTTTTGAGCCTGAATAGCCTGCTGCACTAACTCGCCCACATTATGGTGTGCCTGACGGAAAGGAACGCCTTTGGACACCAGATAGTCCGCAAGCTCGGTAGCATTCGCATAACCGCCCTGCGCTGCTTTACGGCAAACATCATGGTTCACGGTTAACCCATGCAGACTGGAAGTCACCATAGCCAGCGAGGCCTGCCAGGTGGTAAAGGCGTCAAATAAACCTTCTTTGTCTTCCTGCATGTCTTTGTTGTAAGCCAGCGGCAGAGACTTTAAGGTCATCATCAACCCAGTTAGCGAGCCCACCACGCGGCCGCTTTTGCCACGTACCAGTTCCAGCGCATCGGGGTTTTTCTTTTGCGGCATTAACGAAGAACCCGAGGTCACGTTGTCTGCCAGCTCAATAAAGCCAGCCTCGCCGGAATTATAGAAGATGAGATCTTCCGCCAGACGCGACAAATGCAGCATAGATAACGATGCCGTGCTCAAAAGTTCCACCACAAAGTCACGGTCGGAAACGGAATCTAAACTGTTGCGCGTCGCCTGGCTAAAGCCCAGCTCACTGGCAATGGCTTCACGGTCCACCGGATACGCCGTTCCCGCCAAAGCCCCGCAACCCAGCGGACTTTTATTTAGGCGCGTTACGGCATCCTCTAAACGTTCGCTGTCGCGCTGCAGCATTTCTACATAAGCTAAACACCAATGCGCCAGCAATACCGGCTGGGCTCGTTGCAAGTGGGTATAGCCGGGTATAACCGTGCCCTGTTCGCGCTCAGCTAAACCCAGCAATGCCTGCTGGGTTTGCTGCAACGCCTGTTGCAAAACTTCTGACTGCTGACGACACCATAACCGCAAGTCGGTCGCGACCTGATCGTTACGGCTACGCCCGGTATGCAGTTTTTTGGCTAAGTCACCGACCTTGGCTATCAGTGCCGCCTCAACAAACGAGTGAATGTCTTCATCACCGCCGACAGCAACAGCCGCAGGATCAGAACGCACTTCACCTAATAGTTCCTCCAGTGCCTGTTGTAACTGTTCGCACTCTTCAGCACTGAGTACTCCAACCTTTTGCAGCGCGTTGGCCCAGGCTTTAGACCCGGTAATATCCTGCTCCGCCAGCACATAGTCAAAGGGTAACGAGTCATTAAACTGCTGAAACGCGGCATCGGGTCCTGCCGCAAAACGTCCGCCCCATAACGCCATAACCTATCCCTTTTGTTGTTTTTGCAGCGCCGCAATCCGGCTCGGAAGAGAGAACAACCGGATAAAGCCTTCGGCATGTGCCTGGTTGTAAACCTCATCGGCACCAAAGGTAGCAAAATCCTCGCTGTACAAGCTGTGCGGCGAACGTTTCTGTACCGCGGTTACCGAGCCTTTATAAAGCTTCAGAACCACCTCTCCACTGGCTGTTGCGCATAACGACTGTGCCGCAGCCATAACCGATTGCTGCAAAGGGGTAAACCAGCGACCATCGTACAATAATTGCGCAAACTGCTCGCTCAACTGAGTTTTCCAGCTACGACTGACTTTGTCCAGCACCAGTTCATCAATAGCCTGCAACGCTGCCATCATCACGGTACCGCCCGGGGTTTCATAACAACCGCGGCTTTTCATTCCCACCAGACGGTTCTCCACAATATCCACGCGGCCAACACCGTGCTTAGCAGCAACGTCATTTAAAACACTCAAGCATTCAAAAGGCGACAGCGCCTGGTTATTCACCGCCACAATTTCACCGTTTTCCACCGTAACACAAAGGTATTCGGGTTTGTCCGGTGCCTGCTCCGGCGATGCCGTCATAGTCCAGACCTTCTCGGTAGGCTCGCACCAGGGGTCTTCAAGTTCGCCACCTTCGTGCGAAATATGCCAGGCGTTAGCGTCGCGGCTGTAGATTTTGGTCGCTGAAGCTGAACAGGGAATATTACGTTCCGCCAGATAACCTAGCAAAGACTCCCGGCTGCTTAACTCCCATTCCCGCCAGGGCGCAATCACTTGTAAGTCTGGTGCTAAGGCCGCATAACAAGACTCAAACCGCACCTGATCGTTACCTTTACCAGTACAACCGTGAGACAGTGCGTCAGCACCGACTTTACGCGCCACTTCAACCTGAGCTTTGGCAATTATCGGCCGCGCCATAGCGGTGCCCAATAAGTAAGTGCCTTCATAAATTGCGCCGGTTTTCAGGGTCGGGTACACATAGTTTTTAACGAATTCGTCCTTTAAGTCCACCACATGGCATTCAGAAGCACCTGAAGCTTTGGCCTTTTCCTCAACGCCTTCCAGCTCTTCTGCTCCCTGCCCAACGTCGGCCACAAAGGCCACCACTTCACAGCCATAGTTTTCTTTTAACCAGGGCACAATCGCCGAGGTATCCAGGCCACCAGAATAGGCCAGTACCACTTTTTTTACATTGCTCATGAGGCTTTCTCCATAAATTCTGGCAGTGCGGCTGCCGTGGGGTTTAATAATAAAGTTAATAAGGCATTTTGCGCATACAGGCGGTTCTCAGCCTGCTGAAAACAGCGCGACAGCGGGCCGTCCATTACATCGGAGGTAATTTCGTAGCCCCGATGCGCTGGCTGACAGTGCAACACCGAAGTGGCGCCGCTGTGCTCGACCAGCTGCGAATTGATTTGGTAGGGCTGGAAGGTGTCGCGCACTTCACTCAGCGGTTTATCATCGCCCATCGACACCCAAGTGTCGGTATAGAGCGCATCAGCACCTGCCACAGCGGCAATATCGTGGGTAACCACAATGTCAGCACCACTTTCTTCAGCTTGTTTTTTCGCCTTTTTGACAAGTTCTGCATCAGGTTCATATCCCCGGGGGCAAATAATGGTGCAATCTGTGCCCAGTGCGGCCGCAGTCAACATCAAAGAATGCGAAACATTATTACCGTCGCCCAGATACACCAGCTTCAGACCTTTCACCTTGCCGTAGTGCTCCTGCAGGGTTAAAAAATCGGCCAACGCCTGACAGGGGTGAAACCGGTCACACAAGCTGTTCACTACCGGCACTGAGGCGTGCTGAGCCAGTTCTTGTAATGTATGGTGCGACATAACCCGTGCAACAATGGCATCGGCCCAGCACGATAAATTGCGGGCATAATCAGCAACACTTTCGCGCACGCCCATGCCCTTTCCTTGCTCATTCAAATAAACTGCATGACCGCCCAGTTTTTGCAGGCCAATATCAAAAGACAAACGCGTACGCAGACTCGGCTTTTCAAACAGAGTCACAACGCTACGGCCTGCCAGAGTCTGGCGGTATTTTTCGGGGTGTGCTTTTTGCTCTTGCGCTAACGCCAATAATTGCAATGTGTTAGCCGGAGTTAACTCCAGCCCGGATAGACAATGTTTCATCATACTTACTCACTAATCTGTGTGCCTGAATGGGTTTTACTTATCAAATTCCAACTGCCTATTCGCACACATCGTCGTAAGCGTTTTGCTGCGTTAAGTGCGCTGCGAACTTTAACCAGCATGCCATATCTAATCACACCGCTTTTTGTCAGTTCGTCAATACTCCTGCTGTCCAGCTGCTCTATCAAGCGGCCTTCGCTGTCGAGCACGCCATCGACATCGGTTAGAAACAGTAAATCGGCGTCTAAGTTTGCGGCAACCGCAACCGCGGCGTCATCGGCGTTAACATTGAACCATTCGCCCTGTTTACCGAAGCCAATAGAGCTTATTAATGGCAGGTAACCGCATTTGAGCAAATTAGTAATTAACCCGGACTCAAACAGCTCGCAAGTACCTACCTGCCCAAGCTCGGCAGATTGCCGCCGACAAGAAATACCCGCCTCATGCAGCGTTAAACCAATAGGCCATGCTCCTGCAGCAATCGCCCAGGACATCAGCTGTTTATTCGCACACCCCGCCAAAGCACCCACTATGTAAGGCATATGTTGCTCAGGGCTGACACGCAGCCCTTCATGCTTTTCACTCTTTAGGCCAGCGGTGGACAGCCATTGCTGAGCCAGAGCGCCGCCGCCGTGCACAATAACGGTATTGTTTTCAGTGTCTGACAGGGACGCGAACAGAGCTCTCATCTCATCGGGCTGTTCAAGCAGGCTGCCGCCCAGCTTTATCACTCTCATAACAGCCCCTCTTCAAGTGCTAAGCCAAGCTGCAGGTTCACACACTGAATGGCCTGGCTGGCAGCACCTTTTAGCAAGTTATCAATGGCCGAAAAAGCAATAAGCTGGTTGCCCTGCCGGTGCCAGCCAATATCCACAAAGGGTTGCTGCACCACATTCTTAATGGCTGGTCGTGCTTGTTTTTCAAAACGAACCAAAGGCTGATCTGCATAACATTGATAGGCTTTATCTAAATCGGCGTCGCTAACATCATCGTTAAGCTCGGCATATACAGTCGCCAGAATGCCGCGCGGAAACTGCGCTAAATGCGGAGTGAACAACACCTCATGCTGTAACTGTTGAGCAATTTCCGGAGTATGCCGATGCTCAAACAGCCCATACGCTTGCAAAGAAAGTTCCGCACCATGACTCGTCAGCGCGGCCTTCCGCCCGGCACCGGTCACACCGGATACCGCATTAATAATAATTTTGTTGCAGCTGAGTAAGCCTGCCTGTTTTACCGGAAGCAATGCCATTAACGCCGCTGTAGGGTAACAACCGGGCACAGCAACTAACTGTGCGGCAGCTATTTCTTGCGGGTACCATTCCGCCAACCCATAAACCGCTTGTTGTAGCCACGAGTCCTGCTGATGCTCAAAGCCGTAAAATGAGGGATAATCTTCAGTTGCGTTTAACCGAAAGCCACCGGACAGGTCTATGACTTTCAAGCCAGCAGCCAGAAACTCGGGCGCAAGCTCCACACTCACGCCATGATCCGTGCAGAGGAACACTGTGTCAGCCGAGCTTTTAATGAGCTCTTTTTTTTGGCTGGATAAGCCCTGCAACGAGAGTTTCACTAAATGTGCATATTGTGGGTGTAAATCACTCAACAACGAGCCTGCATCACTGCTATGCTCAGAAACATAACAACCCAAAAGACTAAGCGCCGGATGTTGTTGCACCAAGCGGGTTAGTTCGACGCCGACGTAACCGCTGGCTCCGATTATTGCGACTGACTGAGACTGCGCTGCTGTATACTGCATGCGACAAAAACCTGTTGCTGTTTCTGAGTAAAAATGCAGAATAACCGAATAAATATACTTATGCAATAATAGTGAATAATTATATTAAGGATTACTATCATGAGCACCCCAGCCTTACCATCATTCTTCTCAATGTATCAGCAACTCATTGCACAGCCTTCCATCAGCTCTATCGACTCGAAGTGGGATCACAGCAATCAGAAAGTTGTGAATTTACTGGCTGAATGGCTGGAGATATTAGGGTTTGAGTGCGAAATCAATGAACTGCAAAGTCAGCCGGGAAAGTTCAATTTACTGGCTCGCCGGGGAGGAGGAAGTGGCGGTTTACTGCTGTCAGGACATACTGACACAGTGCCTTACGACGCCAGCCGCTGGAACTTCGACCCTTTTAAACTCACTGAACAGGACAACCGCTGGTACGGCCTTGGCAGCATTGATATGAAAGGTTTTTTTGCTTTTGTTATTCAGGCTCTGAGCGAGCTGGACGCGGCTCAGCAAACCAAGCCCGTGATGATACTGGCCACCGCTGACGAAGAAACCACTATGGACGGTGCCCGTGAGGTTAGTCGTTTTGTTAACCTCAAACCCGACTACTGCGTAATAGGCGAACCCACAGATATGCGCCCGGTATACGCGCACAAAGGCCACATGAGCGAAGTTATTCGCATTACTGGACGCTCCGGCCACAGCTCAGATCCGGCATTGGGTATTAACGCCATAGAACTGATGCACGAAGTCATTTCAGCACTTATGAAATTAAAAGAAGAGTTCAAGCATAAATATTCAGATTCAAGCTTTTCTGTGCCACACCCCACCATGAACTTTGGTCACATTCATGGCGGCGACAACGCCAACCGTATTTGTGGTTGTTGCGAGCTGCATCTGGACATTCGGCCGCTGCCGGGCTTGTCTGTCGATGAGCTTTACGTTCACCTGCACCAGGCAACGGAAAATATTCAGGCTCGCTATCCGGGGTCAATTGAGCTCATTTCACTGCACCACCCCATACCGGCTTTTCAGCAAAGTACCGACTCCGCATTGGTACAATTAGCCGAGAAAATTTCGAAAACTCAGGCGCATGCGGTTAACTACTGCACTGAAGCGCCCTTTCTTCAGGAACTCGGCTGTGAAACACTGGTTATGGGGCCTGGATCGATACGCCAGGCACATCAGCCCGACGAATATCTGTTAACTGAAAGCATAAAACCAACTCAGGAAAAACTAAAAAGTTTACTAAAAAGTTATTGTTTCTCGGGTTAGCTGCCGATAGCAAATGAGCGTTCAAATTTTAAATGTATACAAATTTGCTACACTTAGTTATCAGCAACTGCATAACGAGGAAATAAATCATGCTACGTCAAATTTCCATAGGTATTCGCGCCAGTATCGCGTTTGGACTGATAGGGTTACTCACTCTCATTTTGGGTATTTTCGCGTTAAACCGTATTGAAATTATTGATAACGGAATAACCACCGTTAGCGAAAAGCAGTTACCTGTGCTTGAAGAAATGAGCGAGCTGAACCAAGAGTTTCTTCTGGTGCGAATTCATTCTGCCAATGTATCAAGTTACGTAAACGATCCACAGCGTCTTGCTACATACAAACAGAAGTTATCAGACGCAATAACTCAATTGAAGGAAAGTCAGCGCCAATACAAGAGCATGGTTCAAGACCCTCAGGCTCAAAAGCTCTTAAGCGAATATGAAGAACTTGACAAAGAATACTGGAAGCTCAATGAACAGTTTAACAAGCTTGTCGACGCAGGTCTGGTAGACGCTATCGCATCTATTCGTGAAAACAGCATACTTCCGTTAACGGATAAAATCACACAGCAACTGGATAAAATGTATGGCGCTGAAAGATCTCTAATTAATCAGGCAGCGGACAACGCTCACAATGTCGCCGAAAACTCGATTCTTGCCGTTATAGTAGTACTAGTCGTTGTCATTGCGTTATTAGTTCTGTTCGCCGTTGTACTGACCCGCAGCATTGTCAAACCTATCGGAGCAGCCGTTGATTTTGCCGAAAGCATTGCTAAGCGCGACTTAACGCAACGTATTGAAATTGTCGGCAAGGATGAGCCTGCACAGCTACTTCGTCAATTAGAACGAACGCAAACAGAACTGCGCAATTCTATTACCACCATATCGGAATCGTCGGAGCAATTAGCGTCAACCTCTGAAGAACTAAGCTCAGTGACTGAAGAGTCTACCCGGACTATTCAGCAGCAGTCGGAAGAATTAGAACAGGCAGCAACGGCCGTAAACGAGCTGACCACCGCCGTTGAAACCGTTGCTCAGGATGCTCAAAACGCTTCTGAAGCTTCCGACGAAGCAAATCAACAAGCGCAACAAGGTAATGACCGCGTACGTAAAACGGTCCGTGCTATTGAAGAGTTGTCTCAGGAAATTGGAGATTCTTCAGGTAACGTGACCGAGCTTGCGGAAAAAGTTAAGAGCATTACTAAAGTGCTTGAAGTTATTAGCGGTATTGCCGAACAAACGAACCTGCTGGCACTAAACGCAGCAATAGAAGCGGCTCGTGCTGGTGAATCAGGTCGCGGGTTTGCCGTTGTTGCGGATGAAGTTCGCTCGTTAGCTCACAAGACACAGCAGTCCACCGTTGAAATTGAAGACATGGTTAAAGCTATCAATGAGTCCAGCGACCGCTCTGTCGCCACCATGGATAAAAGCTTAGAGCGCGCCACTAAGACTCTGGACGTGGCACGTGAAGCCGGTGAAGCATTGCAGCTGATTACTGCTGCTGTCAGTGAAATAAACAATCACAACACATCCATAGCCAGTGCCGCAGAAGAACAGGCAAACGTGTCGCGCGATGTGGACAAAAACCTGGTCAGCATTCGTGACCTGTCTAATTCAACAGCCTCCGGTGCAGAGCAAACCAATGCCTCGAGCCGCGAACTCTCGCGCCTGGCCGTTGACCTTAATGAATTGGTTAAGCGTTTTAGAATTTAAATGCCTGACACTTATGTAGCCTGATATTTATGCCAGGTGGGGCATCTCACCTGATGTGAACATCAGGCTACAGGGTGCACATAGCCTGACATTTATGTCAGGTCTAATGCCGTTTCTGACGTAAACGTCAGGCCATCATAATAACCCTCCTGAATACTGCTAATTAACAGCATAAATTAGACTAATGGTGCGACCAGCATCTACTCTTAATCCGTGTTAACAAACTAGTAACAACGGATTCAAAAATGAACAATCTATTTAACTTCAGTCAACCCCTTGATGACGATGCAAAAGCGCTGTTCAACGACGAGAATCAGTCTTTTCTCGCTGAGTTAGTCGATACCTTTCAACCACGGTTAGAGTCGCTGTTAAAGAAGCGTCAGCAACGTCAGGCTCAATTTGACCAGGGTCAGTTACCTGATTTTGACTCTGCAACTCAAAACATCCGTGAAGGAAACTGGCGCATTGCCGAACTGCCAGCAGATTTGAAAAAACGCCGCTTAGAAATTACCGGACCGGTGGATCGCAAAATGGTCATCAACGCTCTGAATGCCAATGTCGATTGTTACATGGCCGACTTTGAGGATTCACAATCTCCTACCTGGGAGGGCATGGTTAACGGTCAAATTAACCTGCGTGACGCCAACATTGGCGGCATGACCTATACCGACCCAGACAGTGGCAAGCACTACGAAGTTGGCCCTGATCCTGCACTCCTAATTGCACGAGTTCGCGGCCTGCACTTACCGGAAAAGCACGTGCAGCGTAATGGCCAAGCTATTCCCGGCGCGCTAATGGACTTTGCTTTGTACTTTTTACTGAATTACCAGCAGCGACTACAACAAGGTTCAGGTGTGTATTACTACCTGCCCAAGCTGGAGCACAGCGACGAAGCCAAATGGTGGGCCGATGTTTTTCACTTTACCGAGAAAAAATTCAGCTTAAAAACCAGCACCATTCGCGCCACCATACTCATAGAAACCCTGCCGGCAGTGTTTCAGATGCATGAAATACTACACGCCATGAAAGACCACATTGCTGCACTTAACTGCGGCCGCTGGGATTACATTTTCAGTTACATAAAAACCCTGAAAGAACATCCTGAACGGGTTCTGCCCGACCGTCAGGTGGTTAGTATGGACAAGCCCTTTCTTAACGCCTATTCGCGCTTGTTAGTGAAAACCTGTCACCAGCGCGGGGCTTTAGCTATGGGCGGCATGGCAGCCTTTATTCCCAGCAAAGATCCAGCCAAGAATGAGAAGATCCTCGCTAAAGTTCACGCCGACAAAACCATGGAGCGCGACAATGGCCACGACGGCACCTGGATTGCCCACCCGGGCTTAGCTGACACCGTACGCGCAATTTTTGTCGACGGTATTGAAGGCGACAACCAGCTTCACGTACTGCGTGAAAACGACACCTCGATTGATCAGACCTTACTGCTGCAACCCTGTGAGGGCGAGCGTACTGAAGCCGGTATGCGCACCAACATTCGGGTATCGCTGCAATACATTTCCTCTTGGCTGAACGGCAAAGGCTGCGTGCCTATCTACGGCTTGATGGAAGACGCCGCCACCGCTGAAATTTCACGTACCTCAATCTGGCAGTGGATCCGCCACGGCAAAACCCTGTCCGACAACACCCCGGTCACCAAAGAGCTGTTCCGGCAGTATCTGCAGGAAGAAGCTGAGGTAGTGAAAAACGAAGTGGGTAAACAACGCTGGAACGACGAACCTTTTGAACAGGCATTAAAGCTTTTAGAAGAAATTACCACAGCCGACGAGCTGGTCGACTTTCTGACCCTGCCCGGCTACCAACAACTCAAGTAATTACAATTAAAGAACAACAAGGAATTATTTATGACAACCCAGAATCTTTCATTCGCACAACAGGTTAAAGAATTGCAAAAGCAATGGGACACCGACCCACGCTGGAAAGGTGTTGAGCGCCCCTACAGTGCCGAAGACGTTGTGCGCCTGCGTGGTAGCGTGCAGCCAGAATACACCTACGCCCGCAACGGTGCCGATAAGCTATGGCAGCTGATTCACGGCAAAGCACAGGAAAAGTTTGGCAAAGACTATGTCAACGCATTGGGTGCTTTAACCGGCGGTCAGGCGGTTCAGCAAGTTAAAGCGGGTCTGCAGGCCATTTACCTTTCCGGCTGGCAGGTGGCGGCCGATAACAACTCGGCCTGCAGCATGTACCCGGATCAGTCGTTATATCCGGTCGACTCAGTACCTACGGTTGTCGAGCGCATTAACAACTCATTCGCCCGTGCTGATCAGATACAGTGGTCAAAAGGCGTTACGCCGGAAGACGACAATTACGTAGACTACTTCGCACCTATTGTTGCCGACGCGGAAGCCGGTTTTGGTGGCGTTCTCAATGCCTACGAGCTGATGAAGCGCATGATCCAGTCCGGTGCTGCCGGAGTGCATTTTGAGGATCAACTGGCTTCAGTGAAAAAATGCGGACACATGGGCGGTAAAGTACTGGTACCCACACAAGAAGCGGTGCAGAAACTTTCAGCCGCACGTTTAGCTGCCGATGTTGCCGGTACACCGACACTGATTGTCGCCCGTACTGACGCTAACGCCGCCGATCTACTAACTTCTGACTTTGACCCGAACGACAAGCCGTTCATTACTGGTGAACGCACTGCCGAAGGTTTCTATCGCGTGAAGCCGGGCATTGAACAAGCCATTTCACGCGGCTTAGCATATGCTCCGTTTGCGGATCTTATCTGGTGTGAAACCGCCAAACCAGACTTAGACGAAGCGCGTCAGTTTGCTGAAGCCGTTCATGCCAAATACCCCGGCAAACTGCTGGCCTATAACTGTTCACCGTCGTTTAACTGGAAACGCAACCTGGACGACGACACCATTGCTAAGTTCCAGCGCGAGCTTGCCGCAATGGGCTACAAATTCCAGTTTATTACCTTGGCCGGTGTGCACAACATGTGGTACCACATGTTTGAACTGGCACATGACTATGCCCGCAACGACATGTCAGCCTACGTTAAACTTCAGCAACAAGAGTTTGAAGCGGCAGACAAAGGATACACCTTTGTCGCGCACCAGCAGGAAGTCGGCACAGGCTACTTCGACGAGCTGACCAACGTCATTCAGGGCGGGCTATCCTCAGTCACTGCACTGAAAGGCTCGACCGAGGAAGACCAGTTTAAAACCTCCGCGTAAAGCGCAAGTCGGCATCATAAGGAAAGACATCCGTAAGCTCACCCTTGCGGATGTTTTTTTGTACGCGGCACCAGTAAGCCGAATCAATTAACTCTGGGTGACGCTTCAATAGCTTGTTGCGATATTTTGCTTGTGGCACCGCAAATTGCGCCAACTGCTGCGGAAATACATCGTCCGGTGCGTAGGAAACCTCCCAGTCGTTTTCCGGCAAACGTCTGAAACTCATATCCGTTAAGTAGCGCACTTCGTCGTAATCGTAGAACACCACCCTTTTATGCCGGGTGACACCAAAGTTTTTCAGCAGCATGTCGCCGGGGAAAATATTCGCCGCCATCATTTCTTTTAACGCCCGGCCGTAGTCGTCCATCGCCGCATCCACTTCTTCGTCATTGGCGTATTCTAAGTACAAATTCAGTGGCGTCATTCGGCGCTCAACAAACAACTGGTGAATAACCAAAGTATCACCCTCTATCGAAATAGAGTTGGCAATGGTTTGCTTAAATTCGTCCAGTAAGTCGGCAGAGATACGTTTCAGCGGCAGTGCCACGTCGACAAACTCTAACGTATCGGCCATACGCCCAACCCGGTCGTGCCGCTTAACCATGCGGTAACGGTCGATAACCGTCTGCCGACCAAACTCCTTAGTACCGCCCAACCGGTCTTTAATGACTTTAAACACATAAGGAAAGGACGGCAGCGTAAACACCGTCATAACCATGCCTTTAACACCGGGGGCAGCAGACAGCTGGTCGTCTGTACGGCGCAAATGATGCAAAAACTCCCGGTAGAACTCAGTTTTTCCCTGTTTATGAAACCCCACTGAAGAGTAAAGCTCTGCCAGAGTTTTGTGCGGCATTAAATCCTTTAAAAACCGCACCAAGGCAGAAGGCGCCTCTGTTTCGACCATAAAATACGAACGGGCAAAGCCAAAAATGGTCGCCATGCGGTCCGACCGGGTAATAAAAGCATCCACATAAAGCTTGCCCTGCGAATTAATCAGCACCGGTACAATAAAAGGGTAATGGTTATTTTCAGTCACCACTCGCCCGACAATATACGCGGCTTTGTTGCGATAAAACGGCGACTTCAAAACATCTATGCGCAGGTTGTGGGCTTCAATATCGGTTTCTGTTGCGCGTTCAAAGAACTTATCGCGCAGCTGTTCAATATCATTTTCAAAGTTTTCAAACTCACCACCTAAGCCAATATCCTCAAACACCCGGGTCAGTGTTCCCTCCAGCCCGTCAACCACCGGGAAATAAGAGTGGCATTCGTTCTCTACCGGCACCGGAATGTGGTTCGCCAGCACGGTTTCCACAAAAATATAGTCGTTATTAAAGTAGGCCCGGTCGAACACCCGACAAAACACCGAGTTGTAAAAGGTTTCGGCAAGCTCCGCCTGAGGGTGAAACTTCAGCAGTTGTTGGTAACGCTGCCGGGTAGCTAGCCAGAGGCCTTCATCCAGTTCTGTACCGACGCGGCGCTCGACTTTCTTAGCCGTTGTACCCACCTGATGGTCGTAATAATGAATACGCTCTGAAGCTGCCGACACAACCGCGGTCCAGTCGCGCTTTAAGAAACGTTCACGCGCGCCCTGAGTCAGCACCTGAAAACGCCGGTAATGACTATGGAAGCCATCCAGAATACTTTTTGCCAGGGTCTCGGGGCTAATTGTCATGGTCTTTCATCCGCTAAACCGGTCACAACGACTCTCTACTTGAATCAAGTTAATCATCAATAATGACAGAAACAAGACTGGCGTTATACATTCACCCTATTTATAATCCCGATAGATTTTTTATATTCCACTTATTCTGGATAGTTATGAACACCATCAAAGACATTGATCTGAACCTGCTGGTTTACTTAGATGTGCTGCTGCGGGAGAAGAACGTAACCCGTGCCGCAGCTCAGCTTAATATTACCCAGCCGGCCATGAGTAACGGTCTAAAGCGTCTACGCAACCTGCTGAATGACCCTATTTTAGTTCGCACCAGCGAAGGTATGGTACCAACTCAACGCGCGTTAGACATGCAGGAAGCCCTGCGCGGCGTATTATATTCGGTTGAGGAGATGATTCAGCCGGTGCGTGAGTTTGATGCGCCCACCAGTGACCAGGTCTTTCGTATTATGGCGTCCGACTATGCCGCCTCGACACTCATGCCAAAGCTGCTGGAAAAACTCGATGAGCAGGCACCTCACGTATCACTGGATATTATGACTCCCAGCGATATCAGCTTTCACGACGTTGAGAACGGCAAGGTGGATTTAGCCATTAACCGCTTTGAACAGTTACCACAGTCGTTTCATCAAAAGAATTTATGGAGCGACGAGTTTTCCTGCCTAATCCGCAAAGATCATCCGTTGTTGCAGGACTACACCTTAGACAACTACTTAAAAGCTCAGCATGTGTGGGTGAGTAAAACCGGTTTTGGAGTGGGCGTAGGGATGGACCCGCACGACGTACAAAAACTCGGCTGGGTAGATGACGCTTTAGATAAACTGGGCAAACGCCGGAAAATTAAAGTGTTTACCCGTAATTATCATGTGGCTATGTATCTGGCACGTCAGGGGCTGGTTGCTACCTTGCCAACCCGAGCAGCGGAACTGTATTCACAAGACAGTCAGTTAGTTATGAAAGCTCCGCCGTTTGAGATACCGGGTTTAACTCTGACCATGATCTGGTCACCGCTACTGCAGCACGATGCAGGCCACCGCTGGTTCCGACAAGTCGTCGCCGAAACAGCGGCAGCTTCCTAGCTTCCTTAATAAGGGCTTATTCTTCCCAGAAAAAGTCCTTACGTTTGAGTGGCTCCGGCAACAAGCGATCCATGGTGGTCGCGTCATAGAGTACGCCATTAACCATGGTGTGAGTCACTTTATCGGTATCACGGATGTTCTCCAGCGGGTTGCCATCAATAACGATAATATCCGCCAGTTTACCTTCTTGCAGTGAGCCTAACGCGTGGTCCATACCGAAAACCCGCGCCGGATCAATGGTCGCCGTACGTAAGGCTTCCAAAGGTTCCATGCCGCCCTGAGCCATCATCCAGATTTCCCAGTGCTGCGCTAAACCTTCACGCTGACCATGGGCACCGGCAAGTACTTCAACCCCCAGGTCCTGCAACTCAGTTGCCACTTCGGCATTATTAAAGTGGTTGTAGTGGTTATGAGGTGCTTTTTCACGACGCATTGCCTTACCCACTAAAAATTCCATGGGTACATACTGAGTCAGCTTGGGATGCTTCCACACATCGGTTTCCGCATACCAATAGTTCTCACCCCAAATACCACCATAAGCCACACCCAGGGTTGGTGTATAAGCTACGTCGCTTTGCTGCCATAACTGACGAATATCATCATAGATATTGGCAACTGGTAGCGAGTGCTCAACCGTGGTGTGCCCGTCCATGATCATGGTTAAGTTGTGCTGCAACAAAGAGCCTCCTTCCGGCACCACCATCATTTCCAGCTCTCGCCCGGCTTCAACCACTTGCTGACGCTGGTTACGGCGTGGCTGGTTGTAACTCTTGACAGAAAACGCGCCCACTTTCTTCAGACGCTCTAAATGAAACTTCGCGTCTTCCAGGCTATCCACATGCGAGGTGTAACCCGGGCCATTAGCACCGTATAAAATGGTGCCGGTTGAAAACAGTCTTGGCGCGGCAATTCTTCCCGCTTTCTGCAGCTCTGAAGCCGCAAAGAATTCGGTTGTGTCGTTAGACGGATCGTGAATTGAGGTCACACCAAATGCCAGGTTCGCGTACTGTCCCCAGTTCTGCTGCGGGATAATTTCCGCCTGCCCCTGACTACCGTGCGCATGTGCGTCAAATAAACCCGGCATAACAGTCTTGCCGCTGGTATCAATAACTTCAGCGCCGGAAGGCACATTAACTTCAGCTTCAGGGCCAACCGCCACAATTTTATTATTGCGCACCACCACAGTACCCTGCTTGTAAACTGTGTCGCCGTTCATGGTAATAACCTGACCACCAACAAAAGCAACCGTCGTATCCGGTATCATAGCGTCATGTTCAAAACCAATGTTCTGGCCATTTTCTACTTTCAGGGTGTCGCTTTCAGTGTCAGCATTAAAGGCTTCAGCCACCGATGTATGGTAAAGCTCCGGCCCTAATGTCCAGTAAAGCTGGTCACTGTTTGCCGTCCAGGATAAGTTTTCACCAGCGCGAACGGACAACTGATGCACCGGCATTTGTTTATCACCCGGACCAACATTAATAACACTGCCACGCTCGACTAAAGGCGTCACAAATACTTTAAAACGTTCAGCAAAAGCCAATTGCTTGCCGTCCGGAGACACACGGAACTCAGTTGCTAGTTCCGACTGATACAAGTCGCGCTGCTCCAGCGTGCGTAAATCAATAGCACTTAAGGTTGGTTTATCTCCCGGTGTCATCAAATAAACCCGGTCGTTACGTGCGCCATATTGCGGTAAATGCCCACTTTCAGCAATTTGCTCCGGTTCTGCATTGGCAGACACCGCTACGCGATAAATACCGTTTTCCAGACCAAACTTATCGGAAATTAAATAACCTCCACGCACCTTGCGGTAAACCACATGCTTGCCGTTTGGAGAGAATGTGGGTTCAACAAAGTTGCCCTGTCCAGTATTCAGCACTTGCTCATCACCAGAACTGATATCGCGAACAATAACCTTTGCCTGCGCTTCGTCATTCCAGCGGACGAATACGACTTTTTCGCCGTCACGTGAATACTGCGGATAGAGTTCAAAATCTTCGCTATTGGTTAAACGCTGCGGCTCACCATCTGGCAACGAACGTTGATATAAGCTGCCCAAAGCTTCGTAAATCACCGCATCACCCTGAGGAGATACTTGCGCCATACGCAACATTTTCACGTCAAACTGGTCAGCTTCAACGTTTTGTTTAAAGCCCAACGCATGCTGTACTTTCTTCTCGGTTTCAACTTTAAACGGAATAATACGGGCGCTGCCGTCATCAATGTTCAGCTTCTGAATATGACCACCGGCCCAGAACACTAATTGCTTCGAATCTGGTGTCCAGTCCATAGTGGGGTAAACCCCATGAATGGCCCAGGTTTCCTGCATGTCGCGTTCCATTTTCCCGTAAACCCGCTTGTGTTCACCGGTTTTCAGATCCAGCACGTACAGCACGCTGTCAAAGTCTTCACGCTTAATGTAAGCCAGGTAACGTCCGTCGGGTGACGGTGTTGGGCGAATAGCCCCGCCGGCACCGCTTATCAGCGTTTCAATCTCACCAGTTTCACGCTCAAAACGTTTTATGTCGTAAATACCTTCCAGCGAATCTTTACTGTAGTGAAAGGTTTTGCCCGGCGTGTCATCCTGGGAAAAATAGATGTATTTGCCGTCCGGCGAAAACGCCGGCTCGCCTAAATCCTTCTGATCATTGGGGCGTTCGGTCAGTTGCACACCCGAGCCGCCGCTGCGGTGGTACATCCACACTTCCCCCGCGCCTAATGAACGGCTGGCAGTGAAGTGTTTACGAGCAACCAAAAACTCGCTGTCCGGACTCCAGGCCGGGCTGTTCAGTAATCGGAAAGTTTCTTCGGTAACGGCGCGCACGTTGTTGCCATCGGCATCCATTACCCAAATGTTATCGCCACCGCCCTGATCAGAGGTAAAAGCAATGTAGCGGCCATTTGGTGAATAAACCGGCTGCATATGCCACGCAATACCGCCTATCAGTTTTTCAGCTTCACCGCCGCCAAACGGCATACGGTAAATGTCCCCCAATAAATCAAACACAATGTATTCACCGTCCGGGCTGACATCCACATTCATCCAGGTGCCGGAGTTGACCGATATATCAATGGTTTTAAACTCCCCTTGGGGGTCGCTCACATCCCAGCCCTGGGTTTGCTCCTGTGCCATGCTCACCGGCGCAAAGCTTAAAAGCGATGCAACCGCTAGGGTTAGTGTTGTTCTTTTCATGGTATAGCCTCTTAAAAATGTCTTACCTTTGTAAGGAGTTAAGATCCAAATGTCCAGTAGCTAACGTTAAATGGTGAGGAAAGGTCGATTAATGGACTTTAGAGGTCAGTAAGTTATAGTGAGAAAATATTCAGACAACCGGATTGAATATGAACGATGCTTTAGAGAACATCCTCCTCGACGTATCTAAATCGCCAGATATTGACGGTGGCGACTTAGAGAAAGCGTCCGAGCTTATATTAGCCTCTGCTCTGAAGGGGTTGGATATTACCAGGGTTAGTATCTGGTTACTGCAATCGGACAAACAAGCCATGAGAGCGGCTAAACTCATTGACGAGAAATCGCCAAACGCTGAAGTCCCGGTACTTTACAAAAACCAGTTACCTTCTTACTTTCAGGCGTTAGAATCCGAACGCACCATTATTGCCAACGATGCCCGCTGTCATCCTGCAACTATAGAGCTAACTAACGGCTATCTTGAGGAAACCGGCGTTTACGGCTTACTTGACGTTCCCTTACGCCATAAAGGCGAGATGATAGGCGTTATGTGCAGCGAAAGTCGAAGGGAAAACCGCATCTGGACACCGGCTGAAGTTGCTTTTGTCGGTATGCTGGCGGACATTTACGGTCGTGCTGTTAGTGCCGCTGAACGAGAACGGTTTGAGGCCCTGCTCATTCAACAAAATGAGCAATTGGAAAGCATGGTAGAGGAACGTACTCAATCTCTGACCAAGGCACTGGATAACTTTAAACAAGCTCAGGAGAGGTTAATTGAAACGGAAAAAATGGCCGCATTGGGTAAGTTAGTTGCCGGTGTTGCTCACGAAGTGAATACCCCGCTGGGCGTTTCAGTAACCGCCGTAACTCATTGCGAACATCGCCTGAAAAAACTGAATCAGAGTTTTACTGATGGTTCCATTTCACGAAAACATCTGCAGACCTTTATCGACAATACGTTTGAAGCTTACCAGCTACTAAGCAGCAACCTTGAACGCGCCGCAACACTGATTCAGAACTTTAAGAAAACGGCGGTCGATCAGTCCAGTTTTGAGCTGGTGAAATGCCAGCTCAACGACTATTTACACGCATTAGTCTTAAGCCTCAACCCTATGGTGAAAAAGAAAAAAGTCACCATTACTATTCACTGCAATGAAGATATTGTCTTGAAAACCTACCAGGGCGCACTAGCACAAATTGTGACTAATCTGGTCAGTAACACCAACGACCACGCCTTTGCCGAACCCGACGAAAATCATCAAATTGAAATTATAGCCACAGAAGAAGATAGCGGTGTACGTTTTTCTTTTCGTGACAACGGCAAAGGTATGGACAGCGAAACCATAAAAGATATTTTTGAACCCTTTTTCACCACATCTCGCCAGACTGGCGGGTCCGGACTGGGCTTATCCATTGTTTATAATTTAGTAACACGGAAACTCAAAGGTCAGATATCTGTCCAATCAACGCCTGGCGAAGGCACTGAATTTTCTTTTTTCTTACCTAATTTACCTAAATAGGATGTTGTATGCTTAAAGCTCTGCAAAACTTTTTTCAAAACAATACTGCCGCTGAACAGGCCAGCCTGAATAAGGCAGAAGGTATGACAGACGATGCATTCCTTTCACTGGTATTAATGACTGAAATAAGTCTTGCCGACGGTACGTTGTCGGACGAGGAACGCCAGCACCTCTTACATGAGCTTGAGCACGAATATGACATTACGGATGAACAAGCAGAAAACGCTATTAGAAAAGCCGTAAAAACAGTAAAAGAAGCCGCTTCGCTGTACGAGTTTACCGCTCAGCTAAAAGCTCTCGCTTACGAAAAGCGCGTTGAGCTATTGGAAAGTTTATGGGTAGTTGCCTACGCTGATGGCGAGCTTGACCCTTATGAGGAAAGCATGTTGCGCAAGCTGGCAGACTTACTCTACATTAGTCACGCTGACTATATTCGAACCAAATTAAAAGTCATGGATTCCTAAGGTCGACGATTAAAAGCTCGGTCAGCGGCCATTTTAATGGCCGCTTTCTCTCGCCGCTTCCATTTCACTTTCAAGACGAGCGGCTTCATCGGCACGCGGCTTGGTGAAACGCGCTAACCACAAATAGAGTACTGGGGTCAGGTAAAGCGTAAACAGAGTTGCCAGTCCTAGACCACCAAATACAACCCAACCAATTGAATTACGTGCTTCAGCGCCCGCACCAGAAGACAGAATAAGCGGTAAGCCACCCAGAACCGTGGATACCAGTGTCATCATAATAGGCCGTAAACGTATCAATGACGCCTCTTCTATCGCCTCACGAACCTCTAATCCCCGGTCCCGCAACTGGTCAGCAAATTCAACCAGCAATACAGAGTTTTTCGCCAGCAGACCTATCAGCATCACCAATCCAATTTGAGAATAAATGTTCAGTGAAGTGCCGGTCAGGAATAAGGCGTAAATAGCTGCGGCAATGCCAAAAGGCACGGTCAGCATAACGACCACTGCACTGTTTAATGACTCAAACTGAGCGGCGAGGACCAGCAGAACAATCAGGAACGCCAGAATATAAGTCATAGCAATTTCCTGCGAGGTGTCTTCAAATGTTGCGGCTTCCCCTAAAAAGACCAACCCCATACTATCAGGCAAAACTTCTCCGGCTATAGTACGCAACTGGTCAACAACGTCTGACATAGGCATGTCATCAGGCAATTGTACATCTACTTCTATCGCTCGCCGCTGTGCTTGACGCTCAAGCTCTGCTGACACGCCTTCTTCAATAATTTCGGAAACACTGGAAATAGGAACCAGATCACCGCTGCTTGACGATACATAAAGGTTCTGCATGTCCTGCGGCGACTGAATTAAATTATTACGGGTGCGCAGCATAACCGGAATTTGCTGGTCTCCCACGTTTAAGTCGGCTACGTCATCGCCGTTAATGGCAGCACGTAAAGTTGCGGATATATCATTTAATGATACCCCCAGCTCCGCGGCTCGACGACGGTCAATTTTGACCCTCAACTGCGGCTGCGTCGGTTGATAGGAGACATTAATGTTACCCAAATCAGGCATACGTTCTTTAATAATGGCGGTAAATTCACGAGCAACCTTAAAGATCTCGTCATAATTTTCGCCGGTAATAGCCATTTCCAGGCCGCCCCCCTGGCCTCGCAAGTTCAGGCTGTTGTCACCAAAGGCCTGTCCCGGTGCGCCTGGAACCTGACTCAACGGTTCCCGAATATTATTAATAATTTCCTGTTGGCTAATATCTCGTTCTTCCCAGGGTTTGAGGTTTGCCGTAATGAAAACCAGGTTCGGGTCCCACTGACCAACAACAGTATAAATCGACTCTATGTCACCGCTTTCTTTATACTCCAGCAGCACTTCTTCAAGCTTACGAGCCTGACGATCCATAAATTTAAGGCCAACCCCGTCAGGCCCGCGCGAAAATACCCGGACCGCCCCACGGTCTTCATTGGGCATAAGCTCGCTGTCAATTTCATTGTAAAGCAGCGCGCCGCCGCCAGCAGATAACAAAGACAAAACCACCACAACCCAGCTAAAATCGAGGGCTTTGTGCAACGTTCGTTTATAGAACCGCTTAAAGGCGTTGCCGATTCCCGCAAATCGGTTATTCTGCCCGGCTGATTTCGGCAGACGAGCAGTAAAAGCCGGTACCAGAGACAAAGCAACAAAAGAAGAAATGACCACTGCAGCCGCAAGCACACCGCCAAACTCGCGGAATAAACGCCCGGCTGTTGAAGGTAAAAACGCAATTGGTACAAACACTGCAACCAACACGGCCGTCGTTGCCACTACCGCAAAAAACACTTCGCGGGTGGCTAATACGGCAGCAGCACGGCTACCAAGCCCCATGCTACGGCGTCGTTGAATATTCTCGGTAACCACAATGGCATCATCAACTATCAGGCCTGTTGCCAACACCAGAGCCAGCAAGGTCAGAATATTAATGGAAAAGCCCATCAACCAAATAGCAGCAATAGCACCGAACAATGCAACAGGAATAGAGAATGCCGGAATAATAGTCGCACGGAATGAACCAATGAATACCCACAAGGTTGCGACAACCAAAACAATGGTAATGGCAAGGGTCGTCACCACTTCAGCTACTGACTTGCGAATAAACTGCGCATCGTCATTGGTAATACGCATTTCCATATCAGGAAAACGCTCACGCAGGCGTTCAAGTACCGCTAACGCCTGATCAGAAATCTCTATAGTATTGGAACCAGCCTGGCGTATAACACCAAGACCAACAACCGGTTTGCCGTCCAGGCGAACAAAGCTGTTTGCGTCTGCAGGCGCAAAATAAGCTTGTGCAACATCTCCAATACGGGTATCGCCACTGACTATAATATTCTCAACCTGATCTTCGGTAATCGCAGTGGCATCGGCCCGGACAATTAGCCGCTGATCGGTTGAACGCAAACTACCGGCAGGCACATCAAAAGGCGCTAAACGCAGCGCGTCAGCTACGTCCGTTACAGATAAGCCAAAGCTCACCAATTTAAGAGGGTCCAGGTCAACGCGTAATACTCGTTCCCGGTCACCATTTAACCGGACATCCGCTACTCCGTTAATTGCCAGAAATTCAGGCGACAAATCAGTTTCCAGTCGGCGAGTCAGCTCTTCCTGAGTCAAACTGTCGCTGCTAACGGCAATATCCAACACCGAACGCGCATCGCTGTCAGCTTTTTGCACGTTAATTTGTTCGACGTCATCGGGTAATTCCCGACGCACCTGATTAACCGCCTCACGAACCTCCGCGGCCACCACATCTAAGTCAACTCCGGGACGGAATTCAATTGAAATACGCGCGCTATTTTCTTCACTCGAAGACTGGATAGATTCCACGCCAGAAACACGAGCCGCCGCACCTTCCAGAATACTGGTTACTTCTGCGTCCACCGTTTCTGGTGCACCGCCTGGAAGTGTTGCGCTAACGCCGACAACAGGCCGGTCGACATCCGGTAACTCCCGTACTTCTACGCCCATTAACGCGGCCAAACCGGCAATGGCGATAAGAACATTCAGGACAACAATCAGTACCGGGCGGCGAATTGATACCGAAGGTAAATCGTTAGAATCCGGATGATTATTCAGTTGTTGATCTGACATTATTCAACGGCCTCTTGCGTATCGAGCGTTGCCCGATCAAAAGTCACAGGCTGACCCTCACGCAAACTTTGTACCCCTTCAACTATCAGTAAATCATCGCGTTGAATGTCTCCTGAAACTAAAACACGGCCTGCTAAGCGCTGCTCTATCTGGACATCAATACGGTGTGCTTTGCCGTCTTCAACAACCCAGACGAAAGGATTATTAACCCCCCAGGACAATGCCGCTTCGGGTATTGAAGCGAACTCTTCACCGGCAAGCTCTATAGCCGTTCTAAAGCTGGTTCCAGGCAAAAAGTCGTCGCTGTCGTTATTAATTTTAGCGCGCGCCCGGTACATGCGGCTGGTGGCATTAATTCGTGAATCGAGTTCAATAATTTCAGCAATAACTGGTTTCCCGGAATACCGCCAGGGTTGTACTTTTAATTCAGCACCGTCTTGCAGCAAAGAAACGGCCGCTTCAGGAATACGAAAATCAATTAATAAAGTAGAGCGATCATCTAAGGTCGCAATCGCGGTTTGTTGATCAATTCGGTCACCAACTTCAACGTCAGTAATACCAATAATTCCGGTAAAAGGCGCACGGATAAAACGGTCTTCCAGTTCAATTTTGGCGTTATCCAGTTCTACTCGTGCTAAATCTCTTAATAAAATAGCGTTGTCTAGCTCAGACTGGGGCACAGCCCCCTGTTCGCGACTAGTCCGTAAACGTTCTACCGTACGTTCTGCATCGCGTAAGTTAATTTGTGCCTGTTCTACTGCCACTTGCTGACGACGGGCATCCAGCTCGACCAATAGTTCGTCTTTCTCAACTTTGTCGCCAGGATTAAAATTTACCGCGACGACTCTGTCGCCAACAGCAGGGTAAATGGTAATGGAGCGCACAGCTTCGGCCGTACCAACTGCTTCTACCCGGTTACGTTCACGCTCAAAAGTCACTTGTTGCGCTAAAACCAGCGCTTCGCGTGAGCCAAATTGTTGTGCCCGGCTCGTTTCACTTTGTAGCGAGAACAAAAACACTAAGGTAATGAGTAAAAACTTCATAACGGTCAAATGGAGCTCCAAAAAAACTGCAGCCACGTAGGCTGCAGTTATTACTAGTCAATTTGCGGTTAAGCAATGTTGCGAAAATTACTCTTTAATCGCAAAGCTGCCTTGCATAATTGCTGAGTGGCCAGGGAAGGTGCAGAAGAATTTATAATCTGTATCTGCACTCATGCCTTCTGTAGAAAACGTCACTGACGTTTCTTCACCACCACCAATAACGTCAGTTGCAGCAATTACAGCATCAGAATCTGGTACATAGTTGTTATCCATACCCGCTGACATACCTTGTTGTACAACAGACTGCATATCACCAGCTTCACTCAGTACCCAGTTGTGACCCATGACTTTTTTATCCAGTTTACCTGTGTGATGTAAGGTTACTGTTACTTCGTCACAGCTAGCCGGTACGGACATCTCTTTTGTATCAAATCTCATGTTGTCATTGCCATCTATGGATAGCTCACATTCGTTAGCCTGCGCGGCGTTTGCGACAAACAACATAGAGCCTAGTAGTGCGGAAATTATGTAACGCATTGCAATACCTCTTCGGTTAGTATGAAATGATTCCTTTCTTATATACGTGATATCTCGCATTGAGATTACTTTAACGAGAATTTATATGACGAAACGTCCTTTTTCGCCGCAATCACTCCTTGCTCAGGGTGGTAGTCACTCTGACAACGAAAATGGAGTAATTATCCCTCCAGTATACACATCAACGACTTATCTGCGTGATGACGACAATCAATATCGCAGCGGACGGGTGTATTCAAGGGCTGACAATCCCACTTATCGTCCTGCCGAAAAGCTATTAGCAGAGTTAGAAAATGCGGCAGATGCACGCCTGTTCGCCTCGGGCATGGCTGCCGCTACCGCCGTTTTTCAGGCATTAAAACCCGGCGATAAGGTCATTGCGCCAAAAGTGATGTACTGGGCTTTGCGCAAATGGCTGCAAACTTTTGGCGTCGATAGCGGGCTGGATGTTCGGTTTGTGGATACCACCAATTTAAATGAATTACGCGACGCTATTGCTGAAAGACAACCTACGCTTATTTGGCTGGAAACGCCGGGTAACCCTCTGTGGACAGTAACTGATATTGCCGCCGTAGCTGATATGGCTCGCAATTGCGGATCTCTGCTTGCAATAGATTCCACAGTGGCAACCCCCCTGCTGACCAAGCCACTGGATCTTGGCGCCGATATTGTTATGCACTCCGCCACCAAATACCTTAACGGCCACTCCGATGTCATTTCAGGCGCACTGGCGGCTCGTGAAGATAACGCGTTCTGGCAACGCTTAGTGGCTATTCGAGCCCAGTCCGGAGCCGTACCGGGGCCACAAGACGCAGCACAACTCTTGCGTGGCATGCGCACGTTATTTTTAAGGGTACGGGAAAGTTGCCAAAGTGCCTTATATATTGCCGAGCAACTGGAGCAGCACCCACAGGTTATTGAAGTATTGTATCCCGGCCTGAAAAGTTTTGTCGGCCACGAGATAGCCGTTAAGCAAATGCAGGGCGGTTTCGGCGGTATGCTGTCTATTCGCTTAGCCGGTGGCGAAAAAGCTGCAATTGCCGTTGCCGCAAAAACTCAGCTCTGGCACCGCGCTACATCATTAGGCGGCGTAGAAAGTCTGATTGAGCATCGCGCCAGCATTGAAGGACCAGACACACCGGTACCGTTGGATTTATTGCGTTTATCGGTAGGCATTGAAAACGCCGATGACCTGCTGAACGATTTACAGCAGGCCATCGATTTAGCGCATTCTTAAATACTTACGCGTTTGTAGAAGCGGTATTCGGGTTTCCAGAAATTGTTGTCGATGCGCTCACGCAGCGTGTCGTCATCAATTTCCAGTGCTAAACCTTCCTGTTGAGCCACTTTGCCCACAGCAAAAGCAATATCTTTGCTTAACTGAGTTAAGTCATTAAAGGCTGGCAACAAGGCTTCACCTTTACCATTAGCGCTGGGTGACGCATTCGCCAGTGTCTTACTTGCTACACGCAGCATTTCATCACTAACGCGTTCGGATTTAACCGATAACACCCCAAGACCAATGCCCGGGAAGATATAACTGTTGTTACACTGCGCTATTGGGTATATACGACCATCATATTCTACTTCACCAAAAGGGCTTCCGGTTGCGACAATGGCTTTACCTTCACTCCACTTCAGTACATCCGCTGGGTGCGCTTCCACATGTTTAGAGGGGTTACTCAATGGGAAAATAATGGGACGCTCGACATTTTTTGCCATGGTCGAAATAACTTGCTCGGTAAAGAGCCCCGCCTGACCAGACACACCAATTAAAATGTCAGGCTCAGCACAATGCATCACATCCAGCAGCGACGGGTACTCACCACTGTATTCCCAGGCGTTTAAATCGCTGGTTTTCTGCGCCAGCGCCTGCTGGAAGTCACGCAGGCCATCCATGGTATCCATAACCAGACCAAAGCGATCGACCATAAAGATTTGTCTCTTCGCCTGCTCTTCCGTTAAACCTTCGGCGGTCATCTGAATCATAATCTGTTCTGCAATACCGCAGCCCGCAGACCCAGCACCAACAAACACCACCTTCTGTTCACTAAGCTTTTTGCCTTTCTGGCGACAAGCTGCCAGTAAGGTGCCCACCGTCACAGACGCGGTGCCCTGAATGTCGTCATTAAAACAGCAAACTTCATCACGGTAACGACGCAATAAAGGCATGGCGTTAGGTTGAGCAAAGTCCTCAAACTGCAGCATCACGCCCGGCCAGCGTCTGGTCACCGCTTTTATAAATTTGTCGAGGAATTCATCATACTCGTCCTGCTCAATGCGCTTATGGCGAGCTCCCATATACATTGGGTCTTCCAGAAGCTTTTCGTTATTGGTACCAACATCCAGCATTACTGGCAGCGTATAGGCAGGACTAATGCCGCCGCAAGCGGTGTACAGCGACAGTTTTCCGATAGGAATACCCATGCCACCAATACCCTGATCACCCAAGCCCAGAATACGTTCGCCGTCGGTCACGACAATCACTTTCACTTTTTGCTTAGTGGCATTGCGCAGAATATCGTCTATCTGATCACGTTCAGAATAGGAAATAAACAAACCACGTGAGCTGCGGTAAATGTCTGAGAATTTCTCACAGGCATCACCCACAGTCGGGGTGTAGATAATCGGCATCATCTCTTCCAGATGATCCGTCAGCAAGCGATAGAACAGAGTTTCGTTGTTGTCCTGAATAGCGCGCAGATAAATATGCTTGTTAATGGGCGTTTCAAAGCTCCGGTATTGCATGTAAGCCCGTTCTGCCTGCTCTTCAATGCTCTCATAACGAGGCGGCAACAAACCCGTCAGGTTAAACGCGGCACGCTCTTCCTTACTGAAGGCACTGCCCTTATTCAATAAAGGGGTTTCCAACAAATTAGGGCCAGAATACGGAATATAAAGCGGACGCTGCGTCTGCGGCATAAGTACAAACTCCTGAAAGCAAAAGTAATACGAATATCATAACATCAACATCACGCTAGTTGCTATTCCAGCTGGCTCAGAGCAGGGGAAGCAGGGCTGGTAGGTAATTCGGCTGAGATAACAGAACCCGGGCTTCAGGAGACGCTGCAAGTTCATCCATGAACGCTTGACGAAGGCCATGGAACTGATAAAACTCGCCGGATGAGTGCACCGACGGTTACTAAGGCTCTTACGGAGGTGTGCAGCGCCATGGATGGCGCTGCTCAAGCCCTACAGGGACGTACTTGCGGGCGGCCTCCGTAAGAGCCTTAGTAACCTCAGCACTCGTTCGGTGACGCTAGAGCTTCAGGCCCCAGCGGGTGGCGGTGCGTTTGACGGCGTCGACATTTTCGGTGGCTATGATGTGCAGTGGTGTGCGGTCAAACTGGGCGCTTAAGTCCAGATGTTGTTTTAGCCAGGCCAGCATGGCTTCGCCGGAATGAATGGTTTTTGCACCATTGAAATACGCAGAAATGCTCTCGGCAATTAGCGGAAAATGCGTACAACCCAGCAGCACCACGTCGGGCTTTTCAAGCTTGCCAAAATAATGCTTAAAGGTTTCCTGCAGTATCGGGCCGTCGTACAACTCTTCTTCGACAATAGGCACAAACAACGGCGTGGCCATAGCGTTTACCTGGTTGTAACCTAAAGCCTGTATCTGCTGCTGATAAGCACCGGAGTTTATCGTCGAGCGAGTGGCTATAACTAACACCTGGGCGCTGGTATCAATACCCTGCAGTTGTTCCAACGCCATGACACCGGGTTCCAGCACGCCGTACACCGGTTTATTGGAAAACTTCTGCATTTGCTCCAGAGCGGTCACACTGACGGTATTGCAGGCCACTACCAGACAATCCACATCGGCACCGTTAAAAAACTCTACCGCCTCCAGCGCATAGCGCGTAACGGTATTGCTGTCCTTGCTACCGTAAGGCACCCGGGCTGTGTCTCCGTAATACAGCAGCTCGCTGAAACAACCACTTTGTTGTAGTGACCGCGCCACAGTTAAACCACCGACACCGCTATCAAAAACTCCGACTTTCATGCCCGTCTATTCCTTGCAGTTTACTTTTCCAAATTTACAGTTTTAAGGCGCAGCGCGTTAGTTATCACGAACACACTGGACAATGCCATGGCACCCGCGGCCAGCATTGGCGACAGCAAAATACCGAAAAACGGATACAGTACGCCTGCGGCAACAGGAATTAGCGCGGTATTATAAGCAAAAGCCCAGAATAAATTCTGGCGAATGTTGCGCATGGTGGCTTCAGACAACGCAAAAGCCTGTTGCACAACAGTCAGGTTGTCCGACATCAGCACCACATCGGCAGATTCAATAGCCACATCCGTACCGGTGCCAATAGCAAAACCTACGTCTGCAGAGGCCAGTGCCGGTGCGTCGTTTATACCGTCACCCACAAATATGACCTGCCCCCATTGTTTTTTCAGGCGCTTAACGGCATCCACTTTGCCATCGGGTTTTACATTGGCAACCACTTCGTCAATACCCAACTCCTTGGCAATGCGTTTTGCGGTAGACTCAGCGTCACCGGTTACCATGGCGGTTTTGAGGCCGTCGGCGTGCAGGCGCTTAATCAATTCTTTGGCACTGGCTTTTATCGGGTCATCCTGAGTAAATACAGCCGCCAGCTTACCGTCGATTGCGACATAAATCGGGGTGCGTCCACCCTCTGACCATGTTTTAGCATCCGCAGGCTCAGCATCCAGTCCAATATCGTTGTCCCGCATTAGCTCGCTAGTACCAATGTATAGTGTTTTACTGTCTACTTTACCCGTGGCACCCAAACCTGAAATAGCCTCAAAGCTCTCAGGCTCGCTGACTTTAATGTCCTGTTCTTTGGCGTAATTCACCAAAGCTTCTGCTGTAGGATGCTCGGATTTAGCTTCAATCGAAGCCGCTAATGTCAGCACCTCTTTTTCGTCAAACTCGCTTAGGGTCATCCACTCGGTAATAGTCGGTTTGCCTTCGGTCAGCGTACCTGTTTTATCAAAGATAACGCCTTTAGACTGCTGTAACGCCTGCAAAGCACTGCCCTGACGGAATAACACGCCCATTTCCGCACCGCGGCCGGTACCCACCATAATTGAGGTTGGCGTCGCCAGTCCCATGGCACAAGGGCAGGCAATAATCAAAACCGCGACGGCATTAACCAACGCAAAAGTAAGTGCTGACTCACTCGCCGCAAAGTACCACACCACAAAGGTCAGCAAGGCCACCAGCATAACTGCAGGAACAAACCACAAGGTAATGCGGTTCACCGTGTCCTGAATCGGTAACTTACTGCCCTGCGCCTGCTCAACCATACGGATGATCTGCGCCAGCACGGTTCCCTCGCCGGTTGCCGTCACTTTAAAACGCAGAGTGCCTTTTTCGTTCAGCGTTCCTCCAACAACTTTGTCTTCTTTTTGCTTATGCACCGACTCGGCTTCGCCGGTTATCATAGCCTCATTGACATAACTGTCGCCGGAAGACACTTCGCCATCCAGGGCAATACGTTCACCCGGACGTACTTCAATTTCATCGCCTTTACCCAGTTCAGCAATATCGACTTCGGTCACATCACCGTCCCGCACCACACGTGCGGTTTTGCTTTGCAGACTCATCAGTCGCTGAATCGCGTCCGAGGTGTGGCTTTTAGCCCGTGCTTCCATGAAACGTCCAGCCAGAATCAGCGTGACAATAACGGCTGAAGCTTCAAAGTAAACGTTCACTGACTCACTTGGTAACCAGGTTGGGAAAACCGTTGCCACCACCGAATAGCCCCAGGCCGCCGTAGCGCCCAGTGCAACCAAAGAGTTCATATCCGGTGCGCCCCGGAATAGCGCAGGAACTCCCAATTTATAAAAGCGAGCGCCGGGAACCGCCAATACCAGGGTAGTAAGCACTAACTGTATCCACCAGCTGGTTTGTAAACCCAGTGAGTTATGTACCCACTCGGAAAACACCGGCACCATATGGTTACCCATGGCCAGTATGAACACCGGCAACGTCAGCAAAGTCGAAAGCCATAACTGGCCTTTTAACGTACGCATTTCCTTTGCCTGTTGCTCACGCTGCTCACGCATTTGCTTGTCGCGATCAACAACCTCATGCGCCTCGTAGCCCGCATTTTTCACCGCCTGAACTAAGTCATCCACCGACAGCTTTTCAGAATAAGTTACTTCAGCACTGTCCGACGCCAGGTTAACCGAAGCATCTTCAACGCCGTCTAAGCCATTTAATGCCTTGTCGACACGACTCGCGCATGAGCCACAGCTCATGCCTTCCACACTTAAACGAACAGATTTACTCATTACTGCCTCCGTCGGCTTCTGCCGGTTTAAGCCACAACAGCAGCCAGAAAACCACCAGTTGTGCCACGCCAATATAACGCTGTATCGCGCCGCGTACTTCTGCCAATTCGGGGTTAATCATTAGCACAAAACCTAAGGCGATAATCACCGACAAAAGAACAAAAGCACAGCGCACCGGCCAGGTGGTTTTCGGCGTAAAAGTCAGTAAAAGAGCACCCAGAGCAAAACCGAAGTAACTGACCATGCTAATAACATTATGTAATGCCTGTGAACTGGAACCATCCGTCGGACAGCCTAAATCGCAAGGTGCCAGTGCCGCACCGAGGTAAGCCACAGGGTAGAAAAATAGAAGACTCCAGCCAATATGGCTAATGCCTTTAACGCGTAAATGCGGACGCGCAGTTAGTAGTACACCGAAAGAAACCATCGCCAGTGGAATAAAACCGACCCAGCCAAACGCGCCAGCGGCAGTACTGCCAGTGGCATTAATTTCGCTTATATACTGGCTTACATGAGAAAAGTCGTCTTTTACCCAGGTGGCAACCAATTGCAGACCAACCCAAAATAAGGTCAGAATAATGAGTTGCGGCATAACGGGAGAGCTTTTCGTCGGTGTGTTTTCCATGTAGCCTCCTCGGCTGTATTAATGTGATAATCTTTCACTACAGTGTAAACCAAGATGGGAACAGATTGTGAATATTCAAGTGCTTGGCTGCAGCGGCGGACTCAGTGGCGACAATAAAGGCGGCTCCACCTGCATCCAGCTCAATCATAACATTCTGATTGACGCCGGCACCGGTCTGAATCAACTCAGCCTGGCGCAAATGCACCAGGTTCGACATGTGTTTCTGACCCATTCGCATATGGATCACATTGCCGCTTTGCCGACGTTTTTAAGCAACCAATACGGAAGTGAGCACTTACCTGTTACGGTTTACGCACAGGCTCACACTCTGGAAAAGCTGCAAAACAATATTTTTAACGGCGATATCTGGCCTGAGCTCAGCAGCATGACCGAAGGCCCTGAGCCGATACTAAAATTTAGAAAAATCCACCCGGGTGAGTGCATAGAGCTTGAAGGTCTGGAAATTAAAGCTTTTGCCGTAGAGCATAGCGTGCCAACCGTGGGGTACAGTGTAAAAAATCAGGGCAAACACTTTGTTTTTGCCGCCGATACCATTGCCGGCAAGCAGCTGACCGAACAGCTTAACCGCTTAGGCCATATTGATACTCTCATGCTGGAATGCGCCTTTCCCGACGAGTTACTGCATGTTGCAGAGAAAACCAAACACATGACCCCGGCCCTACTACAAAGCGCCCTGAATAGTCTGGAACAACAACCCGCCGAGCTTTGGGTTACCCACTTAAAACCCAGTAACGAAAAAGCCCTGCGCGCAACCTTAGCAGCCAACCCACCGCATAAAAATACGGTGGTGTTGTAATCGGATACTTGCGGTTTCGTCACCGGACCTATGCGATTTCGTAGCCTGACATTTATGTCTGGTGAGATATCGTTCCTGACGTAAACGTCAGGCTACAGAAACATTAAACACCTACGTTACTTCAAATCCTCAGCTTACATACCAGCTTCCGCCGCTCTGCTAATTTACCCATCTTATTTGCTAAAGTGTATTTTAAAAACTACAATGAGCTTATCAATATATGAATCAAATAAATTTCACCAATGGTTGTCAGGTATAAAAGATCAAACAATCAAAGGCCGAATTATTTCGCATATTAATCGATTAATAGAAGGAAGCTCCTGTGACGTGAAGCCTATTGGTCATGGGCTAAGCGAATTAAGAATGCACTTTGGTTCCGGCTACCGAGTTTATTTTTATGAAGATCAGGGTGTGCTCATTTTGTTACTCGCCGGAGGCGATAAAAAAAGCCAAAGCAGGGACATTAAAAGAGCACACTTACTTTACGAATATTGGAGCAACAACAATGGCAACGACTTTCAGAAGGTTTGATGCGGCCTCTTATTTGAACGACGCCGAGTCTGTAGCGGCATTCGTTGCCGATGCTTTGGAAACAGAAGACGCAGGCTACATTGCCAATGCTATTGGCATAGCGGCAAGAACAAAAGGTATGACAGAATTAGCCCAAAAAACTGGGCTATCCAGAGAGCAGCTATACCGTTCATTCAGTGAAAAAGGCAACCCAACCCTTAAAAGTGTACTGGCTGTTACTAAAGCTCTAGGCATAAAAATAACAGCCAGCACCTGACATAAACGCCTGGCTACACGTCGCGAACCAGATGTTCACATCAGGTGAGATACCATGGATAGCAGGATAGCGAGCGCCCAACGGTTGCAGGGACTATTGAGGAGGTGTGCAGCGCGAGCTGCAAGAGGCATCAAACCCGTGGGCTTTCTGCTGCAGGAGTGTCGAAGGCCATGGATGGCCTTCGTCAAGCCTTCAGGGATGAACTCGTAGCGTCTCCGTAAGCGCCGCCCAGCTAACCGAGGTGCTTACGGGCGTTGCGGAACATGCGCATCCATGGGCTGTCTTCGCCCCATTCGTCCGGATGCCAGCTGTTGGCTACGGTACGGAACACACGCTCAGGGTGTGGCATCATTGCAGTCACACGACCATCGTCACTGGTCACTGCGGTAATGCCTTTGGGTGAACCATTCGGGTTGGCCGGGTACTGCTCCGCCACTTCGCCCCAGTTATCAATGTAACGCAGAGCCACCTGACTATTTTGCTCCAGCTGCGATTGCTGCTGAGGGTTAGCAAATTCAGCACGGCCTTCGCCGTGAGACACGGCAATTGGCATACGCGAACCCGCCATGTCACCTAGGAAAATCGACTTAGACTCCTGCACTTCCACCAGGCTAAAGCGCGCTTCAAAACGCTCACTGCGGTTGGTTACAAAACGCGGCCAATGCTCGGTTCCCGGAATTAACTGCTTCAGTGTCGACAGCATCTGACAGCCATTACACACACCCAGAGCCAACGTATCGTTGCGCTTAAAGAAAGCTTCAAACTGCTCGCGCGCACGGTCGTTGAATAAAATCGATTTAGCCCAGCCCTCACCGGCACCTAAAACGTCACCGTAAGAGAAGCCACCACAAGCCGCCAGTGCCTGCATGTCTTCCAGCGAGACACGACCCGCCAGAATATCGCTCATATGAACATCAACAGCTTCAAAACCAGCACGGTCAAAGGCGGCTGCCATTTCATAATGCGAATTCACACCCTGCTCACGCAGAATCGCCACTTTCGGCGCAACACCTTTAGCAATATAAGGCGCAGCAATATCCTCAGAAGGATCAAAAGTTAAGTCGGCCAGTAAACCCGGGTTATCGGCACGTTGTTTCAGACGGAATTCTTCGTCAGCACACACTGGGTTGTCACGCAGGCGCTGCATGTGGTGCGTCGTTTCTGCCCATACCGTACGCCAGTGCGTACGGCTCTGGGCTAATACATTCTGTTCGTCACGGGTAAAGACAATGGCATCTTCATGCGTTGGCTCACCAATGCGTTTCACACAGTCGCCCAAACCAGCGGTTTTATAGGCGTCCATGACTTTTTGGTACTGCTCGTCACTAACCTGAATAACAGCACCCAGCTCTTCGTTGAACAGAGTCGCTAAGTTATCCTCGCCTAATTCGTCCAGTGCCACTTTAGCACCACAGTTACCGGCAAAGGCCATTTCCGCAACAGTAGTGAATAAACCACCGTCCGAACGGTCGTGGTAGGCCAGTAAACGCCCTTCGGTCACCAATTGCTGTGTGGTGTTAAAGAAGGCTTTAAAGGTTTCAGTGTCGTCTAAGTCTGGCGTGTGTTGCCCCAGTTGCTGGTACACCTGCGCCAGTGCAGAGCCGCCTAAACGGTTCTGGCCTTTACCTAAATCAATCAGCACCAGATGCGACTGACCTTTGTCGGTGCGCAACTGCGGTGTCAACGTCGAGCGAATGTCATTCACCCTGCCAAACGCCGTAATAACCAGACTCATTGGCGCGGTCACAGCTTTGTCTTCGCCGTCTTGCTGCCACTGAGTTTTCATCGACATCGAATCTTTACCTACCGGAATAGTAATACCCAGTTCAGGACACAGCTCTTCACCGACGGCTTTAACGGCCTCATACAGACCTGCGTCTTCACCCGGATGACCAGCTGCGCACATCCAGTTGGCGGATAATTTAATGCGTTTCAAATCGCCAATGTCCGCAGCGGCAATATTAGTCAAAGACTCTGCTACTGCCATGCGGGCCGAAGCACCAAAGTTCAGTAACGCCAGCGGTGTGCGCTCACCCATAGCCATCGCTTCACCGTGGTAGCTATCATAACTGGACGCGGTTACCGCAACGTCCGCCACCGGTATCTGCCACGGACCCACCATCTGGTCACGGGCAACCAGGCCTGTCACACTGCGATCACCAATGGTAATTAAGAAGGTTTTCTCAGCAATGGCCGGTAAGCGCAATAAACGGTCAGCGGCGTCATTCAAATCAGCGGCTTCCAGGTGTAGTGGCGTACCCTCAGTCTGTAAGCGAGCCACGTCGCGGTGCATCTTCGGCGGCTTGCCTAACAGCACGTCCAACGACAAATCAATTGGCTGATTCGAGAACTTGGCGTCGTTCAGTAAAATAGTAAGCTCTTCAGTCGCTTCACCAATAACCGCGTACTCCGCACGCTCGCGCTCACACAAGGCTTCAAAACGCGCCAGGTTTTCCGGTGCAATGGCAATAACGTAACGTTCCTGCGACTCGTTGCACCAAATTTCCAGCGGTGTCATACCCGGTTCATCGTTTGGTATTTCGCGCAGTTCAAAGCGACCACCACGACCACCATCACTAACCAGTTCCGGCATCGCATTCGACAGGCCACCAGCGCCTACGTCGTGAATAAAGGCAATAGGGTTATCGGCACCTAGCTGCCAGCAGCGGTCAATCACTTCCTGACAACGGCGTTCCATTTCCGGGTTTTCGCGTTGCACTGAAGCAAAATCTAAATCTTCGGTCGACTCGCCCGACGCCATAGACGATGCTGCGCCGCCACCTAACCCAATGTTCATAGCCGGGCCACCTAGTACAACTAGCTTAGCGCCAACCGGAATATCACCTTTTTGTACATGGGCTTCACGAATATTACCCAAACCACCGGCAATCATAATTGGCTTATGGTAACCGCGAGTCTCGCGTCCATTGTGGCTGTCGACCGTTTGTTCGTAGGTACGGAAATAACCGGTCAGCGCCGGACGACCAAATTCATTATTAAAGGCGGCACCGCCTAATGGGCCTTCCAGCATAATATCCAGTGCCGAAACAATACGCGCTGGTTTGCCGTAGTTCTCTTCCCACGGCTGCTTAAAGCCCGGAATGTTCAGGTTAGAAACGCTGAAGCCCACCAGGCCAGCTTTAGGTTTAGAACCAACACCCGTAGCGCCTTCATCGCGAATTTCGCCGCCGGAGCCGGTTGCCGCACCCGGGTAAGGAGAAATAGCGGTTGGGTGGTTATGAGTTTCCACTTTCATCAGAATATGCACCGGCTCGTGGCTGTAGCCATAGCTCATGCTGTCCGGTTGAGGATAGAAACGTCCGGCTTCATGGCCTTCCATAACGGCCGCGTTGTCTTTGTAGGCCGACAATACGTAGTCAGGTGTGGTTTCAAAGGTGTTTTTAATCATTTTGAACAGCGACTTAGGCTGTTCCGCGCCGTCTATGGTCCAGTCGGCGTTAAAAATCTTGTGACGACAGTGCTCAGAGTTTGCCTGGGCAAACATATAAAGCTCAATGTCGTTAGGGTTACGATCCAGCTTGCGGAAATTTTCTACCAGATAATCAATTTCGTCATCGGCCAGAGCCAGACCTAAGCTGATATTGGCCTGTGCCAATGCTTCACGGCCGCCTGCCAGAATGTCCACCGAAGACAAAGGCTGCGGTTCCTGCGAGCGGAATAGCTGCTGCGCGTCGTTCATATCGTACAATACACTTTCGGTCATACGATCATGCAACAGTAACGCCGCTTGCTTCAGCTCTTCAGCCGACAAGTCGCCCTGCAAATAGAAAGCCACGCCACGCTCAACACGATGAATACTTTTCAAGCCACAGTTGTGGGCAATGTCAGTGGCCTTTGAAGCCCAAGGGGAAATAGTACCAATGCGGGGAGTAACCAATACCAGAGCACCTTGAGGCTCGTGTGCCGGCATTTCAGGGCCGTACTTCAGTAATTGAACCAGTACGGAACGGTGTTCGTCGCTCAGTTCATTATGCAAATCAACAAAGTGCTGATACTCGGCATAAAGCTCTTTGACAGGAATTCCTGCCTGTTTCAGTTGTTCAAGTTGCTTCGTTGTTTTGAAGGCTGATAAGGCAGGTGCACCGCGGTAGATTTCCACAAGCAAGGTCTCCAAAGCTGGGCGATTTTTGCTGGCAGATTATACAGTAGCCTGACATTTATGTCAGGTGGAATATCGAACCTGACGTGAACATCAGGCTACTCGACTTTGGCTGTACCTTCGCGGTTCACTATGCGAAACCACTTTTCGCGTCTATCGATGATACGTTGTCTGCGCTTACGGATAACAGCGCGGCGGCGGGAATTATTTTCACGTCTGAGGCGGTTGGCTCGCATAGACTTTGGCCTTTATTGCGTTGAAGTGCATAATTAGCTTACCGTGCCATACCCATTTTTTGCAACGACTTTATGCTAGCTTACCAGCCTAATTTGCGTAACTTTGGCTAATGTGGAAAGATCAGCGGCCGACGCACAAAAGGACCTGTTATGAATGAGCTCGAATCTGACGTTTGGTACATAGTACGAACCAAGCCTAAGCAGGAAGAACGCGCCATACTGAATCTGGAGAACCAGGGGTTCGGTGTTTTCGCGCCCGAGTTAACCGTAAAAAAGGTTCGTCGGGGTGTGCGTACCTCAGTCGTTGAGCGTATGTTTCCGGGCTATGTGTTCGTAAAACCCGATGACATTATTGAACAGTTCTACAAACTTCGTAGTACTTATGGTGTCGCTGGTGTTCTGCGTTTTGGCGACAACATTCCGAAGGTTCCACAACGCTGGATTGACCAAATGCGAGGGGTTGACCAACTGACCGATGAACAGGCACCTCAAATAGGCGACACGGTCGAAATTCAGCAAGGCCCTTTCCGTGGATTCCTTGCTAAAATTGTTAAGCTGGACGGTGAATCACGCTGTTTCGTTATGCTGGAATGGATGCAAAAAGAAGTCAAAGCCAACTTCAGCTACAAGGAACTTCAATTTCAGTAGCCTGACATTTATGTCAGGAACAATATTTCACCTGACATAAATGTCAGGCTACATCAACGAATGTCAGGCTACGCGTTTGCGTAGCCCCATAGCCACAAGCCCCAGCACCACCAGCCAACCTGCATGGCCGCCGCTACTGCCAGAGTCAGCTGCGGCAACGGTGAAGCGAGCGGTCGCCGACTGCGTATTACCCTCGGTATCATTTACATTTAACCGGTACTGGTAAGTTCCCGCCGCAAGTTGCCCCAACGAGGCACTGAATGCGCCATCATTAAAACTAAAACCCGTTACTTCCTCTTCGCTACTCTCCATTACCCTGAACAACCGCAAGCTATCCGGGTCAAGATTCAAGTCAGCATCAGTCACTGTTGCCGCAAGGCGAACCGTTTGCCCTACCGTGGTGCCAGTTGCTGTAAAACCAACTATGGTCGGCGCAATAGCCCGGGGTTCAACCGTTAACGCAACTCTCAGGCTGTCACTGCCGTCGCTGAAGTCTATTCTCAGTATGGCAGTCTGCTCCGAATCCACAATACCGGCAATTCCTTCTATAACGAAGCGTCGCTCACCATCAACAGCACCGCTCACCTCGTTAAAGCTAAAGTCACGGACAAGGTCATCGTCTAAATTAACTACTGAAACAGCCACATCGTTACTGACGTTAAACAGGCTCAGCTGAGTATCCAGCACCTCCAGTTCGCCAACCGTATCACCCGAACTTAAAAAAGCCTGCGGACGCGAGCCAACCATACTAGAAGGGTCATTCCACAGTCCGCTGGAAATATTAAAATCGTTAAAAGCGGTATTCACCACTTTTAAACGCAAGTGGAACGGATTAAAAATAGTGTCTTTATCCAGGCTTGCCGCAATCTCTTCAATATCGGTCTTTAAAGTTACCGTCATCATACGTGTGTTGCCACTACCGCTGACAACCCAGTCAAACCATTGTCCGGCAGTTGCTATACCCACGTCCTGACTCACCGAAGTGCCACTAGCGGTTGTCGGAACAGCCATCTGTAATGACTGGTTACTGGTATCGGCATCCGATAGCTCAATAGTAAAGCTGGCCTGATCTCCGGCTTCCACCAAGCCCATCACATTGCTATTCAGTAACAGGTAATTTGCATTAGTATTCGAGAAGTTACCACTAAAGCTACTATTGCTGACAAAACGCCAGCGAACAGCACCGTTGGTCAGTTCCTCTATCGCGATAATGCAGATATCGGTTGAGCCGTTGGGTATGCCGCCTAAAGCAACCGAGTTCACACTAAAGCTTTGCAAGTCCAAAAGAGCTTCACGACTTACAGACTCATACTGTTCGCAGCGCCCACCGGCTAATGCATAGCGGTCGGCATTAGCAACCGCCGGCCAACTTAAAGTTAGCTCGGAATTGCCGGAGCGACTGGCTGCCATAGCATTCACATTAGTGCGTGACGCATTATTAGCCCAAACCACCGTGCTGCGCTGAGCCGCCGTACTGGCATCAGCCGCATCAATTTGAGACTCAGCTTTACCCATTGGCAGTCCAGAGTCACTATCTACTATATCGGGGCTGGAGTAGACAGCTTCATCCCGACAGACGGCACCGCTACCAAATTCACTCCGACAGACACTGCCGTATGACATGGTCGTGTAAAAAAGTCCGCTATCTTCAATAAAGCCGTAAGGAATATGGTAATCCTTCTGATCACCGCCACCGCCACTCGCATTGTCGGCCAAGGTATAGCGGTCATGATTGAGTCCGAAGTTATGCCCAACCTCGTGCGCAACAGTTCCCGTGCCCGTACAGGATAATGCAGTATAACCTGCACCCGCGGCGCCGCTCACCCTATTCACTAAGTTGTCACTGACATTAAAGTCGGTAGCAACAAAAGCCAGGCCGCAAACAGTGGGGTTTTCAGCGCCAATAAAATGGACGACATCGGCCTGATAGCGATCCATCAACCGGCGAACCCGCTGATCATCAACCAGTTCATCAATAATCGCGTTAGGGTCTTCTGTCGGAAAGCTAGTGGTAGATGCCGGATTGAAAAAACTAACACCGGCCACAGACATTTCAACGGGTAATTGTGAACGTTCAAAAATAGAGTTACTTGTGCTCACGGCGGCTTCAATGCGTAAAGCTAAATCGTAACCTTTATCATCGGCATAGCCCAATAAGCGTTCGTCGTACAGAAATAACACGTCAACGTTGTTATCGAACTGAGTCACCAGGGAGGTTATTTGAGCGTTGTTGGCTTTCGTCAGTGCCGCTTTACGCGGAGCAGGAGCTAGCTGAAGCTGTTTTTCCAGTTGTTGTGGTTCTGTCCGACTCTTAGGTTTTAACGGCTCCGATGGTGTTCGGTTTCTTTGATTAATATAGGTTTTACCGTTTACGCGACGAATTTCCACTTCCCCCACATCGGGATGCGTAATGGAAATAAGCTGGTTATCGCCACGCTTATGCAAAAAACCTAAATGCTGAGTGTCACCATAGCGGTCTTCAAAAGTGAGTCGATAACTGTTTCCCGACGACAAAGGCTCGGCCAGAGTCGCTTCAATAACCTGATTGTTTACGGATAGTTCAATTTTGTCGCCAAGGCTTTGTGCTAAGGCAAATACCGGAGCTAAAGCCATTAGCACTGCGGCGACTGTCTTTTTCATTTTAAACACCTAATTTTATCATTTTCGTAGCCTGATGAGATGGTCCCCTCCCTCCTAAGCGGCATCGCAATGTGCCAATATAGAGGTTCAAGCTTCTATAGAACAGAGTGGAGAGGACCAATGGCTATTGTAAACAGAATTGCCCTGGATTTGGCAAAGGATTTTATTCAGGTTTTGGCGCTGGATGAAAATGAGCAGGAAGTTTTTAATAAAAAACTGCGCAGCAATAAAGTGTTAGCGAAGCTGGCGACGCTGAGCCGTACGGATGACTGTGAAGTAGCGGTTGAGTCCTGCGGCATGAGTCATTACTGGCGCCGCGAATGTGAAAAGCTGGGTTATAAAACGGTGGCGTTGCCACCGCGTTTCGTCAAAGCGTACCTGCAGGGTGAGAAGAACGATGCGAATGACGCCCGGGCAATAGCCGAGGCGGCATCACGACCCAACCGTCAGACGGTCAGGCTGAAAAGCATTGAGCAGCAGGACTTAGCATTGATGGTCAATCAGCGGGAAGGCTTCGTGCAGACGAGAACGCAGTTCTCGAATAGGTTGCGGGGGCAACTGGCCGAATACGGCATTCTTTTACCGAAGCGAGTCGGTACGATATTACAGAGAGTACCGGAGGTACTGGAAGACGACAGCAATGCGCTGACGCTTCAGTCACGGGACCTCATCAACCGGCTCTATCAGATGCTGCGAGCGGTGGATGAAGAAGTTAAAGCGCTGGATAAGCACTTAGCGACACAGGCCGAAAGGAATGAAGACAGTCAGCGGCTGATGACCCTGCCGGGTATCGGACCGATAACAGCGACCTCGCTGCTGGCACTGATAGGTGATGTGAGTGAATTTAAACGCGGCCGCAACCTGTCGGAATACCTGGGACTGGTACCACGGCAAAACAGCAGTGGCGGTAAAGACCGTTTAGGCGGTATTACCAAAAAAGGGAACACCAAACTCAGGACACTGCTGGTGCATGGCGCCCGCTCGGCACTGCGGGTGGCACAACAGCGCCACGACAGGCTGAGCCTCTGGGCACAGGATGTCGCTAAACGCAGAGGCAACAACGTTGCAGCGGTGGCACTGGCTAACAAGCACGCCCGGATAATCTGGGCGATGTTAAAGAATAAAGAAGATTACCGGATGACTGCTGCTTAACAGCATTCAGTAAAAGAGCACAGCGAAGGTTCATTCCTTCCGGGAGTTGCAAACGTCAACAGGATGGTAAAATAGGGTAAACCGACGACAACTGAGACTGTTGAACGTCCGTACATAAAGTACGTTAGCCTGATAAGCCAGTTGTCGTGCGGAGTTCATCCAGGCCAGGTGCGCAAAGCGCGCACCATAAACAGGCCGTATATATGCGAGCGCCCCGACATTTACCACGAGTTGCCGTTGCAAAACGGGAGGGGACCATATATGACGTTTACGTCAGGAATCAGCATCTCACCTGACATAAATGCCAGGCTACGTCGCGGGACGGCTACAGCCGCCCTTGCTCATCTAAATATTTCAATGTGTCGTAAAAGCGGCGGATGTTACCAACATAGGTCACGGGTTCATCGCCTCGAGCAAAACCATAGCGGGTATGTCGGTAAAACTGCTTTTGTCTCAGCAGCGGCAAGCGTTTCTTCACATCCACCCAACGGTCCGGGTTACCACCCTGACGCTCCGTTATTATTCGCGCGTCCTCTAAATGCCCGAATCCTATATTATACGCAGCTATCGCAAACCAGGTTCTGTCCGGTTGAGGAATTCTTGCCGGCACCCTATTCAACATACGCTCCAGATAACGTGCACCGCCGCGAATACTTTGTTCGGCATTCAAGCGGCTTTTAACGCCCATAGCTTTCGCTGTAGGCAAAGTCAGCATCATCATGCCGCGCACACCTGTAGGAGACACTGCTCGCGGATTCCACAACGACTCCTGATAGGAAATAGCAGCCAGTAACCGCCAGTCAAGCGAGCCCGAATGTTCTTTAAAGGTTTCAATATAACCGGGTAAAACTTGCTCTACCGCTTCAATAAATAAGCTGGTAGTGACATAGTTAAATTGTTTTACATGACCAAAGTGCTGCTCTTTAATATGGGCTAAACGCCCACTGGAACGAATCTCACCAAAATATTCAATAACGGCGGCAAACAAAGAGTCATCTTTACCCTGCGGTAAAGCCCAGGCAATGTCTTGATCATGCTTTACCGTAAAAGCCACACTTAAATCAGGATGAAACCGCCGTTGAATATCTAATGCAGTACTGTCGGTAATGGTGTAATCGACCTCGCCGCTAATCACCATCTGTAGCAATTCAACCGCATCATGGTCCCGGGTCGCGCGCCACTTTAAAGTAGGAATACTATCGCCCAGACTTTTTAAAAACTCATGGTGCGAACTGCCTTCTACTACAACAATTTCACCATCAGTAATTTGCTGTAAGTCACGCGGGCGCTGCCGTGAACCTTGTTTGAAAACCACTTTCTGGCTAATAATGTCGTAAGGCGGGCTAAAACGGAACAGCTGAGCACGCGTCGATGTCCGGTCAAGACCCGCCGCAACAATATCAACTTCACCGCGGCGCAGCATGGTAAACAAGTCATTCACGTCAAAGCGCGGCACCATTTCCAGCTCAACCCCTAAGCGATCAGCAAAGCGTTTCGCCAAGTCGTACTCGAAGCCCTGCTCCCGGTCATGGTCAAAATAATAACTGGTTGGGTTTATCAATGTTCCCACCCGCAATACCTGGCGTTCCTGAACTACGGACATGGCATCGGGGCGGGTTTGAGGACTGCAGGCCGTTATTACACTAGCGGCCAGCAGTAAAATAGCAAACAGCGATACTGCAGACTTCGGCATATTAGAGAGATTCCAGAGCCCAATTCACATAAAGTTCCGTACCGGTTTTCAGTGCGTCTTCGTCGGCATAGAAGTGTGGCGAATGGTTGCTTGGTTCATTAGCCATATCACGCTCTGGTGGGGTAACCCCCAAAAATACAAACATACCCGGCACTTCCAGCGCATAATACGAGAAGTCTTCAGCACCTGTCACTAACGGTACTTCCTGCACCTTGTTAGCTCCGGCTACCGCTTTAGTTATTGGCAGCATCTGTTCAACCAGGTCCGCGTCATTACTGGTTACCGGATAGCCTAAATCGACATGAACGTGAGCTTCGGCTCCGTTTGCTTCAGCCGTTTTTTCTGCCGTTAACTTTAATTTCTCGTGAATATCCGAGCGAATGTCCATGTCAAAATTGCGGATAGTACCAATTAAGGTCACTTCGTCCGGAATAATGTTATTACGCACACCACCTTCCACAATACCGAAGGATAAAACTGCCGGGGCTTTGGTAATATTGGTCTGACGGCTGATAATGGTCTGTGCGTTATTAATAATTTGTGCCGAAGTCACAATAGGGTCAACGCCTGTCCACGGAGCTGAACCATGAGCCTGCTTGCCCTTCACTTTAATCTCAAATCTATCTGCAGAAGCCATCAGAGGGCCTTTCCGATAACCAACATGACCTGTTGGAAAACCTGCCCAGACATGAATACCAAAGACTTTTTCTGGTTTGTTATCAGCAAAAAGCCCTTCTTCCAGCATCAATGCCGCGCCGCCCTCTTCACCTTCAGGCGCGCCTTCTTCAGCTGGCTGGAAAATAAACATCACGTTACCGGCCAGCTCGTCTTTCATTTCGGCTAATTTCTCTGCTGCACCCATTAACATAGCAACATGAGTATCATGCCCGCAGGCATGCATCACACCCACTTCATTGCCACGATACTCTGATTTCACGGTTGACTTAAAAGGAACATCGGTCTGCTCGGTAACAGGTAAAGCGTCCATATCCGCACGCAAAGCTATAGTTGGGCCTGGCTTACCGCCTTTTAGCATGCCAACGACACCCGTGTGCGCAACACCAGTTTCAACTTCCATGCCCAGAGAACGCAAATGCTCAGCCACCATTTTGGCGGTTTCAAACTCACGGTTACTCAGTTCCGGGTTGGCGTGAATATGGCGACGCCATTCAATGACCTGAGCTTCTAAGTCACTGCTGACTTTTACCGGCGACTGCTGTGCAGCAGCCTGAGCGCTATAGCCAAAGCTACTGGCCAGCATTAAGCTAATAATGAGCTTTTTCATTTGTTCTCTCCTGCATAAGTGCGGATTGTTATTCTGGTACTGGGTAATATCCTGCGCTAAAATCGCCCTCATGACAACCGATGAAATCTACATGCAGCGAGCCTTAGAACTTGCTGAACAAGCGCAAAACGCAGACGAAGTGCCCGTTGGCGCGGTATTGGTCATGGACGATAAAATTGTTGGCGAAGGTTACAATCAGGTTATTTCTTTGTCCGACCCGTCCGCTCATGCCGAAGCACAAGCCATTCGTTCTGCCGGTCAGGCTATCGATAATTATCGGTTGGTCAACGCCACTCTGTACGTCACCCTCGAACCCTGTGCCATGTGTGCCGGTTTAATCACTCATGCACGAGTCAAACGCCTGGTGTTCGGCGCAACCGACCCGCGGACAGGAGCCACCGGCACTGCCATTGAGGTTATTAACCACGCCTCCATGAACCATAAAGTCGATGTAGAAAGCGGTGTTTTAGCAGAAGAATGCGGCGACATTTTACGTCGTTTCTTCCGCGCTCGCCGCAAATCCGCCAAAGCTAACGCTAAATAAGCATACCCGTTATAGCGTAAGCCACAGTCGCTGCAAGCCCGGCTAATAAAGCATAAGGTAATTGCGTACGCACATGGTCTATGTGCTCAACTCCCGACGCCATAGAAGCAATAATAGTGGTATCAGAAATAGGCGACGCATGGTCACCGAATATGCCACCGGAAATCGCCGCTGCTATAAAGGGCGCGGCCGGCAAACCTAACGTCATTGCCAGCGGTATCGCCAGAGGCAGCATAATGGCAAAGGTTCCCCAACTGGAGCCAATAGAAAAACCGGTAATAGCCGACAGCACAAATATCAGCGGTAACAGCATCCACAATGCCACCGAACCATCCAGAGCAGCCGCCAAAAACTCTCCCGTACCTAAGTCGCGGGTTAAGCCACCCAGTGCAATAGACAACCACAAAATGACCGCCAGTGGCAGAATATTCCAGGCACCTTTTAACAGGTACTTACCAATATCGGCTAAACCTGCCGGCTGTGTCATCAGGGTTCCGGCTACAGCAATACCCAGCGCCACATAAATAGCGACAAACACACTTAATGTGCCGTTGCCGTCAACCAATACGCCATTTCCGGTAACCAGCAGAATAATCGGAACCATTACCACCAGCGAAATCAGGCTGGTCATAACCACCGCTGTACCTTTGCCAAAACTGGCCTCATCATCCGGGCCATCGCCCCAGGTATTTTTGGAAACCTGATCGGGCACAGCATTCTTTTCAAAGGCTTTCATGGGCCCTATGTTCCAGTCGAACAACGCCACAAACAGCGCCAGCAATACCGCAAAAATGGCATAGAAGTTAAAGGCAATAGACTGAATAAACACCAGTAATGGTTGCTCAACGCCCTGGTTCGTAATAAGCGTTAAATTAAACGCTCCCCAGGCATTCAGCGGAATTAAGATACAAATAGCAGCACATGTAGAGTCAACAATGTAAGCGAGCTTTTCGCGGGCAATGCCCAGGCGGTCATAAATAGGCCGCGAGGTGGTGCCGGAAATCATAATGGTCACGTTCGATTCAATAAAGACCACAACGCCCAGTATCCAGGTCATTAACCTCGCCCGGCGCTTATTCTCTATCCACTGCTTTTTTTCCAGCTTCAGCACAAACTCTTTAAACGTACCGCCATTTTCCAGCACGCCAAACAACGCACCAATACCCAGAGTAAAAAACCACACCAGCATATTACTGGGGTCGATAAGGGTGTCCCAGGTGCTGTTTAAAGTGCCGTAAGCAATGTTTTCAGGGGCAGGCCAGAACAGCAGTATATTGGCCAGAATAATACCGCCAATAAGCGCCAGCAGAACTTTTCGGGTAACTATGGCAAATACAATTGCCAATAAGGAAGGTAAAAGACTGGTCCAGCTCAGTTCCATTAGGGTGCGTTTGTAAATGTCTGATACTGGGAGGTTAAAACAATAAACCGCCGCGGGCAATACCAGCGGCGGTTTATTCATTCGGCGTCAAACAATTAGAACTTGTATTCTACGCCTATGCGCACAGACCATAGTGAAGGTTCACCCTGGCGTGACTGAACGTTTGATACGTCGCGGAAATTATTGAACTGGTACTGACCCGCGTCATTGATTTCAACGTCAGCAATATTGATAGCACGTGGGAATCGAGCTTCATAAAGCACACCCCAGTCGTCATTCAGCATATTGCCTAAGTTTTCAATAACGAAGAATGCAGAAGCTTTGTGTCCGTCCATAAAGCCTGGTAATTCCTGCTCAACACGCAAGTCCACTTTAGTCCACCATTTGCTGTTGAACTCGTTACGTGGTGCTATGCCACCCGCGTATTTGCTCAAGCCAGACTCTTCAAGAAAGTCAAAGAAAGCGCCTGTTTCAAATGGATTACCGTCACGGTCTGTACCGACGGCAAAGTTTGGATCATCCAGACCAGTTGGTACGTATAACAAACTACGTCCCTGATAAGCTATGTCGCCAAAAGGACCATCGCTCATTGTATAAGAGAACGGACGTCCTTTGTTACGAGTCGCAAACAAGGTCACAGTAGTGTCGTAACCATCAAAGAACTCTTTGGTGTAGTTCGCTTTAAAGGTAAAGCGATGTGGTATCTCATAGTTAGAAGTTGCAACACCAGGGTTCTGAGCGTTAGCCGTTGCCAGGTTAGTGTAGTTAGAGAACGACACTGAACTGGTCATTGGGTTAACGTCTTCCGCTTCGTTATAAGCGTAGCCTAAAGTCCAGTCCAGACCGAAGTCATGAGTTTTACTCAGCGCCAGTGAAACAGTCGTCTGCGAACCTGAGTCGCCATCAACGTTGGTCAACATGAAGTCGTCACCCTGGTCACGTCCGTCAGTAGATAACTCGTCGAAAATTGGACGTCCGTCTGGTGCTGTACCAACCTGCTCCAGACCCAAGTTGTAGATAACAGCAGCGTCTTTCTTATCAGTGTATAAGAAGTCAGCCATCAGAATGTAGTTATCCGGCAAGGTGTAAGTTGCACCTAAAGCATATTTCCACTCTTTTGGTAATTCGAAGTTAGGGTCCATAGTATTGATCGGGCCCTGGCCACTTGCGTTAGCCACCTCGTCATACAGCTCTTGAGGGATATCATAAATTGGACGACCTTCGCCAGTGTGCGGAATATTAAACAATGTGTTACCGCCTAAAAAGTAGTCGCCTGTAAATGCGGCTTCGTACTGAGTCACACCGTTGTTTGAATAGTTGTTTGAAATCCATACGTTCGGGTTTCCGCCAGAATACAAGCCAACACCACCACGAACTTCTAAGTCTGGGTTAACAAACCAGTTGAAACCAAAACGTGGCTGCAATAAATCTTGACCATCCATGTTTTGCTGGTTAGAGAAACCATAGAGCTCCTCGGTCAACGGGTTGTTCACCGGCATGTCATCGCTGGTGTACCAGTCATAACGTAAGCCGTAAGTGAACGTAATGTCCATTGGAGCGTAGTAGTACTCATCCTGAACATAAGCAGTATTTACCGCATAAGCAAATTCAGCGGCAGCGTCTTGCGGATTGTTAGTCCCAGCTGCACTTTCATAGATAACAGTATCGTCATAACTACCATCGTCATTTTGGCTTCCAATTGGCGTGCCAGCATCAAATTCATCTATCGAACTGAATCGATACTCACCCTGTGCTTCCTGAACAAACAGGTTAAACACGTCATATTCTTCGCGCTCAATACCGGCTGAAATCACGTGATCACCAGCTAAGTAGGTACCTTTTAATTTGAAGAAGGTCGTGTCGTACTTCAGCTTGTTCGCGTGACGAGAGTCATCCGCACCTAAGTACACCGTTGCGTCATTAACGCCAATTTGCACTTCACCGAAATCGGTGCCGCCCAACGGGTTAACACGAGCGTCTAATTCAGAGTAACCAATACGCGCTTCAGTCGAGAAGTTATCACTCCAGTCAGAGTATAACTCGCCAACATAAGAAGTGAACTTAGCGCCACGCTCGTAGAAGTGGTTAGAAAACTCTAACTCGTCTGAATCACCATCAGACTCCGCAATAGAATAACCGTCGTTATAGTTGTAAGTTAATGACGCGCGATGTGCATCATTAATATACCAATCTAACTTAGCAAGGAATTTTTCATCTTCAACTGGCAGGCTTGCCGGGAAACCACCAGGATTATAACCGTACTTATCCTGTGCAATTTGAGCGATACGGTCAACGTCAGCCTGGCTTACGCCAACAACTTCTGTCGCCGCACCTGAGCCTTCAGGACCTCGGTCAAAAGTGTCAGAACCTTCCAATTTTTCGTACGCAGTGAAGAAGAATAACTTGTCTTCAATAAACGCACCACCAAGGTTAAAGCCATAACGTTTCTCGCTGAAATCACCAACATTAATGCTGTCGCCTTCCAGCTCGTCGCCTTGCAAAGAGTCGTTAGTGTAGTCATAGAACACGCCACCAAACATTTCGTTGTCGCCAGTTTTGGTAACAGCGTTAATATTACAGGCAGTGAAACCACCGTACTGAACGTCAAACGGAGCAAACTCTACCGCAACCTGCTCAATCGCGTCATAAGAAAATGGCATGCGCTCAGTTGGGTAACCGCTGCTGTTCAAGCCGAAGTTGTCATTCATACGAACGCCATCAACGGTCAGGCTGTTAAAGCGTGGGTTTGCACCACCACACTGAATAGCACCAGAGTTCGTTTCATTAATATAGATACGCGGGTCAATCGACACAACATCACGTAAATCACGATCACTCGCCGGAGCGTTTTGTAAATCCTGAAGATTAAAGTTTGCAGCCGGACTGTTGCTGCCATACAGCGCGTTGCTGGTCATAGAACCAGTAACACTCAAACGTTCCATGTCTTGTTGCGATACAAGCGAGATATTCACATTTTGTGAATCGCCCAGGGTTAGGTAGACATCTTCAACAACCTGAGTACGACCACCCGGGCCTTCTGCTACTATAGTGTATGGCCCGCCAACCGGTAAACCACGTGAAGAGAACGTGCCTTGTTGGTTAGTCGTTAGAGTTTTAGTGCTTCCGGTACGCTCATCACGTAACTGAATAGTTGCATTTGAAACAACCTGTCCGGACTCAGTGGTGACAACACCACGAAGGCTGGATGAGGTTTCCTGAGCAATAGCTGCACCGCTAAGACCCATAGCAATAGCAGCGGCAAGGGCTGTACGCTTGAAAGTGGCATTAAACATAGTGTGTTCTTCCCAGTTTTGTTTTGGTTTTAACTGCAAATAAGGTATAGCTTAATTGTGACATTTTTGTGAATTTTAGTTAAAAAAAAGCCGACCTAGCTATCGCTAAATCGGCTGATTACTCTTAATTAGTTGCTTAGCACTTGTTTATAATTAAAACTTGTACTGAACACCCATTTTGATACGCCAAGTCGACTCTTCAGCTTCAAAAGTATCCCAGTTACGCGTGTCCGCTCCACCATAAGGAGCTCCGTATATGTAACGGCCTTCATCATCTAAACCATTGAAGTCAATAATTGAGTTGTTTGTGTAGTTCATACGTAATGACTTGCCCTTTGAACTGTCAATCAAGTTCAACAAGTTATTAATACTTACGTAGAATACTCCTTTATGACCATCCATCAGACCAGGTAACTCCTGTTGGAACTGGAAGTCCAAGGTATTGACCCATGGTGCACGACGTGCACCTTTCGGAGCAAACCCACCTGCGTACTGAGCTAAATCAACACTTTCAAAAATCGCCATCATGTCATCGTAACTAATAGTGCTCTCAGGGCTAATATTGGCGTCGTTTGCACCCGCTGGGATGTAAGGCAAGTAACTACCCGTTACGAACGTATCCTGGTCTCCAAAGTCATCATCACAGTCGTTATTTCTGCGATTACAATATAGGTTCATAGTGTGACTAAACGGAGTTCCTGAACGGCGCTGGAAGAATAAGTTGAACTTAGACGCATAACCATCGAAGAACTCATGGCTATAACCTAACGCAATTTTCAGAGTATGTTCAGTCTCATAGTCCGCAGTACCAATTAACGGCTGATTACGGTCAACAACAATGTTGTACTCATAGTTAGATGTTGCCGTTGAAGATGTGCCTGGGTTACCCTCATCAATGTTTTGATGCGTATAAGCAGCATATGCATTAAAGCCGTTATCCCACTGTTTGGATAGTGACGCAGTATAAATCCACGCTTTACCATTTTTATCTTCATTCGTTAACTGTAAATCATAATGGCCAATTGGCGCATCAGGATCACATGGTTCGTATATACTAACGCCAGCAGCTGTTTCGCCTGAAACACAACGTGAAATATCCTTCCACTGGCTGTTGTCAGTCATCCACTTGCGCATAACTTCCGCAGTCGCATTAAAGTTATTACCAAGGCCTGGAATATCAAACTGATAATCAACACCTACGCGTGCAATCCAGTCCGATGGAATCTCATAATTTGGATCGATACTATTGGTGTCGCCATCGCCGGCGTACATAGCATTACGCACCGCTTCTGGTACTTCCGTGATATCGACATTGTTCAGATATTCATTTGCCGGAACTTCACCACGATCAAACTGCACCAGCGTGTAGCCATCATTCGAAAATGAGTTAGAAACCCAAACATTAGGACGACCACCTGAGAAACGACCGGCTCCTGCTCGGACAACAAGGTCATCCGCCGCAAACCATTTGAAGTCAACGCGTGGTAAGAAAATATCCAAACCATCAAGGTTTTCCTGATTGCTGTAACCGTAACGCTCAACAAAGTTTTCGTTTAATGTTGGCTTATCACTTGTATTATATCGCTCGTAACGTAACCCCAGACCTAATTCCATAGAGTCATTAAGGTACCAGTTATCTTGCACGTATAAATTCAATTGACCTAAAGAGAAATCAGCAGCTGCGTCGCTCGCATTATTTGTATAGGCATTTTCATAGTAAAAGCTGCTCGCCTCGCGGTTGGCAAAGTCTTCAATTGAAGAGAAACTCCACGAACCAAGTGAGTTACGCACAAAGATATTGAATACGTCAGTTTTGTCGTACTCACCGCCAAACTCAATTTCATGATCGCCTACCAGGTAGTCAAAACGAGCGCCAATCTTAAGGTTATCGGTTTCCAAACTGTTCGCATGACGATTGTAATCCGGACCAAACGACAAGCTAATCTCGCCCTCGGAATCCATGTCGACAGATATATCACCAAACTCTTTAGTCTCAAGCCCCGAAATAGACTCTACAGATTTATAACTAACATAGATTTCACTGGAAAGATCGGCACTCCAGTCAGAAAACCATGAAAGACGATAAAGATCCATATTCTGCTGATAGTCATACCAGTTGGTCGATAACGCCAATGAATCAGGGTTATTTGATTGCCCGCGAACATTATTACCTTCTGTTCTATTGAAGGTAAATGCTAAGCGATGATCATAGTTAATGTTCCAATCTAACTTCACCAACAAGTTTTCATTGGTAGTGTCTTTTAAAGTATTCCAATTACCAATATCAACACCATAGACACCTTGTGCGATGTCTCTTACTTCCTGATATTGCTCCTGAGTAACGTCACTGTCGTTAGCGGCGCCGGCACCGGCAGGGCCAAACTCAATCTGAGCTGGCTCTTTTGACTTCTCGTAGTTAACAAAGAAGAAAACTTTGTCTTTTACGATTGGACCACCTAATGCCAGACTGTATGTATCGCGCTCGAAATCTAATGGCACTTCGTCGCCGGCAGGATTCTCGGGGTCACCAGCCCAAGCATCGCTCATACGCTCGTATGTTAGTGAACCATGAAACTCGTTCGTTCCCGATTTAGTTACCGCATTAATGCGACCACCTGAAAAACCACCTTCGGCAGCATCAAATGGCGCCACGTCAACAGAGACTTGCTCTATCGCATCCAAAGATATAGGTGAGCGCTGGGTTGGATACCCATTGCCGTTCAAACCAAAATCGTCATTCACACCAACGCCGTCAATTGCAATGCTGTTATAACGCGGGTTCGCGCCACCAATACTTAATGGAGACTCAGAACCTGACAGCAAGTTAACGTAAGGGTTTAGTCGCGCAACTTCTTTTAAGTCCCGATTAAAGGTTGGAGTGTTAGCAATATCTTCTTCACCAAAGTAACTGCTGCTACCACTGTTCGCCCCGCCAAGAATTGCCGTCCCGGTCACTTGCAAACGTTCCATATCACTAGACTCTAGTTGAGCATTAATACGGAGAGGTTCGCCTAAAGACAGGTAAACGTCTTCGTAAACTTTCTTGCCTTCGCTGCTTTCAATAACGATGATGTAAGGGCCACCGACACGTAAGCCTGAGTTAGAAAAAGCACCAGATTCGTTTGTCGTCGCAACTGAACGAGTTCCAGTGGGAACGTGAATAATTTCAACGCGTGCGTTTGCAGCAACTTCGCCAGACTCAGTAACAACGTTACCGCGAACGACTGATGAAGTATCTTGTGCAATGGCCGCACCACTAAGGCCAAAAGCAATAGCAGCTGCAACAGCTGTACGCTTGAAAGTAGAGTTAAACATAGTTTTGTTCTTCCCGATTTTGGTTTTGGGTATTTATGCGAAAGTGAGGGTAAATCTTATTTATGACAATTTCGTGAAACTTAAAAAAAATATGAGAAGCAATGGAACTTTTTTGCGAACGCAGAAGAGGAAGTTGGATCGTTCGCTTAGTATTAGATGAGGAGCCACGGCATAACAGCTGATTCATTACCGGGAAACTAATAGCCTGAAAAGTATTCAGTGCGCGGCAAGAGGTCGGAGCTGTATGGGATCGGGCTGATTTCATTACGCTTCTAAGACATTTTTGTGTCAGATATGTGACATATTTTAATCAAATTATTAGCTCTTGCCTAGTCATCCGGGAACCTTTATTCTCACTCACTGTCTTAGGCTGCTCTCAAACGGTTATCCCATGGGCTTTATACGGTTTTTATTAATTTTAACATTCGTTGTTCTTATGATTCCTACTTCTTTTAATGCATTCGCCGGTTCCGGCAAAGGCGAACCAGAAACCATTCGGGTTGCGACTTTTAATGTCAGTATGGACGCATCTAATTACCTGAGCGACAGCGAGCTCCCGCAATTGGACAAATCGCCTGTACCCGAGGTGTTACAGCAGGATCATGAACAAATTCGTGGTATTGCCGAAATACTGCAACGTGTGCGACCTGATATCGTTTTGCTGAACGAGTTTGACTACGTTGATAAAGAAATTGGCGTAAATGTCTTTCAGGAAAAGTACTTGTCGATTCCCCAGAACGGACAAAAGGCAATTGAATACCCCTATACTTATATTGCTCCGGTAAATACAGGGGTGGCCTCACCTTTTGATTTAAACCGCGACGGCACGGCACAAGGTACCGGCATCGACGCCTGGGGGTTTGGCTGGTATCCGGGGCAGTACGGTATGGTTATCTTATCGAAATATCCGTTACTAACGGATAAAGCCCGAACCTTTCAACACTTTTTGTGGAAAGACATGCCCGGCCGCCATATTCCTTACGTGATGAATGAACAGGAACAGCCTACTGACGAGCAATGGTACTCCGACGAAATCATGGCGCAGTACCCGTTAAGCTCGAAATCGCATTGGGACGTCCCCGTGCAAGTGGGCGACAAAGTCATTCATTTATTAGCTGCGCACCCAGTACCTCCAGCGTTCGACGGCCCGGAAAACAGCAACGGCATGCGTAACTACGATGAAATCCGCTTATTAGCTGACTACCTTACACCCGGCAGTGATAACTACCTTTACGATGATAATGGTGTGCGTGGCGGCCTGGGAGCTGACGAGAGCTTTATCGTTATGGGTGACATGAATGCAGAGGCCGGTTCCGGCGGTATTGATGGTGCTATTGAGCAATTACTGCAACACCCGCGGGTAAATGACGTGAAACCCCAAAGCCGTGGCGGTGAACAGCATTCTCCTGACAAACGAGGCTCGCAATATCATACCGCGGCCTGGCGCAAGCGCGTAGACTACGTGTTGCCGTCTAACGACTTAGTCGTAAAAGACGCCGGCGTGTTCTGGCCTGTCGGTGATGAAGCCGGCAGCAGGCTAATGCAAAAGCGCAGCGCCTCTTCCGACCATCGCATGGTCTGGCTGGATATCGTTAAATAGCTCGGCATGGTGGGGTACGTAGCCTGACGTTTACGTCAGGAACGGTATCTCACCTGACATAAATGTCAGGCTACAACGACACACACCACCCCTACAGCCCTTTATTTTACTGAACCTTTACAGTTGAAGGGCTGCTATTTCGCCTCTCAGGTGCCATAATACAAATGTCATATCCAAGGAGGCAAACTATGAAAAAACTTATACTAACAACAGCTCTACTCGCAAGCGGCTCGCTTATGTTTTCAGCAGCCAGCAAAGCTGATGATTTAAACTATGTTAGCGGCGGTTTCTCCGATTTCTACGATTCCGATTTCTACGTAGAAGGATCCAAAACTATCGCCCCAAACTGGGTTGGTGAAATACAACTGCAAGATATGGGTGACTACTCACTTCGTGCTGGCGCTAAATATTTCATAGACATGGGCGCAGGTAAGCAGTTCAATACATTCCTGAAAGCCGGTGTTAGCCACTATGACTTTGGCAACTACGACGACACCAGCGCTTATGCCGGTATCGGTACTATGACTAAGTTAAGCCAGCAAACCACTGCTATTGTAGACGCCGGTTATGACTGGGGCTTAGACGGCTTTGCATCAGTTGGTGCGCGCTTACGTTACGCTTTCACTGAGCAATTCTCTGCTGACGCTGGTTTCCGTGGAAACTTCAACAGCATCGACAATGAAGTACATTTAGGCGTGACTTACCACTTCTAAGTGGATTAAGTAAATAACAAGTCAACATTGGCGTTACGTCGTTGCAGGAAAATCTGGAGAAAGTGTGCAGCGCCATGGACGGCGCTGCACAAGCCTTACAGGGATGTACTTGCTGGCGTCTTTCGGAAGATTACCTGCAACGGCCAGCCAATGTTTACCCGCTTATTCCCACTCGATGGTGGCAGGTGGTTTACCTGAAATATCGTAGGTTACGCGGGAAATTCCGTTAACTTCGTTGATAATCCGGTTTGATACCTTCTCTAGCAACTCATACGGCAAATGAGCCCAGCGCGCGGTCATAAAGTCGATAGTCTCTACGGCGCGTATGGCAATAACCCAGTCGTATTTACGCTGATCACCCATAACACCCACCGAACGTACCGGCAGGAATACCGCAAAGGCCTGGCTGACTTTGTTGTACCAGTCCGCGTTGTGCAGCTCTTCAATGAAAATCGCATCGGCACGGCGCAATAAGTCGCAGTATTCTTTCTTAATTTCACCCAGCACACGAACACCCAAACCAGGTCCCGGGAACGGATGACGGTAAAGCATGTTGTACGGCAGGCCTAACTCAAGCCCAATTTTACGCACTTCGTCTTTAAACAATTCACGCAGTGGCTCAACCAAACCTAACTTCATGTCTTCCGGCAAACCGCCCACGTTGTGATGTGATTTAATCACGTGCGCTTTACCGGTTTTAGAACCAGCGGACTCAATTACGTCAGGGTAAATAGTGCCCTGCGCCAGCCAGTCAACCTCGGTCAGCTTACCGGCTTCTTCATCAAAAATTTCAATGAAGGTATTACCAATAATTTTACGCTTTTTCTCCGGGTCATTCTCACCCGCCAACGCATCTAAGAAGCGGTCTTCTGCACGTATTGGCAAAATGTTCAGACCATAGTGGTCGCCGAACATTTCCATCACCTGCTCAGCTTCGTTCAGCCGCAGCAATCCGTTGTCGACAAATACGCAGGTCAGCTGCTCGCCAATAGCCCGGTGCAGCAGCATAGCCGTTACCGACGAATCAACACCGCCAGACAAACCAAGAATAACCTTGTCACTACCTACCTGTTCACGGATGCGCTCAATGGCGTCATCAATGATTTTTGCCGGCGTCCATTGCTTCTCACAACCGCAGATATCGCTGACAAAATGCTCCAGCATACGCTGTCCCTGCCGCGTATGAGTCACTTCCGGGTGAAACTGCACACCATAAAACTGGCGTTCTTCGTCAGCCATTGCGGCATACGGGCAATAGGAGGTTTTCGCTACGGTGTGAAAGCCTTCCGGAATCATTTCCACTTTGTCACCGTGGCTCATCCACACATCCAGTAACGGCGCACCAGACTCAGACACAGCGTCTTCAATAGCTTTAAACAGCGGGCTTTGCTCTACCAGCTCAATTTGCGCGTAACCGAATTCGCGCTCCAGCGAGCATTGCACCGAACCACCCAGCTGATGTGCCATGGTCTGCATGCCGTAGCAAATACCAAATACTGGTACGCCTGCGTTAAAGACATATTCAGGCGCACGCGGCGAACCCTCTTCAGCTACGCTTTCCGGGCCACCCGATAAAATAATGCCTTTAGGCGCAAATTCGCGGATGTCAGCTTCGTCAACATCCCAGGCCCAAAGTTCACAGTAAACGCCAATTTCGCGAATGCGGCGGGCTATCAGCTGAGTGTACTGAGAGCCGAAATCCAGAATCAATATTCGGTGGTCGTGGATATCTCTAGTCATTAGTCATCCTGTTATGAACTGCGGTAATTCGGTGCTTCTTTGGTAATGTGCACATCGTGTACATGTGATTCGCCCATACCGGCGGCCGTTACTTTTACAAACTGCGGCTTGGTGCGCATGTCATCAATTGTCGGACAACCGGTTAAGCCCATAGCTGAACGCAGGCCGCCCATTTGCTGATGAATAATCGCAGAAATGGGTCCTTTGTACGCTATACGCCCTTCAATACCCTCAGGTACCAACTTATCGGCTTCATCGCTCTTCTGGAAGTAACGGTCAGACGAACCATTGCGCTGGTTCATTGCACCCAGGCTGCCCATACCGCGATACGATTTGTAATAACGTCCCTGGTAAAGCTCAACTTCACCCGGCGACTCTTCCGTACCGGCCAGCATGCTGCCCACCATCACACAATGCGCGCCGGCAGCCAGAGCTTTAGCAATATCGCCTGAGAAGCGAATACCGCCGTCAGCAATAATCGGAACACCCGAGCCTTTAATGGCATCTACGGCATCGCTAATGGCGCTAATTTGCGGCACACCACAACCCGTAACAATACGCGTAGTACAAATTGAGCCCGGACCAATACCAACTTTAACCGCATCAACGCCCGCTTCAACCAGCGCCTTAGCGCCAGCGGCAGTTGCTACGTTACCAGCAATAATTTGTAATTCCGGGTAGTCTTTACGAGTTTGCTTAACGCGGTCTAAAACGCCCTGAGAGTGCCCGTGTGAAGTATCAATAAGCAATACATCAACGCCCGCCTCAACCAGTAATTGAATACGTTCTTCTGTGCCCGCGCCGACACCGACAGCAGCACCAACACGCAATGAGCCTAGTTCATCTTTACAAGCGTTCGGTTTGTTTTCCGCTTTTTCAAAGTCTTTCAGAGTGATCATACCCTTCAACTTGTGCGCATCATCCACAACCAGAATCTTTTCAATGCGGTGTTTGTGCATAAGCTGAAGAATTTCTTCGCTTTCTGCCGTTTCGTGCACAGTTACCAGGCGGTCATTGCCGGTCATTACGTGGCGAATCTCTTTGCTGTCGTCATCTTCAAAACGTGTATCGCGACCGGTAACAATACCAACCAAGTCGCCATTACCTTCAACCACAGGAAAACCCTGAAAGCCATGCTCGGCAGTCAGCTTTTTAATTTCACCAATGGTGGTAGTAGGTCTTACGGTAACCGGGTCAGAGACCATGCCACTTTCGTATTTTTTAACTTTACGAACGTGCGCGGCTTGTTGCTCTGCGGTCATATTTTTGTGGATAAATCCGAGCCCGCCTTCCTGCGCCAGCGCAATTGCCAGTGCCGATTCAGTAACGGTATCCATCGCAGCTGAAACCAAAGGAATATTTAAAGAAATTCCACGCGTTAATTGCGTGCGTAAATCAGCGGTATGGGGGAGAACTTCGGAATGACCGGGAACGAGCAAAACGTCGTCAAAGGTCAAGGCTTCTTGGGCAATTCGCAGCATGTGCAACACTCCGTGACTGGATTCATGTTGCGGGTGGATTTTACCCGTTTTTACTAACGAGCGCAAGGAAAATTAATTTAGAAGCTTAGACAATAATCGCTCAGAGCCTGGGAACACAACATTATCAAAATATTCTCTTTGTATTCCCATACCTTCGGCTTCTTCTCTGTAAGCAATGTGATTATTCCGGAGGTTTTGGAGTGCCCGTTTTAAGCCATTATTTACAACTTGAACACCGTAATGGGTGTGAGCTTCCGCGTACGCCTCGGGTGGTATCTCCCCCCAGTTTTCAAACATAACAATCAAATCAAATATGTCTTTATAAGGTTTCTGCATCCACCTATCAGCATTTGCCAGAAGCTTGGTGATAAAACATGAAGTACGGTCAATAAAAGGCACATTAAATAAATCTGCGTCATCTCCTTGCTCTAACGCGTAGTTGTCAAAAGCTACAAACTCAAGCTTAATTCTCACACCATCAACATCCAGAAAAGTGCGCACACCATATCTATCAAACGAAATATCGCGAGAATAAATAAAATCCTCTTTTACCAGCTCACCTAGCGTTCTATTCGTTACCTGTTCTCTTACCGCTCGAAATGATTTTTTATCTCTACAAAGAAAATCAATGTCAACTGATTCACGATACTCGCTAAGCTCCAGAGCTATCCGAGTGCCGCCACCAAAAAGAATTGCGTGTTCCGTTAAGTAGTGGCTATTAAAATTATCCAGGCAACGCTGAATTAACTGGTGGTGTTTACGCTGGTAAGTGCTCATCAATTTTTACGCTGCACTTGGGAGAAAACCGCCTGCATCTTTTGCCAATTTATCAATTAGCTGACGCTCGCGCTTAAGCAATTGCCTTTCTTCGACAAAACGCCAGCGAGTTTCATATATATCCAATGCTTCTTTAGGCGTTAAGTATTTCGTATTGGTATCCCACAGAAGCTTGTCGAGCTCTGGATAATAAGCACGATCAATCTTGTCCATCAAGCCTCCGCTTACTTTTAAATATTGATACTAGTTAGTCTAATTAAGTGATTAGTATTTGTCCACTAGGGTATCCAGCACACGCCAGCTTTTAACTGAGGTTCGGGCTCGGGAATAAACTGGCAGGTAGAATAGCCTGTTTGAGCATCTTTTTCGGCCTTCTCATTGTAGCGATGCACAGCGTTAAGCAATTTACTCTCATCAGTGATGGTCTCACTACTGTAAACCACATAACCCGCTGGGCCACCGCAAGCTCTTTTGCCCACAGGCAGTACCTTACAGCTATCTATACTTTGCGCCTCTGGCTTACCAATCAGTTCGTTAATATCGGCCATAGTGACCGGAGTGTCTGTTGCCGACTGGGCTGTGCTGCAACCAGCCAATAGCGCCGTCGTTGCAAAAGCTAAAAGTAGTTTCATGTGTTTCACCTATGTGGCCTGCTTTCTTACCTAAAGAGTCTAGCATCCATTTGGAAAAATCGACATTTACTCACATTTAACTGCACGTAGCCTGACATTCATGTCAGGTGGGGCATCGCTCCTGACGTAAACGTCATATATGGTCCCCTCCCGTTTTGCAACGGCAACTCGTGGTAAATGTCGGGGCGCTCGCATATATACGGCCTGTTTATGGTGCGCGCTTTGCGCACCTGGCCTGGATGAACTCCGCACGACAACTGGCTTATCAGGCTAACGTACTTTATGTACGGACGTTCAACAGTCTCAGTTGTCGTCGGTTTACCCTATTTTACCATCCTGTTGACGTTTGCAACTCCCGGAAGGAATGAACCTTCGCTGTGCTCTTTTACTGAATGCTGTTAAGCAGCAGTCATCCGGTAATCTTCTTTATTCTTTAACATCGCCCAGATTATCCGGGCGTGCTTGTTAGCCAGTGCCACCGCTGCAACGTTGTTGCCTCTGCGTTTAGCGACATCCTGTGCCCAGAGGCTCAGCCTGTCGTGGCGCTGTTGTGCCACCCGCAGTGCCGAGCGGGCGCCATGCACCAGCAGTGTCCTGAGTTTGGTGTTCCCTTTTTTGGTAATACCGCCTAAACGGTCTTTACCGCCACTGCTGTTTTGCCGTGGTACCAGTCCCAGGTATTCCGACAGGTTGCGGCCGCGTTTAAATTCACTCACATCACCTATCAGTGCCAGCAGCGAGGTCGCTGTTATCGGTCCGATACCCGGCAGGGTCATCAGCCGCTGACTGTCTTCATTCCTTTCGGCCTGTGTCGCTAAGTGCTTATCCAGCGCTTTAACTTCTTCATCCACCGCTCGCAGCATCTGATAGAGCCGGTTGATGAGGTCCCGTGACTGAAGCGTCAGCGCATTGCTGTCGTCTTCCAGTACCTCCGGTACTCTCTGTAATATCGTACCGACTCGCTTCGGTAAAAGAATGCCGTATTCGGCCAGTTGCCCCCGCAACCTATTCGAGAACTGCGTTCTCGTCTGCACGAAGCCTTCCCGCTGATTGACCATCAATGCTAAGTCCTGCTGCTCAATGCTTTTCAGCCTGACCGTCTGACGGTTGGGTCGTGATGCCGCCTCGGCTATTGCCCGGGCGTCATTCGCATCGTTCTTCTCACCCTGCAGGTACGCTTTGACGAAACGCGGTGGCAACGCCACCGTTTTATAACCCAGCTTTTCACATTCGCGGCGCCAGTAATGACTCATGCCGCAGGACTCAACCGCTACTTCACAGTCATCCGTACGGCTCAGCGTCGCCAGCTTCGCTAACACTTTATTGCTGCGCAGTTTTTTATTAAAAACTTCCTGCTCATTTTCATCCAGCGCCAAAACCTGAATAAAATCCTTTGCCAAATCCAGGGCAATTCTGTTTACAATAGCCATTGGTCCTCTCCACTCTGTTCTATAGAAGCTTGAACCTCTATATTGGCACATTGCGATGCCGCTTAGGAGGGAGGGGACCATCTCATCAGGCTACAACACCAATCACCGGGCAATAAAGTGCGGGTTGAGGTAGTCTGCTTTTTGGTTGTACAGCAGCGGTTCCCCGTTAAGGGTCAGTACGTCCCCACCTGCTGCACTTAATACCGCATGGGCTGCGGCGGTGTCCCACTCGCTGGTGGGGCTTAAGCGGGGATAAATGTCGGCTTTACCTTCGGCTACCAGGCAAAACTTCAGTGAACTGCCTACCGCCAGCATCTCGTAGGATTTGCCCTGAGCATCTAACCAGTCGGTCGTTTCCTGTGAGGGGTGTGAGCGCGAGCCTACAACGCGCAAAGCTTCAGGTTCCTGCGTGGCAACCGAAATCGCTTTGTCGTTTAAAAACGCACCGCGGTCACGCTCGCCGGTATACATGGCGTCTAACGCCGGAGCATACACCACACCTAAAATGGGCACGCCCTTTTCTATCAGGGCAATGTTCACGGTGAATTCGTCATTTCGCTTAATAAATTCCTTGGTGCCGTCCAACGGGTCAACCAGCCAATAGCGGCACCAGTGCTTGCGCTGCGCCCAACTAATGTCTGACGACTCTTCCGAAATAACCGGGTACTGAATATCCAGCGCACGCAAACCCTCACAAATGATGTTATGCGCCGCTAAATCTGCTTTGGTCAGCGGACTGTCATCGGCCTTTTTCTGCACATCAAAGTCGTTGCTTTGGTAAATATCCATAATGGCAGCGCCAGCGTCGTGGGCTATATCCTTTACTTCTTTAAGCATGAGTCATTCCGTTGTTCTATTCAGTTACAAGGCTTGCGTAGCCTGACATTTATGTCAGGTGGGATATCGAACCTGACGTAAACGTCAGGCTACATAACCAAGCGCTTGGTTCCAAAGTAACTGTATTCGGTTACAAGTGGTAACGTAACCATATTTAGTTACATTTAAGTATTTCTAATACTTCAGTGGTAGCAATGCCGACAAATAAAACTATAGCAAAACTTGCCAAGGTCCCCAGAAGCACATATTCATTTAGCTTCGTGTCCTTCCCTTTATTCTCGCCGAAGCGCAATACCGACTTAGCAGCTATCACAAAACCAATTGCGGTATATTGCCCGACTAATATCAGAGTAAGGATAACCAAACGTTCTATATAGCCAATGACCGCACCAGCCTCATCCAGAGTTCTATCTTTTTTCTCTCGCGTCTCGCACAATTTTAAAATAAGACTGACTAATACAGAGGTCGGCTTCAAAACAAGAAGATAAGAAATGACAACAACAAGGTATTCAACTGACAAATATTCGACAATAGAGGAAAAAGGTTGGAATAACCCAAGCCAAATTAGAATTATAACGCTCAAATGAGCCAGTTGATCTAATACGAACCAATAAAAAGCACGGTTCCTTTTCCTTGGTTTACTACCCTCCTCCGGCTGTTCGTTTTCTTCCCAAGTATCAACCCATTTGATAACAGCTACTGACTTAAGTGAATCGATAATAAAATGAGTCACGCCTATAACAGCTGTCGTTACCAATAAATCATCCCAAGACATTTTCGGTATCAACAGCAGAAGCACGACCAAGCCAGCATGAATAAAAGCATGAATCGCGTTAGCATACAGTCGCTTTCGGAAGCTTGATGATAACTTTTTACCAACCAAATAATCCGGCTGACAATAAAAATCACCGGCTATGTGCGCCAGCAGTAACAGCATCAAAATTAAATAGTCATTCATTTTATCCCCGAGCCTCTATTATCAGGTTCTCGGCATAGTACAAGTACTTCAAAACGCTATTGTAACGAGCTGAATTCAGCATCTTTGTCGTATTAGGTCTACTTTTACCTATCTCTTTCGCCAGTTCAGCATGCGAAACTTCGGGGTCCCCCAGGTAATTAATCAATACGTAAGCTTCTGTTTTTGTTATAGAACTTAAATGTGCATCCAGTAATTCAATGGTCGACCCGAGGTGATGTTTGAGGAGTTCGATTGTAGAGTCAAAGATTAATAACTCAGATTTCATTTTATTTAAGTTCTGCCCTGATAAAACGAAAGCCTCTCCGGTAGAACTCTTCACGTCATCTCGCAATTCGTTACTGTCACCTACAGACAAACTCTGTCGGACATCAATGTTGGTGGAGCCCGATTTAAGCGATAAACGAATAATTGTTGCTAAATAGATGACTTTTTCAGGCCGCTTTAACAGTAATTGAAACTCGTCGCCACGAAATACATCAAAATGCATCTGATAACGCTCACTAAAGGACTCAAGCGTCTGGTGCAGCCGATAAAGCATACTATCGTATTCCTCAACAGGAATTTGCCGCGAATTAACGATATCGCCAGTTATTACACCAATCATAGAGTTTTTCATGTTGTTTTCCCGTAGAGTTACACTATCAAATGTAACTTAATATAGTTACATTATCAATTGTAACTGAATACGGTTACAATATGTACGTAGCCTGACATTTATGTCAGGTGGGGTGCAGAACCTGACATAAATGTCAGGCTACATCACCAAATCACCGCATCCGCTGAATAACGGCGTCGGTGCTCTCGTCGAAGGACTCGTCGCTTTCGCCGTCCAGTACGCGCAGTACGTCCATGGCAATTTTCTTGCCCTTCTCTACGCCGGGCTGGTCAAAGCTGTTCAAGCCCCAAATAACGCCCTGGGTAAATACTTTGTGCTCGTAGGCGGCTATTAAAGCGCCAAAGCTCTCGGGGGTCAGTTCGTCCATTATCAACAAGTTGGACGGGTGCCCGCCCGGATAATGGTCACTGGGTGAATCGGCATTTTCGCTGCCGTCCGACATTAGGCGGCGGTGCGCCAGACAGTTGGCTACAGCCAAACGCTGCTGCTCGGCCAGACCACTGCGGGTGGCATCAGAAAAGCCCGGCGCTTCACGTTTAAGCACGGTGACAAAGTCCGCAGTAAACTGGTCATAACCCTGGTGCAAATGCTGGAAAAACGCGTGTTGTCCGTTAGGTCCAAAACCGCCCCAAATAATCGGTCCGGTGGGGTAATCAATGGCCTCATTCTCGGCAGTGTACTGCTTACCGTTACTTTCCATATCCAGCTGCTGCAGGTAGTTCGGCAACATACGCAAGCGACCGTCGTACGGCAAAATAGCTAAGTTATTAATGCCCAGTTGCTCGCGGTTATACACACCATAAAGCGCCAACAAAACCGGCAAGTTCTCGTTCAACGGCGCATCTAAAAAGTGCTCGTCCATGGCTTTAGCGCCTTCCAGCATACGCTCAAAGGGTCGAATACCAGTGGTTAACGCTATGCTCAAACCTAACGCCGACCACAAGGAAAAACGCCCGCCAACGCCATCACCAAAGGTAAACTGCTGCGCCGGTGGTATACCGTAGTCCGTCATACCTTGTGCATTAGCCGACACACCTATTACATGGTTTTCCAGCCACTGCTCCTGAGTCAACTCAGGCTCAATCCATTTGCGTACGGTATCCACATTGGCAAAGGTATCTACGGTGCCAAACGACTTAGACGAAATAATAAATAAGGTGGTTTCGGGGTCAACAATAGGCAACACGGCATACAGCTGGCCACCATCCATAGAGGACACAAAATGTACCTGCAAATTATGTAAAGCGGCGTCGTTAGCAAATTCACGCAGGGCAAAAGCGCCCATCTGCGGCCCCAGATCAGATCCGCCCACACCAATGTTCACCACGTCGGTAATAGGTTTTCCGGTACTGCCCAGCCGACGGCCAGAGCGCAGCTTTTGTACGGTATCCACAAAGCGGGTTTTACGGTTGCTTTGTTTTGCTACCGCGTGTACCGAGCGGCTCAACACATGAGTTACCGGGCGGTCTTCGCTTATGTTGCGGTATTCACCGCGGCACAATTGCTGGCGGTAATCATCGAAGTGTTCGGGTAAGCGTTTGCCAGCGGTTTCGAGCAGTTCGTCCACTGACAGCTTTTGGTAGCTGGTATCTAAAGCTAGGTAAGGTCCGTTTTTTATCATTGTTTCGTCCATTTATACATCAGGCAACGTCGGTTTCATCATCACTACAGGTGCGGTGTTTATTCCAAATAACATCACAAATATGGTCGTCCAGCGGGGCGTAGCCGGTTGGAGCGTCCAGCAATAACTGGCGCAGCTCGTCAATGGCAAACCGCTGGCAGGCGTCATCCAACAGCCCCAGCAGTTTCTCCATTTCGTCCCAGCTTAGCGACTGCTCATTGGCACGCAATATACGCGGGTGGTCACTGGCTTCTACATTGTCACCAATTAACAGTTCTTCGTATAACTTCTCGCCCGGCCGCAAGCCACTAAACTCTATAGCAATGTCACCGTGCGGGTTCTTCTCGGTTTTCTCTTCAAGCCCCGACAGGCGGATCATCTTGCGGGCTAAATCGACAATTTTAACCGAGTCGCCCATATCCAGCACAAACACCGAGCCGGAATGCCCCATGGTGCCAGCCTGAATCACTAACTGTGCAGCCTCGGGTATGGTCATAAAAAAGCGGGTAATATCGGGGTGCGTTACCGTTACCGGACCGCCGTGTTCAATCTGCTCCTTAAACAAAGGCACAACCGAACCGGAAGACCCCAGTACATTACCAAAACGCACCATTGAAAAACGCGTTCCGCGCTGCCGTTGCGCCAGCCCCTGCAGCACCAGCTCCGACAAGCGCTTGGTGGTGCCCATAACATTGGTGGGTCGCACGGCTTTGTCGGTGGAAATTAACACGAACTGCTTAACACCGGCAGAAATGGCGGCTTCCGCTGTATGCCAGGTGCCAAACACATTGTTGCGCACGCCCTCTACCATATTGTATTCAACTAAAGGCACATGCTTATAGGCGGCGGCGTGGTATACGGTATCAACCGCAAAGGTCTTCAGCACGGTTTCAATGCGGTTGCGTCGCTGTACCGTACCTATTACCGGAATAATTTCCGCGCCAATGCCCTGATGCTGACAAATTTGCGTTAATTCGCGTTCAATGGCGTACAAAGCAAACTCAGACAACTCATACAGCACCAGTACCTTGGGGCGTTGTTGCAATATTTGGCGGCACAATTCAGAACCAATTGAGCCCCCTGCCCCGGTAACCAATACGGTTTGTCCGGTAATGTGCTTTTCCATTAACTGCGGTGCCGGAGTCACAGGGTCACGCCCTAGCAAGTCTTCTACCCGCACATCCTGCAGCTGGTCAATCGACATATCGCCATTAACCATGTCAGACATACCCGGCACGGTTTGTACTTTTACCGGCAACTGCTCCAGGCTATCCAGAATTTGGCGACGGCGCGAGCGCAGCGTGCTGGGCAAAGCCAGTAAAATGCGCTGAACATCCAGCTCGCGAACCGCACAGGCAATACCCTCGGGGCCGGTTACTTTTAGCCCCAGTACCGAGGTATTCTGCAAACCCGAATCGTCGTCAATAAACATTACCGGGTGAAATTCGTCACCATTAGCCAGCGCCTGCGCTAACTGCCGTCCGGCAGAGCCTGCACCATAAATCATCACCCGGTCTTTTTGGCGACTCATAGCGCGCTGGTAGCCTTCACGCACAATTAAACGGCTGCCTCCAGTCAATAAAAAGGCTACCAGCACATAGTTAACAACGGCGGTTACCGGCAAAGCAATGCCCATCCATAAAGCACCCAGCACCAATAAGGCACCGCTTAATAACACGGTAAAAAAGACCAGGCTCAGTACCTTAAAACCAACGTAACGCACCACTGCGCGGTACAAACCCATGCGGATAAACACCAGCAAGGTTACGCAAAGGACTATAGCCCCCAGCAATAACCACTGCGACACCCGCAACGGCATTACCGCTTCAAAACTTAATAAGTACGAAAACACCATGGCAATAGCAATCGACAAGATATCGACGCCCAGGCCAATACCGCGCTTAACATTACGCGGTAACTGCATTAGTACCTTAAAAAGATTCAAAGCTTTGTGTCCTTTTACTCAGTTAACGGCTGTAAAACGGCGCTCTGTCATCAGTATAGTCGTACAAACGGGTACGGCGTTGTAACTGCTGACCACCATTACGAGACAACGGCACCCAGCTAAAGCCAACCCGTTCCCGTGTCGGTCTTATGCTCATTAAGTCAAACGGAATACTAATGAAGAAGCCTTTGGTAAAGCTGCCTTCGCCATATTCTTCCGACGAAACATCGGTAAAGGCTGCATAAGCCCCTGCTATAACGCCGCTATCGAAACGTTTTTGCATGGTTACGTTAACACCTTTGTCGCCCGCCAGAAACTGACCAAAGTCTAATTGCAATAACGAATCAGACAACCACGGCATTTGGTAATACACACTGGCAAAGCCGGTGGTCACTTCATAGTCTAAGAAGCCGCTGCCGCCATTAAAGTCACGCTGCCTTACCCGGTTAGCTCTAAGCCCAAAGGCCCAGCGGCTGTCTACCGGTTTGTAAAGTACTTCGGCACCGACACCACCAAACATGCGCTCTAAGTAACCGGCATAGGCCATAGCAAACCAGTCCTGGCCTAAACGTTTATGGTAAGTGACCTGCGCAGAGTCTAACCAAATGTCATTTTGCACATAACGGCGAATATTCGTACGTACATCAGGCAGTGCATCTTCCCCACCGTCTAAGAACAAGAAGTCGTCGTAGTTGGTGGCAATGTTAAAGCCCAGTTCGCCAAATAACTCTACATTATCGGTTAGCCACCGGCGGCCAAAGGCATAAACACCCAATTGGTAAGTATAGAAGGTTTCCGGGTTACCAAAACTCTGGTCAAGAAACGGCTTCAGACCAAAACGGTTGCTAAACTGGTTTCTCGGGTTCAGCATCCAGCTGTCATCGCCTTCCGCAGGCATGTCAGGAGAATCCATGCGCTCAAATAAGTCGCCGGTTTCATCCACTGCTTTACCCGGGTCTTTATTCAGCACGCGGTCTTTAAATTTGTCGGCATTCACCCGGGTATTCACGTTCGGATCAAACAGCGTCATATCCACCAGGTTGTAGGTTTTCACACTGTCTGGTAACTCGGCCGCCATAATACGTGCAGCCCGGTCATAAGCCTCGCTGCTGTCGCGATACCGCAAGTGGTAAGCAAATAGGGTCACTTCGTCGTCTTCTGCGGCAAAACGCGCCGCACTAAAAGCCCCCTGCTCACGCATAGCCAGGTTCATGGCTGACCAGTTCACATCGTCTAACGACTCTTTACGTTTTTCCGGTGTGGGTACGGTTTTGTCCGGCGTTACCTTTATTTGGTTCAGCGTGCCGAAGTTAGTGCGCAAGCTAAAGTTAAACATAAAGGTGTTGCCACGCTCGTAACTCAGTTGCACGTCAAAATAGTCGGTTACCTGATAATTGGCACCAAAGTTCCAGCGACTGTCGACTTTAATAGGCACTCCGGCGCGCTCGTCAGAATAGTCATTGCCTTCGTACTCAACTTTTAAACTCAGCGGCTCCCAGGGCGTATGGTACTCCACCCCACCAAATAAGGCAGCAGGACCGGTAAACCAGCGATCATACTCCAGTTGACCACCGCCAGATCCATAACCTGTTTCACGATCACAGTACTCGTCAGACAGCTCGCAAAAGGGGTTAGTGAAATCATCACGTGTACCCAGGCGACCAAAACCTACACCTAAGCTCACATCCAAAGGGCCAAAGCGTTTATTGGCTACAATATACTCGGCATCAAAAAGCCCGGTACCAACAAAGTCACGAAAGCCCACACTCACTTCCGGTACCCAATAACTCTCTTCCCATAAACGGGCTTTTATATCAAAACCTTTGTCCGCAAAAACGTTGTCACCACTGAAGTCAGGGACATTACTGTACTTACGGTTAGGAAACTCGGTATAAAAGGCGGTAGTTTCCAACCAGGGCAGCAACTGTAGGTTTACCGTATAACGGCGATATTCTTCCATGTCGCTGTAGGTAATAGCCAAAGCCCCTTCTTCGGCCATACGGGCGGTAGGCGTTTGCAGCAAGCCGACAGAGCCATAGTCACCATAACTGGGCGACAAGTCTCTGCGTGACCAATGCCAACTGGAAGTGGCATGGTTATTTTCAACTTCATGAACTGGCAGGTTTAAGCTATTACGCTCAGACTCATTAGCAACAAAATGCATTAGTAAGTCACGAATATCCGCATTTAAACTTTCAAATTTAGGCGGCAACTGGTTAGGTTCAAAGCCTAACCAGAGAATGTCGCCGGGCAGAAGCTCGGCGTCACTTTGTTTATAATAAGCCCAGTCCGCTGTTTGTTGCTGGTTTTGCCTAATACGCACGGCCTGGCTTTTATTATAGGCCGCCCCCAGCCCTTCGCTGTCATCTATACTGTTCAGCCAGTCGGCTACGGTTTTACCACTGGCATAGCGGTAATCACCAGGGGTACTGACAACACCATATACGTGCACCGAGTCCGGACGTTCAGGTACATAAAGCTTATATTCTCCCGCAGGCAGTAAGGGGTTGCTGGCTAATTCCGTACGGGCATTTTCAATGCTAATTTGCCCCCATAATTGTTTACCCAGTTGCCAGCTTTTTACCTGGCTTTTCAGTAATGCGGCGCTTTGCGCTTTTTCGGTTTCTCTGCGCGACTGCCAATACTGTTCCAGCTCGGTCAGTTGCGCCAGTATCTGGTTACGTTGTTGTTCTATTTCGGCTTTATCGTCGGTTTTAACCAGCCTCACTAAAGGCCAGTATGCGTCGGCTAACAAGCCTTCGCTTTCAGCGTCATTCAGTACTTGCTGCAACCGCACCGGGCCTTCAAATTCATACTTAGCTTGTTGAGCAACGGCGTTCAGTGAAAACAAAGCACTAATAAGTAGCGTGTTCCGGAGCATCAGTTTCATTGGTTTTCTCATTGCGCTTCTTGCCCTTGTTGTTCTTCGCGCGCATTGCGGCTTGCAGAATAATCGCGGCCTATCCAGGTAACCTGAGTCAGGGTTAATTTATCGCCGCCCGGAAATAACGTCTGCCGACTTTTTACAACGTGCCCGTCGTCTTCCAGCCAAAACTCATTCACAAACTCCTGACCGCTAAGAGTAAACTCCCCTTTTTCAACCACGTAGGTGGTATTAACCGGGCCAATGGGTAAGTTTAATACTTGTTTGTCCTGCACAGAAAACTCAGAGGAAGCTTCGCGGCTGACCACTTTATTAGCCATTTCAATGTCGTACTGCCGTCGCCAGTGGGTTGGGCAGTTTGCCTGGCTGGTTACTATGCAGCGTAACGGGTCGTCTTTTAAATTAGATACCGCCAGCAGATTCTTATTAAGAGCCTGAGTCCGTATAACCCGGCCATTGCGTAATACCAGAGTCTCTTTTTCCGCTGTAATAAAATGCCAGTCATCGGGTTTATTCACGTAACCCAGTACAATTAAACTTCGGGGGTTGTCGGACCATTGCGCGTAAAGTGAGGTGTAGGGAAAAGAGTCTATTTTTTCCTGGGAAAGCTCGGCGTCTTCGCCGCCTTCAAAAGCGTATTCTATAGTGGCGCGCACTTCATCTGTTACCGCCGTGCAAGCGCTTAACAGCAATAAAACAATGGGTATCAGCAACAAACGAGACATGATCTTCCTCAATAGCTGGACAAAAAAATACCGCCCTTCGGCGGTATTTTATCACAGTAACCTAAGCAAGACGCAAAGAAGCGCTTCTTCACACTTAACTCAGGTTACTGGTCACGTATTCTTACTTCAGTAAAACTTACTGACCTGGAATAGTAATAGTATAGGTGTTAGTGCCTGTACCAGTAACTGTAACGATTGGATCCGGGTCTGTCGGATCAGTCGGGTCAGTTGGGTCGATAGCTGAGTTTGAAGAGCTGTCAGAAACAACTGCTACAGTTGCTGCTGCTGCAACACCTGCAAATACCCAAGCTTCAGTTGATAAGCCGCCGTAGCCGCTTTCAGAAGCGTTTGCGCCTGCAGCGCCGTCTTGTGCCATTGCTGGCGCGGCAGCTAAGCCTAACGCAGCAACTACTGATAATGCTAATGTTTTCATAATGTTAACCTCACTCCAGAGATATAGATACATGTATCGCTGTTACTAAAACTATTTTAATTAACAGCAACTTCCATAGTATGTTGCTATGCAACAAATTGCAAACTAGATTTTTCTATTTTTTTCAAGTAATTGAGCCTTTAACACTTCTTTACAACTTAGTATTAAATACTACTGATAGCTGCTACGGCTACAGCCGAGTTGTAAATAATATTAGTAATCTCTGACCACAACTCTAAGCTCTCAGTATAGGTAGTATCCAGCGGTACCACAATAGCGTCACCCGGGCCTAAGTCGGTACCGCCGCCAAAACCAAACCAGCTGCTACCGCCTTTATAAGGTTCTATTGCGCCGTTGGCTTTTACTATATATATACGGTCAGTATCGGCCTTTTCTTTTGTTCCGCCGCTACGGCTAATGTAGTCATCAACCGTAAGCTCAGAATCAAACCGGTAAGAGGTGGCCATTTGCACTTCGCCCATAATGCTAATAGAGTCGCTACGCGAAGGCACATGCAGTGTGTCCCCGTCTTTTAGCTGTACGTCGCGGCTGCCGTTCATTGACAACACTTTGGGTAAATCCATAATTAAACGACCAACCGCCGGTGTCGACATTAAGTCGGCCAGCAAAGTGCGCATTTGGTCGTAAGACTGGTTAGCGTCGCCGGTGCCGGTAATCATATTACTGGCAATTTCACGCTGCAGCTCCTGTGCCAGCATTTCTTTACGCTTTTGTTCCTGCTCCTGCAGCTCTTCGCGGGTAAATACCACCCCTTCCAAAAAGGCATGGTCGGTAAAGCCGCCTGCGCGCTTAATAACGTCGCTCAGTGTTTCGCCGCGTTTAATAGAATAAGTCCCCGGAAAGCGAACTTCGCCACGCAAGGTCACTTCATAGGTATTTTGCCATTCAGGAATACTCAGTACATTTAAACGGTCACGCCCCTGCAAAGGTACGTCTACTTCACCATTAATAACCTCGGCTAAGTCTATTTTTAAATAGTCAGTATTGGCGGTATCTTTACCAATAGCCCAGCGGGTAATTTCTGCTTGTTCGGTGTAAGCACCATTTTTCAGGCCACCGGCTGCGGCCAGCAATTTCTCCGCCGTGGCATTTTCAACTAAAGGGTAAATACCCGGGTGCATAACTTCACCGGCTACCGACACAAAAGGCGCGGTCCCAGTTGCCGTGCGCTGACGCTGTATGCGTTGCATAATAGGCTCAAGTAAGTTCTGGCGGGAATACATAGCCAGCTCTTTCTTCACTGTAGGCTCTTCTTCCTGCTTTTCGGTAAACAGCTCGCGCAAAGGCACAATTTTGTCTTCGTTCTCGGCGTCCGGGCTTTCTGATGAGCCAGCCAGTTTTGTATTAACTACGTCATTTAAGTAGGCATCGCGATAAGCATCTAACTGACGCTGACGCTGCTGGTATTCGCGTTCCTGTTCTGACAAAGTATAACGCGACAGGCTGTCACGCTCTTCGGCCTTGGTTTCAAAACGGCTGAAAACTACCAGCTGATCACGCTCATTTAAGCGCAGGTTCTCACCTTCTACACCATTAATGGCGTCGGCCACATCAAACTGTAAAACTTTTACGTTGCGGCGCGGGCCTTGCTCACGCACTACCAGGCCGTAGCCTAAGTCGGCCTGTTCTAACAAGTCGTGGCGAACGTCGCGCAATATGTCATTAATACGCATACCGTCTTGCCATTCATAATAGCCCGGGCGGGTGACAGCCCCTACCACCATCAAACTATTATCCAACTCTTGCGACACCTCACGCACGGTTAAGGCATCACCACCGCTTAATTCACGGTTTAAGTCTTTTTCTGCAGTTAAATCAACTGTACTGACTAAGCGTTTGCCTTTTACTATTCTGCGCAGCTCAGCCGACTGCAAATAGGCGGAGTCTTTTGCGCCACCGGCAAATTCCAGAGCGTCTTCTAGCGTTTCATCGCCTTTTAATTCATAAAGCGCCGGGCGTTTTACTTCACCTTTTACCGCTACCATGTCGCCACGTGCCGGAATAAAAATAACATCGCCACTTTTCAGAGTTTTGTCGGCAGAAGCGTCACCTTGTAGCAGTAAGTCGTATAAGTCGAATTCAGACGCAACTTTACCGCCGCGCATTAAACGTACTGAACGCAGCGAGGCAATATCTGAAACGCCACCGGCCACATACAAGGCCTGGCTTATAGTCGCCAGCGAGCTTACCGTGTAGGCTCCCGGTTTGTAGGCTTCGCCCACAATAAACACCTGAATAGAGCGGAGCTCGCCCATAGTTACTGCCGCCTTATACCCAATTAAGCGCTCCTGAACTTCGTGGTGGATCATTTCCTGCATTAAGGAGTAGGTCATGCCCGCAACTTTCATTTCACCTACGTCTGGTAATACAATACTGCCGTCACGGTTTACGGTTAGCTTAAAGCTCTCGTCCTGCTTACCAAACATTTCAACGTGAATAACATCGCCCACGCTAATTATGTAGTTTGCAGGAATAGGCGCATGCGCCACCGGAGCAAAGGTATTGGGTTCACCCGAGAATATGTCGTAACCAAAAGGCTTCAGCTCTGAACGCCCCCGGTTAAATTCTTTTTGTAAATTTTCCGACATAAAAGACGAACTGGTTTGCCCGGTGTCTCCATTACCTGAACGCTCGCTAACAACATCCACTTCCTGCTTGGCACTGGAGTCGCCGTCGCGCTGGGCAGCATTAAACTGGTCAATTGCTGAAGGGTCAATACCATACTGACGCGCCAGCGCCTCTTGCTGTGCACGCGGTAAGCTTTGTAATTGCTCAAGCTGTTCCTGGCTAGGCATGGCTTGCGCCGCCGCATTTACTGAAAACATGCTTGTTACCAAAGCAAAAACAGCAGCAAAAAGAACCGTAGAAACAGAAAATTGCGTGGCGTTTAAAGCATTTTTATTCATAGTCAGCAAGGTATAACCCTCAATTATTTTTGTATTAAAACCCAGTATTAGAACTTGAGTGCAGCAACAGGTAAAAGTGACAAGTAAGATACAGCAATTTGTTAACAGAGAAAAGTAACCGCTTAAGCCATACCATAAAAATTGCGATACCAGTCAACGGTACGCTTCATACCTTCGGTTACCGGCGTTGACGGCCTGTAGCCCATATCGCTTTCTAACTCAGACACATCGGCATAAGTGGCGACAACGTCGCCGGGCTGAATGGGCTGAAAGTCTTTTGGTATTTCCACACCGGCCGCATTCTCAACGGCCTCTATAAAAGTCATAAGCTCAATAGGTTGGCTATTGCCTATATTGTAAATTTTATAAGGTGCCGAGGAGCTGGATGGGTCTGGCTGTTTACCGCTCCACTCGCTGCTGGCTTTACATGGGTTCTCAATAACCCGCACTACACCTTCAACAATGTCGTCAATGTAGGTAAAGTCACGCTTCATTTTGCCGTTATTAAACACTTTAATGGTGTCGCCTTTTAATGCGGCTTTGGTGAAAATAAAAGGTGCCATGTCGGGTCTGCCCCAGGGACCATAAACGGTAAAAAACCGTAACCCGGTGCACTGCATGCCATACAAGTGCGCGTAGGTGTGCGCCATAAGCTCGTTCGACTTTTTGGTGGCCGCGTACAAGCTCACCGGGTGGTTCACACTATGCGAAGTTGAAAACGGCATTTGTTCGTTCAAGCCATACACCGACGAACTGGACGCATAACTTAAGTTTTTAACGCCGTTATGGCGGCAAGCCTCCAGCACATTCATAAAACCGACAATGTTGGAGTCTATGTAAGCATTGGGGTTTTCCAACGAGTAACGAACACCTGCCTGGGCGGCCAGGTTACAGACGGCGTCAAATTGCTCTTGTTCAAACAAGGCGTCTAATGCGGGCTTGTCTTCAAGTTTTAATTGCACAAAAGAATAGTCAGGGTATAAACCGGACTGAACCGTTGCACCGTATTCAATATTGCTTTGCTTTATACCGCTTTCTTGTAGGCGGCCATATTTTAGGTTTACATCATAGTAGTCGTTTATGCTGTCCAGCCCAACTACGGTATGGCCTTGTTTTAGCAGCTTTAAGGCCGTGTAAAAACCAATAAAGCCCGCTGTGCCTGTTACTAAAACCTTCATTTCACTCTGTCTCCAGAACCTTTGCCGGTAACCGTCATTAAAATATACTGAAAGTAGTTTTTTATATTGAGTGTACTAATCATTTTTGCGTCGGTTTCTGCCAGTAACTGCGGTGTGGACATATCTATTTCGTTTACCTGCGCTAACCCGGTTATACCAGGGCGAACGTTAAACACGCCTTTTGCTTCGCGCGCCTGGGTTAACTCTTCCTGATTAAAAAGCCCCGGCCGTGGGCCAACTAAGCTCATCTCGCCCTTTAGAACATTCCAAAGCTGAGGGAGTTCATCCAGCTTAGTGCGGCGCAAGAAATGTCCGAATTTGGTAATAGATGCACTACTGGCTAAATGGCTGGCTACTGATGCGGTGTCCTTTTTCATGGTTCTGAACTTAACCAGAACAAAAGGTTTTTTGTTTTTGCCTACCCGCTCTTGTCGGAATATGGGGGAGCCGGTATCGAATAAACCTATTAAGGTCAGCAAAATAAGTATGGGCAGCCCGGTAACTAAGCCCACAAAAGAAAAAGCTAAATCAAACGCTCTTAATAACATCCAGTCATTGCCTCTTTAGTAACTATGCCTTCTCTTGTGAGAGAGCATTTCTTAAAGCCTCATCAACCGAAACTTTTGGCTCCCAACCTAACAAGACTTTATTCTTTTCAATATTAACTTGCAGGTTTACCACCAGCTTATCGATCAGTTCTTTCTTACCAACAACGCCAGCCAAGCGTTTCATCACATTAACAGGGAACGGTATAAGCATAGCGGGCTTATCCATGGCTTTTGAAATTTTCCTTAAAAACTCCGAGGTAGACAGATCCTCGCCATCGCTTACTAGAAAAGTCTCATTTGCAGCGCCCGGATGTGTTAAACATAGATATGTGAAATCACATAAATTATTGACTGAAACAAAGCTTCTTTTGTTTTTTATGCTTCCCAGAGGCTTGGGAATTGGAATGTTTGCTAATTTTACGAACTTCGCAAAGTTTCCCGGGGCATTAACGCCATAAATGAGAGGAGGCCTTATTATTACCACCTCCAGACCTGTTTCTTGCGATACCGCTTTTAAACCTTCCTCAGCATCATATTTTGACTCTGTGTACGCGTCATAAGGAGCACCACTATCACATGCGTTGAAAGGAGAATCACTTGAGGCGCCGTTTACTCCAATCGAACTAAAAAAGATAAACCGCTTTACTCCAGCCATCGCAGCTCGCCGTGCTAGTAACAAGGTAAGTTCGGTATTTACTCGAAAAAAATCATCTGCAGATACATTTTTTTTATGTGCAACTCCCGCACAGTGAACAAATATACCCACGTTCTCTGAAACTAAAATTTTAGTCGTTAAGTCACTTAAAGCCGAAAGACGGATATTAGTTGTTTGCTCATTACCATTTCCAGGCTTGCGTACTGGTGTAACAGTGCTCAACCCTTTCCCAAGAAAGTATTTATTTAAATGAGCCCCCAGAAAGCCTGTACTACCAGTTAATAATACTTTCATTTTTTCAGCTTATTCATGCTAGATATTATACTTATGTAAGATTCGTTTACTGATTCCAGAGAGACTTCCTTACTAGCATTAGCAGTCGCTCCTAACTCACCCCATCCATTACCGATACAAGAAAACTTACAATGTAACTTATGCAACCCGTACCTTAGGAAACATTGTTTCTTTATAAAAACTTTCATGCCACTACACATTGCATCAACCAGCGTATGAGGGATACCTTCACCATAGCCTTCCGGCTGTATAAAGCTTCTTCCATCGATAAAGATGTCATCTTGAGCGTACCGGCCAACATTTTCAAAGTTCGGAAGTTGAGCTTTTGCTAGTTCATTTCTAATAGAGCAACCAACTAAAGTGAACGATAACGAGTCACCCGCTTTAACTTCTTGAATCAAACTCGCACACTCTTGAATAGACTTAGCAACTAACGACAACTTACTGTCGCGCTGAATCGCGACAAAGGAGTTTTCGCTCGCCCCGATTTTTCGTGACACCCCGCCAGAACCAGGAACCCAGTAGACCTTAGCATGATTGCAGAAGCGTCTATAAAAGCGGTAATCCGCGTAATTCTGGAATATAGCCTGGACACTGGAGTTTCGATAATCCAACAGCACCCGTAGTAGAAGCCTAAACCTTTGGCTCGTTCTATACCTACCCAAACCATTAATTATTAGTACCTGCGGCTTGAAGCAAAACAGTAAAGAAAATAGGTTGGTTTTTAAATTAGAAGAAACTATTTTTTCATTCTTAAAGTTAAGGCACAAAAACGAGAGCGTACTTCCTACAGACTCAAATACCCCTAAAGAGCTGACCTTCGTTCCTGAGTTACTCAAGTTAGTCATCAAAGACTTTCGGTATAAATCGTTATATTTTGCTTTGTCATTTACAAATTTAATTAGGTTTCGCTTCATTATTAGCTAGCCGCCGCAAAAAACAAGTGCTGAAACTGGTATTTAGGAATGTAAGAGCTCGCAACATGCCAAGCTACAAAAGCAGTTACAGCCGTTAAAAACATTATTGGTGAAGCATAGGTCATCAAATCAGAAGGTCTGCGTTTTGAGTGAATAACTTGCTCCATGACTAACAAAGCCGCTAATGGTATAAAATAGTATGAGAATCTGTCAGCCAGTGTAGAGGAAAGCAGTGACGCTGCCAGTAACATTGGACCAATTAAAACAGTCACTAAGCATAGTCTAAAGCGTATTTTATCGAGTTTAAGCCACTTTTTCTTATGGGCCAGAATAAGAAGAGCGACAGGAAATAAGAAGCCAACACGTAGAATTACCCCGGCATTTTCCATCTCTGACTCAAAGTAATGTCCATAAAAGAAGAAAGCTGCTCCCACTACCGGTAGGAAAATAAAGAGTAAAGGCGGAATAAGATAGCTTTTCCTAAAGTCGATAAACAAAAATGACAACAACAAGATGGCAGAAAAATGAAACAGCGCAGCAAATAAAATAAGGAAGGCATACGTCACTTTCCTTTTCTGCATTAGGAAAGTAACCGCATAAATAAAAATAGAGATGGCTATAGATTGGCTCGTTAAGTTCATACCAGCGACCACTAAATGGTAAGGAGCAACTAAGGCCATAAAGTAAAAGGGGTTAATACCGAGTCGCATCGGGGCTAAAAAAGAAAAAACTAAAAGCATTAGAGTCGCGACAAACACTACTCCATGAATGCCCGAACCGAGTGCACCTGACAGTACGTTTAAATACTTATAGCCTAACTCCGGGGTTGTAAAGGTTAGTGCATTTGCTACGTCTCTTTCGTAAACTCGTATATAGTTAAACCAGTCAACTCCAACTTCAAAACGGAAGCCATATATAAATAAAAGAGCTAGAATTACACATCCAATTAGAGCTACTTTAGAGTCCTTCCCAAGGTTAAGATGTTGATAGCCAAGACCTAAAATAAATAGAAAGATAAATGTGAAGTAATATATTAGCAAAATTGAAATGCCTGTCCGTTATTTTCCGCCAAATAAAATACAATCAAAATTTAATCTACTGATGTTTTATTGCTTTTAACCATCCAGCGCCATGTATCATGACACATCCTGTCTATATCGAACTCAGCACTCCAGCCAAATCTTGACTTAGCATATGAAGGGTCTGCATAACAAGCTGCTACATCCCCTCTTCTTCGATTTCCTACCTCATATGGAACTTTTCTACCAGATATCTTTTCAAAATTCTTAATAAGTTCAAGAACACTATACCCTACGCCTGTTCCTAAATTAGCGATGAATAAGTCCTCTTTACCAAATAGCTCTCTCAGAGCTTCTACGTGCCCTTTCGCTAAATCAACTACATGTATATAATCTCTAACTCCTGTCCCATCTTTTGTATTGTAATCATTTCCAAAAACGGTCAATTTCTCCAGTTTCCCTAATGCTACTTGAGCTATATACGGCATTAAATTATTTGGAACTCCAAGTGGTAATTCACCAATAAGGCCAGACTCATGAGCACCCACAGGATTAAAATAACGAAGAATACCAATAGACCAACCCAGGGTGCTACTTGATAAATCTCTCAATATATTTTCTACCATTAATTTAGAAGAGCCGTATGGATTAATAGTTGATAAAGTCGAATTTTCGGAAATAGGAACACATTCAGGATGGCCATAAACAGTTGCTGATGAACTGAACACGATACATTTGCAACCAAATTTCTCCATTACCTTTAATAGGGATAATGAACCAGTTACATTATTTTCATAATATTCTACTGGGTGCGACAATGACTCATTCACTGACTTTAAGCCTGCTAAATGAAGAACTGCGTTAAACTTAAATTCACCAAATAGTTTTTCTAATAAACCTAAGTCTCTAACGTCGCCTTCTACAAATCTAACTCGCTTGTTTACTATACGCTCGACTTGCCGAAGACCTTCTAAGGTCGAATTTTTCAAATTATCTAATACAACAATATCATAGCCAGATTCTATTAACTCAACGCAACAATGAGTTCCTATATATCCAGCACCACCTGTTACTAAAATCAAGTTCTTCGCCTGTTTTAATAGTTATAAGTAGTTTATCTAAGTATAGTTTAAACGAGCTATATATCAGAATAAAACTACATCAATGGTTTTAAGATTGCCACAAGAGTGTATAGTTACTAACCATACTTTGACTACTAAAGTTAGTCACGATACGCTCTCGACAAGAATATTGGCGCTCTTCCCAGTTTGCTTTATTTTCACTAAATTCCTTGTAAGCTGCATAGATTTTCTCAGCTAATGCGCTGCTATCCCCAGCAGCTGAAAGCCACCCTGTCATTCCGACTATTGCTGACGCGTCTCCAACGTCAGTTGATACGCAGGGAGTTCCACATGCCATAGCCTCATTTAAAACATTTGGGAAAGCTTCGCTTGATGAAGAAAGGACGAAGACATCAATAGCATTCATAATACCTGGAATATCATCGCTGGGACCTAGAAGGTGGAATTTACTAATAAGAGTACTTTCTGAAATAACGTTTAATAGCTCACGATTATCTTTTGAAAGCCCAGCCCCCACTAAAATAACTTTCAGACCACCTACTTTATATTTTACTTTCCTAATAGCATTAATTAAGTTTGGATAGTCTTTAAGAGAATCATAACGGCCTACATGACCTATAACAAAATCGGTCTCTTTTAGTCCCAACTTCTCTCTATATACTGAGCGTAGCTTTAAATCTCGTTTAAACTTAGAGGTATCATAGCCATTAAAAATCACTATCCCACTTTTCTTGTTATATCCGATCTTTTCCTGCGCTACACGAGCACTATTAGCACAATATACAATTTTCGTTGGTATGAAATGTGACAAAACCGAATTTATTCTCGAAATAAATATAGTAACTCTTTTTGATTGACCTTTTATCAAATAGGTATGATGTACACCCCAATATATCTTTTTAACGCCGGCAACGCGCGACACAATCCCACCGACTAGATCCGCATGATACATCCATGTTTGTACAACGCTCGGTTTGCGAAGCTTTATGATTTTATATAATCTAAATATCGCTGCTACGCTGGTTATTGATGGCCTAATATCTAAGCAGTAAACTTTCACCCCAGCCTTTTGAAGTTCTAGGCCGACACTACCCAAAGTTGACAAAGATACTACTACATGCTCGTGTTCAGTGCCATTTAAGCACAAACGTTTTAACGTAGACTCAGCACCACCTTTCTCTAGCCCTGCTATAATGTGGAGAATTACCACCCCAAACCCCTATAATAAATATTTTTAAAAACCTATACTGCAATGGTCAGAAAGCCCCGGAAAATTTAACTAATTTTTCCCGGCAGTAGACCATAGTTAAATTGATGCAATCACTGTTAATTAGAATAATTCATCAGGAAGTAACTGGCATCTCGCTTTGCTTAAGTTGATGAACGACAAGCACTGCCGGCATCAAACCAGGCTAAACATTTTAAGTGATTGTTTCCTTGGACTATTTCCCAAACAGTTTCCGAGTCGCTCCAAGCATAGAATTACCTAGTCACCCCACAACCTATGCCTTAACTTTAGAGCCGACTTATCCCCGGTTCACTATGCAATATCACTTGCTGGTTTTCCCATTTCATAAACCATATCCAGCACTCATTCAACAAGTTCTGTATCATGAAGAAACATCAAGAAATCAATAACGAATGGCGGAATAACGCCATTAAAAAACTTCCTCGTTAAAGGGTCTGACACTAAATATGATATTAATTTAATCTAGGGTTTATTTAAAATAGGCACAGATTTTAGCCTTAAAATATTCTAACGTAAAAAAGGCCAAGTTATGCATATCCCTATTCAAAATAGCAATTCTAACTTTGTTTTTACTATAGCTAATTTTTTCTATCAGGCCCATTTTACTCCTCCACTTATCATAAAAAATTCGCATTGAACTACTATCATAGGTTCTTTTCTCTCCTTTCTTCCAATGAACAACAACTGAAGGTTCCTTTTTAGCTATGACACGATATTTGCTTACCACGCGAATGAAAAAATCAAAATCCTGATGACGTCTGAGATTTTCATCCCAAACTACATTTGTCGTCACCTCTTTACGTAGAAAATAGGTCGGAGTAGGTGCCCACCCCGCATTTTTACCGAAAAGGTACTCTATTCCACTCTCACCAAAAGTAAGATTTCGAGAATATCTTGCTATCTTTGATGCCCCATCATCTAAATAAATTGAGCCGAACACGAAGTCACAACAACTCTCGGTCAGTAGCTTTAAACAGTCTTCAATATGGGTTGGAAAAAATTCATCATCTGAATCTAAAATAGCTAAATAATCTCCACTGGCCTTCGAGATCCCATAATTTCTAGCTACATTAGCATTATCACAACTTGACAATGAAAAAAATTTTAAAGCGGGGTCCCCCATATCTTCAATCGCAGCCTTTATTTTGGGGGGAGACTTTGAGTTGTTTTCGACTATAATTACTTCAATGTTTCTATGGCTTTGTTTTTTTACAGATTCAATAGCTCTTTTAAGGGGAAGGACTCTATCTTTAACTGGAATAATTACCGAAACTAAACTCATAATTTCCACATTATTTGGCTTGAGAATAAGTTTTACTGGTTCGCATAATTTGACTATAGTTTCCAAGTCGAAAAATTTTTTACTGACTTTACATCTATGAGGATGAACTTCCCTCGAACAAGTTTTGCAAAATCATTTTCCGTATAGCTACTAAAGCAATCATGGTTTACAGCCAGAATTATAGCATCATAAAAATTACTCTTACTGCTAACTTCTGTAACAAAAGTCAATCCATCAGTCGATGTAGGTTTAGCTACCCACGGGTCGTGTATATGAACATTCACTCCGTATTTATAAAGATTTTCTACTACATCAACCACTCTTGTATTTCTTACGTCCGGACAATTCTCTTTAAATGAATAGCCCAAAATTAATACATTTGCATTTTTAACTAATTTTTCTTTATCAATAAGCTCTTTAATAGTCGCATCAGCTACATATTTACCCATTCCATTATTAATCTGCCTGGAAGACAATATAAGGTTAGGCTTGTAACCTAACTCTTCAGCTTTATAAGTTAAATAGTATGGATCGACCCCTATACAGTGACCACCTACCAACCCTGGTTTTAACTTAATAAAGTTCCACTTAGTCGCAGCAGCTTCTATTACCTCATCAGTATTTATACCCATTTCATTAAATATCATAGCTAATTCATTTATCAGCGCGATATTAACATCTCTCTGTGTGTTCTCTATTACCTTAGATGCTTCAGCCACTTTTATACTTGATGCTAAATGGGTTCCCGCTGTTATTATCGATGAATACAAAGCATCAACTCTTTCTGCTGTCTCTGGCGTTGAACCGGAAGTAACTTTTAAAATATTTTTTACTGTGTGCTGCTTATCTCCTGGGTTTATACGTTCTGGTGAGTAGCCACAGAAAAAATCTTGGTTGTAGCTTAACTTCGAAACCTTTTCTAATACGGGAACGCAAACTTCTTCGGTAACCCCTGGGTATACAGTCGACTCGTAGATGACAATATCCTTTGCTTTCAAAACACTTCCAACCGTCTCAGATGCTTTCTCCAAGGGAGATAAGTCTGGCTTATTACTTCTATCGATAGGTGTAGGAACTGTAACAATATAAATATTTGCATCTCTTATATCTGCTGCGTTATTTGTAAATTTCAGCAGATCCTTTACAGCTTGTAGTTCTTTAGAAGAAACCTCTAACGTACTATCCTGTCCAGCTTCAAGCTCCTGAACTCGAGAGAAATTGATATCAAAACCTACAACTGAGTACTTTTCGGCAAAAGCTACAGCTAATGGTAACCCAACGTAGCCCATTCCTATCACACAAATTTTATCTTTCATTATCCGCCTTTTGAGCATTAATCAATGGTTGCCAAAGTAGCATTTCTTGCAACCAAACTGAATTACAAAACAAGCTTAATATCTTCGCGATTAAAGTGTTTATAGACAAGCTCGATATTTTTTCTGTGCTCAACGCTTATTTCCTCTGGGGCCAATTGGAAAGCTCTAACTAAAACATCTGGTAGTAGCACTTTCGCGTTATTCAAAACACTCGTGTAAGCACCTGACACTTCAAGTATTCTCTGGTTATTCTCTAATAAGAATATCTCGGCCGGCGTTTCTGGCATTACAACCTTAAATTTTAGTGTATTTCTAAGCACATTTAACTTTTCATCACTTTCATCTCTATGTGCGCAGTAAACTAAGTCACAGTCATACAACGAGTAGAACCGCTTCACTCGCTCAAGGAAGGCAAGTTCATACTCACGCGAAACTATTCCTACCTCGCTATATTTAGAGCCAAAGAAAAATACAGCTTTTTCTCTAGCGCCTTTTTCACTGCTTTTAAACAGTTTTTTCACCGCAGAAAAATCTATAGGGTATAGAGCTTCGGTTTTAATAAAAGCTGAGGCGAAATATAGATGGGACTGTAGCTCGTTATTTCGTAAAAAACGACTATACATATGTCGCTTCACAAGCCTTTTCATGAAACTTCCATGCGCCCAAAGTGCTGTTGGATAATATATCCCTTTATCTATAAACTCCCTTTTAACCATTAAGGTTGCTGCACCATCATCCATTAGTACAGTTAGAGATGGCGCAACTGCAACCCTCATAAAGTGCATCCATTGAGCTCTAAACTCACCAATAAATAACTGTTTAATACTCTCTGGAAAAGTTTTGTTAAAGTAATTTAATTCTCTTACAATGCTTCTATGACTAGATAGGCCGCTACTGCTGTCAAACAGCACTTTTTTTCTGAACGACCATTCCCCTTTACTGATAACATTCTCTATCTGCTCGTTATTTTGCTCTCGCCCCTCTACAAAACGGTACACAATGCCGTTTCGAGCGTCCTTAAAACGTAGACTGAGCTCTAAAGCTACTAAAGCTTGTAAGGGTGACTCTACGACAAATAAATTATCAACCACTTAGTAATCCCTCACAAACTTTAAAGTCAACCTCTTCATCAATGTCAATAGAGCGGGTTCTCGGCATTACCGATGCTTTTAACTTTTGAGAGAACAGCGATTTCTCTTTAAAAATGTGCTCAACAGAAGCTACATAAACAGCACCATTAAGCCTGTATTCTTTTTCGTAGTCTTGAGAGCGTTTATTCAGCAGTTCCGTACCCGTAAATGACATATTTTCATCAACCCACCCAACCCAGGCAGTTGGATGCTCCACTTCACAAACGCTAACCACAGTATTTCTGTAATTATGAGCTTCTGTATCGTTATACAAAAGAAACGCATTGCGAATATCATCTTCGTTTCGAATCGGCGAAGTAGGCTGCAGCAGAATAATTGTTTGTGGGTTATTACCCAACTCTTTTTCAGACTCAATAACATCTATTATTGCGTCGACTGTACTTGCTGTATCCGTTGCTAAATTGTCAGGCCGCTTGCGCTTGTAAACCCCTTTACTTTTATATGTATCAGCCAGTCCAAGTATTTCATCATCGTCACTGGTCACGATTATTTTCGCATCTAAATTAGCTTTTATTGCGGCTTCTATTGTCCAACAAATAAGAGGCTTACCCGCTAACGGCTTAACGTTCTTTCTTGGAAGGCGTTTACTGCCGCCTCTTGCAGGTATAATTATAAGAGTTTCTGAACTATTCATGTCATTCAAAAGACAAGCCTTTAATATCAGCTTGTGCGCGCTCAAAATCATCCATACGACCAATATCCAGCCAGTATTCATGAATAGGAAACATCAAAACTTCTTTATTAGCGTCCAGGTATTTCTGCAATAACGTTGGCATATCTATATGGCGATTTTTATCGACTGTTTTAAATACTTCAGGATTAATCACATAAATACCAGCATTCACGAAAAACCGTTGAATAGGTTTTTCCTCCATACTAATAATGCGTTCACCGTCACCAACTATCACTCCGTAAGGTATTTGATAGTCGTATTCACGCACACACATAGTTGCCAGTGCAGCGTTCTGCACATGAAAGTCTAATACGCGTTCAAAATCTACGTTGGTCAGTACATCGCCGTTCACCATAATAAGAGGGTGTTCAGGTGTATCGTCCGGCAACAGACCAAGGGCTCCACCTGTGCCAAGAGGAGTCTCCTCATGCACATAAGTAATGTTTACACCCCATTTACTGCCGTCACCAAAGTGGTTTCGAATAACGTGCGGCAGGTAATGTGTTGAAATATAAAACTTAGAAAAGCCCGCTTTAATAAAATTAAGTATCAGGGTTTCTAGTATTGGGCGTTCACCCACTTTCAGCATTGGCTTAGGAGTGTCATCTGTCAGGGGACGTAAGCGTGTTCCAAAACCACCTGCCATAATGAATACAGGGTTACTATACTGCTTACGGCTTTTTGCTTGTTGAAGGGTTTCGAGACCAATTAGTTTGCCTTCTTCCAGAATAGGAGTAGCCAGTATGCTTTTGCTTTGCATTAACGCAACGGCGTCTTTTCTAGACGTATTGTTCGTTATTGTCGTTGGTGATGGATTCATTATTTTATGAACGTCACATTCCAAACCCATCCCTTTTAGTAACGCTCGGCGAATATCACCGTCTGTTACAACACCAAGTAACTTCATCGAGTCATCACAGACTAAAACGATACGTAATGCTTCTTTATCTAGCTTCTCCAAAGTGTCCTTGACAGAAACTGACGGACCGACAACTGCATTGCGCCAATCGTAACTCATCTTACTGACTTCCCTTCTTAATAAATGATTTTGCTGGGTAGTGCCTGTCTCTTGCAAAAAGATTTTTTGAAACAATGGAGCCCGCTCCAACGACAGCGCTATCGCCAATATCAATCCCCTGGATGACTGTTGCTCCTGCTCCAATGTGCACATTATCGCCAAGTGTTACATTGCCACAAATCGTTGCTCCCGGAGCGATATGGCAATGCTTTCCAATAGTTACATCGTGCTCGACTATAGCTCCCGTATTAACTATTGAGTTCTCGCCAACATTACAAGCGTTTAGAATCGCGCCGGGCAATACTTGAACGCCTTCTTCCAGCACCGCATACTGAGATATTATAGCCGCTTCCGAAACGACCGTTAAAAATTGATAGCCGGCTTTTTTAAAGCGTTTAAATAACCCTTCTCGCAAGTTATATTGGCCAGGCAAAGACCCTAACGCATTAACCAAGCTTACCTCGTCGGCGTTATAGTGCCTTACCTCCTCGTCTTTTCGAAGATGCTTCAATCCCTTAAACTCTTGCATTCGTCCTAGCTCAGGAGCCACAATTGCCTCTATTGGAATGTTATAGGAGGCTAAAATATCAATGATAACCCTAGCATGGCCACCACCGCCAAGAACTAAATATCGCTTAGTCAATCAACGTATCCCCTGACTGATAGTCTCTGTCACATTGCTGCCCGATAATTTTCCAATAATCATACGGCGAGCGACCTCCACCAGGGCGCTTCACAGCAATATCATCGGCTGTTATCACTTGGCCTTTTTTCAAAGGGTTCACTGTAACCAAACTTTTACGGGCAATATTTTTATTGTTTACTTCTGATACCGTCGGGCGTTTAACACCGTCGCCCATTGCTTTTTCCACATCACGAATAGCTGTAACCATTTCAGCAAGTTCGTCAGGCTCTAATGACGCTTTATGATCCGGTCCTTCCAGATTTCGGTCCAAAGTAAAATGTTTTTCAATAATCGTTGCGCCTTTGGCAACGGCAGCAATCGGAATGGTAATGCCTCGGCTGTGATCGGAATAACCAATTTGTAACCGGAACGTAGTTCCGATGGTGTTCATCGCGTTTAAATTAATTTCTTCCATAGGCGCAGGATATTCTGTAGTGCAATGCAAAACCGTCACTTTTTCACGCAGAATTTGCTGCCCACTTTCTGATGCATATGCCGTTTCAAAATCTGCTCGGGTAGCTTGTTTGGCATGCGGGTTTAAATAACCATAAGCAATAACACCTAAAACCGATTCGATCTCGGCCATTGTTGCCATGCCTGTCGAAACAATTAAATCACACCCGGTTTGAGCATGCTTTAAAACTAAAGGGGCATTAGTTATTTCGCCAGACGGTAATTTTAAACGCTTCAACCCCAAATCATTGACTAAAAAGTTCAGGCTCTCATCATCAAATGCGGTTGAAAGAAACTCAATACCTAGCTCATTACAGTAATCAACCAGTTCATAGTGGAGTTCGTGACTCAACTCCAAGCGTTGTAGCATTGCTAACTGGCTTTCTTCTCTACCAAGGTTCTTTTTCTGGTAATTAGCTTGAGTTGCCTTCTCTGTAACAATGTTCTTCGCTTTAAACGTTTGAAATTTTACAATATCCGCACCAGCCTTATGAGCAGAGGTTACTAAATCACGAGCCAGCTTTGCGTCACCATTATGATTAACCCCCGCTTCAGCGATTATCAATGTCATTCTTATTAACCTTGTTCTGAATCTAAATCGTGAAATGTCTTTATGGTTGTTAAGTCTGCTTTACGAATTAGATTAAGGATTTTTGCACTAGCATTACCTTTACCGTAAGGATTAACCACCGAGCTTAATGCATTAGACTTAAACATATCAATTGCTTGCTCTAACGCTTTCCTGATCCCCACTTCACTTGGAGAACAGTTAACTACACTTTCGGCAGCAAGTCGTCCAAACTGGCGCGCCCCTATATTTACAGTAGGCACGTTGAAAGAAGGAACCTCGATGATACCGCTGGATGAGTTACCGATAACAACTGTTGCATGCTTAACTGCGCTCAAATAACGACGCTGCCCTAACGAAGGAACGACAATAACCCTCTCTTTATGCTTTGCAGCATAAGCTTCTATCAGAGGGATAATCTTTCGCCCACCCTCATCAGCGTTTGGATAAGTTATAATTACTTTAAGCCAAGGATAAGTGTCCAGAACCTCCGTAATATTTTCGAAAGCCTCTTCTGCAGGTTCATTTGCGAGTGTTACTGGATGATAAGTCACAATTGCAAAGTCGCCATCTAAAGAAAACTTTAAAGATTCGGATAGTTCCTGACGAGACATGAACTCAGAGCGCTTAAGATGATCGAGTCCTATAGCTCCTACAGTGATAACCCTTTCAGGGGCTTCACCTAATTGTATGACTCGTTTGCGATAGCTTTCAGTGGAGGTTGCGTGTAACAAACTTAATTTACTTATCGCATGCCGAATAGCATCATCATAAGCGCCTTCGGTTATCTCGCCTCCGTGAATGTGCAGCACAGGCACACGCATTAACATAGCGGCTTGCGTCACTCCCAGTGCTTCATAGCGGTCGCCCAAAACAACCAAAATATCCGGCTGTTGCCGCTCAAGGGCGTCAGCATACCCAATAATACCGAGTCCTAGACTTTTTACACTGCCTACCGCTGAATCTGATGAAAGTAACATTTCAATTTTTTCAGAAATTTCAAAACCATCAGCTTCTATCTGATCTGCAGTATGACCAAACTCTGGAGATAAATGGGAACCAGAAACCAGCAACTGTAGTTTTAAGTCATCTGCATCCTGAATATCCTTAAGCAACCAATACAAAAGCCCATATTCAGCTCGAGTTCCTGTGAATACTGCGACTTTTTTCATTGTAATTCCATTATCTACAAATTGGTGAACTTGGGATATTTACAAGACGCGCTTCTATATCTTCGGACACTTCTAAATCACCTCTTAAACACTCTGCAAACATCGGTAACTTATGCATAAGCTGCCATATAGGCCGGCACATTATCCCTGCGCTGTTTTGTTCTTCGAGCAAAGCATTGCGCGCACCTTTATCTTCACAAAGTACAGCGTTAAGCCAAAAATTGGAGTGACTATGGTTTGGCTCATCGACAAACTCATAGTTCGAGCCTTTAAAGAACGCTCGATAATCGTTAGCCAGCTGACGTTTCTGCTCCAGAAATAAAGGCAACCTTTGCATCTGCGCACAACCTAGTGCGGCATTTAAATTCGGCATCCGATAGTTAAAGCCCGGCTCATCATGATAAAACTCATAAGGATGAGGTACTTTAGCGGTAGTTGTAATATGTTTCGTACACCGCCCGTCAACATCACTAGCACAAAGCACCATACCGCCACCGCCAGTTGTAATAATTTTATTACCGTTGAAGCTTAAAGCGGCAAACTCACCAATTGTGCCTGTGTGTTTACCCTTATAATAAGACCCTAAGCTCTCTGCAGCGTCTTCCACTAGAGTAATATGCCACTTTTTGCAAATACGCTGTATCTCATCCAAATGAACGGCATGCCCAAAGGTATGCATTGGAACGGCAGCTCTTATTACCTGCCTGGATTCTTTATGGATACACCGTTCACCATCTAGTTTGGCGTTATACTCAAGGAAAGACTCTAACGCGACGGGGCAAAGCCCTAAGGTCTCACGTGATGCATCTACAAATACAGGGGCAGCACCCATATGGTGAATAGCATTACAGGTTGCAACAAAAGTTAATGCTTGAGTAATTACCAAATCGCCCTGTTTTACACCTGCCATATAAAGTGCAGTGTGCAGTGCCGCGGTTCCATTAACTGTAGCTACTGCTTTTGGGCTTTCAGTAAAACGCTCTATTTCTCTTTCAAATTCGTCAACGTACTTACCAACACTCGACACAAAGGTTGTTTCAATGGTGTCTAGCACATTGGATTTTTCCTGATCGCCAAATGTTGGGGCATGAAGCGGAATGAAATCTTTGGTTTTATAAAGAGAACGAATAAACTCGCTTAAATGATGTGACATACTTTTCTCAAATTACATTTTACTGTCGAGATATTTACCCATCTCTTTATGACCGAATGCAGGTATCATTTCGTGAAATAGCTTTACTATGTCTTCTTTCGTCCAGGAGTGAGAGGTTCGTAGTTCATTAATTGCTTTACTGAAATGTTCTAACAGCTTTTCATCATAAATAGCGTCATTTTTAATCACACCAATGTTACTAAACCGCTCCATATCCAGCACTTCATTGTCGGTAAAAAACTCTTCGAAGTCTTTTTCACCTGTTGTGTCGCTGGAAGTAAACAAACAAGGCCATTTCCCCTGTTCCGGTAAGGTCTTAATAAGCTCTCTGGCTTCGTCTTCAGAACTGCAAGGGTATGGTTCATAACCGATACTTCTCAAATACTTCTCTGCAATTTCAGAAAATGTAATTAAATGAAGCGCTTCGCTTAATTTAGGGAAAAATATATCTCTGTTTTCACCAAACAAGCACGACATTAAGCACAACTCGCCAGATTCCTGCGGAGTAACGAAGTAGCGTTTAATGTCGTTCGGGGCAACTATAGGTTGCTTTTTCTGAATTCTTTGGTTGAACCCATGCAAAAGAGAGCCGTCTGAAAAAGCTACGTTAGCAAAGCGAGCAGTTGAGATTTCGATCGACTCACTACCCTGCATAAGAAACATTTCCATAATGCGTTTTGAAGCTCCCATCATATTGACTGGGTTCGCGGCTTTATCGGTAGAGACACAAAAGTACTTTCGCGCCCCGGCTTCTTTCGACTGTTCTAGCGTCTTAACCGTATTAAAAATATTGGTTTCTATCATCCTCATAAGCGTATAAGGATCTTTTTCACTTCTCACATGCTTTAGCGCGGAAAGGTTCAGTACGTAATCATACTGCCCATCTTTTTTTATAAAAGCAGTATATTCCAGAGAGCCAATGTCTAAGGCGAATGTTTGAAAGTCACCCTCTATATAACCAATAGAGCTTCTCAAGTCTCTGACAAGCTCAACCAAATTATTCTCGCTAATATCAACTGCATGAAGTTTTTTGGGGTTTCTTTTAAATATTTCCTTAGTAACTGCTTGACCAATTGAACCAGCCGAACCAATAACCAAAAAGGATGAAGACTGAACTAATTCACTTATTTTATCTTCATTAACTAAGATGTCGCTGATAAACAGGGGCTCTGTACGCCCAATTAAACTTAAAGTATTTTGCATAAATAAAACCCGTTAATGGAACTTCCCAGCAGCTTTTAACTTCTTATAGTGGTCAATATCTCGATAACTAAAAACTTTAGCAGGGTGTCCGCCAGCAACAGCGTAATCTGGAATATCACTTACGACACAACTTCCCGCTTGAATAATAGCCCCTTCTCCAACCGTAACGCCACCAAGTACAATTACCCTACTCCCAAGCCAGACGTTATCCTTTATAATAATATCTTTAAATATGTAAGTTGAATCGTAGGGGATGGCCTCGCCAGAATTAAAATTATGGTTTTGAGAGATCATTAAGCACTCGGGTCCAGAATGGAAGTTACTTCCTATGATTACCTTCCCACCTCCCGCAACCTGCATTCCATTAAAATTCACGTTGTTACCCAATACCGTCTTACTTGTTACAATAGACTTGGAGTTTACCCTAAGGTCAACTCCGCTAGCAGAAGCCCTGGAGCGAACCCTATGTGTCCAATAAAACCTAACCAACTTTTTTCGCAAGGAAAGTAGAGCCTTTTTAACGCTTTTCATCATACAATTTCCCGTACACTTCAATAGAGCGTTTTTCTTCTTCAATGATTCTATAGGAATTACAAAGCAAGTCTAAATCTTCATGTCTTATCCGCTCTGATATCTTTAACTTCTCATCAAAAGATATAAAGTCAATTTTATATACGTCTTTAAAGAAGTAATAATTTGGAGACCCGTTTTTTATCAACAAAGCTCCAGCCCCCCACTTAGCAAAGACTCTAGCTGTACTCGCTCCACCTCTATCCTGCAATAAAATGTAGTCACAACTACCGATGAGTGATGAGTACAAATGGGGAGGCATTTCACTTAGGTATGTAACGTTACTGTCTTTTAGCCTTAAAAGCTTTCTAAAAAGTAAAAAGGCATCTATTAAAAACCTATTCGACAAGCTCTGGAACACGAGAAGCTCTACCGCTTCACCAGAATTCTTTTGATACCGGTTAAAATCCTTAAACACTTTAAAAAAAGGTATTAACTTATAACTTTTTGTGCCAACTAAAACTCTCTTTTTATTACTTTTTAAATATGACTCATCTCTTCCAGTTGAGTCCCTCAGAAGCTGCGACTGATTGAAAGGTAAGATCTCAAATATTATAGAACAATTGATAAACTCAATATCTTTTCTATCTAAAACCTTTAAAATTAATTCTTTAAAATATGGAACGGGCGCTATAAAATTTTTCACACACTGTAAGACTAATATACAACTCTTTGAAATATGAGAGCCAATATCTTCAGTTAAGCAGTTATTTTTTTCATAATTTATCTTCCATCGTTCGACTTCGTCGTCCGTAATAAATATGTATAGTTTCTGTAAAACTCGCTTGTCTTTATTGATAAGCGTTTCAGCAATAGGCGCGTTCCAGTTATTTAAAGACATGAAGGTAAAAGATTTAGCTTCTATCATAAAATTCAAATCGGAAACATTAAAATCCACATACTCTATACCCTCGACTTTAGTAATTTCAACTTTTTTATCAACTTCGAAAACGATAGCAATTATCGAATCCTTTCTAACACCCGCTTTGTTAACTAAAGAATCTGCCTGTAACTTAAAAAATTTATCTCTATTACTTATGAAAAATAAATTTTTACCCTTATAGAGATTTTTTTCTTTAAGCATGAGGTTCCTTAAAGAAATTTGATACTTCTTTTACTACTAGCGAAACTTCTTCATCTTTTATACCAAAAAAAATTGGTAGTCTTAACAAACGTTCGCTTTCAGATGTTGTATACACTTCATCCTCAGAAAATCGCCCCCAGTCCTTACCTACAGGAGTCGAATGTAAAGGTATATAGTGAAAAGCCCCCAAAATATTTTTATTTTTTAAAAATTCGAGTAACTCAGTTCGCACTTGTAAGTTTTTAACTTTTATATAGAACATATGAGCATTGTGGATACAATAATCAGGAATTATCGGCAACTCTATAAAACCTTCCTGAATTAATTTTCTAAAAGAATCATAGTAAGATTTCCAAGTACGGAGTCGAGCATCATTTATTTCATTTGCTTTCTCAAGCTGAGCCCAAAGGTATGCCGCCTGCATTTCACTAGGCAGGTAGCTACTACCAATATCAACCCAAGTATACTTGTCTACTTGCCCTCTAAAAAATTGACTTCTATTAGTACCTTTTTCACGAATAACTTCAGCTCGTTCTGTAAATCGAGCATCATTAATTATTAACAGGCCGCCTTCGCCACCACTCGTATAGTTTTTGGTTTCATGGAAGCTAAAAGCGCCCAAATGGCCAATAGTGCCTAAAGGTCTTTCTTTATAGCTACTCATTACTCCCTGAGCTGCATCTTCGATAACGTAAAGACTATAACGCCCAGCAATATCCATAATGGCGTCCATTTCACAACTAACTCCCGCATAATGGACGGGAACAATCGCTTTAGTTCTATCTGTAATTGCAGCCTCAATTTTCGTTTCATCAATATTCATCGTATCAGGGCGAATATCGACGAAAACGATTTTAGCTCCCCGCAATACAAATGCGTTGGCTGTGCTAACGAAGGTGTAGCTTGGCATAATTATTTCATCGCCAGACTGGACATCAATAAGGATAGCGGCAAGCTCGAGTGCTGCAGTACAGGAAGGCGTTAAAAGAGCCTTTTGAGTTGGTAAATTTTCTTCAAACCATTGCTGACAGCGTTTTCCAAAAGGGCCGTCTCCGGAAATCTTATTACCCTTCAATGCTTCTGTAATGTATTGAACTTCGTTGCCTGTCAAAGGCGGCTTATTAAATGGAATCATCAAATACTCACAAGCTCAAGGTTGAACTACCAGACTAAGCCGCCATCAACAGGCACATCGGCTCCGTTAATAAATCTGGCTTCATCACTTAGGAGAAATACTACTGCATCAGCAACATCGCTTGCCATTCCTAACCGACCTAAAGGGGTTTGTTCTGTAATTCTATTTAAAAACCTCTCAGGGACACCTCTAAGCATATCTGTTGCTATAAAACCCGGTGAAACACTATTCACCCGAATTTTATGATCCTTTCTATTAAACTCCTTAGCCCAAGTTTTAGTTAGTGAAATCAAAGCCCCCTTTGAAGCTGAATAATTAGATTGTCCTATGTTCCCTACGTTACCTATTATGGAGCTAACATTTACTATACTAGGGGTATCCGACTCACGTAACAGTGGAAGCAAAGACTTTGTGATAAGAAAGGCCGACTTTAGATTTGATGCTAGTACAGTATCCCAATCGCCAATAGACATTTTTTCAATTAAGGAGTCTTTAGTTACTCCTGCATTATTCACCAAATACGATATTTCGTTAACTTCATTCATTCGCAAGTACTCTAGGACTCTCTCGCCACTATCATCATTGCTTAAATCAACGTTGAATTCTTCGAATAAACGAGACTGAATAGGCTTATAAGTCGTTCTCGTTAAACTTATAACTTTTACGCCCTTTCCCACTAAAAGCCTTGATATTTCAAGGCCAATACCTTTACTTCCACCAGTAACTAATGCAACCTTTGCTTTATCATTCATCGTCAAAACTCAATCCTTGCTTAAGTAACTCTGCTCTAACTCGAGCAAACTTTTTTCTCGTTCTTTCACTCTTTTAGCCGGGTTACCTGCATAAATTCCCCATGAGTCAGTGCTTCTATTGACTAAAGAAAGAGCGCCAACTGAACACCCTTCGGCGACGGTAACCCCAGGAAATATCAAGCTACCAGCCCCCACTATTACATGTCTGCCCAAAACTATCGGCGCTTTTTTCTCAGCTTTAAAGTCTGCAGAAACCGTAGGGTTGGTCAAAGTTCGGCCAGAGTAATCATCGCTCTGAGCAAAAACCTGACATTGATAAGCTAGCCCAGAAAAGTCAGAGAAGGTTATCCCTTTTTCCCCACCAGCCACTAGACACTGAGGAGCTATATGCACATTCCTTCCGAAACTGACCAGTCCGGATATCACGCAAAAATCATCGATACGTGTATTATCAGCTATGCTAATTAATTCAGGGTTATATATACGGGCATCTTCACTAATCCGCACATTCTTTCCTAAATGCTTAAAGCCTTTTTTCTTTAATTCATTTTCTGTTAGATAAGCCATAATTTATTCGAATATATTATTTAGTTGGTCGGTTAGTTTTTCTTGCTCAAATAGCTATTAGCTATATTTTTGTTAAACTTAAGAACTACATCACTTAATTTTTATACGTCACAACACGAAACGCCTAGTCCATCTAGAAATAGCTAATGGGAAGGCATTCCCACATAAAACCGTTTTCTCCATCCCCAAAGATGGTAATTGTGCTTCCCTCTTTCTACTAACGTTTATCGACATTTTCTACATGAAGCATCACTGAAGGACTATTTACTTCTTATCAAATCTAACAAATACTGACCGTATCCATTTTTCTTCAACAGGTTAGCATTTTTTAACAATTGAGATTCCGAGAGCCATTTTTGATTAAATCCAATTTCCTCTAAGCATGCAATTTTATACCCTTGGCGTCTTTCGATAGTTTCGACAAACTGGGCAGCTTCGAGCAGGCTCTCGTGCGTACCAGTATCTAACCATGCAAAGCCTCGGCGCAATAACTCGACGTTTAAGCTTCCATTTTCTAAATAGGCTTTGTTGACGTCCGTTATCTCTAACTCTCCTCTCGCTGAAGGAGTCACATTTTTAGAAATCTCAACCACGTCGTTGTCATAAAAGTATAAACCGGTAACCGCAAAATCTGATTTTGGTTCGGCTGGTTTTTCTTCAATTGACAGAACCTTGTTGTCGTTATCAAATTCCACCACTCCAAAACGCTCAGGGTCTTTTACCTGGTAGCCAAAGACGGTTGCCCCACCATCAGTCTCAGTTCGTTTTACAGCATCTAGCAGTTTGGGTCTAAATCCATGCCCATAATAAATGTTATCACCAAGTACTAGGCACACAGTGTCATCACCAATGAATTCTTCTCCAATGATAAAAGCCTGTGCTAAACCATCAGGACTCGGTTGCTCAGCGTAAGATAATTCGATACCGAATTTGGAACCATCACCTAATAGTTTTTTAAAATTAGGCAGATCCTCTGGTGTCGATATGATTAAAACCTCACGAATTCCCGCCAGCATGAGTACTGACAGTGGATAGTAGATCATTGGTTTATCGTAGATAGGCAATAGCTGCTTTGATACACCCATAGTAATTGGGTACAGACGAGTCCCTGAACCACCGGCGAGAATTATGCCTTTCATATTGACTCTCCAATTCTATTAAGCTGATAGTCACCACTTAGTACGCGCTGCCACCAATTTTTATTATTTAGATACCATTCAACAGTTTTACGAAGGCCTGTTTCAAAGCTCTCTTCTGGAGTCCACCCTAGCTCATCCTCTATTTTAGATGCGTCAATGGCGTAGCGCTTATCGTGGCCTGGGCGGTCTTTAACAAACGTAATTTGTTCTTTATAAGGCTTACCTGAAGCGCTCGGTTTTAATTCGTCAAGCAATTCACAAATTGTGTTCACCACTTCAATATTTTGCTTCTCGTTATGGCCTCCAACATTATACGTTTCCCCAACTTTGCCTTCAGTCACAACTTTGACTAGTGCTCGAGCATGGTCTTCAACGTAAAGCCAATCTCGTATTTGCTTTCCGTCTCCATAAACAGGCAACTCTTTCCCAGATAAAGCATTTAAAATTATGTGTGGAATTAGCTTTTCAGGGAAATGGTAAGGACCGTAGTTATTTGAACAGTTGGTTATAATGACTGGCAAACCATAAGTTCGATGCCAAGCTCTAACTAAGTGGTCGGAGCTTGCTTTTGAAGCGGAATAAGGCGAGCTAGGGGCATACGCCGTTGTTTCTGTAAAAAGCTCAGTAGGATCGCCTAAATCACCATAAACCTCATCGGTGGAGATATGATGAAACCGAAACGTTGATTTCATCTCTTCTGATAAATTAGACCAATATGAGCGCGTGGCCTCAAGTAACGTGTAAGTACCAACGATGTTTGTTTGAATGAATTCTGAAGGCCCTTCGATTGAGCGATCAACGTGGCTTTCGGCCGCTAGGTGCATTACTGCATCCGGTTTATGCTCTATATATACTCGCTTTACTTCTGGCGCATTACAGATATCAACCTGCTCAAAAACATAATTTTCGCTATCGCTAACTGGTAATAAACTCTCTACATTTCCTGCATAAGTCAGCTTATCAATGTTAATAACGATATGACTGGTATTTTTTATTAAATGGCGAATGACCGCCGAGCCGATAAAGCCTGCTCCGCCTGTTACTAATATTTTCATCTTTGTCTTATTATCTGCTAGCTGTGGTGTGCCATTTCCTGAAAAGTTTTATTTCTGGAAACTAGATCATCATAATGACCTTTATCCAAAACCCTTCCATTTTCTAATATATATATTGAATCGCACTGCTTAACCGTTGTTAATCGATGCGCAATCATAATAATCGTCTTCTTACCTGAAAAGTCGTGAATAGCATCCATAACCAGCTTTTCAGTAATACCGTCAAGGGCGCTGGTCGCCTCGTCCAGAACTAAAACTTCTGCGTCGTCATATAACGCACGCGCAATGCCTATTCTTTGTCTTTGACCGCCCGAAAGCTGAATACCACGTTCGCCGACTCGTGTACTCAAACCTTCGGGTAAGCGCTTAAGCAATTCATCTAAATGAGCCATTTTAACAGCGCTAGTTACGCGGCTCTCGTCAATTTCTTCTGGAGGTATTCCGAAAGCAATATTCTCTCTAATACTAGAGTCGGCTAAGAATATAGCCTGAGGTACGAAGCCCACATTGTTTTGCCACGCTCTCTTCTTCCCGCCTTTAATTTCTTCTCCGTCCACTATTAAAGAACCACTCTGAGGCTCTATTAAGCCCAAAAGCACATCTATAGCGGTTGACTTACCAGAACCAGAAGCACCGACCAAACCAATCACTTGGTTTACCGGAATATCTAGAGTAAATTCAACTAATGCTTTTTCTTCTTTGTCCGGATAGCCGAAACTGATGTTATCAAGCTTTATCAGCTTTTTCGGAGAGAGCTTACCAGCGCTAGACGCTGGCTTTATATCTTCAATTTCCTGGCTTGCAGTTAAATCTTCTTCAATACTATCAAACGACGCTATATTTCCTTTTACTTGCGCCAAGCTCGTGTACATTTGCTGAAAGGCTGGAAGCAGCTTAAAACCAGCCAAGGCATACACCGATAGAACTGGTAAAATATTCCCAAGGTTACCGTCATAAGCGGATAACAAATACAGTACTAAAAATATAACTGCACCGAATGCTATAAGCTCCATTGCATAGCGTGGTACTTGTGCAAGCCCCCTTGTAACCCCTTGTGCTCGACCTAACTTATGACTAGATTTTTCAAAGCGTTCATTAAACTCAGCTTGCCGACCTAATAATAGCGTGTCTTTAATACCACCAAAACCTTCGTTCATTAGTTTGAAGCGTTGCTGATTTGCTTCAGATATAGCGCGTCCATTCTTACCTAATTGTTTACGTACTGTTTTATACAGTGCAACATATGCCAACCCGAATATTAAGAGCCCGGCTAAAGCTACTGTCGGATTAAAAATAAAAATAGCTGTTGCCATAACTAATGCCAAAACACCTTTAGCGTTCATTTGCATTAGTGGTTGAATGACCACATTCGTTACACGGCCAGCTTCCTGGGCTATACGATTTGTTAATTGACTGCTACTGCCACTAGCATGAAAGAGCCAAGACTGCTGCATATAATGCTTATATAAACGAGTTGATATTTCAGCCCCTACCTGAGCAGCGTATAAGGACAGCCGCCAAGTGGTGAACATTGAAACCGCTGCCGCGCCAGACAGTGCTATTAATACGGCAATTCCCAGCCAGAAAAGAAAGTCTTCGGGGTTTTCAAAACCGCTTACAGTATATAGTTGAGCAAGTTTACCTTCGCCTTGCAACAGACTTATGTCACCCACCAAAGCCATAAACGGCCCGATTGCCGCAACACCTGCAACTTCTGCAAAAGCCATTAACACCACTAAAAACTGTAAGCCTATTAAGCGCTTTCGTTGCTCTGGGGTTAATAATTTAAATAATGCTTTTAGGCGTTTGAACATGGTTTTTAATAACTGCTTTTTTTAAATAGAAGGATAGCACCTGACGCGATAGCATCAGGCTACTTTAAGAATCAGCTTTACTTTTGCTTGAGCGAATTAAGTGACGAATAAATACAACTAATAGCGATAAGAAGCCGCCTAAGAATGTACCAACAATACAAATTAAGGCGCGCGACGGCGCACTTTTCTGTTCCGGTACTACAGCCGGATCTAATACTTGAAATACATACTCCGGCCTTACATTCGCCAACATAATGGTTTGTATTTGCTTTTCAATAAGCTGATAGAAAACCTGCTGCATACTGCTTAAATTGGTTTCGCCTAACTCGTTTTGCAGGTATTCCATACTACTTTGCGCCTCTTTAATATCACGCTGACGCATATGGTCGTTAATGTCTTGAATTAACCATTCGGCCCAGCGATGCGCTATAATCGGCGACCGGTGACTCACCGATAAATTTACTAAGCCTGGGGTTTCCTCATCTTTTTCTACTAGCAGCCCATTTTTGAAAACATTTACGTATACCCAGCTAGTAGGTGCTGGTTGCTTAGATGACTCAGTCTTTCTAACCCATTTGTTTGCATTAGGGTTGTAGACTTCCTCATTAAAAACTAACTCACCACTTGATTCATTCCACTCTTTAACCGCCATGATTTCTGGCAGAATATTATGCTTTTGCACAAAATTTTTAATAAACTGACGAGATTGTAATATTTCCATCGCCATGGTCACTTTGTCGACTTTTCCGGAACCTACGCTAATACCGGCTAAGTTCGCTAAACCTCCCAGTTCACCGCCCAGCCCTTGGCCTTGAGCTTCTTCAGTAGGTGCTAGAGTCGCTTCGGCTTTATAAATATTGGGTAAACTTAACGAGTAAATAACCGAGCCCACTGCGAATACAAAGGTAATGGCAATAATAATCCATTTACCGTCCCATATAATGCCAAACAGCTCGCGCAGGTCTATTTCATCGTCTTGCGGGTATGGGCCATTATAATAGTTGGGTGGGTATTGCCCGGGCCCGTATGGCGCTGGCGGTTGGTTATTTGGGTTTTGCTGGTTTTCTTGTGTCATGGCTTTTCTTATAAGTTAGTCGTTGTTAAACAAGTCGCGCGTATACACTTTTTCTTGCACGTCTTTTAAGTCATCGGCCAGCCGGTTACTGAGTATAATTTCCGACACGGCTTTAAATTCTGTCAGGTTATTAATAACCCGCGAGTTATAGAAGCGCTCCTCTTTTAACTCTGGTTCGTACACTACCACTTCTATGCCTTTAGCTTTAATGCGCTTCATAATGCCCTGTATGGCCGACGCCCGAAAGTTGTCTGAGCCCGACTTCATCACCAGGCGGTACACGCCCACTACCTTGGGTTGTTTGGCAATAATTTGGTCGGCAATAAAGTCTTTACGGGTACGGTTGGCGTCCACAATCGATTTAATTAGGGTTTGTGGCACGTTATCGTAGTTGGCGAGAAGCTGCTTGGTGTCTTTTGGCAGGCAATAGCCGCCGTAACCAAAGCTGGGGTTGTTGTAATGCGAACCTATGCGCGGGTCTAAGCAGACGCCTTCAATAATTTGTTTGGTGTCTAAACCGTGCACTTCTGCGTAGGTGTCTAGCTCATTAAAGTAGGCAACACGCATGGCTAAATAGGTATTGGCAAACAGCTTAATGGCTTCGGCTTCGGTGCTATCGGTAAACAGGGTGTCTATATTTTGCTTTTCGGCGCCCTGCTTTAGCAGGTTTGCGAAAGTTTCAGAGCGCTCTGAACGTTCGCCGACAATAATGCGTGACGGGTGCAGGTTGTCGTACAAGGCTTTGCCTTCACGCAGAAATTCTGGTGAAAACAGAATGTTGTTGGTACCAAACTTTTCTTTTAGCGACTGTGTATACCCTACCGGAATGGTCGACTTAATAACCATAACGGCATTTGGGTTGGCTTCTATTACCTGGCTTATAACGCTTTCAACGGTTTTGGTGTTGAAGTAATTGGTTTGCGGGTCGTAGTCGGTGGGGGTGGCAATAACCACAAAGTCGGCGTTTTTGTATGCCGCGTGCGCGTCGGTGGTGGCGCTGAGGTTCAGGGGCTTTTCCTGTAAAAAATGCTGAATTTCTTTGTCGACTATAGGTGATTGTTTTTTATTTATTTTTTCTACTTTTTCTTGGTCTATGTCGACTGCGGTAACCTGATTATGTTGTGCAAAGAGAACCGCATTTGATAAACCTACGTATCCTGTACCTGCTACTGCAATTTTCATTCGTTTTAACCCTGGCTACAACGGTTGGGCACGCTACCGCCCATAGGGTGCGGCTCCCATAGACCGATGGTGCTGTTATTTTTTTGTATTTTGCGCGTTACTAAATTTAGATCAAGCGCGTATGATACCGCATGCAGCCCTTGCCCTACAAAGGCTTTGTTGCAACTTTTTGACGATATTTTGAGCGGTTGGTTCCGTTGGTTGGGGGGCGCGTTGGGTGGCGTAGCCTGACACTTGTGTCAGGGCCGGTGTCTCACCTGACACAAGTGTCAGGCTACATTACGCGTTCTGAACATGCTTCTCATTAATCCAGTGTCGTATGCCTTCCGGAAAATGCGCTGTATAACCTAGCAGGAACAGTTTCAGTGCTTTATGGTGACCCAAACCGACATCATAGTTCTTTAATGCTTCGTAGGTATCCTTCAGCACAAAGTTGTTTTCTCTTAATGCATCTGACACTAATTTTACTTTTAATTGCTCAACTTCATTTAAGTCAGAGCTTTCGGCTTCACTCAGTCTGTTTTCATCTCCTAACCCTTTTGCTTCAGCCTGCCGCTGTTCGGTGGCTAAGGCAAAATCTCGGAAGAAACTTCTTTTAATCAATTTTATTGTATTGCTTTTACGATCAAGCAGAAGTTGCTCATGAAACAAGTCGGTAAATAACCGCTCAAATTCACGTAGGTTGCCAGGCCAGGAATAATGACGAAGTTGTGCCTCGGCTTCATCTTCCAGCTTCAGGTTCCAGATAATGTCGAACAGCTGTGCACGCGATATATCGGAGAAGTGGCCATCAGACGAATAATTTAATATGAACGAAAGCTTCATTAATGAAATGAGTGCCGGCAGCAGTTTTAAGTTTTTCGTTTTTTGGTTTAAACGCTCATGCAAACTCGGGAATGTAACGATTTGCCGCATACGATGGAGAAAGTCCAGGCGAAGTTCATTACTGTTTAATAACTCATTTAACGGCTCATTGACCAGAAACAATGTCCTGACCTGATATAAACTCGACTCGTGGCTCCCCATAGGAGCGACTTGAACCTTATCGCTTATTGAGTGCAACAAGTCTAATAACTGAGTCTGTGATTGCCGGGAAGCAGACTGAAGCTCGTCAAACACCAGGACGCCGTTATGGGCACTCGCGAATATTGGTTTTACTTGTTGGCTGGCACCAGTAAACGCTCCTTTCGTATGCCCCCGAATTCGGCTTTCCAGGACGCTGTCGGTTACTGCCGCAATATTAAGACTGATAAGCTTGCTCTCAAAGAGTGAGTCGGCCAGCAGCTTTGCAATTAACGTTTTACCTGAACCCGTTGGACCACAGATCATGACGGGCCCTTCCTTATTCATATCTAAATCGGGAACGCCGTCTTTTGCTACAGCAAGTTGTAACTTAGCTAAAAACTCCTTTGCTCTGTCATTGAGCTCTTCCGTCCACTCCCATCTCAGCGCCATATTCGAGTCAAGGCTTCGCATACCTGACTGGATAAGGTAATTAACGAGTTCATCTAACAGCTTTGAGTTTTCTGGTTTAAATAGTGCATCACATAAATGCAGCACAAGTGGGCGACGTAACTGAGCAGACAAATGCGTTAAACCAAGCTCTCCATATTCCCGTCCTCTTTCAGCAGCTGAAAGCTCTGACATTAGCTCAATAAGCTTCTCGTCTGATTTTTTACTCAGCACGTTAAAAAGTTTGCTCGCCTCGTCAGAGGGGGGAGTTATCGATTCATACCTTTCCTTTAAGCTGTGCTTAAGCTGTTTGCCAATTTCGCCGGTTAGAAACTCGTGAAAAAGTGACGAAAATACTTGTTTAGCCTGCTCTGGATCTTCCGAATAGCGGCTAACCAAACACGATAAGTTCGCCTCTAAGTGCTCATAATCTCTTTTCATGCCAGCCTCAAATTAAAAAATTTCAGTTGATTTGAATTATCTTAATTTAAATTAATATTTATTAACACGCGGTTTTATCTGATGAAACCTAATTAACAGCTAAGATGTTGATATTTAATATATTAATTTAAAAAATTAAAGTTGGCACCTTTGTTGCTGTATGTATATCAGCAATCTCTAGATTGTTTCTGAAATAACAAACAAGGAAAAAATTATGAATAATCATCCAGTAGAAACACTGTGTAAAACACATTACGCCGACATTTTACCTTTAGTAGAGTATCTAAAAGTTGATAAAGACCTGCAGCGCTCAATTGGAATCGCAGCACGTGAGGCTCAGCAACAAACAGGTAATACGGCAAATTACTTTGTAAAAGAACAGCATGCAGAACAACTCATCAATGACTTGAGAGACGCTGGTAGCAACAGTTTGAAGTCTGTCTTTACGGAGCCTTCTTACTACAGTGAAATTGTGTATGACGTGGGTTTAAAGCTAAAAGCCGATGTGAGTAAAACCAACTTAGCTAAGGAAAACGAAGATCTCATTATTGGCAAGCTGTTCGCAGATGCAGTAGCTGAAATGAGTGAAGAAGAGAAGTCCGAACTTTTATTAGAGTTTGGTTACGAAACCACGAAAATACCAGCCGCACTATCGGTCATGGGAACTCAGCTGGGGCTACGTTCGCTAGGCTTCAGCACTTATAGAATGGCGGTCATTATTGCCAACTATATTGCCAGAGCATTACTCAACAGAGGCTTAACCTTCGGCGGAAATATTCTGGTAACCCGAACAATTGGCGTGGCTTTAGGCCCTGTAGGCTGGTTTGCTTCAGGACTCTGGCTTGCTTTTGACCTTGCAGGCCCGGCTTACCGGAAAACCATACCCGCGGTTGTGCAAATAGCTATGTTGCGTCAACTGGCAGAAAAAAGAGTTAATATTGGCATTGTGGGTGAAGGTTCGTGCGGCAAAGACTCGTTAATTCGTGAAACGTTTGGCGTTGATACAAATAATGTTAGTGCCGTACCCGGTTCAACGAGTAAAGCTGAAGCCTATGCACTTAACGAAGCCGCAACCGTTATGAACTATGCCGGTTTCCATGACAGCGAGCATGAGGTGAATGAGAACACTGCAGACTACTTAATTCACACCGACGTGTTTGTTTGGGTGGTTGATATTCAACGCGGTATTACAGGTACAGAGCTAGAAACCTTTGAAAAGCTAAAACGCTATAATCGTCCGGTTGTTTTATGCATTAATAAAGTAGATACGCCGAAAAATGATGCGGATAAAGAAGCTCTGATTAATAGTATTAATGAACGCCTTGAGCTTAATTCTGGCAAAAGCTCTTTGATAAAAGCCGTTTTTGAAACCGCTTTTGACCCAGATCCCAGATTGATGGAAAAGGCCATTGGTGGAGACGAAGTGCTTGGTTTTCTTCGCAACTTTTTATCAGAAAAATTAGGAAAAGACTCTGACTGCCTTGATTTAGCTTAAAGTGTGAATAACGCTCCTGGATCTGAATAACGTCCAGGAGCGTACAGACATGAAAAGCCCTAACTCAAACCAAAACTTCACGAAGGCTATTGGAGAGTGACTTTAGCTTCTGACCACAAGTTTCTAAATTTTGCGCTTCATTGATTCTGGCGCGCCGTAGCTTACTAATTTCCTCTAATAGCTGACCATACTTTGCAGTTATAAACTCGCCTGCGGAGTCTTTCATTTGCTGGGTTATCTGGTCACCTGCATCTTGAAACTGTTCGCGGATATTCCTGCGAGCTTCTGCTATTTTTTTCTCTCTTTTTTCTTCATTATAAATATCGATGCCTTCAAATATAATCGGCAATGCCGCCATAATAGGGCCTAATACTTTAGCCACATTACCGATGTTTTTGGCGATATTAACTGCCTGCCACGGCTGAAATTTAACTCCCAAAGCTTTACCCACTTGCAATACCGTTTGGTGAACTGAACTACCTGAGGCTCCGCTCGCTTTAAGCAAGCCGGCACCCGCTTTTGCGCCCATAGCCTTACTGGCGACAGCTCCGCTCCCACGACCTAGTAACGCTGACAGCTGATTCGCTACGGCAAAATCAGCGGCATCGCCAATATCGGGAGTCTCGCCTAGCGAATTCTCGGAGGAATTTTCTTCAAACCTCATGAAAAACTGTTCAGCTAAGTTGCTGTCATTTAGCTCCGACAATTCACTATCAAGCTCTTTATCCAGTTCATCAAAACGTGCTGTCAAATTATCAAATGCGTTATGTGCTTCTGTGTTAAGCAGTTCAGAGGACGCTTGTACATCCTCTTCTAGTGTCTCGCTAGTTCCAACATTTAAAGCATTTTCGCTGCCCATGCTTTTAGCTAATGCTTTTATTCTTGAGGCTTCTTCTCTCAGTGCCGATTCGGCGTCCTTTTTAATTTGAGAGATCACTCTTTCAATGCGCTGTAAAAGTAATTGCTCTTCCTTCGTTGTGCCTTCCACCTTAGTAGCCAGCTCGTCTTCTATGTGTGTAGCGATAATTTGAGCTACAGCCTCAACACCTGCTAACGACTGATTCTTTTCTATCATGTCATCAAGCAACTTTACTAAGTCATCCATATGACCATAGGGATGAAAATCGGCATCCTCCTCCAAAGCATTACCCGAAGACACAAATGCCACAGGCATAAGCTGAATCGTTTCTTTTCCTATCTGTTGCTCTAAATTTTTGAGGTAAGTCTCACACAGCTGGTCATACTCGCCTTCCTCCGAATACATTTTATTAACGACTAAAACCATTTTGTGCTTGTAGTTGTAATCAATCGCCAGCCTTTTAAAGTCTTCTATAAGAACATTGTCGAATAGCGAGTATGTGACCACATAAACAAGTATGTCCGCATGCTGGATTCTTTGGTGAGTAACCTTATCGTGATCAGGTCGGCCCGCTGATATCCCGGGAGTGTCGGTTAACGTAACCGATCGCCACTCGTAATCCTCAGACTTATCCGTCGCAATGTCGGAGTCTATTTTTATGCTTTTATTATCTGTTAGTGCCGAGATAATAGAAGACTTACCTGAGCTATACTGGCCCGCGAAAACAAGGCGAAGTTTTGAGTCTTGTTCTTTTTCATCTAGCTCCGAACTTAGCTTATTCCGCAGGTTTTCGTAGCCCGGATACTCATTTAATACCTCGAACACTTGAGTCTTTAGTGAGGTAATTCTTTCTGCTTTCTCTGAGAAGTTCATTGCACACCTTTTGCCAATGTTTTTACCGTTAGTTTTTCTCTTAATGCTTTTTCCGCTCTTTGTATGCCCTGCTCTGAAATCCTTAAACTAGTCTCAATTTCGGTTTTCTTACCTAAGTCACGAGTGACTTTTAACTCACCAATACGCTCTTCGGGAAGTTGCTCGTCACGTGCGAACTCAATGATGCGAACAGCAAACTGTTGGTTCAGTTCATTAATGGCGTTGTTTAGCGAGTTACAATACGGTGTAAGCAGATTTGCAGAGTTTCGGTACTGCTCCGACACGCGAGACAACACCCTAGATAATTGTCTGGAGGCTTTTTCATGAAACTCTTCAAAAAGTTTATCCACTTGCTCGGTGTAACTTTGCTCCAGGTCATCTAAGTTTTTATTGGCTTGCTTAAGAATTGCATCAATAGCCTCTTTTCTTTTTCGCTCTTTCGACTTTACCAGGCCTGAGCAAAAACCAGCGAATATCCCTACAACCACGAATCCGGCTGCGACCCAACCTGCGGGAGTCGACATTGAACCAATTATAATAAGGGCAGCTCCGCCACCTGTAGACATTAACGCTCCCAGAGCTGACATCAAGCGACTTGTATTAAACGTACTTTGCTCATCGAAGTCCGCTTCTCTTATGGCGTCAAAACCTATCGCGATGTCCTCCATTGCTTCATTTACGGCTTCTTGGACTACAGCGGCCGAGTCTTTCAATTTTACTTCCAGTTTTTCCTTCAACTGCTGGTCAATTCGCTCTGCTTCTTTTTTCCAGTTGCGTTCAATATCCTTCTTTTTGCCTTTATAGTTTTCTGATGCAAAGTCTTTAGCTGAACCATGCTCGCTTTCCATAGTAAGCTTGAGTTCTCTAATAAATGCAGATTTATTTTTCTTTACTTGCTTATCAATTAACTTTAAAAGTTTTTGCTGTTTGTTCTCTATATCCTTCGCTACTTTTACTGAGCTCTCTTGCTTTTCTCTAACCACAGACAACATTCGGCACAAGCGGCAAGCCGTATTATCAAGCAGCGTCTGTGACTTTCTTAGTTGACCTAATTCAATAACGTTTTCACGGATTTCATTAAAAAAGTTATCAACTCGCGAACCGCTGCGGAAAGCTGTCTTGTCAGCTTTGCAGCGATCATCCATTGCCATTTTTGCTGCCATTAGGTGAACAGGAACTATCGTGACGGAGTTACCATCATAGTACGATTCGATGCCTCGCTTTATGCGGTTAACAGTTCCTTGTATATTTTTCTCATCGTCACGAGAAAACCAGTGCAGTGGAGATTTGACAAACTTTTTATATTGAGGCGGTGGCGACTCTATATTCTCTTTGTAGTTCAGAAGAACAAAAACGGGCTTATTACTATTACGGATTTGAGATAAAAACTTGAATTCCACTTCTTGAACTGAGTCGCTCGTTACTACGTAGCAAATAACATCGGCGGTATCCACAACGCTTAACGCAATTTCTTCATCTGAGCGGCCCCCGGCTTCGGCAGCTCCAATACCTGGGGTGTCAATTAGTTTCAAGTTTTCCCATTCGTAAACTCGATTAAACCGGGTTGTCCGCTCAGCTCCTACGCCTATAAACTCTTTACCTTCGCCGGTCATAACATAGTGCAGAGTGCTCTTTCCCGCCTTTGTTCTGCCCATAAGAGCGATAGTAAAAGCATTTTTTGCCCGGCGTTTCTTATCCACCAGGTCTTTTAACTCTTCATTGCTTTCTTTTGCTTGCTTATCAAGCCGGTCATTTAAATCAACGAGAAAGGTGTGGAAATTAACTTCGTCTTCGCTGGCTTTGTTTCTATCTATCGAGTTCTCTTTGATAACGCTTTGAAATTCATTGCGGGTGCTTTCTAAGGCGGAGAAGATTTTGGAAAGCTCAGCTTCAACCAGCTGACAGTCCTTCTCTGCTATTTCACCGGTCTTCTTTATTGCGTTGCCATACTCAGGCCCTGACAGTTCACTTTCTTTTATTTTCGTCGTTAAGTATTCTCGCTTGGCTCCCCTCGAAAAAAATCGACGAACCTTTAAGCTTACCGTACTGTATTTATCCTGGATCTCAGGTGAAGCGAGCCTGTCATTAAAGGCTCTTGTCGAGTTTTCGATAATGTCATTTACAGCGGCGATTAGTTCTGACGGCTCTATGTTTGCAGCTTTGCATAGAGTAGCGATTACCTGCTTTTCTTGCTTTGCAAAATGTCGATTAAAACCGACAATTGCGGCTGAGTTTTCAATCAGTATTTCTTGTTCTTTCTTACTGAGTTGCTCTAATTCTTTATAAAGCTGAGGGAGTCTCTCCTCTCCTTTTCCTTCTAATACTTTGAAGATTTTCTCCTGATCATTCTCCAAACCATATAATTCAATAAACTCTCTGAGCATAACAATTTGGTCAGCATGAATATGTTCGTCGGATATGATCAGGTGAGCCATAAACTCACCAACTGCTGCACAACTCATTGAAATTCCTTTTAAATAATATTAGGCGGTAAAAGCCTATCCGTGACATCAATTGGGACTTTATTAACATTCTAGAGAAACAGACAGTGCAAAAGTTTTGTAAAGATTGCAAGGAGTTTATGGAGTGACTACGACAGCTTGCATCGCGGCTGATTGAAAGTTTGGCTCCGTCCAATTGAAATTAAATAACAGGTAATTGTAGATTTAAGTGTCAGAAAACGACTTTCTCGAAAGAAAATGGATTGATATCAAACATCTTTCGATAATAGCTTTCCGTCTGTTTGTGTAGCCTGGCTCTTGTGCCAGGAACGAGAGCTCACCTGACACAAGTGTCAGGCTACGTGACCGGCGGAGTAAACCGGTATTGCCGAATCTGCCGGTTAAAATCAGCAATGCCTTCATCAGGTAACAAATGGGCTTTATGCGCTTCGATCGTATCTCTTGCTTCACCATAGTCCGCCCAGTCTATAGATGCGGTATAGCGTTGCAGTTGGTAGAACACTTTTACCAGGGTTTTAAAGTTTCTATCGCGAGTGGCTTTTCTAAGGCCGTTTAAGTAACTGTCTCGATGCACTGTCGGTACTATCAGTTTGTATTCGCCTGCTGCGTGCAGCTCAGCATTCATCATTATACGTGACAGCCGGCCGTTACCGTCGTCAAATGGATGACATTCTGACACTAAAAATTGCAAGAATATGGCTCTGGCTAGCCCCTCAGGCACAGACTTATAAATGGAAAATGCCTGCGTTAGTGTGCCTACGACATCATCTGGGCTTACAAAAGTGCTGCTACCGGCTTTGTTTACTTTCGATTTAAATCGCCCGGGGTTTTTGTCGGGGCGCTCAAACAAAAATTCGAAGTGACGGCGCTGCAGACTTTTAATTAGTTCGTCAGGTGTTTCGGGTGTAATGCTCATGCCTTGGTAGTCGACCACCTGGTCGTAGATAGAAAGAACATCATGACTGTCTGCATGTCGATTATTAATTTCACTGCGTTGGAAGACGATTTGTTCCGCCTCGTCAATCTCAAACTCTGTGCCTTCTATGTAATTTGAAAAATAACTTTCGAAAAAAGCGAGATGATTCCAACCAGACTTATTGTATTCATAAGGTAATTTGGGTAACTGACAGCGCTTAAGGTAATTGGCCAGGTCTTTAAACAGTGCAATGCGATGCACGTCAAACGGTTCTTGCTTAGCACTAGCCATGCCCACTTCGGTTTTTAATATCGATTCACCTGAATGGGTTGTCAACAAAGCGCTTATGATAGCATTTAATTTTTCAAACTCAGTTTCAAACCCCTGTCTATTGGCAAACACTCGTGCTTGGTCGCGTATCTGATTCAAACTATCTTCATTATTGGTTCGTTTAAGTTCAATACACAGGCGCTCCTCCACCCAACTTTGGCCCAGGCTCTTTTTTACTTTAGAGCGACTCACCGTTAAGTTTTCTAAATACTGACGAGCTGGTGCGGAGCGCTTCATTTCGGGCAAAAACGGTTCGACAAGGTCGCTGGTTGAACCCGGCCAAATATAAATAGTTAAAATGGACGCAATATCGATGGTTCTGCGCGCCGCCACGGCATCAGCGACAAACACGGTGCCTTCTACTGGACGTAGTTCATGAGCCGTTCTATAAGCCGCTATAGCGTTAGGTAGCAAATAATTAACTATCTTAGCCCAGTCTCTTAGAACCAGACTCGTTAACTCTTCGTAACTAGCATCAGTATAAACTCCCCGATACAGGCGCTTTAGCTCGCCCTTTTTCTCCCGGCGAGTCAATTCGCGACTTTGTTCTGTTGTTGTTGAGAAATACAATTCAGCCATAAAGCACCCGCTGCTTTTTAGTAGTAGACATAACTATAGCGCAAAAACAATAATTTGACATAACTGTCGCATTAAATGCCATTTAATACATAACTATAACACTAAAATTTGTAGACTGACGGCAGTCACCCCGTTATGTTTTCTAGGTTTTAATGTTTTACCATTTATAGGTTTTAGTGCGCTTTTAGTTGCGGCTAATTGAAAGTAAAGCTTCGGCTGATTGAAAGTTGACGCTGAATTTTTCAAAGAAAGCTACTAGACTCGCATTTTTCAAAAATCTGCTATACTTTGTTTAATCCAAAACAAGCTCATTGAGGGAGGTTCTATGACAGTTCCCGTAAAACAACCAACGGTGGTTATAGATAACAATGGAATGTTGTCGGTAAACTTAGCCAACGAAAAAGTTCGCCAAGCGATTATTGGACGCATCGACGAAAATAACGATGCTGTGTTGCGCGAATTACAGAAGAAAATTAATCAGAAACGCAAAGAGCAGGAGCTCACCGCTTAAATCTAGAAAGGAGGCCAAGGATGGTCGTTACTCCCCTTATTGTTCTACTTGTCTCTGTTTTAGGTTATGCAAACCTTAACTCCACCGAACTTGGCAAACTAAAACTTAACCGTCTAGTTCCCTCGAGGCTAGCTATTACATTGTTCATTAGCGGTACAGTGATTCTTTTCGGTGCTGTCTTCGCTACTTTTTTACTCTTGCTTTTATGGGGACTCATAACACTAGTAGTATCAGGTTCGCTATCTTCAGCATGGGTTGCAATGCAAACACTCACTGGTTCACCTGGAGGAGTTGAGCCCGACAAATCGTCAGTGCTTCTGCTTTTTACTATAGGTTTAGTAATTTCCTTTTTAAGCGTTACTAAATTTCAGAGTAAAGCGGATGCTAACTGGAAACAAAATAACAGTAAATTCTTAATACACAAGCTAGTCGATGACGAGCTCGAGTTGTTTCTGCTGAGAGCATTAGAAATGGATGACTTCATTCCTCATAATGGCGATGAATCTCCTGACAAACGAATGTTGGTACGAGTAGTATTGAGCAACCGAAAAGTCTATATCGGAAACCTAATTCGATGTGATATTACACGCGGTGTATGCAGTAATATTGTTTTAGTACCTATGCACAGTGGTTACCAAGACGAAAGCACCTTAGAGCTTCAACTGACTGAACATTATGAAAAACATTATTCGGCTGAGCTTTCGTCTGATGCGACTGAGTTGCAGATAAAAGATTTTCTTAATCAATACTCACTGACCATCCCCGTCCACCACTTAGTTACCGCCAGCCTGTTCGACTTAACTGCTTATCAGAAATTTTTAACCGAAAAGTTGAATTCGATGTAGGCCCATAATCAGCAATGGAAAGGAACCAACACATGGACGTAATACACCACGGCGCGTTTGAAGGGGTTACGGGCTCTTGCCACGAGCTTTTTTTAGACAGTGACCACTCACTTTTAGTTGACTGCGGGCTGTTTCAGGGGGCGGAAACCTCGGGTTCCGGCGCGAATTCTAACGCCCAGGAAATAGACTTTGATATAAGCAAGGTACAGGCGCTGGTAGTGACTCACTGCCACATTGACCACGTAGGCCGTTTGCCCTGGTTGCTTATTGCGGGCTTTGTCGGTCCCATATACTGCACCAAAGCTACCGCACTGTTGCTGCCGCTGGTTATTGAAGACGCCCTGAAAATTGGGTTAACCCGAAACGCCCAGATTATTGATGCGGTTATTGCGCGTTTGCATCGCCAACTGCGGCCTACGGCTTACGATAAATGGATTGAACTGCCTACTGAGTTTGCCTCTGAGCGCTTTAAGCTACGTTTTCGTCAAGCCGGGCATATTCTGGGTTCGGCCTACGTTGAAATTGAGAATGTGAGTACCCACTACCGCGTGGTGTTCTCTGGTGACTTAGGCTGCAAAAATACGCCACTACTGCCCGACCCTACGCCATTAGAGCGTGCTGACTTTCTGTTGCTGGAAAGCACCTACGGCGACAAAAACCATGAGTCCCGCATTGATCGGTCTCAGCGGTTAAAGGCGGTAGTTGAGCGTTGTGTGGAGAACAAAGGCGTTATTTTAATTCCGGCTTTTAGTATTGGTCGCACTCAGGAGCTGCTGTACGAACTGGAAGACATTATTCACACCGCGCGTGAGCAGGAAGCTGAAACCGGTGAGGTGAATAAAGTTTGGCATAAAATGACCGTTATTCTGGATTCCCCGCTGGCTGTGCAGTTCACAAAACAATACCGAACAATGAAGAATTTATGGGACGAAGAAGCTCGCAAGCGTTTAAGTGATGATCGCCATCCGCTTAATTTTGACCGCTTGCTGACGGTAGATGAGCACAGCGAACACGAGCGCATTGTGAACCTTTTGCAGAGTAGCGGTGACCCTTGCATAGTCATTGCTGCCAGCGGTATGTGTACCGGCGGACGCATGCTTAACTACTTAAAAGCTTTATTGCCCGACCCTCGCACCGATGTGCTGTTTGTCGGGTATCAGGCAGCGGGTACGCCTGGGCGGGATATTCAGCAATATGGCCCGGACGGCGGTTATGTTGAGCTTGACCACGAGCGGGTCTGGATTAAAGCCGGCATTTATACCTTAGGCGGCTACTCCGCCCACGCCGACCAGCAGGAGCTGCTGGACTTTATTGACGCCACCGAAGAACCGGTTAAGCGCATACGGTTAATTCATGGCGAAGCCGATGCACGGCTGGCACTGGCGGCTAAGATCCGCGAGCGGTATGGGGTGAGTGTCACCTGATGTTCACGTCAGGTGGGATATTGGAACAGCGTAAAGTTTGTCACCAAAAGGCAGGACTTGCTCCCCGTCGTAAAAAACAATCCCACCAGCGAAGTCACCTTTACAGGCATCTTTAAGTCTAATCAGGCCTTTGAAGTCTGACTGCTTTACAGTTGCCGCCGCTTTTACTTCTATACCTGCCTTTAAACGGCCTTTCTCAATGATAATATCAACTTCCACTTTGTCCTTGTTTCTGAAGTGGTAGAACTTCAGATCCTCATCATGCCAACTCGCATGTTTTCTAAGCTCCTGATAAATGAAAGTTTCCAGCAATTGTCCCAATAATTCTTTATCTTTCCAAAGCTCGTCAGCATTTACCCCCAGTAGTGAACTAGCAAGCCCGGTATCCGATAGATGCAACTTTGGGGTTTTTATAAGGCGGCTAATTCGATTGCTGTGCCAGGGAGATAATTCCTCAATAAGAAATATTTGTTCAAGTAAGGCCAGGTATTCACGAACCGTCGGGCGACTAACAGAAAATGGAGATGCTAGCTCACTGGAGTTAAACAGCCGTCCTGTTTGTGAAGCGGCCAACGAGAGCAGCTTTGGCAACAAGTTGACGTTTCTAATGTTCGCTAAGTCCTTAATATCTCTTTGTAAAATAGTTGTAATGTAACCTCGATACCAAGCATTGCGACGTTTAGCTGCTTTTCTTTGAATGGCTGCAGGGTAGCCTCCTTGGACAAGGATATCGGCCAGTGAGCTTCCCAGCGAAGCAGTTTTTTTATTAGTGACAGCGGAGAATAAGCTTTCGGAAAATAGAGACGCCAGAAAGTTAGGTTTTTGGCCTGTAATTTCGCACTGAGCTAGCGGTCTTAGGTGTATAATTTCCATTCTTCCAGCAAGAGAGTCGGACAACTGAGGTAAGAGTAGAACATTGGCAGATCCCGTTAAAATAAACCGACCAGGCACCCTGTTAGCATCTACGCTCTCTTTTATTGAGAGGAAAAGTTCAGGAACGCGCTGAATTTCATCTAATATAGTTTTCTCAGGCAAGCTTTTTACAAAGCCAACAGGATCAGCTTTTGCTGCGCCCAATTGGTTTTCGTCATCGAAAGTAATGTAGGCATAACCCAGCACTTCACCAACAGATTTAGCAAGCGTTGTTTTTCCGCATTGTCGCGAGCCATGTATGAGTATAACGGGAGTGTCTTCTAGAGCGTCTAATAGACTCTCCTTTGTATACCGCTCAAGTAAGGGTTTATTCATCAGCGTCGCCACCTTTAATTAAACTTCGACCAATTGTAAGTCAATCTACGTCCAATTGAAAATTTATAATCGTCCAATTGAAAGTTTATAATCGTCCAATTGAAAACTACATGGCGCTTATGCGCGAAAGCTAACACGTCCTCCCGGGTGACTTGCCCAATACGATCAAAACGTTCAACAATGTAGACCGGTTCCGGGATGTAATCGATAGCAACACGTGGAACCGTTAATGAACAGGACGTTTGGTGCCGGTATCGATATGCGCTTCTTGCCGCAAAAGAAGCGACGGAGTGAGCGGAAAGGCATTCGGCTTACTGAGCCAGTCGAGGGCGTATTCAAATGCCCATAAGCCATTATGCTCCCGCAGTTCGCCGACAATATTATCGTTGATATAAACGACAAGACGGCGTTCTTCGACAAGTGAACTACTCATGATTGAGGCGTCCGGTTAATTCAGTGAGCTTGTCGCCCGAAGCGCTGTCAGGAATGTCTAAGTAAACTTTTATGCCAAGTGCATTTAGTACATTTAGGGCCTTTTCCAGTTGCACTGTTGGCTTGCCGTTTTCGAATTGACTCACAAAATTAATACCACAGCCTGCAAAAGCGCCAGCTGTTGTCTGATCCAGCTTTTGCTGTTGCCGCACAACTTTCGCTACTTTTCCAATGACCTTTGTGTTTTTCGCCTCTAACAACATAGCAGCTCCTAATTCACGCAATCGAGTGAATGTAGCCTGACATTTATGTCAGGGCCAATATCTCACCTGACATAAATGTCAGGCTACATGGCGTGCATGTCAGGTACATGGTGGGCATGTCCGGCGACAAGGCGGGTGGTCACCCCCACTCAACAACAACGGGTTGTTCGAGGTAGGGGTTGTGGTGTGCGCGCAGGCTTTCTTTGGCTGCTTCTTCGGAGTTTAGTCCGTGGTCGATGCTGCCGTCGTTGTAGCGCAGGGCGAAGGGCTGGTTAAACGGCCGCGAGCGCACGCAGTCATAAAAGGCTTTCAGGGTATGACAGGTTGTCGCTGTCATTTTGCTGTTACTGGTGTTGTCACTGGACATAGTTCACCTCGCGCGTTCAGTCGATGCAGATTGATCCACTGTTGTTCAAAGAGTTCGTTAAAAGCGACAGCCTTGGCCAGCGCCCGCTGAATGGTGGCTTCGTCGGCTTCGACAATAACCTGCAGGCGCATGGGCCGGTGCACAAAATCACTACCGTTATGCACCGACTGCCAGGCCAGCCCCTGGCGCAAGTCGCCACCGTTGCCTTCAAAAACGCCAATGTCGTTAGCTACCCGGTTATGCAGCAACTTATTACCGCTACCCAGTTGTTTGGGCTCGGTTACTGAGCAGTAGTACTGCCAGTTTATCCAGTTAGCGACCAGCCCCGGAGCGCTCATGAGCTGAGCCAGCAGCTCTCCGTCAGGGTCATTGATACTGTTGTAGTCGTGCAAAAAATTACTGCCGATGGTATCAGCCGAGGTTAGCCGATCAGCCTGTCCGAAAAATAAGACGTTGTTGTCAGCCAGCCCCCATTCCGGGCGTAGTTCAGCCCAATGGCCGGAACGTGTTTTACGGTCTTTTTCTGACTCGCCGCAGGCCTGGGTTAGCTTTTCTGTTGCTGCGCGGAACACTTGTTTGACGCTGTCCGGAACAGTATTGGACAGCCAGATAACCTTATCGGTTACGGTTTCATGCATAGCGGAATGGAACTGAGTAGCGTCGGGAATAGCAACGCCCTGCTCGCGTAAATGCTCACGAATATTCTGATTATTAAGCAGCCGTACTAACACCCGGGCACTTAACGCACCGGTTTGACCACCGCAGGCGCCACAGTTAAGTCCTGCTCGTTGAGCATTGTTGCTGTGATGCGATCCATGCCCGACCAGCACAATATGCCTCGCGAAGCGGGTAAACTGCATTCCGGCCAGAGCCTGCTGACAAATGCCCACCAGCGATTCCATTGACGCCTCGCCGTTGTGCTCACAAATGCTGCCGTCGGCAATATACGCATTATTAGCCGTAGCCAGTTGTCCGGGCACACCAGTGAGTAAGGACTTCAGTTTACTTAACCCCAGCGCCTCTACGCCGCTAAACATGGAGACCGGCGCATTGAACATATTGCTTAATAAGGAACCAACCGATTGCTTACGCGCCGGTGCTTTAATGTAGTACGCCGGTTGCAGTAACCCCGGTACATGAGGAACATCGCGACCTTTGCGCTGAATGGCCAGCGGCACACCGAAGAACCCGGCAAAGCCTTTGCTTTGTACGTAGCTGCCCAGGCTTTTTCCGGCCTGTTCAAGCGCACGACGATAACGCTCTGAGCGCACGTCGATACAAAACACTGCCTGCACGTCCGGCGCGTTGCTCTCTTCTACTGTGTCGGATTTAAACTGCAACCTGTTTAGCTGCGAGCGTTCGTAAGCCGCCTGCCATTGCCACAATAAGCTGTTGTGCTGCTCAATATGAGCCACCTGCCCTTCACAATTTTCAACTTGTGCGCTAAGCGCCTGCTGCAGCTGCTGATAAACCTTAGTATTGGTGCGCTCGGCCAGCTGCCACAGAATATATTCCCAGGCCAGCCGAATGCACAGCAGTTCGAATACCCACTGGCTGTCCTGACGAGCGTCCTGATAGGAAAATGCCGCGGCCCAACCCCATAAGTCACTGATAAGCGCCTGGCTGTAACAGCGTAGAGCGTAATCTGACGCGTCACTTAAAAAGTTGTCATGGCACACTTGAATAAGCTTGTGTGGGTCATCCGGCAATTGTGCGAACAATTCGGTGAGTTCAGCCTCGTCCATTAAGGTTTCAATGCCGCGATCGGCACGCGAAATAGTCAGCCAATGCTGATACAACGAACTGTCTTTACCGGCCTGCTGAAAGCGGGTTGGAAACTGCATGAATAAGCCACAGGTTTGACTAATTTGCAGCACCACCTCGTCGTTCCAGCGCATTTTGCGGCGGCGCCGCGTGTATTTGTCCACCAACCGGCTGAGGTTACGCCACTGCGGCAGTTGCGCTTTTAGCAGGGAGCGCTGCTCCAGCTCGTTTACCATTTTGTTGGTGACCAGCGCTGCGTCTATTCGGTTTTGCTGCCATTGTTGCCAGTAAAAGTCCGGGCTCATGAGCAAACGTGTTCCGGCACTGTAACGCCAGTGCGCAGCAACACCGGCTACCGGCTGTTGGCGGTAATGCCAGAAGGGGTTAACCGCTATCCACTGAGACAACGGCCACTGCGGCGCAATGGCTTTACTCACCTGCCCGGCAATAGTCGCTAAACGATTCGCTGTGCTCATGAGTGTTTCTCCCGCTGAATGCGACCCTGCCGCTGATAGTAATGAATGGGGTGGCTGGGCCAGAGCCACAGCACCAGCCGCGTTAACCATTCGTCTAGATACAACCCGGCGTTTAGGGTAATAAACCAGCGCTGGCTAAGCCGATGCGATGGCGTGTGATGCACCAGCCAATAAGTAAAGGCGAAGACGTTGAACATAAGGGTTACCGCGGGTTCCAGCCAGACACTGCTGAACGGTGGCTGCGGCTCAATAACCTGATGCGCCAACGCACCCAGCAAAAGGTAAACTACGACAGTTAACGCCGACACCGCAATTCGCAGCAGCTTCTGATGCAGATTCATCCATAAGGTGGTGAGCGCCATGGCGAGTAACGCCGACGGAAGCCATTTAGGGTTACCGAGAAACCACCAGCAGGCGGCGGCAATAATGCCCTGAAACGCTATAAAGACAACACCAATACGCCACAACGACCGGGCCTGAGGCTGCTTTATTATTGCGACTTCGCTTACCGACAAAAACGCATAGGCTTTATAAACCGAGTGCGCCACCAGATGCAGTAAAGCTAAGTCGTAATAACCCAGACCAATTTCCAGCAGCATAAGCCCCATTTGCGCGCTGGTAGACCAGGCTAAACGCACTTTTATGCTAATGCGGGTGGCCATAATAAGGGCGGCAAAGCAGCACGACGCCGCCGACACCAGACACAGCAGCCATACGGCCGGCGCGCTGTTACTCCATAGTGGTACGGTTGCCAGCAGCAAAAAACCGCCCAGGTTAATAATGCCGGCATGCAGTAAAGCAGAAACCGGGGTTGGTGCTTCAACCACCTGAATGAGCCAGCCGTGCAAGGGTAGCTGGGCGCATTTAATGAGAGCCGCCATAACCAGACACAGCGCGGCAATGTGCTGAGAAAGGTGCGTGGGGGCAGTGCCGAACTGCTGCAAAACCGTGTCCAGCTGCAGACTGCCGGTGGTTAAGTACATAATAATAAACGCCGTGCCCAGAAAGGTTTCGGAGCAGCGTGCCAGAATGAATTTTTTGTGCGCAGCCAGTACGGCGCGGTCGCGTTCGGGGTAGAACATAAGCAGGCTGTGCAACTGCAGGCTTATTGCCATCCAGGCGGCGAAAAAGACAATAAGGTTATTGCTGACAATAAGAATGAAGACCGCTATAAGGCAGCCAACCAGCTTGGTGACGAATGAGCGGCGGCGCGGATCCAGCCGGAAATTTCTGAAGGCGTAACGCGTAACGACCCATGCTAATACTGCAACCAGCACCAGTAAAACCGGTCGTATGCCCGATAGTGTCAACCATTCCGCCATGAATGCGCCTCGTGTGTCTTGTTTGGAGCAATTATGGGTGCTGGCTTGATGTTAAGTAAAATAGATATAAACTATAAATTCATTCGTTTTAAGTGAACGGTTGGTGAGCCCGATGAATTATAAGCACCTTTATTACTTTTGGCACGTGGCAGAAAACGGGCATTTAACCCAAACCGCGCAAAAGCTTCATGTGTCGCAGTCGGCGTTGTCGGCGCAGATAAAACAACTGGAAGAGTGGCTGGGTACGCCGCTGTTTGAGCGCACAGGGCGTAAGTTGGTACTGACTCAGGCCGGATACATTGCGCGCCAGTATGCCGACCGAATTTTTCACGAAGGTGAGAACCTGGTTAACCAGCTAAAGCAAGGCATGGACGGCAGTGATTTGGTTGTGCGCATTGGTCATGCCTCGACTATGTCGCGTAACTTTGTGGAAGCTTTTATTCACGAGCTGGTGCATCAGCAGGACGTTCAGTACCGGCTGCATTCTATGACGCCGGATCAGTTATTTAATGAGCTGGCGGATCATCAAATTGATATTGCGCTGGCCAATACCAGTGTGCGCGGCAGCGACAAGCAATTGTGGCAGAGCCGTTTACTGGCGAGGCAGCCGGTGTCTGTTATTGGGCCACCGGGTCGTGACATTGAGCAGTTAACCGATGTGGCTTTGCGCAATAATAACTGGGTGTTACCGCCGGAAAATATGCCGCTGCGGGCGGCGTTCGATATGCTCAGTGCGGAATACAACTGGCAACCGCGGGTGCTGGCCGAGGCCGACGATATGGCGATGCTGCGGCTGTTAGCCAGGGATACCGGCGCGCTGGCGGTGATTCCGGACGTTGTGGTTCGGGACGAGTTGACCAGCGGGCAATTGAAACGCTATTTAACTCTGCCCAATGTGTTCGAGCATTTTTACGCCATAACCCTGAAGCGCCCATTCGAACACCCCATGGTCGCCAAGCTGCTGCAACGGTTTGTTTAATGTTACGTGAACTACACCCACCGAATGGGCTGGCGGCCGTGTTGCTGTAAATAATCGTTGGTTTTGCGGAAATGGTTGGCGTCGAAGAACCCGCGATGTGCTGACAGCGGCGATGGATGCGGTGCGGTCAGTATGCAATGTTTGTTGCCGTCAATAAGCGGTATTTTCTTCTGCGCATGCGAGCCCCAGAGCAAAAACACCACATGATCGGTTGCGTCCGACACCTTGCTGATAACGGTATCGGTGAAGGTTTCCCAGCCCCAGCTGGCATGACTGTGCGCATTACCCTGCTCTACCGTAAGTACCGTATTCAGCAACAACACACCCTGCTCGGCCCAACTGGTTAAATCGCCATGCTGTGGCAATACCGTGTCCGGGTAGTCTATGGCTATGGCTTTAAACATGTTACGCAGCGACGGCGGAAACTTGACGCCTTCGGGTACCGAGAAACTCAAACCATGCGCCTGACCGGGGCCGTGGTATGGGTCCTGTCCCAGAATAACCACTTTAATGTTTTCCGGGTCGGTGAGCTTAAGTGCGTTGAAGACGTCTTCTTTGGGCGGATACACTACGGTTTCCTGCCGCGCCTGCTCTACCCGCTGCCACAGCTGCTGAAAATAAGGCTTCTGCTTTTCTTCGGCTAAAAGAGTGCTCCAGGGCATGGTCTTATTCCTTTGTTTTGTGTCAGGCTACAACTCCTGATAACTCAACTGTTTTACGTCAACTTCGCTTAATAATTTAGCCAATGGTGCTGAAAAATGCTCGGGTGTTTTCTGCTCCAGCTTCACGGCCATAACATTCTGTTTGTTGCTCAACCAGCGGATGGTAAACAAGGTTGAGCTGACGTCACCGACATAAGTACAGGACTCGGGAAACTGCGGCAGCAGCAACTCAAACCCAACCCGATTGTCGATATGCACCAGCTCCGGATGCTTTTGTTTAAAGTGCTCAATATAGTTTGACCGCGGGTGAGCTTTTAACGCTATGCGGCTTTTCTCGGTCTTGCGGCTGAAAATATCCACCATTCTGTCGAGGTGTTCATTCACGTCTTTATAGAAAGAATCACCCGTTAATATAATAACGTAATCGACATTCTTTAACGGCTCTATGTCAATATCCGCCAGCGCCAGCAGGTTCTTATTAAACTCATCGAACTCGGGCAGTTTAAACGCCTCTTTTGAAATAGGCTCAACTTTCTTGTTCCGCAAAACCGGGTGTATCAACTCTGGGAAAGTTGCGTGAATGGTCGATATCCACTTAGACGCACCTATCATCTGCGGACTGCTCCACCACATACCGTAAGCCAGCTTCTTCAATAAAGGGTCGACGTAGTTGTGCACAAAGCTGTGCATGTGCCGGTGCCCCAAATAGGTTTGGGTTCCTTCATCCAGATAATGGCCTTCGGCACTGTTTTTCCCGCGGTTCGCCAGGTGCATAGTGTACTGAAACTCAACGCTTCGGTCAGAGCCGGTATAAACCCGCGACGGCGGCAGTTCTGCAACCAGATTGGCCAACCTTTTTAGTCGTGCTTTACGCTTACTGAGCTTACTTTTTACGTGCGCATCGCTAAAGCTAATAACGGTTTCAAAAATAGAGCTGTTTTCCAGCGCCTGAGTAAATAACAGACGATTGCTTTCAAGGTAGTAATCGATAACCGCAACGTTAACATCGTCTTTATGACTCAGGGCCGTAGTGACACTGAACAGCAAGTGCAGAGGCGATGAAATAAAATAGTAATTAACTTTTTTCACGTTTGTCCCAGTCTACAAAAACTTTTTGCTTGGATATTGCCCAGAACGCTTCCGATCGCAAGGTACTGATAAAGCCCTCTGCGCTATTGCCATCACCAAATTCCGACGAAGGCTCGAAGCGTTTGGTTTTAAAGGTTTTTATGGCTTCTAAAATAGCCGGAGTCTGCTCTTCTACGTTTAAGATAGACTCGGCTGTAGCCCGGCTTTGCTGTCTGCTGCCCAGGTTAATAGTGGGTATGCCGTAAAACGGCGCTTCGCGAACGCCAGCGCTTGAATTACCGATGATCATATTGGCGTTTTTCAGCAGCACCAGAAAGTACTCGAACCGAATACTGGGGTAAATGCGAAAACGCGGATGGTTCTCGCAGCGCTTTAACTCCGCCAGAATGGTGTCGGTGCCGTGGTCGTTATTGGGGTACACCACCACAAAGTTTTCATCACTTTCCAGCATGGCATCAACAGTCGATTTGATATTCGACTCCAGCGACTCAAGCTCGGTGGTCACCGGGTGGTACATAAACACCGAGTAGTCTTTAAACGCAATGTCGTACTTTTCTTTTACAGTCTCCAGCGAAGGCAAATTCGGTGAATTCATCACGTCGAGGTCGGGTGAGCCGATGGTAAAAATGGACGACTTCGCCTCGCCCAGCTGCACCAGTCGCTCCTGCGCTTCGCTGTTAGACACAAAGTGCGTGTGCGCCATTTTGGATATGGAGTGACGAATAAGCTCGTCAATGGTGCCCGACACCTCGCCGCCTTCAATATGAGCCACTAGAATGTTGTTCAGGCTACCCACAATGGCACCAGCCATGGCTTCTACCCGGTCGCCGTGAACCACAATCACATCCGGGTTATTCTCGTGAATGTAGTCCGACAAACCGGTAATGGTTTTAGCCAGAACCACGTCCATGGTGTCGTTTTTGGTCTGGTTAATGTACTTATAGCTGGAAGCTATTTTCAGGCGCTCGACTTCTATGGAAGTCATGCCGTAGCGGGACATCATGTGCATGCCGGTAATAAACAGCTGAACTTCAAACTCGTCCGCTTTATCGGTGACTTCAATTAAACTTTTCAGTTTGCCAAAGTCGGCACGGGTACCGGTTACGAAAAGCACCTTCTTTTTCATTACTGAACATCCTCAGAGCGCAGTTGAACATCGTTTTCAATGTCTTGTGCGGCGGTTTTACCCATTAAGTTTTCGTAGTCGTCTGCCAGGAACTGACCGGTTCCCGGACGTTTAACCCATAAATTGTCCTGGCTAAAGGTTTCACCTTTTTTAATGGGCTTAATGGTCACAACGCTGGCGTAGGCAAAGTCGATGGTTACCTGCTCTTCAGCTACTGCGCCTTTCTGGCCGCCGCGCATGGCTTTCATGCGCTTGGACTCCTGAATTAACGAACGGCACTCTTCGGTGTCCATAGAGCAGTTAATGTCCGGTCCGGTACGCTGTTTGTGGTCGGTAAAGTGACGCTCCAGAATAGAGGCACCAACGGCTACGGCGCCCAGGCAGGCTAGATTATCAATACTGTGGTCAGACAAACCGACAACCGCGTCGTCAAAAGCGTCCTGCAACTGGTTCATAGCACCTAAACGGATTAAGTTATCCGGCGTTGGGTACACGTTGGTGCAATGCAACAGCGCATACTGCACGCCGTGCTTACGGAAAATATCAACGGCTTTAGCAATAGACGGAATGTCGTTCATGCCGGTGCTGAGAATAATGGGCTTTTTGTACGAAGCGACAAGCTCCAGCAACGGATAGTTGTTACATTCGCCAGAGCCAATTTTATAGGCTTCAACACCCATGCGCTCTAAACGCTCGGCGGCGGCGCGGGAAAACGGCGTACTGATGAATATGGCGCCTTTGCTTTCAACGTATTCTTTCAGCTTGGTTTCGTCTTCTTCGTTCAGCGCGCAACGTTCCATAATTTCGTAGATAGACACGTCGGCATTGCCCGGAATGACTTTCTTCGCGTCGGCGCTCATTTCGTCTTCAACCACGTGAGTCTGGTGCTTAATAATTTCAGCGCCCGCAGAGACTGCAGCGTCGACCATTTCATAAGCGGTTTCCAGGCTGCCTTCGTGGTTAATGCCTATTTCAGCTACCACAACCGGGTCGTGGTCGTAGCCAATTTCGCGTGAGCCAATTTTCATTACTGGGTGTTTTTCCGGGGTGTTAGCCATGTTGTGTTTTCTCCATAATCTGTTCGGCAAGTTGCAGGTCACTTGCTCTGTCAATGTCGACAGACGCCTCTTCGCTCATAATGTAAGGGTAGACATTTTGGCGCGGAATACCGCCGCCAGCTTCGAAGGCTGCTGTACTAAATATATAAATGGCACCGTTGGGATGAACGGTACGGGGAAGATCCTGACGACGCATATAAGGCGCGTCCAGGCTCAAAAGACCGGATAGTGACCCGTCTGAATTCAATTTGTAAGCTTTTGCAGCAGAATGCACCGGTTCAATAACACTTAAAACGCAGCTGGCGTCGCTGTCTGCATAAATACGGTAGGCTTCGTCAATATGCTGTGCCGACCTTAACGGCGACGTAGGTTGCAGCAGCGTTACGCTGTTAAGGTTAAGTGACTGCTTTTTTAAGTAATTAATGGCGTGTGCAATAACTGGTTCGCTGCTGGTGTCGTCCTGTGCCAGCTCCGCCGGGCGCGGAATAACCTGAGCTCCGGCCTGTTGACTGATGTCGGCAATGGCCTGGTCTTCTGTCGACACATAAACAGCGTCAACCGACGCAGCCTTTTGTGCGGCCAGTATGGTCCAGACAATAAGCGGCTTACCGTTCAGTAACGCGATATTTTTCCCGGGTAGCCCTTTCGAGCCACCGCGGGCGGTTATCAATGCAACATTCATTCGTTTTGTTGACCTGACGACTTAAAAATATCGCGTAGTTTATCACGTTCTACCGTGACTTAGTCTACCTGAGTTATTCGTCCCGGTATTTTTCAAACCAATGCAGAATATAAGCTACTTTGTTCATCAGGTTACTGGGCCGCGCGTAAATACCGTGGCCTGAGTCCTGAATGCGAACCATAGCGGTGTCCACACCTTTCAATTTCAGTGCCTGATAGTACTGCTCGGTTTCTGACATAGGCGTACGATAGTCGTTTTCACCAGTCAGCAGCATGGTTGGCGTAGTCACATTGCCGACATAGCTGATAGGCGAATACTTCATGTAATGTTCCATATTCTCCCACGGCAGACCCGGGAACCAGTACTGATAGAAAAAGTTGTACATATCGGCGGTAAGCACAAAGCTGTACCAGTTAATAACCGGCTTAGCCACAACCGCAGCTTTAAAGCGGTCGGTATGTCCGACTATCCAGGCGGTTAGCACGCCGCCGCCACTACCACCGGTAACGTAAAGCTCGTCTTTATCGATAAAACCTTTGTTAATAACTGCGTCTACGCCGTCCATTAAGTCGTTGTAGTCGTGGCTGGGGTAGTTGTGGTGAATTTCATTGGCAAAGTCCGAACCATAACTGGTACTGCCCCGCGGGTTGGTATAAAGCACCACGTAGCCGGCCGCAGCAAACAACTGAATTTCAGCCGCGAAGCGAGGACCATAGTTAGTGTGCGGACCACCGTGAATTTCCAGCATTAGCGGATAATCTTTGTCTTTATCGAAACCCGGCGGATAGGCTATCCAGCCCTGCAGGTCGATGCCGTCAACACTCGATTTATAGTTAATTTCTTCTACTTTAGCTAACTGCTTGTGCGCCAGCGCGTCCTCGTTTAACCGGGTGAGCTGCTGTACGTCGCCGTCGTCCCACAGTGCCAGCTCCGCTGGACGCATTGGGTTGGAGATGGTGAACGCTATGCGGTCACCTTTGGCTACGCTGAAGTCACCTCCGCCATATGGCCGGGCATAAGACAGACCGCCGACTCTGTTGGTCAGTTGGGTATGATCTCCGTCTAAGTCGGTGCGCGCCAGCTGTCCGACCCCATTGTTGTCGTAGGTAAAGTAAACACCTTCGCTGTCGCGGTCCCATTCAAACCCGGTAACACTGTGGTCTAAGTCTCCTGTCAGCAGTTCGACGTCGGAACCGTCTAAGTCCATTACATACAAATTAGAGGCCTGAAAGCTCATTTTGGTGTCGTCATAACCGGTAAAAGCAATTTTTTCACCGTTTGGAGAGACTTTTGGCGAACCATCGGGGCCGTCACGCTCGGTGATTGCAGTAATTTCTTTGGTGCTTAGCGTTAGGCGATAAATTTCGCTGTTAACTGGCTGACGGAATGCGTCATCACGGCGGTTAGCTGAAAAGAAAATATGCTTACTGTCCGGCGACCACGAGAGTTGTCCACCGTGATTGAATTCTTCGTCTGTTAGCTGACGCGGAGAGCCACCGGTCGCCGGAATAACATAGATTTGCTGGTGTCCGTCTTTGGCATAACCACCGCCGTCATAACGGTAGTTGCCTTTATCGATATACTTAGGCGCAGCAGTCCAGTCGGCACCTTCGGGTTTGCCCGGTAAGCTGACCGGAGCCGGCTGTGATTTCGGTGTAAACATGGAAAACGCAATTTGGCTGCCATCGGGTGACCAGCTTAAGCCAGATGGCGCTTGTGTTAGCTGAGTAACTGCCGCGCTGTCACCGGAATCGACCCAGTAAATATGCACTTGCGGAGAGCCGGTTTCGGTTGATACGTACGCCAGGCGGTCGCCACTGGGTGACCAGACCGGCTGGCTTTCACTGCCCTGACTGCCGGTTAACGGGCGAATATCACCGTCTGGCAGGCTGGCCCATAAACGCCCCACTTTGCGATCGTTGTTTATGTCCATAGACTGACGAACAAATACTGTCCATTCGCCGCTGGGGTGAATAGTCGGTGATGATGCGTATTCCAGCGTGAAGATGTCTTCTAACTGGAGTTTTTCCTGGGCTGCGGCTGTGCCTGAAAGCATCAGCGCCGCCGCTGTTATTATCCATTTTTTCATTGTTGTTCTCCCGGAAAATGTAACCTGCCGTGATGTAGCCTGACATTTATGTCAGGTGAGATATTGTTCCTGACATAAATGTCAGGCTACATAATAAAAAAACCGCCTCAGTAGAGACGGTTTTATCGTGATTCACGGTGTGAATCAATGTATTAGAACGCGTATGAGAAGCTAACTGACGCATAATCGCGGTCAGAAAGCGGATCGAGTTCTTCATCAGAATACATGGTGTAACCTAAGCTAACCTTGTAGGTTGACAGGTAGTCGGCTACCAAATTCAAACCTAATGACTTACGACCTTCAATAAAGTTACTGTTAGTTGAGTAGCCGTTTACGTCATGGTTAAACTGAATAGTTGGGTTTAAACCCCAGCCCTGCCAAACGTTTGAGTATTCAAACTGGAAACGGGTGCGGTAACCCCAAGCCGTTGATGTTGCAAAACCTTCGCAGTTTCCAACCTGGCTTTGGAATTGTTGAGCAACACCACTAAGGCCAGCTTGTTCCGCTGCTCCAATTAGCGGGCTCATATCTGCTTGAGTTAAACACTTGCCATACAATGGAAGACGACCATAACGTTGTTCCTGTAGCCCAGGCATGTCGTGAACGTTATTCATCGCCACTTCGCCCACGAAAGTCATGCGATCAGAACCCCACAGACGGTCAACGAAACGCACAAAGCTTAACTGGGTTTGGCTAACATCTAAGCGGTCATAACCATGAGCTAAACCGTCACCGCCAAACGCGGTGTTATTAAAACGGTTTGAAAAAGTACTTGGCACATTTGGACGCAGACCTGTCGTTAAAATTTCGGTGGTGTTAATTTGCACAGGCACGCCATCTCTGTAGCTGTACTCACCTGAAACCGACCACAAGCCTAAGTTAGTACTAAAGCTAAAGCCATAAACTTCGGTGTCCTCAGGGTACTCGAGTACTAACCGGGGGCCATCAATAGGGTAGCCATTAGGAGAAGACCAGGTGAAACCAAGATCCAGAGGCGATACGCCTTGCTGACTAGCTCGAGGATCTTCTATCCAGTTATAAGCCGAAATAATAGGCGTGTTGTTATGCAGGTTAAGATAATAAACGCCAAATTCAGCGCCAAGATCTAACGAATAATAACGCAGGTTTGCACCCCACTGACCACTGTCAGAAGCTTCCAGGGTTGGATTACTGCCGATATAAGCACCTGCCTGTACCGATTCAAAGTCACTTAGGTAACTGTCAGGGTCGCCCTGAACTAATTGCGGGTTAAGCGTAACTTTGCCACAGCCTGAACCACCAATAATATCAACACTCGAGAAGTACGTACCACAGCCGTCCAGCTTGGTGTTATCCCACTCGTACTGGTAAAACGCTTCTAAGTTGAGTGAGTTGGTTAAACCAATGCTGGTGCTGAACATTCCTACGGGTAGCAAAGCTTCTTTAATTTCTGCACCAGGGCGACGTGCCGCGTTAACGTCTAACGGGTTAATGTCGTTAATGCCGTTAAAAATAAAGGTACTTTCACCCCAGCTTAATACCTGACGACCCAAACGTACGCTGGCTGGCATACTGCCTAAGTCGAAATTAGCGTAAACAAAGGCATCCAATAACTCGATACCTTTACCTTGTGAGTAATCGTCAAAGATATCGTCATTTAATTTGGTATCAGGATAATAATTGTTACCCGCGTGACCATGCGGCATATTTTCTTCTGAAACCACATGATCGTACCAATAGTTGAAACGAATAAAGGCACCATGACTGCCGCCATCAATGCTTAAATCGTGTACGCCTTTGAATACCGATGAGACTAAGTCACCTTTATCGAAGTTAAGGTTACCGTCGTCGCCGACACTAGAACCTGCCGTTCCGCCAGCCATGTTACCCGGATGAATCAGATGGTTAGCCTGATCTTCCATACGCCACGCTGCGCCGTAAGACAGAATAGAATCGAATTTAATTTCATAATCGCCGACTTCAAAGTCAGCTGCCTGGCCTGATGCTGCAAAGCTCAGTGCAATGGCCGTAGCCAGAGGAAGTTTTTTTAGCATAGTTGTTCTTCTTTTCATTGTGAGCCACCTAATCTTTTTAACTTGTTTGGCGGTTATGTCTGAATCATGTCCGATGAGTTAAAAATATGCAAGTATATGAACACGAAAATATAACAAGTTGTTAGAAAAAGTGCGGGGAAATGTCGCTACTGACGGCTAAAACTGCACGTCAGTAGCGATTTTAACAGCTCTATAGGCGTTAGATTTTGCTGTTTAATTCCGGTAGTACGTCGAATAAGTCGGCAACTAACCCGTAGTCTGCAACCTGAAAGATAGGTGCTTCTTCGTCTTTGTTGATGGCAACAATGACTTTAGAGTCCTTCATACCGGCTAAGTGCTGGATAGCACCACTAATGCCTACCGCAATATAAAGCTGCGGTGCAACAATTTTACCGGTTTGACCAACCTGCATGTCGTTAGGTACGAAACCGGCGTCTACTGCAGCGCGTGATGCACCTACGGCAGCGCCCAGTTTGTCAGCAACGTCTTCGAGCAGATGGAAGTTTTCGCCGTTTTGCATACCGCGACCACCAGAAATAACAATTTCTGCTGAGGTCAGGTCAGGGCGTTCAGATTCGGCCAGTTGTTCTTCAACGAACTCAGATTTGTCGTTGTTAAAAACAGAATCGATGTTTTCGACGTCGCCGCTACCACCTTCTTCTGCGACTGCGTCGAACGCTGTTGCACGAACGGTAATGACTTTGATTTTGTCTTCTGACTGCACAGTGGCAATAGCGTTACCCGCATAGATAGGACGCTTAAAGGTGTCGTCGCTTTCTACCGAGATAATGTCAGACACCTGCGCTACGTCTAATAATGCAGCAACGCGCGGCATGAAGTTTTTGCCGGTAGTTGTGGCCGGAGCCAGAATGTGACTGTAGTTTTTACCTAAGTCGGCTACCAGTTCGCTGATGTTTTCCGCCAACTGATGCTCGTAAGCTTCATTGTCTGCCAGGAAGACCTTCTTCACGCCGTCTGCTTTTGCTACGTTTTCAGCAACGGTTGAGCACCCTTTGCCGGCAACCAGTACCTCGATGTCGCCACCGATTTTCTGTGCAGCGGCTAACGTTTTCAGGGTTGATGGATCAACCGCGTTATTGTCGTGTTCTGCTACCACTAAGATGCTCATAATACTTTCGCCTCGTTTTTCAGTTTGTCGACCAGCTCATCTACGTCAGCTACTTTCACGCCGGCACTACGTTCCGCAGGCGTTTCAACTTTCAGTAGCTTAATAGTGCGCTTAACTTCCACACCCAGTTCGTCCGGAGTTGTGGTTTCCAGCGGCTTACGCTTGGCTTTCATAATGTTTGGCAACGACGCATAACGCGGCTCGTTCAGGCGCAGGTCGGTGGTGACAACCGCTGGCAGAGTCAGCTTAACGGTTTGCAGTCCGCCGTCAATTTCACGAGTGACATTAACAAAACCGTCGCCCACTTCCACTTTAGACGCGAAAGTGCCCTGTGGCATACCGGTTAAAGCACCCAGCATCTGGCCGGTCTGGTTGTTGTCTGAGTCGATAGACTGTTTGCCCAGAATAACCATGTCGGGGCCTTCTTTCTCTACTACGCCTTTTAAGATTTTGGCGGCAGATAAAGAGTCAGGCATGTCGTCGGTTTCAACCTGAATAGCACGGTCTGCACCTAGTGCTAAGGCGGTACGAAGCTGTTCCTGCACGGCTTTAGGGCCAATAGAAACAACAACCACTTCGTCTGCAGTGCCCGCTTCTTTCAAGCGTACGGCTTCTTCTACCGCAATTTCACAGAATGGGTTAAGTGCCATTTTGACGTTTGCCAAATCGACATCGGACTGATCTGGTTTAACACGCACCTTGACGTTGTAGTCAATGACGCGCTTAACCGCGACAAGTATCTTCATGTTGTCTTCCTTTTTCTGGAATGTTCTGAATGTTGGTATTTATTATGTTGCCATTATCCTAGACTGGCGTCGATCTCACAAGTTATGGGAGAATAAAACTCTATTGCCGTAAGGGAGAGTTTACATGGCCAGCTGGGAACAGCTTTTTCGTCACTTAGTTCAACAAGCTAAAAGTCTACCAGAATACCCGGCGGAATGTCGTGATGACGATCATCTGGTGGGTGGCTGCGAGGCGAAGGTGTGGCTGTGGCTGGATACCTCTGATGTGGAGGCAGTAGTGATTCGTTTTGATTCGGAGTCACGCATTGTGCGCGGCTTACTGGCGCTTTTGCAACAACGGCTGGACGGATGCCCTGTAGCGGAAATAGCGGCCTTTGATATTGACGCCTTTTACCGCGCCGAAGGCCTGGACAACGCGCTCAGCCCCTCGCGCAGCAACGGCCTGTACCAGGTAGCCAAAACCTTGAAGCTGCGGGTTGTTCAACACCGCACCTGATGTAAACATCAGGCTACGTGCACCCTGTAGCCTGACATTTATGTCAGGTGAGATATAGCCACTTAAAATACTGCCCAAATAATTAGATGACGACGTTGTGTTCAACATCGTCCCTGACGTAAACGTCAGGCTACAAGCCCTGCGTAGCCTGACATTTATGTCAGGTGTGATAACCGCTTCAGTAGGATAGCCGTGGCCTGCATGGCGAAGCTGCAAGTGACCACCATGGCGGCGCCAAAGCCGGAGCTGCAGTCCATGCGCATGGAGCCCGAACCGGGCTTCTGCAGCGTGACTTCGCCTTCTTGCTCACCGGAAATTATTGGATAGCGCAGCTGCTCTTCGGAATAGACACAGTCAACGCCCCATTTACGTTTGGGGTTCTTGGAAAAGCCGTAGTCGCGGCGCAGTTGTGAGCGTACCTTAGCCAACAACGGGTCTTGTTTGGCTTTGGCAAGGTCACCGACGCGGATCATACCAGGGTCTATCTGCCCACCTGCTCCGCCGCACACCACTATGCGTAACTTGCGACGCTTGCACCAAGCCACCAAAGCAGACTTAGTATTAACGCTGTCTATGGCATCGAGCACGGCATCGGCGCCGGTTAAGTACTCTTCAAAGTTTTCCGGCAGCAAATAGTCGTCAATTACCCGCACTTCGCAGTTAGGGTTAATGCTTTTCACCCGCTGCGCCAGTACTTCGCTCTTAAGCTGGCCTATGGTGTCATCGGTAGCCGGTAGCTGTCGGTTAATGTTAGTGACACACACATCGTCCAGGTCGATTAGCGTTAGCTTACCAATACCTGTACGCGCCAGAGCTTCCACCGCCCATGAGCCAACGCCGCCAAGCCCGGCGACCACAATATGTAACTGCTGAAACTGCGTTAACGACGCTTGTCCGTATACACGGCTTACGCCGCCAAAACGTTGATCCGGTACTTCTTCACTCATGGCTGGGTTGTTCACTCACATCGTAAATAATAATGCCCACCTGGTGCACTTCACCACGCGGGTTCTTCAGCGGAATTAAGGTGACATTCTGGTACATCCATTCACTCTGCCCGCTTATTGGGCGGCTGTGGCGAAAACGAAAGACGTAAGGACGCTGTTGCCAGGTAATAAACACCCGCGAATTTAACTGCCGCACCCGGTCAATTTTACGCTGAAACCAAGCCTCTTCGATACCCGGACAGCAGCGAAATAAGTTTTTATCGCGTACTTCACTAGGCCGCAGGCCACTGTGGTTCTGCATAAACTCGTTCCACATCTGAATGTTGTTGTCGTTATCAATAACCACAATACCGACATCAATGGCGCCCAGAATGCTCAGTTTACTGTGCAGTTCGTCCATATCGTCTATCATTCGTCGTCTCCCTGAAGCCAATGAGCCAGCTGCTGGTCAAGAATTTTAACCGCGTCGGCCGGAAATAACAGCAGTAAGTCGAAAGCCAGTTTGTGCTCCGGTAACTGATAACCTATTTCTATTGCCAGAATTTTCTGCCAGCGATGTTCGCCATGTTTAATTAATTCCCGCATTGACTGATGTTCGCCTAACAGCACCGGCTGCGACGCCGCAAATTCCACATGCAGTTGCTGGCCTAAGCCGTTTAAACACGCCGAGGACAAAATGGAGGCGACATCCATTAATGACTCTATGCGTTGCTGCTTAATTGAGCCGCTTTCACCAAGCTTAGCGCCCAGCAACTTGCCAATATCGTCGATAGAGGCGTCGTTAAACAGTGTTAGTGCTTCACCCAGAATACCGCTGCCGGAAAACCCCTGACTTACCGCGGCCACCTGCTTGTTGGTGTCGATAGACTCTATGGCCATGTGCAGCTCGGAAGGGGCGATAAAATTGACATTAGGTACAGGCAGTTCAATAAAGGTATCCAGCACCCGGGCTAAGTGATCACCTGCTTGCCCCATGGCAACGTTCGATACTTCCCGGTAAACATCCAGCGGATTCGCCGGAGCCTGTGGTGTTTCATCGGCCAGTTTAAGCTGACCCGCGGCCGGTTGGTACAAACCAAATTGCTGCAACAGAGTTTGTATGTCTTCTGGCTTCATGGGCTTTTTCACAAAAGCCATAGCCCCCAGCGCCTGCACACGCTTTTGAGCCTCGGGCTGAATGTCACCGGACACGACAATAACCAGAGTCTCTAGTTGCTCTTCTTTTATAGCCTGCAGAGTTTCGTAGCCGTCTTTTACCGGCATGTTTAAGTCCAGAAACAGTACTTCGGCGCGACCTTCGCGCAAGCACGTCAGCGCCTGCTCGCCGTGCTCCGCCTGGTGAACCTCTGCATCCCAGTCATCTGGCAGCGTGCGTAGTAGCTGCTTACGCGCCATTTTGGAATCATCGCACAGGGTGACTTTTAACGTCATAGATTCAGGCTCCCGGCCATTGTTGAATGCTTTTATTCTAGCGCAGGCCACAACCTGATGCCATTGCATGTGGATATACCCGCCGACGTAGCCTGACATTTATGTCAGGTGAGATATACCCACAGTTAAAATACCGCCTAAATAATTAGGCGATGTCATGTGTTCAACATCGCTCCTGACGTAAACGTCAGGCTTGTATCTGTCAGTGGCATTTGATTAGCTACCGAATGTCACAATAGGGGCTGGTGAGTCAGTACGTCAGGCAAGCATTTAATGCTGCGCCGTAGATTCAGACCCCAGCCCCATTTCTCTTAGACACTGAATGGTATCCAGGTCCCCATTATAAATGGTGAGGCCGTATGAACAAGCGGAGTAAAAAGAGAGATGACAGCATACGTTGGCATTGATGTAAGTAAAAAGAAATTAGACGTTGGTTTTTATTCCGACAAGCTGGGTAAAAACGGACAGAGGAAGAAGAAAACGAAGGTCTTTAAGAACGACCGTCAGGCGTTCTCTCAGCTTGAGAGCTGGTTAAAACAGCAGACTCAGCATAAAGCACAGAACATCGCGATAGGGATTGAAGCGACCGGGATTTATCACGAAGCTTTGATTTATACGCTGCACGAGCAGGGATTTAAGCTCTTTATTGCTAACCCGGGACGGGCAAAGAAATACTTCGAGTCGCTTGGCGTTACCCATAAAACGGACAAATCCGACAGCCTCCTGCTGGCTCGTTTTACGGAAGATAAAGCCCATAAAGGTGACATTACCTGGTGGGAGCCTGAATCGCCGGAAGCCCGGCACCTGAAACTGTTACTCAGACGCCTGAATGCTTTGCAAAAGGACGTTTTGCGCGAGAGGAATCGGCTGGAAGCCTGCGCGAATACCGACACTTCACCACGGGTGGTGAAATCGATTGAAGACATGATCGCCGTTCTCAATGAGGAAATTAAAGCACTGCTAAAAGAAATTGATGACCATATTGACGGGCACCCGCAGTTAAAGAAAAACCGTGAGTTGCTTGAGAGTATTGATGGTGTGGGACCGACGGTTTCCCGAGAGCTGACCAGCTTGTTCAGCGTAAAACGCTTCAGCAGCGCCAAAGAGGCGGCGGCCTATCTGGGGTTGATACCCAGGCTACAGGAGTCCGGCTCACATAAAGGGATGACCCGGTTAAGCAAAATCGGGCCTTCGGCCATACGAGCTTTACTGTACCTGCCGGCCGTAGTTGCCAGCCGTTGTAACCCGGACATCGCTTATCAGAAACAAAGGTTGTTAGCTCAGGGTAAGACGAAAATGCAGGCGCTTGGTGCCGCCATGAGGAAACTGGTACAAATCTGCTTCGGCGTTATCAAGCACCAGGAAGAATATCGACCTCAAACATCATTGAGTGTTTGAAGTCGATTGGTACAAGATGGTATCTACATCAATGTCAAGCCACATCAACCAATACGCCGTTTTCCTACAACACAATGAAATTGACCGTTTCCGGGTTATGGCTATTAATTACCTGCATGACTAATGTACGCAGATACTACGAAGGTGGATGGTATTTCTTTACTCTCTGCACCCACAAAAGGCAAAAAATACTGACGCGGCCTGATGTTCTGGCGGCGTTACGCAATGCCGTGAGAGAAACCATGCGTACTCACCCTTTTGAAATAGAGGCCTGGGTTGTCATGCCTGATCACCTGCATTGCGTATTGCGAATAATGGACACGAATGCTCCAGTCCGATGGTCTAAAATTAAGGCCTTAACTTCTAAAGCTTTACCTGAGTTCTCCGCCAAAAATTATAGTAAGCACTATAAGAATAAAAGTAGACAAAAGCGCCAGTTAAGCAGCCTATGGCAGAAAGGGTATTGGGAGCACACAATTCGTAATGAGAAAGAGCTATACATGTATTTACTTTACTGTTGCTACAACCCGGTAAAACACCGTTACGTTTCAAACGCTACCGAATGGCCCTATTCAACTTTGAATCGTTACCTGCGTAACAATCGATACCCGCCCGATTGGGCTTACATTAACGAATCTTGGGTAGACAGTAACTTGGCCGCATATGACCCATGACACAACCTACGCTGGTGATGTAGCCTGACATTTATGTCAGGTGAGGTATCCTCGGTAAAAATACCGCTTAAATAATTAAGCGATGCCGTGTATTCGACATCGCTCCTGACGTAAACGTCAGGCTACACTGCGAATGGGTATTTAATGGGGTCGTGACACTGGTAGCCGCTGACGATGAAATCGTCTTTGCTGACCCAGGTTTCAATGTCTTCTAAAGACTTTATCTCTGGGTTAATATGCAGCTGTGGCGATGGAAAAGGCTCTCGCTTCAGCTGTACATCACGCATGAGTTCCAACTGGTTCTCATAAATGTGAGCGTTCACTATCTTGTGGTAGGCCTTGCCCGGCTTGTGACCAGTAATTTGTGCCACCAAAGCTAAAAGAGCAAAGCACTGAATTTGGTTAAAGTTGAGTCCCAGGGGCACGTCACAGCTGCGTTGGTAAGAGGTTAGGTAAAGCGTGTCGCCTAACAGCGAAAAGTTGTGGGTATGCATGCACGGACGCAAACAACCCAGTTCAAATTCGCCAGGGTTATAGAAAGTAACAATTTCCCCACGGTCATCAATGCCTTTCGACAGGTTATTAATGACCTTTTTCAGCTGGTCTAAGTGGCTGCCATCCGGCTTTTGCCATGAGCGCCCCTGCACACCGTATACACGGCCCATGTCGTCTTCGCCTTTGCGATTCGGATTATTCAGCCAGGCCTGGTTTTCGTTGGCATTGGCGTCCCAGGTTTTGCAGCCAATATCGCGGAATTGAGCGGCACTATTGTAGCCTCGCAAGTATCCTAGAAGCTCAGCAATAGCCGACTTGTAATAGCTTTTCCGAGTAGTAATTAAAGGAAATTGATTGTTCGCAACATCATACTCTAAGTCGGCGTTTATAACCGTCAGGCAGTTAATGCCTGTACGTTCATTTTTAACCCAGACCCCTTCGTCGACAATGCGTTGGCACAGTTGTAAATATTGTTTCATTTTTTATATAAATTGTATTTTGCGTAATGTTTTACATCGTACCTGATGCTGTAGCCTGATGCTATTGCATCAGGTGAGATCTTATCTGTGAAAGCCCATCTGCAGTAGTCTGACGTTGACGTCAGGAACGGTATCCCGCATGCCCTCTTCGTAGCCTGACATTCATGTCAGGGCCAATATCTCACCTGACATGAATGTCAGGCTACATCCCGTATCCATCAGCCTGTAGGCAATTGCTTCTTTGCACGTACCATGAGAATAATACCCAGAATAATCATTGGCAGGGTCAGCCATTGGCCCATGGACATGCCTAAAGACAGCAGACCTAAGTGAGCATCGGGTTCGCGGAAGAATTCGACAATAAAGCGTGCAACACCATAGCCGAGCAGGAACAACCCGCTAACCGCACCAACGCCTCGGGGTTTGCGCTGGAACCACAGAATAACGGCGAACAACAGCAGGCCTTCTAACAAAGCTTCGTATAGCTGTGACGGATGGCGTGGCACCGGCCCGCCACTGGGAAAATACATAGCCCAGGGCACTTCTGCCGCACGCCCCCAAAGCTCGCCGTTAATAAAGTTACCAATGCGTCCGAAAAATAAGCCCATAGGCACTAACGGAGCAACAAAGTCGCCTACTTGCAAAAACGAGCGCTGTTTTTTGCGGGCATACAGATACATAGCGGCAATAACACCCAGCAAACCGCCGTGGAACGACATACCACCTTCGTGAATATAGAACAGGTACAACGGGTTATCGATAAAGTAGTCGAAGTGATAAAACAGTGTATAACCGATGCGACCACCGAGAATAACGCCAATAAAACCCCAGAACATCAGGTCGCTGAACTCTTCTTTGCTCCAGTTAGGGTCTGTTTTGGTCTGGCGCATGCCCCAAAAATAAGCGAAGGCAAAAGCCGCTATATAGGCAAGGCCATACCAGCGAATGTCCAAAGGTCCCCAAATATGAAAAAGAACAGGATCAATGGCGGGAAATTGCCAATAGTCATTAGACGGCACTGCTTGTACTCCCTGCTTTATGGTTAGTTAAAAATAAGTTGTATGGCGACCAGAATTAAAAACGCCGCAAAAACGCGCTGTAACTGTTTAACTGGTAATTTGTGCGCCAGTTTAGCACCCAGTGGGGCGAATAGCACCGATGCAACGGAAATCCCTAACCAGGCAGGCACATTAATTAGACCTAAAGCACCGGTTTCCCTACCCGACAACCAGCCATTTAAAATGAACATTACGACCGAGCTACAACCAATAACAAAACTGCCGAGCGAGGAAATAGCGATAGCCTGGCGCACCGGTAAGCGCATACGGCTTAAAAATGGCACGGTCAGCGCACCACCGCCAATGCCAACCAGGCCCGATATGGTCCCGATAATATAACTGCCCAGAGCCACTAACCGTTTAGAAACTGAAGTTAATGGTTCGCCAGTTTTCTGCGGAAGTACCATGCGGGCAGCCAGGGCTATTAACACAATTGAGAAAATGATTTTTAACCAGTCCGGATCAACAACAGTGACCAGAAAAGCGCCCGTCATTGCGCCAACCGATAACCCTGGCAATACCCTAATTAGCCAGAATTTTTCCATCAAACCATGTTTGGCGTGCGCACGTGATGCACTGGCTGTGGTCATACAAATGGTTGCCAGACTGGTGGCGATAGCACTGGGGACAACCAGCTCCGGCGGCACGCCAATAATAGGCAGTAAATAAATGAGTAGTGGCACAATAACCAGACCACCGCCAATACCCAGCAAGCCGGCTAATAAACCCGCCACTGCTCCGCCGCCAATACACCAAATCCAGGTGGTGAGTAACATGCTTATTTCCCTGCTCTGACAAAACCACCGAGTCCGATGCTTTCCATCTTCTCGGCAATCATTTTGCGAATTTGATCGGGGTTACGTGCCTGCAAAGCTTTAGCCAGCATCACGTTTAACGTGCTGGAACGCACATTACGCAGTATCCAGCGCACCCGGTCGACGTTATAACTGTTCATACTGAGCTGTCGATAACCCATAGCCACCAGCAGTAAAGCACCGCCCGGATCACCGGCTAACTCGCCACAGACACTAACGGGCTTACCAATTTCTTCGCAGCGCCGGGCGATTTCATCCAGGCTGGCTAATACTGCCGGGTGGTAGGCGTCATAAAGGCTGGCAACGCGGCGGTTATTCCTGTCCACCGCCAGCAAATACTGTGTCAGGTCATTACTGCCGACCGAGAAAAAGTCGACTTTGCTGGCCATCGCCGGCAACTGATAAATAGCGGCGGGCACTTCTATCATCACGCCCAGCTGCGGCTGAAACAGGTTAACACCCACTTCACAGCCCTGCTCTTCGGCTACCTCAAAGTACGCTTGTTTGATAAGCCGTGACGCTTCGTCAACTTCGCTGGTGCTAGTTATCATGGGCAGCAAAATACGCAAATTGCTTTTGCCAATACTGGCTCGCAACATAGCGCGAATTTGAATCAGGAAAATTTCCGGATGGTCCAGAGTTAACCTTATACCGCGCCACCCCAGAAATGGGTTGTCTTCTTTTAACGGAAAATAGGGTAGCGGCTTGTCTCCGCCAACATCGAGCGTACGCATAACCACTGGCTGATCAGGAAACTGATCCAGCACTTCCTGATACATTTCCGTTTGTTCGTCTTCTGTGGGCAATTGGTCGCGCATCATGAAAGGTATTTCTGAGCGATACAGACCCACGCCATCGATGTTCAGCGTTTTCAGGTAGTCGTGAGTAACATCCAGCCCAAGGTTCAGGTGCAGGCTTATGCGCTGACCATCCTGCGTTTCTGCAGGCAAATGACTATGCTCAGTAACAATGTCACGCAGTTCTTGTTCTTCTTCGGCTAACTGATGAAACTGAGTTAATACTTGCGCTGGCGGGTCCACATAAATTTCGCCAGTGTAGCCATCCACTGCCAGCAAGCGGTCGGAGAAGAAGTGCAGCTCGATGTCGTCGACACCCAGCACCGCCGGAATGTTCATGCTGCGCGCCATAATAGCAGCATGCGAGTTACTCGAACCATTTAATGAAATGATACCGGCAATTTGCTCTCGCGGCAGCTCGGCCAACATTGAAGCAGTGACTTCGTCCGCTATCAAAATGAAGTTGTCCGGCAAGGGCTTGCGTTTACGCTGACGGTTTTGTAAGTGCAACAGCACCCGCTGACCTATGTCACGCACATCGGTGGCGCGTTCTTGCAGATAAGAGTCTTCTAATGCCTCAAACTGAGCAACAAACTGCTCGACCACGTATTTTAATGCGGTTTGCGCGCGCCAGCCTTCTTTAATCATGTTTTCGACGGCGTCGCCCATACTGGCCGCGTCCAGCATGCCCTGGTACACATCGAAAATTGCCAGCGTATCATCCGGCACCTGCCCCGCCATGCGCCTGGACAGTTCTTTTAAGTCGGCTCGGGTACGTGCAACCGCCTGACGGAACTTGCGAATTTCGTGAATGGGTTTGTCGGAACGTCGTGGAGTCACTTCATCTATACGCGCTTCTGGTCGCGACACATAAGCCTCACCCACGGCCACACCGGGCGAACCGGGCAAGCCCCTTAAGCTGTGTATCCAGGGGGAGTGTTCACTAACCAGCAAACCTTTGGCATCGGCATGCGCTATAACTGCCGCCAACTGCGCTGCCAAAGTAACAATAAAAGCTTCTTCTTCACGACTAAAACTGCGCGCCACACTTTGATGCACCACCACTATACCCAGCACTTTGCGGCGGTGGATAATAGGAGCGGCTAGTAAGCCCTTATAAATATTCTCGTTGGTGTCGCTGAGTTTTTTGTTGGCGGGATGCATACTGGCATCGGCAATGTTTAGCGGCTCTTCTCGTTGTGCCGCTAAACTGATAATACCTTCGCCAAAGTCGACCCGGACGGGTTTTCCGTCTTCGGCACGCAAGCCGTCACTGGCCGCCATAACAAACTGACGCTGGTCGTTGTCGGCCAAAAATACACTGCAACTGTCGGTTTCTAAGGCTTCGCGCACCTGACTCACCATGGTAGTTAATGCCATGTTGAAATCAGGCGCTTTATTGACGCCCTGGACTATCCTTTGCAATGTAACCAACATCATATTTAACGTTTGCGCCTGTGCTGACGCCCTCCCGAAGCTCGAAATGGCATCGCCTGCGTGGCAAACTCTTTCATCACCCGACGATATACATCGCGCTTGAAGGATACGACCTGCCGCACCGGGTACCAATAACTGACCCAGCGCCAGCCATCAAATTCAGGGTGGCCTGAATGTAAAACATCTACGTCTTCTTCACGACATTTTAGCCGTAACAAAAACCACTTTTGCTTTTGTCCAACACACATGGGCCGCTGTTCACGTCGAATTAAGCGCTTTGGCAAGCGATAACGCAACCACTGTCGGCTGGTGTACAGAATTTCAACCTGCTCCGGCTTTAACCCGACCTCTTCGTAGAGTTCGCGGTACATTGCCTGCTCAGGGGTCTCGCCTTCGTGAATTCCTCCTTGCGGAAATTGCCAGCTTTGCTGGTTAATTCGACGAGCCCAAAATACCTGCCCATGCCCGTTACAGATGACGATTCCTACGTTTGCCCGGAACCCTTCTGCATCTATCACGCGAGCATCCTCAATTATTCTCTGTTACAGTGGATTCTTCCATAAAGCCCGGTTGCGGGCAAATGCTGATTCACTATTTACGAAGATTTAAGTCATGACCGACAAGCCACAACGCCCTCAGTCCATTGATGAATTGTTTCAGCGCGCGGCGGCTTTAGCTGGCCGTACATTTGCTGACCTGGCTGCTGAAACCGGGTTGCAGGTACCCAAAGATTTACGCCGCGACAAAGGCTGGGTGGGACAACTACTGGAGCTGCAACTGGGCGCCACTGCGGGCTCCAAGCCCACGCAGGACTTCCCTGAGCTGGGTGTTGAACTCAAAACGCTACCGGTAACGCCCGACGGTGAACCGCTGGAAACCACTTTTGTCTGTACCGCTCCTTTAGTAAATATTCAGGGAGTCCAATGGACCACTTCTAACGTACGAAATAAATTACAACAGGTGTTGTGGCTACCCATTGACGGCCGCCGCGAAGTGCCTTTAGCCGAGCGGGTAGTTGGCAGTGCGTTTTTGTGGGTGCCTAGCGAACAGGAGGAAGCCTTGCTGCGCAACGACTGGGAAGAACACATGGATCGTATTGCTTTGGGCCAGGTTGAGAGTATTACCGCACGTCAGGGGGAAGCCATGCAAATTCGCCCCAAAGCCGCAGACGGTTCGGCGCTGACCGAGGCCATTGGCCCGGAAGGTACTATAATTGAAGTGCGCCCACGGGGCTTTTATCTTAAGAAGGATTTCACCCGGCAGATATTGCAGCGGATGTTTATGTAATCCGAGGCATCATCGGTTGTACACAGGAGAAACTATGCAATTTAATGTCAGTCCTCAGGCTAAGCGCAATGCATTAACCTTTTGTGGGTTGGCGGTATTGTTGTTTGCGCTACTGGTTTTCCTTCATCTGGTGCGAGACGATATTCCGGTGGGTGTTACTGTGGTGCTCGGCGCAACGTCCGGCATATTCTTGCTGTTAGGCATTGGTAAAGTGATAGAGCCTCCGGTTTCACTGGTGATCACCGAAGACGGCATTCGTTATTTGCACCGCCGTGGACAATGGCAGATTCGCTGGGAGAATATTATCCGTTACGACGTTCCCCGAGTGAACCGGGTGCTGGAGCTTGAAGACGCCCCCTTTCTGGGGTTCCGGTTGTATCAGGTTGAAGAAGTGCTGGATGATATTTCGCCCCGGCTTGCTTCTGCCTTATTGTTCGAACAACGTCAGTTGCTGACTATGGCTTTGCGGCATCAGGCACCGGAGCGCGAGGATTATACGCCTTATTTTGATATTCCAGACAGTTACATTAGCCCTAATGGCACTGTTTATAAGGGGCTAATTGGTGTGTTTGGTAAGCGCATGGAACAAATGCGGGAATTACTTGGTTACGACCTTTACGTAAGTTCCAATGCGCTGGACCGCGACATTTACGATTTTAAAGCGCATTTGCAGAAGTTACAGGCATCGCGTACGTAGCCTGACGTTCACGTCAGGAGCGATATCTCACCTGACATAAATGTCAGGCTACGGGAAATTAATGTTCTGGAAGGCTTCCAGCATGGGTTTTTGGAAGAAGTAGCCTTGCATTAGGGTAATGCCGCTGTCGCGCAGGTATTTATACTCGTCTTCGGTTTCAATGCCTTCGGCGATAAGCTGAATCCCCAGCTCTTCTGAAATTTGCTGAATGGAACGAACCAGAGTTTGCTTTACCTTATTCTGGTTAATGTCACGAATAAGCTTCATATCAATTTTCAGAATGTCCGGCTGAAAGTCAGCCAGTAAATTCAACCCGGCGTAACCGGCACCAAAGTCATCGATGGCGGTTCTGAACCCCTCTTTACGATAAGCCTCAAACACTTCCACCAGAAACTCCTGACTCACAACCTGTTCCTGTTCAGTCACCTCAAAAATAATTTTATTCCGGTCGAACCCGGTTTTGCGGGCTGTCGATAAGGTGGTTGCCAGACAGGTTTCCGGTTCATAAATGGCGTTAGGCATAAAATTAATACTCAAACTGCCCGGTAGCTGGATACGAGACGCGGTCTCTATTGCCTTAACCCGGCAACTTTGATCAAAGGTATACTTGTTGTCTTCTGTCACTTGCCCCAATATTCGGCCTGCGCCCTCGCCGTTTTCTCCCCGCACTAGGGCTTCGTGTGCGAATACGCTTTTGTCAGAAATATCAACAATGGGCTGAAAGGCCATTTTAATGCCAAACCCCAAAGGTTTTCGACAATCACAAGATGGGCAAACCGACATAGGCTATCCTTAAGTTGAGTCTTATTACTTATTTTATCAAAAGTAGCAGTTTTCGTTGCTTACGTAAAAAGCTATCACACCTGACATGAATGTCATATATGGTCCCCTCCCGTTTTGCAACGGCAACTCGTGGTAAATGTCGGGGCGCTCGCATATATACGGCCTGTTTATGGTGCGCGCTTTGCGCACCTGGCCTGGATGAACTCCGCACGACAACTGGCTTATCAGGCTAACGTACTTTATGTACGGACGTTCAACAGTCTCAGTTGTCGTCGGTTTACCCTATTTTACCATCCTGTTGACGTTTGCAACTCCCGGAAGGAATGAACCTTCGCTGTGCTCTTTTACTGAATGCTGTTAAGCAGCAGTCATCCGGTAATCTTCTTTATTCTTTAACATCGCCCAGATTATCCGGGCGTGCTTGTTAGCCAGTGCCACCGCTGCAACGTTGTTGCCTCTGCGTTTAGCGACATCCTGTGCCCAGAGGCTCAGCCTGTCGTGGCGCTGTTGTGCCACCCGCAGTGCCGAGCGGGCGCCATGCACCAGCAGTGTCCTGAGTTTGGTGTTCCCTTTTTTGGTAATACCGCCTAAACGGTCTTTACCGCCACTGCTGTTTTGCCGTGGTACCAGTCCCAGGTATTCCGACAGGTTGCGGCCGCGTTTAAATTCACTCACATCACCTATCAGTGCCAGCAGCGAGGTCGCTGTTATCGGTCCGATACCCGGCAGGGTCATCAGCCGCTGACTGTCTTCATTCCTTTCGGCCTGTGTCGCTAAGTGCTTATCCAGCGCTTTAACTTCTTCATCCACCGCTCGCAGCATCTGATAGAGCCGGTTGATGAGGTCCCGTGACTGAAGCGTCAGCGCATTGCTGTCGTCTTCCAGTACCTCCGGTACTCTCTGTAATATCGTACCGACTCGCTTCGGTAAAAGAATGCCGTATTCGGCCAGTTGCCCCCGCAACCTATTCGAGAACTGCGTTCTCGTCTGCACGAAGCCTTCCCGCTGATTGACCATCAATGCTAAGTCCTGCTGCTCAATGCTTTTCAGCCTGACCGTCTGACGGTTGGGTCGTGATGCCGCCTCGGCTATTGCCCGGGCGTCATTCGCATCGTTCTTCTCACCCTGCAGGTACGCTTTGACGAAACGCGGTGGCAACGCCACCGTTTTATAACCCAGCTTTTCACATTCGCGGCGCCAGTAATGACTCATGCCGCAGGACTCAACCGCTACTTCACAGTCATCCGTACGGCTCAGCGTCGCCAGCTTCGCTAACACTTTATTGCTGCGCAGTTTTTTATTAAAAACTTCCTGCTCATTTTCATCCAGCGCCAAAACCTGAATAAAATCCTTTGCCAAATCCAGGGCAATTCTGTTTACAATAGCCATTGGTCCTCTCCACTCTGTTCTATAGAAGCTTGAACCTCTATATTGGCACATTGCGATGCCGCTTAGGAGGGAGGGGACCATCTCATCAGGCTACATAAATAAAAATTGCGTTTTACCAAAAATACTGTATTAAGCATTCAAGATTTACAACAAGGTAGCACAATGACAACAATTGGCTGGCAAGAGTGGGGAGCACTTCCTGAACTCAATATTAATCTGATTCATATGAAAGTCGATACTGGCGCCAAAACTTCGTGTTTACACGCGTTCAAACTTGAACCTTTTGAACGCGACGGCCAGGAATGGTTGCGTATTTTTATGCACCCGGAGCAAGGCTCTTTGCGCGAACAAGTGTGCGAAGCCCCGGTATTTGATAAACGTGAAGTAACCGACTCCGGCGGTCATACTGAAACCCGTTATGTGATCCGAACCCGATTACAACTGGGTAAGTTTGACCAGGCGGTCGAACTGACATTAACTAATAGAGACACCATGAAGTTCCGTATGTTATTGGGTCGACAAGCCATGCGCGGAAACTTTATCGTAGATCCACAAGCCTCTCACTTATTAGGAGAAGAGCAATGAGAATTGCGATTTTATCGCGTAACGCCTCACTTTATTCAACTCGCCGCTTAGTGGAAGCCGCTGAAGAGCGTGGCCACGAAGTTGACGTGCTTAACCCGCTAAGATGTTACATGAACATTAATGCGCGTGAATCATCCATCCATAAGCACGGCAAGGAACTGCCCCACTACGACTGTGTTATTCCGCGTATTGGAGCGTCAGTGACGTTTTATGGCACCGCTGTTTTGCGCCAGTTTGAAATGATAGGCAGCTATCCGTTAAATGAGTCGGTTGCCATTTCCCGTAGCCGCGACAAGTTGCGCTCACTGCAATTGCTGTCGCGAAAAGGCATAGGCCTGCCGACAACTGGTTTTGCCAGTCAGCCACAGGACATTCCTGACCTCATTGACATGGTTGGCGGCGCGCCGCTGGTTATTAAATTGCTGGAAGGTACTCAGGGCATTGGTGTGGTGTTAGCCGAAACCCGTCAGGCCGCTGAAAGTGTTATTGAAGCCTTTATGGGTCTGCACTCCAACTTTATGGTGCAGGAATACATTAAAGAAGCTGGTGGTGCGGACATTCGCTGTTTGGTTATTGGCGACAAAGTTATTGCAGCAATGAAGCGCCAGGCAAAAGCCGGCGAATTTCGTTCAAACCTGCACCGTGGCGGCAGCGCGTCGTTAGTTAAACTAACACCGGCTGAGCGCGCAACGGCGGTTAAAGCCGCTAAAACCATGGGGCTTAACGTAGCGGGTGTGGATATCTTACGCTCTAACCACGGGCCATTAGTTATGGAAGTGAACTCGTCACCCGGGCTTGAAGGTATTGAACAGGCAACCGAGAAAGACGTTGCGTCACAAATTATTACCTTCCTTGAGAAAAACGCCAAAGCGCATAAAACCCGTACCAAAGGGCAAGGATAAAATGAACGGTTTTGAACTGGCTGGACAATGGGTAGAGCCGGGATCGCATCAGCATATAACTCTGCCCGCGTTGCGTTTATATAACGACGCACCGCTGGACTTACGCATAGATGTGTTTCATGGCACAAAGCCCGGACCGGTATTGCTGATTTGCGCGGCTATTCATGGTGATGAGCTGAACGGCATTGAAGTTTGCCGACGCTTAATTAATACCACCGACGCCCGCACGCTCAGCGGCACTTTAGTCGTGGTGCCTATTGTTAACTTATTTGGGTTTATTCAGCAGTCTCGATACTTGCCTGACCGGCGTGATTTAAACCGTTGCTTTCCCGGCTCGGAACGCGGTGCTCTGGGAAGTCGTATGGCGTATTTGTTCAGTGAAGAGCTGGTCAAAAAGTCGACCCACATTGTGGACTTGCACACGGGAGCTATTCACCGCAGTAACCTGCCGCAAATTCGGGTAGACGTTGAAAACGAAAAAGCACTGGCCATGGCGAAGGTTTTCAGCACGCCGGTTATTCTGCACTCTAAAGAGCGCGACGGTTCCTTGCGGGCTTTAGCCAATGAGCTCGGTATTCCTCTCATTTTATATGAGGCAGGTGAAGGACTGCGCTTTGATGAGGCCTCGATAAGTGCCGGCGTTATTGGTGTAGAAAACGTGATGAAGCATTTGAAAATGATGAAAGGCCGCCGTCGTGGTCGTCGTATTACACCTGTCATTGCCCGTCGTTCCACCTGGGTTCGGGCAGAACGCGACGGCCTTATTATTCCCAAAGTTGAGCTAGGACAAACCATTCAGAAACAACAAGTATTAGCCTTAAGCGTTAACCCGCATGGTGGCGAAGGCGATGCGATTGAATCTCCGGTACGCGGCATTATTATAGGCTGCAGCAATATTCCGGTAGCTAATGAAGGCGAAGCCTTATTCAATGTTGCACAGTTTGATAAAGACGCCATGTCGGACGCCACCGAAAGCGTTGATTCTTTTACCGAGGTTTACGAGAACAAACCTTATGAGCAGTAATTCAGCACAGATTGATTTTAACCGCGGTCTGCGCCATTGTGACAATCAGCACAGCCTCTACCGGGAAGTGCTGAACTGTTATCTGGAACAGTTTGCTCCTTTGCTGAATACAGAGGACTTATTAGAAGATGTTGAAGCGGCCCGCTTAAAGTTACATACGTTAAAAAGTTTAAGTGCTACTATTGGCGCGACTGACTTGAGCCTTTTGGCTGCACAACTTTTCAAAGACTGGCAGTTAAAGACTTACGAACAGCGCATTGAAGCAGTTACACAAGTTAACGCTGAATTAGCCGCAGTGAATGAAAAAATAGCAAGCTACTGTAATGATGTTGTCCCGGACGATTAAATTTAATACAAAAAAGGGTAAACATTCGTTAAAATAGCCCGATAAAAATTATAACAACAGTTAGAGTACAGGCGCCCTATGTCCAGTCCGGTCAGTTTCCGGGTTTCTGAAAGAGATGTGTACATCAGTATTGATGCCGGCACTCCTCCCTCAGAGGTCAAAGCAGATAAACTCCAGCAAGCCTGGCAGGCTTCTAAGTTTTCGGCTGCAAAATTACTTGATCCTCAAATGCTGCTACAAACTGCAACAAAGTACGCCCAGCATTACAGTAAAGACTCTAACAGCAGCATTCCCTTTCAAGTCGCTATTGCTGAGATTTTTGACGCCGATTTAAATTTGCAGGTAAGCGACGACGATATGAAAGTCACCGCCAGCGGTATTGTCGGTTATGGCGGCAAAGCCCTGACGCAGGAAATTATCATTGCCAAGCTGAAGGAAAAGAAAATTACCTCCGGCATTCAGCGCAAGGCTATTGACGCCTTGGTTGAACACACTAATGAAGCTCCACCGGGTGCTGAGTTGTCAGTTACTGTGGCAAAGGGCAAGTACCCTATCAATGGCAGTAATGCCAAATTTAAACCCCTGACAGACGATGCCCGCAAGCGCGTTTTACGTCCTCAGTTACGTGAAGACGGTACGGCAGACATGCGCGATTTAGGTGCTGAAGTCACGGTTGATCCTGACCATCCGCTATTACAGAAAATACCTCCGAGCAAAGGTCGCGCTGGCTTTACTGTTTTTGGCCAGGAACTGGAAGCCCGCGACGGTGAGGACCGCGACTTTAAACCCGGTGAAGGCACTCGTGTTAGCGATACCGATGCCAATTTAATTGTTGCAGACCGGACCGGCATGCCCAGCTTTAGCGAAAACAGCGTGCAGGTTGATGATGTTATGCAGCTAAACAACGTCGATGTATCAACTGGCCACGTTAAATTTAAGGGTAGCGTAATTGTCACCGGTAATGTCAGTGAAGGAATGAAAGTCACTTGTTCAGGCGATATTACGGTAGGTGGTTATGTCGATTCAGCTGAGTTACATGCCGAAGGCAATATCACGGTGCGTAAAGGTTGTATCGGTCATCTGATTCATTCAGGCGATAATGCTGAGAACGACGAAGACGCCGATGAATGGATACCGGACGTGTCCACCAAACTTATTGCGGGCGGCTCCATCTGGTGTGCCTATGCCCAGTATTCCTACTTTGAAGCTCAAACGGGTGTGAATACAGACAAACAACTAACCCATTGCCATGTTATAACAAAAGGCCCTCTGGCCATTGGTGGTGAAGGTCGTAATGCCCGCGGCAAACTCATTGGCGGCACTATTGAAACCTGTGCTCATGTCTATTGTGGGCAGTTGGGCGCGCCGGCCGGCACAAAAACCCGAATTTACTGGTCGCTGCCGCCTGCTGACCCTCAGTCGCTTGAGCATTTAAATAGTATGCGAGCGTTGCTGACAAAAACTCTGGCCAGGGTAAAAGTGGTACAGCAAGGGTTAAATCGTTGCGACAAACTGGAAGATGGTGTGAAAAAGCTGGAATACCAGAAAAAACTAAAAATTGAGTTACGCAAACTTAAGACCCGCATTATTAATACCCGAACCAGCATAGATTCAATACTGGAGGCTTTCGAAAACCACCCAGTTTTGCGCACTATGGTCAGCAAAGAAGTCTTTCCGGGTATTTTGTTTATCTTTAAAGAGAAAAGTCTGCGCATAAAAGAACATCGAAATGGTACAATGTTCTTACTTCAGGACAAACAACTACGAGTAGACAGCTTACTCTAAGCCGTTAAGTATCACTATGTCAGCTGCAATTTTATCCATGCTTGGGCGTCAGTCCGCGCAACCCTGGGCTAATGGCTCATTATTGGTTATTCACCCCGGTGGTGGCGAATTATCTGCCTTACCTAATGCCTCGGCCTGGAGTTTTCACGCGGGTCACGCGGCTTATTGGAAAGCAGCCGGGCGCCCGGTTTTTTGCCAAATTCAACCTCCTAACCTTAGTCATTACGACGGTGTTTTATTTCTGGTAGCAAAGGAAAAAGAGCTGAATCAGTATTTACTGGAACAGTTAGCGTCATTACCAACTGGCACTCCGGTATGGTTTGCCGGCGAAAAACGCTCTGGTATTCAACCTTTAATGAAACATTTGCCTGCCTGGTTACAGCCGCCGCAGAAACTGGCTTCGGCAAACCATTGCCTGCTTTTTGCCAGTGAACGCAATGAGCAGGTTCATCAAAGCGCCTCGATTGAGGACTACGCCAAAAACATCACTTATGAATTAAACCAGCAACAAGAGTCTTTTGTTACTTTGCCTGGCGTATTCAGTCGTGAGCATATTGACCCGGCAACTTTGCTGTTACTGCAACATATTAAGGATCTACCCAAAGGCCGCGGTATGGATTTTGCCTGCGGTGCGGGAGTTATCGCTAAGCAGTTAGCTTCAGTGGCCACTGAACTTATGGCCTGTGATGTGAGTCCTATTGCCATTGCTGCCAGTGAGATAACGCTGGCCAATGAACCAGTAAAAACTGAGTTGCGTTTAGCCGATGGCATACCGGACAATGCCGGACAGTTTGATTTCATTGTCAGTAATCCTCCGTTTCACACCGGACAGAGAACCGATTATGAAATTGCTCGTGAATTTATTAGCAATGCCCGGCAACACCTGAATAAGCAAGGTGTTTTTAGAGTCGTTGCGAACCGTTTCTTGCCCTGGCCAGAGGTCATTGAATCGGTGTTTGGCAACTGCAGTGTTATAGCCGACGATGGCCGTTATCGTGTTTACCATGCCACTTGTCGATAAATAAGCCGTTTTTTTGTTTAACCGATGCCTTTTTTGTTAACGCTTTGCTAACATTAGTAAACATATAATTTTTTCAGAGATTGAGCCGTAGACTGAATGCATACCATTTCACTGAAGCGCATACTGATTTATATCGTGTTGTTGGTCACCAGCTTCGCGCTTCTCGTCGGTTTTACGGTTAATATTGTGAGCCAGGTTGCACAATATCAGGAATCATTGCATGACCAGGCTTTGTCTTATTCCCGCATTGTGGCTGGCAACGCTGCCAGCAGCTTAGTTTTTAATGACAACGCTAACGAAAAACAACGCCTGAGTTCATTAGAGAACACCTCGTTTATTCAGCATGTTCATGTCTACAAAATGGATGAAACCAGTAACGAACTGACCTTTTTCTCGAGCTACAATAAAAAAGGCCTGCCCCCTATTCCGGCGCGGTTCGCTAAACTGGATAAACTGACAACACCGCAAACTAACGACAACTACATTGAAGTTTCTCAGCCCGTAGTACTTGACGATGAAGTCATTGGTTACGTGTATTTGCGTGGCTCACTGGAGCAGGCCCGCTTATTCATGTGGCGCTCAATTGGCATTGCCAGCGTGGTTTTCGTACTGACACTGCTACTTTGCTGGCTAATAACTTTGCGCTTGCGAAAGACTATTGTCACGCCATTAGACAGCGTAGTTGATGTGATTTCTCAGGTTGCCCGGGACAAAAACTATTCATTGCGCCTGGCGCCGTCAAAGCTGGTTGAATTCGATATGATGGCGCACGCATTTAACACCATGCTTGATCGTGTGCAGCAACACATTAGCCGGCAGCGCCGGGCCGAAGAAGAAGCCAGTCAGTTAAATACCGAGCTGGAACGTCAGGTTACTCAGCGTACCCAGGCACTAAAAGAATCCAACAGTGAGTTGCTTAAAACACTGGAACAATTGCACCAGTATCAGGGGCAACTGGTTGAATCGGAAAAAATGGCGTCACTGGGCGACATGGTGGCCGGTATTGCCCACGAGGTTAATACACCAATAGGTCTGTCAGTTACCGCTTCCACTTTGCTGCAGGACAAATTAACGATAATGCAGGAGAAATTCGACGAGAAGCGAATTTCAACCTCAGAGTTCGAGCGCTTTTTAAGTGATTGCGATGAAAACCTGCAAATTATTTACCGTAATTTGGGCCGGGCGGCGGATCTGGTTACCAGCTTCAAGCAGGTGGCAGTTGATCAGTCATCAGAAATTGACCGGGATATTCATATTCCGTCGTTCATGAACGATGTTCTTATTTCGGTTAAGCCCAGACGTCTGGACCCGGAGAAATTCCCTATCCGTATTTCATGCCCTGAAGGGCTGACTGTGCGCGCTAAAGCCGGACCGTTAAATCAGGTGCTTATTAACCTTATTGTCAATTCTATGATCCATGCTTTTGAAGGGTATAGCAGCGGACGAGTGGACATTAGCTTTACTATGGTAGGTGATGACAAGCTGGAAATGGTTTATACCGACAATGGTAAAGGTGTTCCCAGTGATATTAACCGTAAAATATTTGACCCTTTTGTGACCACCAAACGAGGTTCCGGCGGCAGCGGGCTGGGTCTGCATTTGGTCTACAATTTAGTGACTCAGGTACTGGGCGGAAACATTCACTTCTTTAGTGAAGAAAAGAACGGCGTGGAGTTTATTGTCCGTTTTCCTGTCACTTTGGTCAGCAATGCTTGAAAAATCTCAAACAAAAGTCATAATGTAACGTCATAACTTTTATAAATATAAGTTCAACACCGTACGCACAGCGACGAACTTTCCGGGAAAATCAACGCTTATGAATGCCAGAATACTGATTGTTGAAGACGAAGTTGTTACGCGCCAGACCCTCACACGTCTATTCCAACAAGAAGGCTACGAAGTTTTTGATGCTGCTGATGGCCTGCAAATGGAAAACATCATGCGTCAGGAACGTGTGGATGTCGTAATTATGGACGTCAATTTGCCAGGTAAAAATGGTCTGGAACTTGCGGAATCCTTACGTGAAAGCGACAACATTGGGTTAATTTTCTTAACCGGTCGTGACAGCGAAGATGACCGCCTGTTAGCACTGGAGTTAGGGGCTGATGACTACCTCATTAAACCTTATAACCCAAAAGAGCTGACAATTCGTGTACGCAACCTGTGTCGCCGTATTGAAGCATCACGCTCAGGCAGTCCGGTTGAAAACAACAGTGTTGAATTCCAGTTCCATGGCTGGCGTTTGAACAGCGACAGTCGCTGCCTGTACTCACCGGAAAACCAAATGTTCCGCTTGCCGAAAAGTGAGTATCGTGCGTTGGAGTATTTTTATCTAACCCGGGCCGCATTCTTGACCGTGAAACACTGGTTAAACGTATGCTGGATCGCGAACTGCGTCCGAATGACCGTACCGTTGACGTTGCCATTCGTCGCATTCGTCGGCATTTTGAGTCTCACCCGGAAACACCGAACTTAATAACCACCATCCATGGTGAAGGCTATCGCTTTATCGGCGAGGTTGATCAGCAAGCTCAGTGATGCTCAGCTAACCAGGCATCAATTTGGCGTCGGTGCGGAATAACCGCATCGGCCCATTCAATTAATAAACGCTCAGCTACCGGCCACTCCCACTCGTCTTTCTCAACCTTTTCCATCAGCTTAGATAACTCAGTTAAACCGACTGAACCGCAAGCACCTTTAACTTTATGCGCCTGTTTGCGTAGCTCGTCTTCATTACGGCTTTTAGCTGCCTGATGCAATAATTGCGCATAGCTTTGAATAATACCGTCAAAAGTCGCCAGCGTTGAATTCACGCCTTCAACGCCTAAGGTATCGACGTATTGCTGTAATAACTCGGTGTCTATCGCCGATTTTTCTGCCATCTTTTTATGCTCCATCAATCCAAAACCCTATCCTCGGCGTATTCCTGTTTTGAGTCAACCACTGTGCAGACAGAATCGATTAGGGCAATCGGTGTCACCTAGTGAAATTCTGCGATATAATGCCCACCTTTAGACTGAGCCTCATTGATCAAGATCAAACAGGCCGGACAATATTCACGACACTTGGAGTTCACAACGAATGCCAACAGTTATGCCCGACGTAGCCAACCAAACGCAGGCCCAGACAGAGGGAGCTCTCGATTGGGTTGGCATGAGCAATATTGAAGTTCCATTGATGGTAGCAGCAGCCGGCGTACCAGAACGCCCGGTAGCAGCTAAAGTGGAAGCTTTTGTCAATTTGAAAAACCCGAAAACCAAGGGTATTCACATGTCTCGCTTGTATTTGTTGCTGGACAAAATGTCGACCGAAGGTGAGCTCAGTCACGATACTTTAAAGCAGTTGCTGAATGACTTTATCGAAAGTCATAAAGACATCAGTGATCAGGCCTTTATTAAGTTTGATTTTGACTATCACCTGCGCCGCAAATCACTGATTAGCAAAAAGCAGGGCTGGAAAGCGTACCCCGTCAGCTTAACCGGCCGCTACGATGCGGGTCAGTTAAAGCTGGAGTTGTCTGTCGATGTCCCTTATTCATCGACTTGCCCTTGCTCTGCGGCTTTAGCGCGCCAGTTAATTCAGGATGCCTTTAGCGAGAAATTTGCCGGTCAGGAACAGGTAGATGCCAGCATCATGCACGAGTGGCTGGGTTCCACCGAAGGTATTGTTGCAACACCGCACAGCCAACGTTCAGTTGCTGAGGTTAAAGTTGCCTTAAGCGACAGTGTTAATGACTTTCCCATTGTAGAACTCATTGACGCCATTGAAGGGGCTCTTAAAACACCAGTACAAGCCGCCGTTAAACGTGAAGACGAGCAAGAGTTTGCGCGTTTAAATGGACAGAACCTGATGTTCTGTGAGGACGCCTCGCGTCGCTTACAACATCAGTTAAACCAGATGTCGAACTTCCGTGATTTCTGGTTGCGGGTTAACCACTATGAGTCACTGCACGCGCACGACGCAGTGAGTGTCACGACCAAAGGTGTTCCCGGCGGTTACTCGGCGTAAATCAGGTTAAATTAATTCCATAAGCAGCCATAACTGGCACAGCTTTTGCTTCACACCTCACAGAGCGTCAATTTTCTGATGAGGTGTGAAAAATGGAAATTATCCTGTTGTTGTTTGTTGTAGTGTTAATTGCGGTGGCTATTATTGCCAGCCGAATGTCTGAAAACTATGTGCCCTACCCTTATAAGCTAAAAGACGTTTCCTTGTGCACCGCGCAGGAAGATCAGTTTTTGACTCTACTGGAAAAGTCCGTCGGTGACAGCTTTCGCATATTCACTAAAGTTCGGTTAAGCGACATTGTAACCGTACGCTCGGGCTTGTCCTCAACCGCACGCAAAGATGCCCACAACAAAGCCAGCCAGCGCATTCTAGACTATGTGCTGTGCGACATTCACACCATGCAGGTTAAAGCAGCTATCGAGCTGGAACCGGGTCAGTCATCACTGAACCAGCAGAAACGTAACTTATTCCTGAAAAACACCTTAGCCGCTGCCGGACTGCCGTTCCTGCGCTTTAAAGCAAAACCTGGTTATCGGGTTGCCGAGCTACACGACTACATTCACGGTAAAATCCGTCAGGCTGAACATGTACGCGCCGCGGTACCCACAAATAAAGATAAGAATAAACAGCCAATTGCCGCTTAACTTGCTCCGTGGCAGTATAGCTGCATGAACACGGAACTTTTAACCGACATTATATTATCACCTGTTGCTCTGGCTCTGCTAGCTTTGCTGGCAGAGCGCTGGTTTCCCTGGCCGGAGCAGTGGCACCCCTTTGCCGTTTTGCGGCTAATGGCCGCCTACATGAGCGGCAAGGTTAACAGACCCAACCGCCCTGTCGGCCAGCAACGCCTTGCCGGTTTTTTGGCCTGGTTAACTATGTCACTGCTGGTATTACTGCCAGCGGCCATTGTATTTGCCGGTGCTGAAGTGTCTTTAGCTATTGGCTGGTTAATTTTACTGGTTAGCCTGCGTCAACAACCCGTCAGTCACGCCGTCAAACTAGCCGACAGCCATCTTCAGCGCGGCCGTAAGAACGCAGCCCGCGCCTGGCTAAGCCGCATAACATGGCGTGACTGCGATTTACTGAGTGAACACGGCATTGCCAAAACCAGCATCGAACTGCGCGCAACCAGTATTCTGGAGCATCGCTTTACACCTTTGCTCTTCTGGTTTGTTGGTGGGCCACTGGCGGCTCTTGGAGTACGAACCCTTTCTGAACTGACTCAGGTTTGGCCGGTTGCACAGGCAAAGTACCGACACTTTGGTCTGGCAACACACTGGCTTCACACCATCACGCATTTCTTACCTTCATTTATACTGGCCCTGGCAGCACGGTTTATGGCGCTATTTCAGCGTAATAAATTCAGGCTGCAGCCGTTAAAACGTAACCCTTTGTTCTCTACTATTTTGCTCAGCTGGCTGCAAAGCTTCAGCTATTGCCACCGGGTAAGTTTGGGCGGGCCTATACAAGTGCAGGGAATTCGTATCGCCAGACAACGTTTTGATGGACGACCTGCCGAGTTGTTAATACCGAGAGCTTCCCGCTGGCAAAGGCAATGGCAGGGCTTTTTCATTGCTTGTCTGCTTATTGCACTTTTTGCCTTGTTCATTTATCGACCCTGAGTGACTCATCGGGTATACTACGCGCCCTAATAAGCAACCGTTTAATATTATGAAAACCATTGATGTAGTCGGCATTGGCAATGCGCTGGTGGATCAGGAGTTTGAAGTCTCTGAGGACTTCCTGAAAAAGCACGATTTAAAAAAAGGCATGATGGAGCTGATTGATGAATACGCTCAAAACACTCTGATTGCAGAACTAAGCCAACTGGGCGAATTGAAAAAGCAAAGCGGCGGTGGCTCAGCAGCTAACTCGTTGGTGGCTTTCGCTCAATTCGGCGGCAAGGCCTACTACTGCTGTAAAGTTGCTGACGACGAAGCAGGCATGTTTTACCGTCAGGATTTAGAAAAAATAGGCATAGAAACCAGCCTTCACCAACAAAAGAATCCGGGCACTACTGGGCGCTGTCTGGTTATGGTGACTCCTGACGCCGAACGCACCATGCGTACTCATTTGGGCATAACGGCCGATTTATCTAGTGCGGAAATTGACGACCATGCCATTGCAGCGGCAGACTACCTTTATATTGAAGGTTATTTAATTACCTCAGAAATTGCGCGTGGCGCGATTCAGCATGCGAAAAAAGTGGCACGGGAAAACAATACAAAGCTGGTTATGACTTGCTCTGACCCTGCCATGGTGAAGTTTTTCCGTAGCGGAATTGATGAAATTCTGGATGGTGGTGTCGATTTAATGTTCTGCAACCGCGAAGAAGCAGAATTATTAACCGGTAAGGACGATCCTCAGGCGGCTTTATCCGTATTACTAAAGCAGGCCGACACGGTTGCTATTACTTTAGGTAAAGACGGTGCTGTAATTGCTAACCGTGAACGTCAGGTACATATTCCGGGCGTGCCGGTTAAAGCCATTGATACCAATGGTGCAGGCGACATGTTTGCTGGTGCTATGCTTTATGGTTTAACGCGTAATATGTCGCTGGAAGACGCTGGTCGTTTAGCCAGCCATGCGGCGGCGGAGCTGGTCACTGAATTTGGTCCCCGACTGAATAAAGACCGACAGCAACAATTAATTGAGCGCGTTATGAGCGCCCAAACTGCTTGAATTTACTTAAAATTCACTGACAGAAATCACTGAAAAAGAGAGTCACTATGAGTGCAGAAAATTCACAAGACTACAAAGTAGCAGATATTAGCTTAGCCGAATGGGGCCGCAAGGAAATTGCGATTGCTGAATCTGAAATGCCGGCGTTGATGACTATCCGCCGTAAATACGCTGACAGCAAACCACTGGCAGGTGCTCGTATTATTGGCTGTATTCACATGACCATTCAAACCGCCGTGTTGATTGAAACTTTGCTTGAACTGGGTGCCGAAGTGCGTTGGTCGTCGTGCAACATTTTCTCTACTCAGGACCACGCTGCTGCCGCTATGGCTGCTGCCGGTGTGCCGGTATTTGCCTGGAAAGGTGAAACCGAAGAAGAATACGACTGGTGCTTAAAGCAGACTTGTCACAAAGACGGCGAATTGTGGGATGCCAACATGATTCTGGACGACGGCGGTGATTTAACCCTGATGATCCACGACGAATTCCCGCAGATGCTGGAGAAAGTTCACGGCATTACTGAAGAAACCACTACCGGTGTTCACCGTTTGCTCGATATGCTGGAAAAAGGCACTCTGAAAGTACCGGCCATTAACGTGAACGATGCCGTAACTAAGTCAAAAAATGACAACAAGTACGGCTGCCGTCATTCACTAAACGATGCCATTAAGCGTTCCACTGACCACTTATTGTCAGGTAAGAAAGCTCTGGTAGTTGGTTACGGTGATGTGGGTAAAGGTTCTGCCGCTAGCCTGCGTCAGGAAGGCATGATTGTTAAAATCAGCGAAATTGACCCAATTTGTGCCATGCAGGCCTGCATGGACGGCTTTGAAGTGGTTTCTCCTTACCTTGAAGGCAAAAACAACGGTACCGGCGACAACATCAACAAAGACTTACTGAGCAATACCGACCTGATTGTCACCACAACCGGTAATATGGACGTGTGTGACCGCTACATGCTGGCGGCACTTAAGCCTACCGCTCTGGTTTGCAACATTGGCCACTTCGATAACGAGATTGATACAGCCTTTATGCGTAAAAACTGGCGCTGGGAAGAAATTAAGCCGCAGGTTCATAAAATTTACCGTTCAGACGACGACAACGACTACCTGATACTGCTGGCCGAAGGCCGTCTGGTTAACTTGGGTAACGCAACCGGTCACCCCAGCCGTATTATGGATGGTTCATTTGCTAACCAGGTACTTGCTCAAATTCACTTGTTCGAACAGAAATTTGCCGACATGGAAATTAAACAGCAGGAAGAGTATCTGCGTGTAGAAGTTCTGCCTAAGCAACTGGACGAAGAAGTCGCGCGTTATATGGTGCAGGGCTTCGGCGGTGTTATCACTAAGCTAACCGCGGATCAGGCTAACTACATTCACGTTGATGTGGAAGGTCCGTTTAAGACAGACGAGTACCGCTACTAATGAGCGATATTATTTATCGTGAAATAACGGCTGCCGATATGGCGGCCGTTATTGATCTGGCCAACGAAGTTCATGGCGACAACTACCTGAACGAAGACAGTTTCCAGCAGTATCTGGCTGGCGGAACCGCGGGTAACGTGCAGTTGAACTGGATAGCTTTGCGCGGCGAGACCCCGTTGGGCGTGCGCATTACCCTGGCGCCCGGACAATGGCCAATCGATGATTTTTGCACCCCAGACGCCTGGCCAATTCCAGCCGAGAAGCTGTGCTACTTTAAATGCGCGGCGGTGTCAGAAAAGGCACGCGGTCTGGGCATAGGCAAAGAACTGTTGTTCCGTAGTATTGAAACCGCCAAAGAACTGGGCTGCCGTGGTGGTTTAGCGCACATTTGGATGCAAAGCCCCAATAACAGCGCCTATGAATATTTCACCCGCTGCGGCGGTGAAATGATTAAGCAACATGAAAAGCGCTGGTACAAAGCCTCAGTAGAAGACGGTTACTATTGCCCAGTATGCGACGGCACCTGCTACTGCAACGCCGGCGAAATGCTGCTGAAATTCGATACGTAAGGCTCCGAATAGCGAGCGCTGAGGTTGCATGGGCTTGGGGCAGACTGCTCACTTGTTTCGCTTGAGCATTGAAGGCCTCTGTGGCGGAGACGCGACGAGCTCATCCATGAGGCGGGAGATAGTGAGCGCGCCAACGGTTACATAGGGCTATTGTGGAGGTGTGCAGCGCCATGGATGGCGCTGCCCAAGCCCTACACGGATGTATTCACGGGCGTCCTCCACAATAGCCCTTGTAACCTCAGCGCTCGCTGTCTTCCCTCTCCGTTTTATAGGTGGGTGTTTATGTATGATCCTTTGGTTAATGCGCCTCCGGGGCCTCATGATGCTCCTGAGCCTAGTTATTGGCAGCAGCATACGCAGGCCGAGTTTCCGGAGTGTGTGGATGCGCCGGAGGAAGTCGAATTTGCTGTTATTGGTGCGGGTTATACGGGGTTAAATGCGGCTCGGGTTCTGGCCGAAAATGGGCATTCTGTTGCAGTTTTTGAAGCCAACCAACTGGCCTGGGGTTGTTCGTCGCGTAATGCCGGGTTTGTGATGAAAAGTACCGGCCGACTGGGCTTGTCGGCCTGGGCTGAACGCCTTGGTGCTGACATTGCGCAAGACATTGCCGATGAACATCAAAAGGCACTGCAACTGGTTGAAGAAACTTTGCGTTATTGCCCTTCGCAGTGCCAGCGCCAAAACGGTGGCTACCTGAAAATAGCGCACCGCAACAGCGCCGTGGCACCATTGAAACAACAATATGAGCAGCTTAAAAAGTTTAATCAACCCGTTGAATGGCTCACCCAAAATCAACTCTCGGGGCTTATTTCAAGCCCACAGGCCCATGCCGCATTACGCTTTACTGATTGTTTTACCCTTAACCCCATTTTGTTAGCAGCAGCTACCGCGCGAAGGGCAACTGCCGCTGGTGCGCAATTAGTTGAACACTGCCCGGTAACTCAGGCCGTGTCACTTGGCGGCAAAGGAGTGTATCTGCAAACCGCCAAAGGCTCTGTACGCGCCCGTAAGCTGTTGGTTTGTTCTAATGGCTATACCTCAGGGAAACTGTTGCCGGAGCTTGCCAGCCGCTCGCTACCGGTACTCTCAAGCATTATTACCACCCCACCTCTGAGTAACGAACAGGTTGAGAGTATTAAGCTTTCACCTCAATACGCCATAATGGATACACGCATCCTGAAGTATTACTTCCGCTTACTGCCCGATAACCGCTTATTGTTTGGTGGTCGTGGTGCCATTCAAGGGAAAAGCGCAGAGAAGCCGATATATGCTAAACGCTTACTGCAGGCATTACACCAGACTTTCCCGCAACTGCGAGAAGTGAACAAGTGGGAGTATTTCTGGAGTGGCTGGGTCAGTGTGTCACTGGACGATTACCCGCGAGTAGGCAAAGTGAAAGATAATATCTACGCCAGCATGGGTTACTGCGGCGCCGGTGTTGGCTTTACCGCCCTGGCCGGTCAAAGACTGGCAGAAGCCGCCATGGAAAAAAACCTGCCCGAGCTACCGTACTACCAGTCAAAACTAAAGCCCTTTCCATTACCACGCTTCCGCCGCCTCGGCCAATGGCTCTACTACCACTACGGCCGCCTACGCGACTGAGGGGGGACAGGGGCAGGCTGCTCACTTGCTTCGCTTGAGCATTGAAAGCCTCTATGACGGAGACGCGACGAGCTCATCCATGAGAGCTTGACGAAGGCCATCCATGGCCTTCGACACTCCGCCACAGAGGCTTTCAACACTCGTAACGCTCACAAGTGAACAGCCTGCCCTTCTAATCTCTCTCATCACGGCTTAAGTGGCTTCTTAACTAAAGCGGAAGATAGTGAGCGCGCCGACGGTTACACAGGGCTATTGTGGAGGTGTGCAGCGCCATGGATGGCGCTGCCCAAGCCCTACAGGGATGTATTTACGGGCGTCCTCCACAATGGCCCTTGTAACCTCAGCGCTCGCTATTCAGCCCCGCTACAGGCCGAAGACGATTTTTTCGCTTTTGAGCATTCGGGCTATGTATTTCATGAGCAGCAGAGCGGCTGCCAGGGTGGCAATTGCGCTGATGACCGTTCCCATGACATTCACGTTCTCACCGCGTATCAGTGACAGAAAAGCCTGATGCTGACCGGTTAGCGGGAGATAGTAGAGAATTGGATTTTTAAGCCGTGCAAATTCGACACCGAATGACGCTGCCATGGGAATGATCAATAAGAAGCTGATGTAGGTTTGTGCTTCTTTGAAGTTTTTCGCGCGAAAGGACACAAACAATTGCAGGGCGGTCGCGAACAAAGCTAGCGGTACCAGCAAAACAAACATTAGTAGCATCATACCCACACTAAAGTTCACGTTCATACCAATTTCGTGTAATGGAACGTAGGCAAATATAATGGGTATGAGTACCAGTGACAGTATTGCCCCGAACAATGAAAAGGTCGTTGCGGTCAGTGCTTTACCGGTAACAATGTCCCAGGTGCTTAACGGCTGACTCAGCAAAAATTCCAGCGAGTTACGTTCACGCTCACCAGCACTGATATCAATAGCCACATTCATACCAGACCAGAATACAGACAAGATAATAAATACCAGCACACTGCCCATAATCAAGGCCGCTTTTGAGCCCCGGGTTGCTAAGTCTTGCTTTTGTAACTGTATTGGTTGCACGACACGCGGATCCACACCCCGTAAAGTCAGACGGTAAGCCGCTATTTGACTGGAGTATGCCTGAACGGCCTGCTCTACACGCTTAATTTCGGTCTGCTGTTTTTGTGCGGACCAGTCGGCGCGTAATGTTACCTCCACCGGTTCGGCTTTACTCACACTTTCCTGCCAGTTTTGCGGTAAGGTCAATATTATTGGCGTTTCGGTTTTCGCCCACTCCCCTTCTTTAGCAACAACACCACGTTCGTTCAAAAATTCAACGAGTTGAGGGGCATTTTCTTTGCCTTCAATGGTAATTTCAACGTCTGCTGGGTCGGTCAGTTGGGTTATTAAGAAAAAGAAGGCTACGGCCATTAATAAAGGGCCAAAAAACGCATAGGACATTGCCGCTAAAACAGAACGTTTATCACGAATAGCGTCCCGGAACTCTTTTTTCCATACGGAAGTTAATGCACTCATTAGGCTGCTATCCCCTCGTCGGTACCGATAATTTTAACGAAGGCGTCTTCCAGCTGTTGCTCGCCGGTCATATCGCACAGCTCCTGCGGTGTTCCTTCAGCTGCCACTTTGCCTTTTGCCATCACCACCACTCGGTCACATAGAGCGGCAACTTCCTGCATAACGTGACTGGAAAACAAGATACAGGTGCCTTGAGCGCGTTGTTCGCGCAACACATCTCTTAAAATTCGGGTACTCATCACGTCCAGACCGCGGCTGGGTTCATCCAGAATCAAGTGTTTCGGGCTGTGTACTAAAGCCTGAGCCAACGCTACTTTCATCCGCTGACCTTGTGAAAACCCGGCAGTACGACGGTCTGCAAGTTCTTTAATATCCAGTTTCTCTATCACCTTCTCAACCGCCTGCTTTTGCTCCGTGCCTTTTAGCCCGTGCAGCCCGGCGAAATAAGCTACTTGCTCGCGTACGGTCAAGCGTTCGTATAAACCGAATTTATCAGGGAATATACCGAGGTTACGGCGTGCATCAATCGGGTTCTGGTTGGCATCAACACCTTCAATCTCTGCTTTGCCGGTATCTGCCTGCAACAACCCGTAAATAATACGCAGACAAGTCGTTTTCCCGGCTCCGTTAGGCCCAAGAAGCCCGGTAATTTCGCCATCTTTTGCCTGAAATGAAAGAGAGTCCAGCGCTTGCACATTTTTGAATGTTTTTGTCAGTGCATCTACGTTTATCATTATTTATAGCCCCGCTGCATTCTGGTTCAGCACAAATGGCTTCAGCCTTTGTTCTTTTAAGCAGCTGCCATCAATATTTTCGATAGAACCTTGCTCGATAAAATCTGCAATGAGCTTATTAGCGCAGGTATGGCTGGCTATGGTATGCCCGGCGTTAGGTGCAATCAGATGTTTACTGTTAGGTAAGGTTCTGTGGGCAATTTCGCCCCATTCCGGAGGCGTCACCGGGTCCAGCTCTCCCGATAACAACAAAACCGGCTTATCACTAACAACCGGATCGGACCAATAAGATGGAACACTCGATGATTGCCAACCCGCACACATGTCGACAAAGGCATCACCGGTGCGGCTGCCAATAAACTCATTGTTGCCGTCCTGAGCGAAAAGCTCAGGAGTCGCCCTTGGCAAGTCTTCGCCACACACAACCGAGAGCATAAGCCCCAGGTAAATACTGTTTTGTGACATAGTACCGCCCATCAGCCCCAGTATTGCATGGTAGTTTCCTTCAGCTGCTGAGTGAATCGCGTAAGGCAATAACTGACGAGTACTGGGGTGATATAAAGCAACACGAATAATTGAGCTAAAACGCCCGGGAGTCAGTTTTATTTCCAGCGGCTCAAAAGAGAGGGGGTCACGCGTTTCCAGCAATATATTCTCAGCTTCAAGCTCACTCATCACCTCATAGTATTCTTGCTCTAGGTTAGGGAACTTCTCATGACACGGGCTTTGTTCGGAACAGTCTTTGAGCATTTCGTCAAATGCATTGGCTCCGTGTTGACCAAAAGGCCCGATGATCACCTGAGGCGGAGCTACGGCATCGAGGGTAGCCGTACGAACTGAGCTCGGTGCTTCACGTAAATAAGTTAGTCCAACGCGCGTTCCATAAGAGCCGCCATAAAGGTTCAGTTGCTCTATACCTAAATGTTCACGTACTCGCTCAAAGTCTTTAACTGCGTTAACCGTATGATATTGCGTTGTGTCTGTATCAGGGTACTGTTCCTGACATTCACGACTCAAGGCTCTAAGGTCCTGCTCATCGTCAGCTCGTATCAATTCATCAGGGCGTTCAATACCACATTCAAGCGGGTGACTTTTACCTGTGCCACGCTGATCAATTAGAAGGATATCGCGCTTTTGACGCACCGCTTCGAACATACGCGCTATCATTGGAGTTAATTCGGTAGCGGCCTGTCCCGGCCCTCCGGCCAGAATGAGCATAGGATCGGCTTGCGCTCCTTCCTGAATAGCGGGAAGAATCGCGTAGTAAATACCAATATGCTTGCCGTCGGGTTGTTCGTAATTTTCAGGAACTGAAACTGTGCCACAGTGCAGTTTCTCTTGCACGCCGGGTAAATAACAGCCCGAAGCTTCATTTATTTTTGTCTGTGCCTGACCGCTATGCGGTATCAGTCCCAGTAACAGTAGCGATAATGCCATCCATTGTTTCATAGCGGTTCCGTTTATATATGCAACGGATCTATTGTCGTAGAGAACAGGGGAGAATTACAAGGTAAGTCACTGATTGATTTGTTAGAAGATGTAAAAAAGCCCGCAAAAATTGCAGGCTTTTAGAAAATAATTTTATTAGTGCCTAACTTACAGGCCAGCGCGATCTTTAATTGCTACTGCAATTGCACTGCTGCCATGACCGTTAGATTGCGCCCATTCGTAGTCGCCAGAAGCTTTCAGTTCATCTACTGACAAGCGACCAACAATGAACTCACCAATGTCTTGTGAGCCATTTGACATGGCAAATTGCAATAAGCTCTGACCATTACACTGAATACCACTGTAAATATCGCGTACGCGGACACGAGCATCACGTAATTTTTTACGCATACGCATGGTGTCATCACCCTGTACGTATGTGCATAAGCTTAAGGCTAATTCATTTGCCTCTGCGCTCTTTGAAAACGTTACGCCAGTTGCCGCAACGGCAGCCATCATGGTGCCTAATACAATTGCTTTCATCTAAAACCCCATCACAAGATTGTTCAAAAATTCATCAAGATGATACTACGAACTCAAGCCTGCTGCAATGGCTTAAAATACATGTAAGTTACTGAATTTATAACTTCTTATTAACTTACTCTGTCGAAAATAAGAGTACTAAAGTTATGGGAGTTGCGCTCATCAGCGGCAAAGTTTTGCCGCTCTATCTCTTGCCAGTCGGCGACTTGATGATAATCGGGAAAGTAAGTATCACCCTCAACATTTAGTTCTATTTTAGTAACATATAGTCGGTCTGCGAGGGGTAAAAATTTCTCATAAATTTTTCCACCGCCGATAATCATGAGTTCCTCAACCGGACCTGCAGCGGCTATTGCCTGTTGCACCCCAGACACCCAAACCACCTGACTGTCCTGATTTTCCGAACGATCCGTTCGACGGCTTAGAACGATATTCTTGCGGCCGGGCAAAGGACGACCAATTGACTCAAAAGTCCGGCGCCCCATAACAATTGGCTTACCTAAGGTAATTTTTTTGAAATATTGCAACTCGTCCGGCAGGTGCCATGGCATTTTGTTATCTTTTCCAATAACCCGATTATCGGCCATAGCAACCACGAGTGATATTTTCATTCGGCGATATCCTTAATGCGTAGCCTGACGTTTACGTCAGGACCAAGACCTCACCTGACATGAATGTCAGGCTACTTCTGATAAATAACTTCGACGTCGTGATCATCGTCATCGTCGTCATCTTCGTCATCCATCTCTTCTTCAAGAACTTCTTCGTGGTAAGTGTCCCACATGAACTCGACCGGATCGGCTTCTTCATGCTGCTCAGTGTCAGGTGCTGGCAATGTTTCAAGATAAGACATTACCTCACGACAAAGCGCGTCGCTGCCACGCCCTTCCAGAGCTGCGATTTGGAACACCGGGCCGTCCCAGTTCAGAGATTTAACCAGCTCATCTACTTTTTCCTGAACCTCTTCGTCCAGCAGCAAGTCGACTTTATTGATGACCAGCCAGCGTGGCTTTTCAGCCAGTTTCGGGCTGTATTTTTCCAGCTCGTTGATAATAATACGCGCCTGCTCGGCAGGGTCGGTTTCATCAAACGGGGCTAAATCTACCAAGTGCAGTAATAAACGACAACGCTCTAAATGTTTTAGGAATTGTATGCCTAGTCCAGCACCTTCGGCCGCGCCTTCAATAAGACCGGGGATATCGGCAATAACAAAACTCTGATGCGGAGCGGGACGCACAACACCCAGGTTTGGTATCAGGGTGGTAAACGGATAGTCGGCTACTTTAGGGCGTGCTGCGGAAACCGAGCGAATAAAAGTCGATTTACCGGCATTCGGCATACCCAGCAAACCAACATCAGCCAACAACATCAGTTCCAGCTTTAGCGGGCGTACTTCGCCAGGAGTACCATCGGTTTTTTGTCGTGGCGCACGGTTTATACTGCTTTTAAAACGCGTATTACCCAGACCATGGAAACCACCTTTGGCTACCATTAAACGTTGACCGTGTTTCGTCAAATCGCCAAGAACTTCGCCAGTATCAATATCGGTAGCGCGGGTACCAGGAGGAACCGGCAGCACGATGTCGTTACCGCGCCTGCCCGTACAGTTTTTGCCCATACCGTTTTTACCGCGTTCAGCTTTATGAAAACGTTCAAAACGATAATCGATAAGGGTATTCAGGTTCTCGTCTGCTTCTAGATAGACATCACCGCCGTCGCCACCATCGCCGCCGTCAGGGCCGCCTTTGGGAATATATTTTTCGCGACGGAAACTGATACAACCATTACCACCGTCACCCGCGTCTACGCGGATTTCTACTTCATCAACGAATTTCATCGCAATCTGCTACTTATCACTTATAGAATACTGTGCAAAATTCTAGCACATATGAAAAAGCCCCGCCGTAAGGCAGGGCTTTCAGAACCGAAACTTTTCAGTTTATGTTCACATTATTAGTCAGTAATAACGCTCACAAATTTACGGTTTTTGCTGCCCTTCACATCAAAAGACACTTTGCCTTCTGAGGTTGCAAACAATGTGTGGTCTTTACCAATACCAACGTTCGCACCAGCGTGGAACTTAGTACCACGTTGACGAACCAGGATGTTGCCTGCTAACACAGACTCACCACCGAAGCGCTTAACACCGAGACGTTTACTCTCTGAGTCGCGACCGTTTTTAGTAGAACCACCAGCCTTTTTATGTGCCATGTCGTTACTCCTTAATTAGCTGTTGATACCAGTGATTTTCACTTCCGTGAACCACTGACGATGGCCTTGTTGACGGCGAGAATGCTTACGACGACGGAACTTAACGATTTTAATTTTATCGCCACGACCGTGATCAATCACTTCCGCTTTCACTTTACCACCGGACACGAACGGAGCACCGATGTTTACATCGTTGCCGTCAGAAACCATCAAAACCTGGTCGAATTCAACTACATCACCGGTAGCTGCTTCCAGTTTTTCCAGGCGGACGATTTGGCCTTCAGACACACGGTGCTGCTTACCGCCACTTTGGAATACTGCGTACATATTATTCTCCACAACCCTATTGGGCATCCAAATTCAAATCAGGGCGCGAATTGTACGTAATCCAGTCAGCGATCGCAACCCTTAATTTGAACTTAAAAGCGGCACCGCTTACCGCGGATTGAGTTTCCGCTCTGCTATAAATAGTGTACCATCTGTTTTCCGTTAAATTTTGTAAATAAACAGATATCTATGATGGATATGCAGTCCATTAACGCATTAGCCAAAGACGACATGCTTGGTGTTAATGCATTAATAGGTGAACAACTTCAATCGGATGTTGCCTTAATTAACCAATTAGGCCTTTATATTGTCAACAGTGGCGGTAAACGCTTACGGCCGCTGCTCGCCATATTAGCTTGTCGGGCTCTGGGTTATGAAGGTAACGATCACCGCAAACTTGCTACGATTATCGAGTTTATTCATACCGCGACTCTGCTTCACGATGATGTCGTTGATGAATCGGAACTGCGCCGCGGACGCAAAACCGCCAACGCAGTGTTCGGTAATGAAGCCAGCGTACTCGTTGGTGACTTCCTTTATACCCGCGCTTTTCAGTTAATGGTCGATTTAGACTCACTGCGGATTCTGCGGATTTTAGCGGATGCCACCAACATCATTTCTGAAGGTGAAGTACTGCAGTTAATGAACTGTAACGACCCAGATACCTCAGAAGCCAGCTACTTTAATGTTATTTACGGCAAAACCGCCAAGTTGTTTGAAGCAGCTACAGAGTTAGCCGGTGTCTTAACCGCACAAGACGAAAAAGTAACCCAGCAACTGGCCGACTACGGTCGTTACCTGGGCACTGCTTTTCAGCTGGTAGATGATTTAATGGATTACACCGCGGATAGCGAATCTATGGGTAAGAACGCCGGTGATGACCTAGCGGAAGGTAAGCCTACACTACCCTTGCTATACGCCATGTGGCACGGCAACGAAATAGAGCAAAAGCTGATTCGCGAAGCCATTGAGCAAGGCGACGGACGTGAGCACTTACAAACCGTGCTAACCGCTATGGAGCGGACAGGAGCCTTGCAGTACACCCGCGACAAAGCCTTAGAAGCCGCCGAACAAGCGCGTGAATCCCTAAGTGAACTCCCCGACTCCGACTACAAACAAGCCCTGCTCACCCTAACCCACCTTGCAGTCGACCGGGTGGCGTAAGAAATGCCTTGGGGGAGCGGGTTCTGTTTCGGAGGACGCCCCCAAGTACTTCCCTGTAGGGCTTGGGAGAGGGCAGATTGCTCACTTGTTTCGCTTGAGCATTGATAGCTTCTGTAGCGGAGACGCTACGAGCTCATCCATGAGGGCTTGACGAAGGCCATCCCTGGCCTTCGACACTCCGCTACAGAAGCTATCAACACTCGTAACGCTCACAAGTGAGCAACCTGCCCTCCAACCATTTTCGTAGCCTGATATTCACATCAGGTGGAAAGTCCAAAGATAACTCCTGACGTGAACGTCATATATGGTCCCCTCCCGTTTTGCAACGGCAACTCGTGGTAAATGTCGGGGCGCTCGCATATATACGGCCTGTTTATGGTGCGCGCTTTGCGCACCTGGCCTGGATGAACTCCGCACGACAACTGGCTTATCAGGCTAACGTACTTTATGTACGGACGTTCAACAGTCTCAGTTGTCGTCGGTTTACCCTATTTTACCATCCTGTTGACGTTTGCAACTCCCGGAAGGAATGAACCTTCGCTGTGCTCTTTTACTGAATGCTGTTAAGCAGCAGTCATCCGGTAATCTTCTTTATTCTTTAACATCGCCCAGATTATCCGGGCGTGCTTGTTAGCCAGTGCCACCGCTGCAACGTTGTTGCCTCTGCGTTTAGCGACATCCTGTGCCCAGAGGCTCAGCCTGTCGTGGCGCTGTTGTGCCACCCGCAGTGCCGAGCGGGCGCCATGCACCAGCAGTGTCCTGAGTTTGGTGTTCCCTTTTTTGGTAATACCGCCTAAACGGTCTTTACCGCCACTGCTGTTTTGCCGTGGTACCAGTCCCAGGTATTCCGACAGGTTGCGGCCGCGTTTAAATTCACTCACATCACCTATCAGTGCCAGCAGCGAGGTCGCTGTTATCGGTCCGATACCCGGCAGGGTCATCAGCCGCTGACTGTCTTCATTCCTTTCGGCCTGTGTCGCTAAGTGCTTATCCAGCGCTTTAACTTCTTCATCCACCGCTCGCAGCATCTGATAGAGCCGGTTGATGAGGTCCCGTGACTGAAGCGTCAGCGCATTGCTGTCGTCTTCCAGTACCTCCGGTACTCTCTGTAATATCGTACCGACTCGCTTCGGTAAAAGAATGCCGTATTCGGCCAGTTGCCCCCGCAACCTATTCGAGAACTGCGTTCTCGTCTGCACGAAGCCTTCCCGCTGATTGACCATCAATGCTAAGTCCTGCTGCTCAATGCTTTTCAGCCTGACCGTCTGACGGTTGGGTCGTGATGCCGCCTCGGCTATTGCCCGGGCGTCATTCGCATCGTTCTTCTCACCCTGCAGGTACGCTTTGACGAAACGCGGTGGCAACGCCACCGTTTTATAACCCAGCTTTTCACATTCGCGGCGCCAGTAATGACTCATGCCGCAGGACTCAACCGCTACTTCACAGTCATCCGTACGGCTCAGCGTCGCCAGCTTCGCTAACACTTTATTGCTGCGCAGTTTTTTATTAAAAACTTCCTGCTCATTTTCATCCAGCGCCAAAACCTGAATAAAATCCTTTGCCAAATCCAGGGCAATTCTGTTTACAATAGCCATTGGTCCTCTCCACTCTGTTCTATAGAAGCTTGAACCTCTATATTGGCACATTGCGATGCCGCTTAGGAGGGAGGGGACCATCTCATCAGGCTACATAACTTTCAGCAAATAGCGTGGAAGTATTGGGGGTGGTCAGTATTGGCGATACGCCATTGTGGGTTATCTGGAGAAAGTGTGCAGCGCCAAGGATGGCGCTGCCCAAGCCTTACAGGGACGTACTTGCAGGCGTCTTTCGGAAGATAACCTGCAATGGCCAGCCAATGCTGGCCCGCCCCAATATTTTCAAGAGCGGATTGCTGAAAGCTTAGCTGGCGAAGTCGATGCCAGTTTGGATGTCGCCTTTCAGGCCGTCTAGCATTTCGTCCATGCATTTTTGTTCGAATGCACTTAGCTTGCCGTAAGACAGGATTTCTTCGGCGCCGTTTTTGCCTAAGCGTACTGGCTGCGCGAAGAACTTAGCATTGTCGCCCGGGCCTTCTACGTAGGTGCACTCGATAGTGTCCTGACCTTGCAGGCCTTTCAGCAGTGACAAGGCAAAGCGTGCTGCTGCCTGACCCATAGAAAGGGTTGCTGAACCGCCGCCAGCTTTGGCTTCGACAACTTCAGTACCGGCATTCTGGATACGGTGAGTTAAGTCTTTGATTTCTTGCTCTGTAAACTCAACGCCTTCAACCTGAGACAGCAATGGCAAAATGGTTGTGCCGCTATGCCCACCGATAACTGGTACATTAACGTTTTCCGGGTTCAGACCACGCAACTCACCAACAAAGGCTTCTGAACGGATAACGTCCAGCGTAGTAACACCGAACAGTTTACGCTTATCGTAGCAGCCTGCTTTTTTCAGGACTTCGGCAGCGATTGGAACCGTGGTGTTTACTGGGTTAGTAATGATGCCAACACAGGCGTTAGGGCAGTTGTCTGCAACGCCTTGCACTAGGTTTTTAACGATGCCGGCGTTCATGTTGAACAGGTCAGAGCGATCCATACCCGGCTTACGTGGTACGCCGGCAGGAATCAATACGATGTCGCTGCCAACTAATGCTGATGCTAAGTCGTCTTTACCGAAGCCTGTTACTTTTACGTCGGTAGGGATATGACTTAAGTCAACCGCCACACCTGGAACTACTGGCGCAACGTCATACAACGATAATTCTGAACCTGCTGGTAATTGGGTTTTCAGAAGTAATGACAATGCCTGGCCGATACCACCGGCCGCACCTAATACGGCTACTTTCATCTCAGACTCCGTTTTTGTTGGTCAATTTAAACTGCTTAAAAATGCAGGATTTGGGGCAAAACTGTACTCCTATATCAATAAAAATACAACTTTGCGCGATACACATTCAGCACTCGAATAGCGCATCTTTATGCAGTACACTGTCTATTATTATAGCACGTAAACAGCATAGGAATTTGACACTCACATGGTGCAGGACACGTTACTCGAAGCTTTTAAAACTTTGCTCCGCGAAGAGCGTTACGGCTCTCAGGGAGAAATTGTTAACGCCTTAAAAGCCGAGGGCTTTGATAACATTAGCCAGTCTAAAGTGTCGCGCATGCTGAGTAAGCAAGGAGCGGTTCGTACCCGCAATGCGAAACAGGAAATGGTCTACTGTTTACCGCCTGATTTAGCCGTGCCTTCCACCCGGGCACCATTAAGCCAGCTTGTACTGGATATTCAGCATAATGATGTGATGGTCATTATTCGCACAAGCCCGGGCGCCGCCCAGTTAATTGCGCGGTTGCTGGATTCGGTCGGTAAAAAGGAAGGCGTACTTGGTACTATTGCTGGTGACGACACGATTTTTATTGCACCGCTTAAAGTTGCTGATATTGAATTCACTCTGCGAAAAGTACGCGAGCTGTTTGCGAATCAGGCGGTACTGCCCTCTTCATAGTCAGCTATGTCGTCGGCAACTTCTTTGTTCGCTTCCATAAAGCGCATTGAAGGAACAAAAAAACCTGAGCTGGACACGGCTTGTGAGTAATCTAGTAAAGGGTCGTAAGCTCCCTGTTCGTCGGCGTAATAACGGTTCTTTAGCCACTGAACAACCATTTTAGGCGAATGGCTAAAATACATTGCCAGAAGCCCCTGTTCGCGCAAGTCGCCCCAGGGCATATTCTGCCGCAATAGTGGAATAGGCTGTTCGCTACTATCAATTAAGCGACTTTTCGCAGCGTGAGTGACACCTTCGATTTTGGCTTCTGATAAACGTTCACCAGATACTTTCTCGCGTCCCATTAGCAGCTCCTGCTTTTCAGGGCCTAAGTAGTCCCAACGACGCAAGTCATGCCGAAACTTCTGTACGAATAAGTAGCTGCCGTCGACAAAGTCCGCATCGTCCTGCGCCTCAACTAAAGCGACATTACGCTTGCGCATACCCCGCGGGTTATCCGGCGCATCGATAAAGCCGGTTAAGTCGCGGCCGTCCAGATAACGAAAGGAACGGATTTGCTCAGCCACTTCAATGTCGTAGCCAAACCATTCCATTAACGTGCGTCCCGCCAAGTAGTTAGCGTCAAAACGATCACAACGAATCTGTATAACAAGATCATAGGGGTGTCTTGGCGCTTCACGGTCGCCATCGCTGAGCTCGGGAAAAGCCTGCAAGTGAAGCGGTCGCTTATGCGGATAAAGAATATCCCAGTAGTCCGCCCCTATGCCAACAAAGCCTGTTAACATGCCTTCAGAGAAACGGGCGTCAAGATCGCGTAAAATTGCTGGAAAACGAGCTAACTTGCGACGTAAACTTTCAACGTCGTCGCTCATGACATGACAAAACAACGTCAGACCATGCAGATTAGGTTCCGCGTAGACTCCTGACTGAGCTTTATCCACCCTATTCTCCCATTTAACTGTTATTTTTGTGGGTTCGTTCTATTCGCTTTTACATTAATTAGCGTAAGAGGCATTATAGAATGCCTGTATTCGTTATGACACCGCAAGGAAAAATCATGCGCAATCTGATACTTATTTTTGGTTTGCTGGGCGTTACTGCCTGCACCACCACAGCTGATAACCAAACCCAGCGTAGCAGCACACAGCAACTGAGCCCTGCTGCCGAGTTTCATCAGCTGGCTGACACTATCTGGGAAGAACTGAATAAGTCCAGCGATACTGAGCTGACCGATATGTCACCGGAGGCGTTAGAAAAACGCTATCAACAACGCTCAAAGTGGCTCGAACAGCTTAACGCCGTTAACCTTAACGCGCTTAGCCGGGATGACCAAATTAATCATGCGATGATCCATTATACGTTAAAAAATAAAGTAGATGAGTATCGTTTTAAAGCACACTACATGCCATTGACAGCAGAGGGTAGTTTCCATAGTTCTCTTGCTTTTATGCCATCGTACACCTCGTTCTCTTCGGCTGAAGATTATCAGAATTACATTGCGAAACTGCGTTCCATTCCTCGTTACATGGAACAACAAACGCATTGGTTGCGTAAGGCGATAGAAGAAGGTTATACCCAGCCAGCTGCCGCAATGGCGGGCTTTGAAGAGAGTATACTGGCCTACATTGTACAGGACGCTGATCAAAGCGTTTATTTCTCGCCGTTTTCCGAACAACCGGGCTTTATTAATGACGAGCAATGGAAGCAACTAAAAGAAGATGCCTTAACAGCCATTGACCAGCAAGTCATGCCGGCGTATGACGACTACTTCAACTTTATGGTCACCGAGTATCTTCCAAATGCACGTGAAACCATTGGTGCCAGCGAACTGCCGAATGGCGACGCTTTTTATCAAAACCGTATTAAACATTACACTACGTTAGATTTAACTGCGGATGAAATTCACCAAATTGGTCTACAGGAAGTGGCGCGTATTCGTGGTGAAATGCTGGAAGCTATTGAAGCAAGCGGGTTTGATGGCAGCTTTGATGAGTTCGTCGAGTTCTTACGTACCGACGACCAGTTCTATCCGGAAACCGCAGAAGAATTGCTGCATTACGCTGCCTGGATAGCAAAAAAGATGGATGGCGAATTACCCAAGCTGTTCAAGACCCTACCACGGAAGCCATACGGCATTGCCCCGGTTCCTGAAGAAATAGCACCGAAATACACCACAGGTCGCTATTCTGGAACGAATCGCGACGACCGCGCCGGTTTCTACTGGGTCAATACCTACGCACTGGATCGCCGTCCGTTATATCAGATGGAAGCGCTGACATTGCACGAAGCCGTTCCGGGTCATCATTTACAAAACGCTATTGCCGGCGAGTTGGAAGATTTACCAGAGTACCGCCAGCAAACCTATATTTCTGCGTTTGGTGAAGGTTGGGGTCTGTACTCTGAGTACTTAGGTCTGGAAGCCGGTTTCTATGAAGACCCTTACAGCAACTTTGGTCGTTTAAGCTACGAAATGTGGCGCGCGGCGCGCTTAGTGGTGGATACCGGTATGCATGCAAAAGGCTGGAGTCGTGAACGTGCAATGGACTTTATGGCCAATAACACCGCGTTGTCACTGCATAATGTGAAAACCGAAATTGACCGTTACATTACCTGGCCTGCGCAGGCACTTTCGTACAAGTTGGGCGAACTGACCATTAAGCGTTTGCGTGCAGAAGCCGAGCAACAGCTGGGTGATAAGTTCGATATTCGAGAATTCCACGATGCGGTACTGGAAAACGGCAGCGTGCCACTGAAAGTACTCGAGCAGCACATCAACGACTGGATTGCCGAGCAGAAATAGAACAAAAGCCCCGCTATCAGGTAGGGGCAGGTTCTTCACTTATTTCGCTTGAGCATTGAGTACTTCTGTGACGGAGACGCTACGAGCTCATCCATGAGGGCTTGACGAAGGCCTTCCATGGCCTTCGACACTCCGCCACAGAAGTACTCAACACTCATAACGCTCATAAGTGAAGAACCTGCCCCTTTCTTACGCACGCGCTAATCTTTCTTTTTCCTCACTAAGAGACAGTATCCCACCTGATGTGAACATCAGGCTACTGAATATCGGACACAAAAAAACCGCCGAAGCGGTTTTATAAATTGCTAATGAGTGCGATCAACGGTTGCGAGGACTCTTAACGAGGTGTGCAGCGCCATGGATGGCGCTGCCCAAGCCCTACAGGGAAGTACTTGCGGGCGTCCTCGTAAAGAGTCCTTGCAACCTAAGCACTCATTAAGCCACGTTGATGGTTGGGATGATGTTTTCCTTGGCCGCTTTTTCTGCGTCGCGGAAGGCATCCATCTGGTCGAAGTTCAGGTATTTATAGACTTCGCCAGCCATTGAGTTGATGTCCTGTGCGTACTCCAGGTATTCTTCCGGTGTTGGCAGACGACCAACAATTGCACCGACAGCGGCAAGCTCTGCAGAAGTCAGGTAAACGTTAGCGCCATCACCCAAACGGTTCGGGAAGTTACGGGTTGAGGTAGACAGCACCGTTGCGCCCGGTTCTACCCGTGCCTGGTTACCCATACACAGTGAACAACCCGGCATTTCGGTACGAACGCCATTACGCTCATAAATGTCGTAATACCCTTCAACTTCCAGCTGCGCTTTGTCCATTTTCGTTGGTGGTGCAATCCACAAACGGGTATTTAATGGGTCAGAGTTTTTCTCTAACAATTTACCCGCCGCACGGAAGTGACCAATGTTGGTCATGCACGAACCAATGAAGACTTCATCAACGTTATTACCTGAAACTTCGCTCAGGAACTTCGCGTCGTCCGGGTCGTTCGGGCAGCAAACGATAGGCTCTTTAATGTCGTTCAGGTCAATTTCGATAACCGTAGAATAGTCGGCATCTTTGTCGGCACGCGTTAGCTGCGGGTTCTCTAACCATTCTTCCATCTTACGGGCACGACGCTCCAACGTACGCGCATCGCCGTAGCCTTCGTTGATCATCCAACGCAGCATAGTGATGTTTGAACGCAGGTACTCGGCAACCGACTCTTCAGACAAATCGATGGTACAACCGGCAGCAGAACGCTCAGCAGAAGCATCAGACAATTCAAATGCCTGCTCAACGGTTAAGTGATCAAGACCTTCAATTTCTAAGATACGACCTGAGAAAATGTTCTTCTTGCCACGCTTATCAACGGTCAGGTGACCTTCTTTGATAGCGAATGCAGGAATGGCATGAACTAAGTCACGCAGGGTGATACCCGGCTGCATTTCACCTTTAAAGCGCACCAATACAGATTCAGGCATATCCAGCGGCATAACACCGGTAGCTGCAGCGAACGCGACCAGACCAGAGCCTGCCGGGAATGAAATGCCCAGCGGGAAACGCGTGTGCGAATCGCCACCAGTACCAACTGTGTCTGGCAACAACATACGGTTCAACCAGCTGTGGATGATACCGTCGCCAGGACGCAAACTTACGCCGCCACGGTTCATGATAAAGTCAGGCAAGGTGTGCTGAGTTTCAACGTCAACGGGCTTAGGATAAGCGGCGGTGTGGCAGAACGACTGCATAACTAAGTCTGAGTTAAAACCAAGGCATGCCAGGTCTTTTAGTTCGTCACGAGTCATAGGACCGGTAGTGTCCTGAGAGCCGACAGTGGTCATCTTAGGTTCGCAATAAGCGCCCGGACGAACACCTTCCATACCACAAGCTTTACCGACCAACTTCTGCGCCAGCGAGAAACCTTTACCGCTGTCTGCCGGTTGCTCTGGCTTACGGAATAAGTCTGATGGACCCATGCCCAGAGATTCACGTGCTTTTTCTGTCAGGCCACGACCAATGATCAGGTTAATACGGCCACCGGCACGGACTTCATCCAGAATGACGCGGGACGCATAATCGTATTCAGCGATAATTTCGCCGGCTTCGTTCTCGATTTTGCCTTCGTATGGGTAGATAGTGATGACATCGCCCATGTTCATTTTTTCAACGTCGGCTTCAAACACCAACGCACCTGCGTCTTTCATGGTATTGAAGAAAATAGGCGCAACTTTAGAACCGATGCAGATACCGCCGGCACGTTTGTTCGGTGTGCCCGGCATGTCTTCGCCGATGTTCCACAATACCGAGTTGGTCGCTGATTTCCGTGAAGAACCGGTACCCACTACGTCGCCAACGAAGGCAACCGGGTGACCTTTTTCTTTTAATTCTTCAATCTGCTTGCCCGCATCGGTAATGCCTTCGCGTGGCATTTTGTACATCGCTTTAGCATGCAAAGGAATGTCCGGACGAGACCATGCATCTGGTGCCGGAGACAGATCATCGGTATTGGTTTCGCCAGTCACTTTAAAGACAGTTGCTTTAATGGACTTAGCCAGCTCGTCGCTGTTGGTAAACCATTCAGCATTGGCCCAGGATTCAACCACTTCTTTCGCCAGCGCATTACCGGCTTTCATTTTCTCTTCCACGTCGTGGAAAGCGTCGAACATTAAGATGGTTTCTTTCAGTTCTTTTGCCGCCAGTTCAGCCAGCTGAGAGTCGTCCAGCAATTCCACCAAAGTGACGATGTTGTAACCGCCGTGCATATTGCCCAACAGCTTCACTGCGTATTCTTTACTCACAACCGGACTTTCAATTTCGCCCTTAACAACGGCGCTTAAAAAGCCTGCTTTAACATAGGCTGCTTCATCCACGCCCGGCGGTACACGCTCGGCCAGCAGCTCAACCAGGAAGTCTTCCTCGCCTGCTGGGGGATTTTTCAGTAATTCCACTAAATCGGCTACTTGCTCGGCATTTAATGGCTTCGGAGGGATGCCTTCTGCGGCGCGCTCTTCTACGTGCTGACGATATTCTTTAAGCACTTATAGTACCTCTCATTTGCTTGCATGAATTCTAGACGGTTCACTAGTGCGGCGCATTATACGGATTTTACTGTTAAATTCCCATGACACGGGGCTATAAAACAGATAATTCAGGGTATAAATGGGGTGAATGCGCCCGGGTTACGGGCGCGGTACTCGTTGCACTATGGCGTACATGACAGGCACAACAAACAAGGTCAGCAAAGTGGCAAAACCGAGACCAAACATGATGACCGTTGCCATGCTGGCAAAGAAGTCATCGAACAGCAGCGGGATCATCCCCAAAATGGTGGTGGCTGCCGCCATGCCTACCGGACGAACACGGCTAACCGCAGCATCGCTTAACGCATGGGTTGCTTCTTTACCGGCGTCAAGCTCAGCATTCACTTGTTCCAGTAACACCACACCGTTTTTAATCAGCATGCCGGAAAGGCTGAGGAAGCCGAGTAACGCCATAAAGCCAAAGGGTTTATCCAACAGCAGGAGCCCAACAGTCACACCAATAATGGAAAGTGGTACGGTCGTCCACAACACAGCGGCCTGACGAATGCTGTTAAACAGCAGCACGGTGATAATAAACATCACCAGAAAACCTAAGGGCAAGGCACCAAACAACGCTTTTTCGGCTTTACCAGCGGCTTCATGCTCGCCGCCCCAGGTTAATTCGTAGCCTAGCGGCAAGTCGATAGCCTCAAGCTTAGGCCGGACCCGCTCAAATACTTGCGCGGCCGTTTCCTCTCCCAGTAAGTCGTGATCGGCCATAACAGTGAGTGTTCGCTTACGGTCACGGCGGAGTATTAAAGGGTCTTCCCAAACGACATCAATTGAACGTGCAACTTGAGCCAAAGGTACAAAACGGTCGAACGCCGGACTGTAAATTTGCAGTTCCTGCCAGTTGTCTAAGTCGACCCGCTCAGCTGCAGGCGCACGCTGCACTATCGGTAATAAATCAGTGCCATCGCGGTAAATGCCAATTTGTCGGCCAACAAAATTAGCCAGTAGCAGGTTATTCACGTCTTCTTTCGTAATGCCGGCGCGCCGGCCTGCCGCTTCGTCGTATTCCGGCCGCAACAATTTGGTCGGCGTACGCCAGTCTGAACGAATGTTTACTGCGCCTGAGTCTTCGGCAAGAATGGCCTGGGCCTTTTTACTTAACTCACGCAGGGTATCAATATCCGGGCCGGAAAAACGTGCTTCAATTTTTGCCGGAGTAGCCGGACCAATTTCAACCCGTATCAGTTTGTCCTCTACGTCCGGATGCTCTTCACGAATTCGCTGACGAATGTCACGCATTAAAGAGTCCATAACGTCTTTGTCTTCTACCCGTACCAGTAGCTGCGCATAACTTTCGTAACTTTTTTCCACCAGATAAGTTAAGGTAAACCGCGGGGCTCCCTGACCTATGGTCGTGGCTACGGAGGTCACTTCACTTTTCTCCAGCAAGTAGTCTTCCAGGCGCTTAGAGTCCTGTTCGGTATGACGAATGTCGGTACCCTGTGGATACCAGAGATCGACATAAAATAACGGCGTTGTCGATGGCGGGAAAAATGCTTGTTTCGCCTGTCCGAATCCAACCACCGCTGCCACCAACGTCACGAGCATTACCAGCATACTGATAATGCGGTGACGCAAACAAACAGCCAGCATTTTCTTATAGCCACGATAAACCGGATGAGAAAAGACATCGTCCTGCTCATCGCTATTACCAATGTCCTTCGCAGAGTATAAGCGGTCGGCTAAAAACGGAATGAGGGTCAGTGCAGTCACCCAACTCAGCAGCAAGGAGATGAGCATCACCCAGAATAAACTCCCGGCAAATTCACCAGTGGCGTCTGACGATAAACCGATTGGCGCGAAGGCAATAATACCGATAACAGTCGCTCCCAGTAGCGGCCACTGGTTTTGCTTGACCACGCTAACGGCGGCATCCACTTTACTCATGCCCCGTCGCATACCGACCATAATACCGTCGGCAATGACTATCGCGTTATCCACCAGCATGCCCAGCGCAATAATCAACGCACCGAGGGAAACTCGTTGCAGGTTAATATCTCCCAGGCGCATAAAAATGAAGGTCCCCAGCACCGTCAACAACAGTACCGTGCCAATAAGCAAGCCACTACGGAAGCCCATGGTCAGCAGTAATGCAATAATAACGATGGCCACCGCCTCTACCAGGTTCAGCAGAAAATCATTAACTGAGTTTTCAACTTGATGCGGCTGATCGTAAATACGGTCGACAGACATCCCTATCGGCTTAGCATACTCCAGCTCATCCATTCGTTTTTGCAGACGCTCGCCCACTTCGACAACATTCACGTTATCCGCAAACGACAATGCCAGCCACAAGGAAGCCTTTCCGTTATAGCGCACCACATGATCCGGAATGTCTTTGGTTTCACGATAAATGGTCGCTACATCACGCAAGTAGATACGCTGTTCAGCACCGGGGTTACTAATAACCAGCTTTGCCATATCTTCCACATTGGCAAATTCACCGCTGGTTGCAATGCGCAATGCTTCCTGATCAACGGTTACCCGTCCGGCGTTTGCTACGGCATTCTGAGTTTGCAGCAGCCCAGCAATACGGCTGGGGGGAACCCCAAAATTTGCCAGGCGTGAGCGCGACACTTCTACCACAACCTGCTCTTGTTGCTCTCCCGCAAGAGTGACTTTGCCTACACCATCAACTAAAACCAGTTCACGACGCAAAAAGTCAGCATAATGCTCAATATCTTTATAGGAATAATCGGGCCCGGTAATGGCCATCATAACGCCATACACGTCAGCAAAGTCATCGCGAATAATAGGCTCGCTGGTGCCCGGAGGAAGCTGACCTTTGGTGTCGTTAATTTTACGCCGCAATTCGTCCCATATTTGGTGCAAGTGCTCTTCGCGGTAGATGCTTTTCATCTCAACCGTTATTTGCGACAACCCGGGCTTGGAAATAGACTTAACGTGGTCAACGTAACTTAGCTCCTGAATCGCATTTTCCAGCTTATAGGTTACCTCTTCTTCTACCTGCTGAGCCGATGCGCCCGGGTATGGCGTAATGACCATGGCCTGCTTAATTGTGAACTTGGGGTCTTCCAGGCGACCGAGTTGAGTCAGGGCAACCAGACCACCAATTAACAGGATGAGAAATAACATCCAGCTCGTGGTTTTTCGCTCCATGCTGTATTGAGCTATATTCATTACAGACCCCGTTCACGTTGCCATTCACGCACCTGCTGATTCTCTTTCAGCTGATGAACCCCGGCTATGACGATGGTTTCACCTTCTTGCAGCCCGTCAAGTACCGTAAGGCCATCGTTGGTCATTGGTCCGACATTCACTTTACGTTTTTGCACACGCATATCGTCGTTAACAACCCAGACATAGGAAGCGTCATTTGTGTCACTAAACACCGCTTTTGCCGGCACCACCATGCCTATTTGAGAGGAACGCAGTACTTCATTAATGTCGACAATAACTGTTGCCGTCATACCCGGCAGAACATTGATATTTTGCGGTTTAGGTAGTGTGAACACGACTTCGTAGGTATTCGTCGCGCCGTCCGATTGCGAATCCCACTCTTTTAAGTGAGCCGGATAAGTGAATTCCGGCGCGGCATCAAAGCGCACTTCAGGCTGGTAATCGATTTGTTTTTTGACCTTGGCAAAAAGTTTTTCCGGTACATTAATGCTGATATCAATCGCGTTGCTGATTTGTAAGGTAACAATAGGCTGCTTAGCCTGCACATTTTCATAAGCTTCCACGGCCAGGTTCGCCACAACGCCGTCGAAAGGCGCAGTGAGCTTGGTATAGCCTAAATTCGCTTTGGCGGTTTCGTAGTTTGATTTTGCCACCGCAAGCTCTGACTCTATCTGATCAAACTGGCCTTCCGACATGACTCCTTCATTAACCAAAACTTTGTTTCGGTCGTATTGAGATGATGCCAGCTCATATTGTGCTTTTGCCTGATCAGCAGCCAGTTGGTAGTCGGTTGGATCCAACTGCGCGATGAGATCGCCCTGCTTGACTTCGGTACCCGGGCGGGCTGGTAACTCAGTAATTTCTCCGGCGACACGGAACGTCAGTTGAGCCACTTTGGCCGCCTCTACCACAGCAGGGAATTCACGTAACCGTGGCCCGTCGGCTTCAGCCACCTGCATAAGCCGCGCGGGGCGCGCCTGTTGAGTATCATTAACTTCTGCTTGTTCACTGCACGCCGCTACAACAACAGCGGCCAGAGCGATAGAAAGAGGTTTCAGCCAGCGCATGAATTCGGTTCCGATATTTTCAGGGAAATTTAATTGGAATAAGTTTACCGTAAGTATAGTTACAGTTATATTGAATTAAAATTAAAAAGATAATCAGAAAAATTTAATGAATTTATCTCACCTAAAAATGATGATCACGGTAGCTAACCTCGGTAGTCTGCAAAAAACAGCCGAGCAACTCAACCGCACACAGTCCGCGGTTAGCATGGCGTTAAAAAAACTGGAAGAGAACGCGGGTTTCGCTCTATTTAACCGCGATGGCTATCGACTGGAACTGACCGAGCAGGGGCAACACTTTTTACGCCAGGCAGAAGAAGTGGTGCGTCAGCAACAGCGTCTCCAGTCGCTGGCAACACAGTTGAAACATGGGGCCGAACCCCTGCTGACACTATGCTATGACCATACCTGCGACAGTAAGCTTTGGGTGCCCAGCATCCAGCACATTCAACAACAATACCCGACTACCGAACTGCACGTAGACGGCGAGTCACAAATGCGGGCGCTGAAGCGTATAGATAACGGCAGTGCCGACTTAGCTTTGTGCCCCTGGCTGCCTTTATTTCGTCAATATGGCGACTTTGAAACCCTGCCGGTAGCACCGTTTGAATTAACGGTTGTGATTTCAACTGCGCTAATGAAAGAGTTTGGTCGTATGCCGCAAAGCCGCCAGGATTTATTAGAGCTGCCTATGCTGGTGCCGCAAAACCTGGAGATAGGCATTAATCTGGATGCAGTACTGCGTCTGCCCAGCCAGCAGCGCATAAGGGTAAATGAGGTTAACACTCAGTTTGAATTGCTAATGGCAGGTTTTGGCTGGGGCATTATTCCTAAACACATTGCTCTGGACGCCCTTGAGCAGGGCAAGCTGGTAGAAATCAGCATTCCCGGATTCGTCCAGCAAGTGCGTCTGGAAATTCACCTAGTGCGCTCCGCAAACAGGACGTTAGGCCCGGCGGCTAATGCCATTTGGGAAAGTTTCGCCTGACGTTAATTTTGGGGGAATTGCGCGCGTGACGATCACAGCACGTAGCCTGACATTTATGTCAGGTGAGATGCCGGGCGGAAAGCTCGGTGCAGTTTGCGTCAGGTGCGGTGGCAGATAGTGAGCGCGCCCGACGGTTGCGGCGAACCATTGAGGAGGTGTGCGGCGCCATGGATGGCGCTGCCCAAGCCCTACAGGGATGTATTTACGGGCGTCCTCCTCAATGGTTCCTGCAACCTCCAGCGCTCGCTATCTTCCACCTCACCTGACATAAATGTCAGGCTACTCCGCGTTATTTCCGCGCTAGATAAAACACGGCGGGGATCACTAGCATGGAAATTAGTGGTGCCAGTACCATACCACCCACCATAGGAGCGGCGATGCGCTGCATGACTTCGTTACCAACACCGCCGCCCAGCATTATCGGTAGTAGGCCGACAATAATGGTCAGCACGGTCATGGCTTTCGGTCTGACGCGCAGCAACGCGCCTTCTTCTACTGCTGCTTTTAGCTGATTTTTGTCGTATGCCACGGCTTTCCATGCGTTGTTCAGGTACAACAGCATAACCACTCCGAATTCCGCAGCGACACCGGCAAGAGCTATCATGCCGACAATAACCGCCAGTGACAGGTTGTAGTCCAACAAATAAATCAGCCATAAGCTACCGGTTAATGCCAGCGGTAAGGTACCTATCACCAGTAACGCCTGCGGTAGAGAACGGAAGGTCATGTACAGTAACAACAAAATAACCAGCAATGTCAGAGGAATGATTTCTTTTAAGTCACTTTCCACCTGTTGCATGGCTTTATATTGCCCGGTCCAGCTCCAGTTGTAACCTACCGGTATTTCCAACTTATCCATAACGCCACTAACCTGGGTAATATAGTCACCAACCGTGACGCCTTTATCCGGCTCAATAAAGACCCAGCTGCTTAAACGGGCATCTTCGCTTTTCAGCATGGCCGGCCCCTGAGTTACCCTTATATCGGCGACATCGGACAGAGTCAGCCACTGCCCGGAAGCCGATTTAACTGGCAGGGTTTTCAGCTTCTCGATATGGTCGCGCTGCTCTCGCGGATAACGCAGGTTAATAGGAAAACGCTCATTGCCCTGTACCGATGTCGCAATATTCGCTCCACCAATGGCGTACTGAATATGCTCGTGGATATCGGCCTGGGTCAGGCCGTAACGAGCCGCTTGTCGCAATTTCGGCTCTATCTCAATATAACGACCTCCGCCGGAACGCTCTGCAATGACCGAACCCGTTGCATCCTGCTCAGAAAGCGTATCTTCAATACGGGTGGCCAGTTTTTCTATTTCACGAAAATCACTACCGCTCACTTTAATGGCTAACGGGGTTTTAACACCAGTGGCAAGCATTTCAATGCGGGTACGAATGGGCTGTACCCAGGCATTAGTCACGCCGGGTATCTGCACCCGCTCATCCAGCTCAGCAATAATGTCATCTACCGTCATTCCTTCACGCCATTCGCTTTCCGGCTTCAGCGTAATGCTGGTTTCTATCATGGTCATTGGCGCAGGATCGGTGGCGGTGTCAGCACGACCAACTTTACCGAATACGCGCTCAACCTCGGGCTGCGCAGCAATGAGCTTGTCGGTTTGCTGTAACAGCTTACCGGCACTTTCAACACTGATGCCCGGCAGTGTGGTAGGCATGTACATTAGGTCCCCCTCATGTAGCGGCGGCATCAGCTCGTAATTAAGCTGCTTATACGGGTGCCAGGCAGATGCGGTGATCAAAAGAGCCAGTACAATAATGGTTTTAGGGAACTTAAGTGTGAAAGCCAGCAGTGGTCGGTAAAGCGCAATTAAACCGCGAGACAGCCAGTTCTTTTCTTCAGCGGGTATTTTCCCGCGCACCAGCAACGCAATCAGCACGGGAATAAGTGTCACGGCAATAATTGCGGCAGCGGCCATGGCCAGAGTTTTGGTATAGGCTAAAGGCTCAAACAGACGCCCTTGCTGGCCTTGCAGCACAAACACCGGAACAAAGCTGACGGTAATGACCAGTAGCGAGAAGAACAGCGAAGGCCCCACTTCGCGACAGGCTTCATTAACAACTTTAAGCCGCGCCGAGCCTTTAGCCACGATTTTGTGCCGCTCCTGATAATTCTGCAGGTGCTTGTGGGTGTTCTCTATCATGACAATGGCGGCATCCACCAGCGCGCCAATGGCAATGGCGATTCCCCCCAGACTCATAATGTTGGCGCTGATACCCAGCATGTTCATTATCCACACTGCGAACAGTACCGACAGCGGCAAACTGACAATGGCCACCACTGCCGAGCGTGCATGCCAGAGAAACAAAATGCACACCACAGCAACAAAGAACATTTCTTCTATCAGCTTTGTGGTGAGGTTATCTGTCGATGCCTGGATCAGGTTTGAGCGGTCATAGGTCGGCACCACTTTAACGCCCTCGGGCAGGCCCTGTTTTAGCTCTTCTAGTTTATCTTTTACTGCGGCAATGGTTTGTAGAGCATTTTCGCCATGGCGCATAACCACAATACCGCCCACGACTTCACCGTCGCCATTCAGCTCGGTAATGCCACGGCGTACCTGCGGTCCAATGCGAATATCCGCCACTTCTTCCAACAGCACCGTACCCTGCTGCTCTGATGTGAGCGGCAAGGGAATTTTGCGAATGTCTTCTATGCTTTTCAGATATCCCAGGCCACGTACCATGTATTCGGCTTCACCCATTTCAACCACCGAACCGCCCACTTCGTTATTGGCCTGCTGAATGCTTTGCTTAATTTGGTTCAGGGTGAGGTTATAACGATGTAAAGCTTCCGGCTGCACCACTACCTGGTAGGTTTCAACCATGCCGCCAACTGTGGCAATTTCTGCTACCCCCTGCACACTTTGCAGTTCCTGTTTTAAAAACCAGTTCTGCAAGCGGGTTAGTTCACCCAGATTGAGCTGATTGGTTTCATCAACCAATGCGTATTGATACACCCAGCCAATACCGGACGCATCGGGGCCTAACTCCGGCCGAACTTGGTCAGGAAGCTGGCTTTGTGCCTGATCCAGATACTCGTTCACCCGGCTTCGGGCCCAGTAAGGGTCGGTTCCGTCTTCAAAAATAACGTAAACGTACGAGTCGCCAAAGAACGAAAAAGCGCGCACTGAGGTGGCTTTAGGTACGGACAGCATCACGCTCGAAAGCGGGTACGTCACCTGCTCTTCCACTACCGCCGGCGCTTGCCCCGGGTAATTGGTTTTGACGATAACCTGAACTTCCGATAAGTCCGGTATTGCGTCCAGTTTGGTTTGCTGCAGCGACTGCCAGGCCCAGAATGCAAGACCTAAGAACAGCAGCAACACCATCCACGAGTTACGTATGGAGGCTTCAATAATACGAGCTAACATAAAACCTCCTAGTGGTTATGTTGTGGCGCAGGGGCATCATCGCTGCTATCCAGACCCAGACCTTGCAAGCTGGCCTCTGAATCCAGAAGGAATTGCCCGGAAGTGACCACTAACTCACCTTCCTGCAAGCCTTCTTCAATGGCAATTTGGTTACCCACACGCAGCCCGGTCGTCACTTCGCGCACTTCAAATTCGCGCGCTCCGGATTTTACCACCACGCGGTTATTGGCACCGGTGACAATTAAGCTGGCAACCGGCACAACCACAGCATCTTTTACTGCCTCCAGTTCAATATGAGCCGTCGCCCAGAGTCCTTCACGCAGCCGATCAATAGAGTCGTTAACCGGAATACGTACTTTGATTGTCTGGGTTACCGGGTCAATTTGTGGATAAATATAGTCAATGGCGTTCATCCAGTGGCCGCCAGGGAAGTGCTCAGAAGAAATATGGGCCATTTGCCCGATTTTTAACTGTTTGCTGTAATGCGCCGGAACATCGGCAAAGAACCACAGTTGATTATCCTGCGTCAGCGTCAGCAACTTAAGCCCCGGAGACACGTACATGCCTTCCTGAATATCCAGACTGGTAATATAGCCCGACTCAGGTGCGTAGTAATCGACCACATATTCGGTTTCGCCACCTTGTTCCAGAGCTTTAATCTGCGCTTCGCTCATACCGAGCAAACGCAGACGCTGCTGGCCGCGGCGTTTAAAACTTTGCTGACTGTTACCGTTACGGATATCTGAGAGTGAATCAAGTAACTGCAGGTAGTCGTCCTGAGCCACAACTAAGTCTGGTGCATACAGGCTGTAGAGTTTGTCACCCTTCTCTACCCACTGTCCTTCAACGTCAGCATGTAATTCTTCTACCCAGCCTTCGGCGCGGCTGTGGATATGCCGCTGAGCGGACTCCTGCCAGCGTACCTGAGCCTGTGCCATAAGCTGCGGTTGCAGGTCTTTGCGAACCGCTTTTGCGGTAGTTACCCGAATAGCCTGCTGACTGGACTCCGGCACGGTGAAGCTTTTTTCTCCTTCATGCTCAGAAAGGTCCTGTTTAGGCTCTTTCTCGACTAAATCCATCCCACAAATTGGGCAGGTTCCCGGCTCGTTCCGAACCACCTGACTGTGCATAGGGCACACGTACTCGGAGCTCTGCTCAAACGGGTTTTGATCTTCTGAATGATTGTGGTTGTGTTCCTGAGCCACAGATAGAAGTGGGATCAGGAGTAATATCGCTATCCAATAACGCATGGTATTTCCTCGAAAACAAAGGTTTAAGACGTAAAAACTGGGCTTAAACTGCGTATTTCGGCGGACGTATCAGCGTTTCAGTAATAACCGGAAGGTTTGAATAAAGGGGATGGGCAGCGTGCGTGGATGCTGCTGGCGAAAGTTGTTTGAATGGGTTCAACAGCGCCAGTTGACCCGCACAATGTTGTTCACACTGCTGGCAAAAGGAGCTTTCACTGTCGCAGTTCGATTGCTCCATTGATATATCGGACTCATCACAACAGTCATGCTGTGACATATCCTGAGATGACGAAGCACTAACGGTGTCTGACATCGGCATAGCATGCACTGCTGGTGAGGAGAAACTCCCCACCAGCAGTGCTGTAACCAATATCCAGACAACCGTTAATGTTTTCATAGTCCGCTATATTACCAGATAGTAACGCGGTTTTCAGGCGCAACGTACAATTCGTCACCTTCTTCAACATCAAAGGCTTCGTAGAACGCCGGAACGTTAACAACAGTACCATTTACTCGATACTCCGCTGGCGAGTGCGGGTCACTCATAACCTGCTCACGAATTGCGTCTTCGCGATACTTGCCGCGCCATACCTGAGCCCAGCCAATGAACACGCGCTGTTCACCGGTAAAGCCGTCAAGAACTGGGGCTTCTTCGCCCTCTAATGACATTTTGTAGGCTTCGTACGCGATGGTCAGGCCGGCTAAATCGCCGATGTTTTCACCCAGAGTCAGGTCACCATTAACATTAAGGCCTTCAATTGGCTCGTACTGGCTATACTGTTCAGACAGTTGCTGAGTCCGTTCCTCGAACGCCTTTTTATCAGCATCAGTCCACCAGCTTTGCAGGTTACCGTCGCCATCATATTTGGCGCCCTGGTCGTCAAAACCGTGTCCCATTTCGTGGCCGATTACCGCACCGATACCACCATAGTTCACCGCCATTTCAGCGTCCATATCAAAGAATGGAGGCTGCAGAATGCCAGCCGGGAAAACGATTTCGTTACGTACCGGGCTGTAGTAGGCGTTGACTGTTTGCGGAGTCATACCCCAGTCTTCTTCATCAACAGGACCACCAATTTTGGCAATTTCTTCCTGATAATTGAACTCGGCGTAAGCTTTGTAGTTAGCAACTAAGTCAGTTGACGAAATTTCCAGTTCGCTGTAGTCACGCCATTTGCTTGGATAACCTACTTTAGGGTCAAATTTCTTCAGTTTTTCCAAAGCTTTTTCTTTGGTTTCGTCCGTCATCCACTCCAAGTTACGAATAGACTGACCATAAGCGTCACGGAGGTTTTCAATCAAACCTTCCATTTTCTCTTTAGCTTCTGGCGGGAAGTACTCTTTAACGTAAACTTGACCTAACACTTCACCTAATACGCTGTTGGTTGCATCAACCGCGCGTTTCCAGCGAGGTTCCTGCTCTGGTGTACCACGTAATGTTGTGCCGTAAAAATCAAAGCGACGCTTGCTGATATCTTCGCTTAACGCAGAAGCGTACTCGTTCACAAGACGGAAGCTCAAGTAGTCTTTCCACGCCTGTAAGTCCACTTCATTAAACAGTTCACCAAATTCTTCAAAATAAGATGGCTGACGAATAACCATTTCTTTTACATCAGATAACTCAGACGTCTCGATAAACTTTTTGAAATCAAAGTTGTTAAGCATTTCAGCAACTTCGCCGGCTGATTTTTTATTGTAGGTTTTATTCGCATCGCGGCTTTCTACACGGCTCCACTGAATTTCTGCCAGTTGAGTTTCTAACTTCAGAATACGCTCTGCGGCGCCTGCTGCGTCTTCGACCCCAACCATACCCAGAATGTCTTCTGCGTATTCGACGTATGCGTTACGGAATTCTTCGAACTTTTCGTCGTCTTTCAGGTAATAGTCTCGATCCGGCAGACCTAAGCCTGACTGAGAAACATACATCGCGTTAATTTGCGGGTCTTTCGCATCTGGGTAAACATAAAAACCAAATGGAACTGAAACGCCACCACGGAACATGCGTGCCATATGCTCAGCAACTGAGTCGTAATCTTCCAGTGCCTGAATAACGTCTAAGTCACTCGCAATTGGTTTTGCGCCTAGCTCATTCAGTGTTTCAACATCCATATAGGCATTGAAGAAGTCGCCAATTTTACGCTCGTTTGTGCCTGGTTCAGGGTTAGAAGAGGCTGCTGATTCAATGATATCGCGTAAACGTTTCTGATTTTGTTCGCGCAAATCGAAAAACGAACCTACAGATGAGCGATCAGAAGGGATTTCTGTTTTATCAATCCAGGTACCGTTTACATAATGGAATAAATTGTTCTGCGGTTTAACACTGTGATCAAAGTTCTCAAGTACAACGCCAGAGCTCAGTTCTTTTTTTGCTTCTTCAGCCTGCTGGGTTTGTTGTTTTGATTCTTCCTGCTGTGGAGAACAGGCGCCCAGAGTTAAAGCCATAGATACGCCAAGCGCTACAGCGGTTAATTTTTTCATCGGTTATTACCCTTTCTTTTGTGTTCGTTATTTTAACCCCACTAAACTAGCGCATTGTTAAATTCAGCGCAAAAAAAACGGCTGCATTCGCGATGAATGCAGCCGTTTTACCGATGATTTATCGTAACAAAATGTTACTTCTTCTTTTTCGCCTTAGGATTCGGCATATCGGTAATAGCACCTTCCTGAATTTCAGCAGCTAAACCAACTGATTCATGTAAGGTTGGGTGTGCATGAACAGTCAGAGCGATATCTTCTGCATCACAGCCCATCTCAATTGCCAGGCAAACTTCGCCCAACAATTCACCAGCGTTAGTGCCACACATAGAACCACCAATAATACGGTTGTTCTTATCAAAGATGAGCTTGGTCATGCCTTGCTGTGCGTTTGAAGCGATAGCGCGGCCTGAAGCTGACCAGGGGAAAGTCACTGCATCATATTCGATGCCCTGCTCTTTCGCTTCTTTCTCAGTAACACCTGCCCAAGCAACTTCCGGGTTAGTGTACATGATAGAAGGAATGACTTTAGGTTCGAAGAAGTGCTTCTTACCGGATATCACTTCTGCCGCCACGTGCGACTCATGTACCGCTTTGTGCGCCAACATGGGTTGGCCAACAACATCGCCAATGGCAAAGATATGGTCAACATTGGTGCGCATTTGGCTATCAACTTTGATAAAGCCACGGTCGTCGACATTAACGCCAGCTTTGTCTGCGTCAATTTTATTACCGTTTGGTGCGCGGCCTACAGCAACCAGTACAGCGTCGTACTTGACTGGATCTTTTGGCGCTTTATCACCTTCAAAGGTCACATACACACCGTCTTTTTTCGCTTCAACATTGGTCGCTTTGGTATTGAGCATAATATTCTCAAAACGGCCTTTGATTTGCTTGTTGAAGTTCTTGATGATGTCGGCATCCGCTGGCGGTACCAGTTGGTCCGTCATTTCAACCACATCAACCTTAGAACCTAGTGATGCGTAAACCTGCCCCATTTCCAGAGCGATGATACCACCGCCTAACAATAACATTTTCTTAGGAATTTCTTTCAGTTCCAGCGCGTCGGTGGAATCCCATACGCGGTCGTCGTCATGTGGAATGAACGGCAATTTAATGGCTTGAGAGCCTGCAGCAATAATCGCGTTATCGAATTTAACTTCGGTTTCGCCGTCGTCGCCTTCAACTTTAATGGTGTTGCTGCCGGTAAATTTGCCGTAACCGTTAACAACTTTTACCTTACGCATTTTTGACATCTGACCAAGACCGCCGGTTAACTGGCCAACCACTTTTTCTTTGTGTTTGCGCAGCTTATCCAGGTCGATTTTCGGTTCGCCAAACTCAATACCTTCTTCTGCCAGGTGCTGAGCTTCTTCAATGTGCTTGGTCATGTGCAGCAATGCTTTTGACGGGATACAGCCAACGTTCAGGCAAACACCGCCTAAGGTGCTGTAACGCTCAATCAAAACAACATCCAGACCCAAGTCAGCTGCACGGAAAGCTGCTGAATATCCGCCCGGGCCCGAACCTAACACCACTACCTGTGTTGTAATTTTGTCGCTCATGTTAACCCCTTTTTTGTCACAGCCAGTTGAGCCACCGGCTGCGCTCAGTCAACGCTAAATGTGGCGCTATTGTAGCGCGAATTTTTTCGTATTTCCTACCCCAATTGGTGCTTAAAGCACCAATTTGCGGATATCTCCCAGTACACCACTTAAATAGGCGGTGAAACGCGCGGCCTCAGCACCATCAATAACACGGTGATCGTATGACAACGATAATGGCAGAGTCAGACGTGGTTCAAACTCTTTGCCGTTCCATTTCGGTTTCATCTCGTTACGAGAGACCCCGAGAATGGCCACGTCAGGAGCATTCACGATAGGCGTAAAGGCTGTACCACCAATACCGCCCAGGCTGGAAATTGAGAAACACCCACCTTGCATATCGGTTGCTTTCAACTTACCGTCACGCGCCTTCGAACTAATTTCCACCAGTTCTTCCGAAAGCTCGTAAATGCCTTTTTTGTCGACATCACGAATAACCGGAACCACCAGACCATTTGGCGTATCAACCGCAACGCCAATGTTCACGTACTTTTTCATGTACAGTGATTCACCAGACTCTGATAAGGACGAATTAAAGGTCGGGAACTCACGCAGGCCTTTGGCACAGGCCTTCAAAATAAACACTAACGGCGTTATCTTGAAGCCCAGATCTTTCTTCTTAGCCACTTCGTTTTCTGACTTGCGGAAGTTTTCCAGCTCAGTAATGTCGGCCTCATCGAACTGTGTTACGTGAGGGATAGTCACCCAGTTACGGTGCAGGTTTGGTCCAGATTTACGCTGAATGCGCGACAACTGAACTTCTTCCACTTCACCGAACTTGCTGAAATCGACCTTAGGCGGGTCAATAACCTGCAATCCACCGCCGCCCTGGCCTGTTGCACCAGCCACGGCTTTGGGACGGGACAGCTCGTATTTAACAAACTCCTGAACGTCTTCTTTCAGTATGCGGTCTTTAGGGCCCGAGCCTTTCACTTGCGATAAGTCGACACCGAATTCACGTGCCACACGACGTACCGCAGGTGACGCATGCAGAATGCCTTCTTTACGATCGCTCCGCTGGCTTGGATGATCAGGCACCGGAGGCTGGCGTTCGCTACTTGGCTTAACGCTACTACCACTGTCTTTTTTCTGGTCTTTGTCTTCAGATTTCTTGCCAGAGTCTTTATCAGATTCTTTATTAGATTCTGACTTCTCCTCTTTCGCTGAGTCTTTCTCTTCAGCTTCAGAGTCATCAGCGCCGCCGGAAACTTTCAGCTTGGCGATAACTGAGCCCTGCGACACCTTGTCGCCGACCTTCACCAGCATTTCTTCAATTTCGCCGTCTTCAGGGCAAGGCACATCCATAGTCGCCTTGTCCGTTTCCAGGGTAATTAAACCATCTTCGGCAGAAACAGAGTCGCCTTTAGAGACCAGAATCTCGATGATTTCGACATCTTCTTCGTCACCAATATCCGGTACTTCTACGTCGATAACTTTACTGCCGCCACCGGAAGATTTTTTCTCAGGTTCAGAGTCTTCATCTTTCTCTTCTTCCTGTTTATCTTCCGATTCTTCAGCTTTGTCTTTGGTTGCTTCTTCGTCCGCTTTGTCGTCGGTTTTGTCTTCAGCTTCCTCTTCGCTGTCAGACTCATCCGATTCGTCGGCTCCTCCGGAAGCCTCAATCATTGCCAGCACGTCGCCTTCGCTAATGGTATCGCCAACTTTTACTTTCAGCTCGGTAATTTTACCGCCTGAAGATGCCGGGATATCCATGGAAGCTTTGTCGCTTTCGACAGTAACGATACCGTCTTCCTGCTCAACGGTATCGCCTTCACTGACCAAAATTTCAATGACTTCTACTTCTTCGCCGCCCACGTCGGGGACTTTGAGTTCGATTTGATCGGCCATCTCAGTACCTCCTTATGCTAAACGCGGGTTCAGCTTGTCAGTGTCGATATCGTAGTCTTTGATAGCTTTAGCTACCACTTTCTTATCGATATCACCTTGGTCTGCCAGTTCTTTCAGTGCTGCAACCACAATATAGTGCGGGTTCACTTCAAAGTGCTTACGCAAGTTAGCGCGGCTGTCCGAGCGTCCAAAGCCGTCGGTACCTAATACCCGGTAAGAGGTTGGTACCCAGGCGCGAACCTGATCAGCGTACAGCTTGATGTAGTCTGTTGCTGCTACTGCCGGTCCTTTCGCCTTTTTCATCACTTGCGTAATGTAGGCTTCTTTTTCTTTCTTCTCAGGGTTCAGCATGTTCCAACGGTCAGTATCCAGACCATCGCGCGCCAGCTCATTGAATGAAGTTACGCTGTAAACTGTTGAGTTCACGTCGTACTCTTCAGACAAGATTGTCGCTGCTTCACGCACTTGCTGCAAAATAGTACCACTGCCTAACAACTGAACATCGCCTTTAGCTTTGTTCTTGGCCTTCACTTTATCCAGTTCGTAAATACCTTTGATGATGCCTTCTTCGACACCTTCCGGCATTTCTGGTTGATGGTAGTTTTCATTCATTACAGTGAGGTAATAGAAAACATTCTCCTGGTCGCCAAACATGCGTTTCAGGCCATCGTGCACGATAACTGCAATTTCATAACCGTATGTCGGATCATAGCTAATGCAGTTTGGCACCGTGCCAAAGTGAACCATGCTGTGTCCGTCCTGGTGCTGCAGACCTTCACCGTTAAGCGTTGTGCGACCGGCAGTACCTCCGACCAGGAAGCCGCGGGTCTGACTGTCACCTGCGGCCCAGACTAAGTCACCGACTCGCTGGAAACCGAACATTGAGTAGTAAATGTAGAACGGAATCATCGGCTCGTTATTTAACGAGTAACTGGTACCCGCTGCAATCCAGGACGCCATAGCACCGAGTTCGTTGATGCCTTCCTGAATCACCTGGCCTTTTTTATCTTCACGATAATAGGCAACCTGGTCTTTATCCTGCGGCGTGTATTTCTGGCCATGGTGCGAATAAATACCCACCTGACGGAACAAGCCTTCCATACCAAAGGTACGAGCTTCATCCGGAATAATTGGCACAATACGTTTACCAATTTTCTTGTCTTTCAGCAGCGCTGTCAGTACACGAACAAAGGCCATAGTTGAGGAAATTTCACGATCCCCTGAACCTTTCAGAACCGCATCAAAAGCTTTCAGTGCGGGCAGCTCAAGCTCAACATCGCTTTCCGGACGACGCACTGGCATATAACCACCGAGCTTCTCGCGACGCTCGTTCAAATACTTCATTTCATCGCTGTCGTCGTCAAACTTGTAGTAAGGCAGGTCTTCCAGCTCTTTGTCTTCAAACGGGATATTGAAACGGTCACGCATGTGCTTAACCGCGTCTAAATCCATTTTCTTAACCTGGTGGGCAATGTTTTTACCTTCGCCCGCAGCACCCATGCCATAACCTTTTACGGTTTTCGCTAAAATAACCTGTGGCCGACCTTTGGTATTAGCGGCTTTATGGTACGCCGAGTAGACTTTTACCGGGTCATGCCCGCCACGGTTTAAGCGCCAGATGTCTTCGTCAGACAAGTTGGCGACCATTTCTTCGGTTTCAGGGTACTTACCAAAAAAGTTTTCACGGGTGAACTTGCCACCTTTGGCTTTAAAGTTCTGGTAATCACCGTCAACGGTTTCTTCCATTAACTGCTGCAATTTACCTTCGGTGTCGCGGTACAACAGCGGATCCCAGTAGCGCCCCCAGATAACTTTAATCACTTCCCAGCCGGCGCCATGGAAGTTACCCTCCAGTTCCTGAATGATTTTACCGTTACCACGTACCGGCCCGTCTAAGCGCTGCAGGTTACAGTTAATAACGAAAGTCAGATTGTCCAGCTCCTCGCGAGCAGCCAGACCAATAGCACCTAAGCTTTCTGGCTCATCGGTTTCACCGTCACCTAAGAAGCAGTAAACACGTTGTTTTGAACAGTCTTTAATGCCACGGTCAGTCAGGTACTTAAGGAAGCGGGCTAAATAGATAGCCTGAATTGGGCCTAAGCCCATAGAGACCGTCGGGAACTGCCAAAAGTCCGGCATTAAGTTCGGGTGCGGATAAGAAGGTAAGCCTTTACCGTCGACTTCCTGACGAAAGTTATTCAATTGCTCTTCGGTCAAGCGTCCTTCAATGAAAGCACGACCATAAATACCGGGTGACACATGGCCCTGAATAAACAGGAAGTCACCACCATCGTCTTCATTTGGCGCACGGAAGAAATGGTTAAAGCCAACATCGTATAACATCGCCGAAGAAGCAAAACTGGCAAGGTGGCCACCTAACTCTTCGCCTTTTTGCGATGCACGCAACACCATCATGGCGGCATTCCAGCGAATGGCTGAACGAATGCGCGATTCCAGCGTCTGGTTACCCGGCATAGTGGGTTCCTGACTGGCAGGAATGGTATTCAGATATGCCGTGGTTGGCTTATACGGTAAATAAGCGCCATTGCGACGAGCTTTGTCGACCAGTTGCTCTAACAGATAGTGCGCTCTTTCCGGGCCTTCAGCCTCAAGCACCCCCTCAAGAGCGTCTAACCACTCTTGAGTTTCCTGCTGGTCGACATCTTTGTTTAATTCTTCACTCATAGCTATTCCTTACCTTTTTATCAATTCAGGAACGTCGTAGCGAACGTTGAATGCGTGACTGTTCTTTGCCTAAGTTTAACAATGTCTGTTCAATATAGGCTAAATGTTGATGACACGCATCCCGCGCTTGCTCCGGTTTACCGGCAACAATGGCACTAACCAGCTGCTGACGGTGTTGATTCAGTTTTCCCAGCAAGTCGTCACGACCCGCCAGTATTTCCAGGTTCTGCCTAATATTTTCGGCCAGTAATTCCTGCATGCCGTGAATGACATGCAACAAAATAACGTTGTGCGAGGCCTCTGCAATACGGTGATAGAATTCCACTATTGCATTGACCTGATCATCGATGCTGTTAGCCCGGCTATTCTCTAAGTCTTTTATACTCTCAGAAATCCGATCCAGATCGGCCTCGGTGCCTCGTAATGCTGCATAAAAGGACGAGATGCCTTCCAGTGCATGACGGAACTCAAGCAAATCAAACTGCGACTCAGGGTGCTTGGCCAAGAGCTCAAACAGTGGCTCTGTTAGTTGCTCATTGATGCTATTCACAACGTAAGTTCCGCCGCCCTGGCGACGTTCTACCACACCTTTGGCTTCCAATTTTTGAATGGCTTCGCGCAGCGATGGGCGTGAAACATTAAATTGCTGAGCCAGTTGACGCTCTGCCGGCAGTTTTTGCCCGGCACTAAGCCGACCATCGACGATCATCTGTTCCAGATGCGCCACGATAGTGTCGGAAAGCTTCGTCTGTTTTATGGGTAAATCTGGCATAACGGTGAATTGGTCAGACCAAAAGATGCGGTTATTCTAAATCATTTAACGGCTGAGCCCAAATTTTTCTCAGCTGGTACAACCTCTAATTCACCCAACCCGTTAAGGTTAAGGCGGCAATAACACACACCCAGAAAATCTGCTGGCGGCGCATTAAGCGCAACTGGCAAGCGATGTGCTCGGTTCTGTCGTCGGGGTGCTGAGGGATGTCTTCTGCTTTGCTGGCGACATTAAAAAGCAGTTTATCCGGGTCGGCCTGCGGGTTCAGACTGTGCTTGACCCAAACTGGGAACGCCCGCGAAAAATGCCCGACAATTAATAAACCGAATCCAGCTAAGCGAGCCGGAACCCAGTCTGCAAACCACATAAATTGCTGCCAGAGTTTAGTCGACTCCGGTTCGCTTATTTGCTTCTCGGCATAACGCAGACTGGCGTATACCAGAGCGCCGAAACTGCCAAACAGCACAAAATAGAACATTACCGCAATATATTGCCGGTAATTGATCCAGATTAACGAGTCACTTAACTGCTTTGGCTGATGCTGCCCGGCAAATTCAGTTAATGCGTGTTGATGTTCATTTACCTGTTGTTCATCGCCCCGGTTTGCGGCCTTTAAATAAGCCTTATAGCTTTTGCGGGCGGGCTCGCAATTCATCGCCAGCAGTAAAGACAAAATACTGACAATAAAGGTCACCATCAGGTTGTCCAGCAACACCACCAGAAAACCGACAGCCAAAGCAGGAACCAGCAGGCGAACCAGTTGCAGAGGCTCACTTTTCCACTTTTCGTTTGTAAGCCGTGCCGCACTCCAGTGTTGCCAGCGTTCCAGAAAAAACGACCAGTGCAAAAAGGCCGGGCTGTGATACAAACGCTCAACGCTTAATGCAATCAGCAACGCAATGAGGACCATTCATGACTCCTTATAAGGCATTTAAATAGGTTTGCCAGTCAAATTCACTGCCCGGGTCCGTTTTACGACCCGGGGCGATATCCTGATGGCCGACAATACGTCGACGGTTTAACCTAGGATATGTGCTGATTAACGCCTTAGTGACTGCAATTAATTGTTCGTATTGTTGTTGAGTATAGGCACTGTGGTCGGTTCCTTCGAGCTCAATGCCTATACTGAAATCGTTACATCGCCTACGCCCGCAGTAACGGGACATACCCGCGTGCCAGGCTCTTTTATCAAAGGGCACGTATTGCTCAACTGTACCATTGCGGCGGATCACACAATGCGCCGACACCCTCAGTCCGTTCAGAATAGCAAAATCCGGGTGTGCATCGGGTTCCAGTTCGCCCATAAACAGCTGGCGAATATAAGGTGTACCATATTGTCCTTCCGGCAGGCTAATACAATGAATGACCAGCAGACTGACTTCAGCGCTTTGCGGGCGATCATCGTAATGCGGGGACGGATGCTGCACCGCAGTGGTTATTTTATGATTTTTTATCGGGTCGCTTTTCACAGGCTCAACAAAACGGTAAAGTTTGCCCCCTAGTATCCGTATTGTCTGTTAAAAGGTAAAGCCATCTATGAGTCAGCCCGAGCTGCAACTTGCTATTCAGGACGGTGTGCGCGCCGCATTGAAAGAAGATTTATTCGGCGAAGATGCCCGTTTAGATATTACTGCGCAACTGATTCCGGAACAAAGCCAGTCCCGCGCCAGCATTATTACCCGAGAAGACGCTGTCATTTGTGGTTGTGCCTGGGTTGATCAGGTGTTTCGCCAAATGGGAAATCAGGTAGAAATAGAATGGCTGGTAAAAGACGGCGATAACGTCAAAGCCAATACGGAACTCTGCCGCTTAAAGGGCCCCAGCCGCATTTTGCTGACCGGCGAACGCACGGCACTTAACTTTTTACAGACGCTATCTGCTACCGCGACCACCACTTATCATTACAGCAAATTGCTCGACGGTTATAAAACACAACTGCTGGATACCCGGAAAACTCTGCCTGGTATGCGTTTAGCACAGAAATACGCGGTGCGCTGCGGTGGCGGTGTGAATCACCGCATTGGTTTATTTGATGCCTACCTGATTAAAGAGAATCACATTTTTGCCTGTGGGGGTATTACTCAGGCTGTCGCTACGGCCAAACGCCTGAACCCCGGTAAAACGGTGGAAGTTGAAGTCGAAAATTTGGATGAGTTTGGACAGGCTCTGAAGGCCGAAGCCGACGTGATTATGCTGGACAACTTCAGTATTGAAGACATTAAGCAGGCCGTGCAGCAAAACCGTGACAATGCCGGGCACAGCGCGCAACTAGAAGTTTCGGGTAATATTACCGATGAGCGTTTACCGGAACTGGCTGCCACCGGGGTTGATTTTATCTCCTCCGGCGCTTTGACAAAGAACGTCCAGGCAATTGATTTATCAATGAGAATTTCAGAAGATAACTAGAAAATGGCGGTGGATAGCCAATAACTTACAGGAAAATAGAATTTACTAATTCGCCCGGGTGAACCACAGTTCTGCTGTTCTTAAACAGGGAGCTGAATTATGCAGGAAGCACATTTTCGCCGTTTGCCCGTTCTTCGTTTGCCAGGTAAGGGTTTTAGTCTTATCGAGATGATGGTCGTGGTGGCCATCATTGCCATCCTCTCGGCTATTGCCGTTCCGTCGTACACCTATTACACCCAGCAGGCCAAAGTCAGTAAAGCCTTAGCCCATGCTCAGCCACTACAGCTGGGTATTGCTTTGTGCTGGCAAATTGAGGGGCAGTTAAATAAATGCAATCAAGCCGGAAATAAAGGCATCCCCGGTTTACCCTCGCCTCTCCCCGATGAGCTCAGCGACCTCAGTCTGACCGAATCTGCTGCGGTGCGCCTAACTCTCAACTCGGTGAGTATTAATAATCAGCCACTGCAGATTGAACTGACACCCAACGCCACGAATACGCATTTAGACTGGAACATTGCCTGTTCCGATTACAGCGAAATGCGCTCAGTAGTGCAAAACTGTGAACAACAGGTAAGCTACTAATGACTGATTTCGCCTGCTGTTCACTCACCCACCTGCCCGGGCCGACGAGTTCGTCGGAAAATGAGTACGACCCTTTCCTACAACAACATGGTTTGCTGCCTTTTGCGCAAGGGGAAAAGTGGCTCATGTTATTGCAAAAACCCGGGTTTGCGCCGGTTGACGCGGTACTACTGAGCTTTTACAGCGATAAAAGAGTATTGCTCATTCGTGGCAAAGGCAAGCGATCCGGTATTCAACTGCCAAAGGACTCGGCTATCGAATACGTTGACCAGTTGCTGTTGTACTGCTCAGAGAAAGGGCTGTCTGACCTGCATCTGCAACCTCTGAACCAAGGTGTTGTTGTCAGAGGCAGAGAAGCCGGCCAGTTGCACCGTTTAGATTTTATAGCGCGAGAGTTTGCGCAGCAGGTTTACTCGCGAATTAAAGTACAGGCCAGCCTCGATTTAACCGAACAACGTCAACCGCAGGACGGACGCTTGTCCGTGCAATTCCGTGATAACACGCAACTGGAATTCAGATTAAACTGCTGTCCGGTTATCGGAGGTGAAAAATTGGTGCTGCGGTGCTTACAGCCCACACACAACATTACCCCCTTACAGCAAACCGGGCTGCTGGAACAGCAGTACGCTTGGTTTGCCCGCTGTTTAAGCCAGACGCAGGGGTTAATTCTGGTGACCGGACCGACAGGTAGCGGCAAAACTTCAACTTTGTACAGCGCAATGAGCCAGCTGGATACTGAGCGCAGCAACGTTTGCAGTGTTGAAGATCCGGTAGAGGTCCCGCTGCCGGGCTGCAGTCAGGTGATGGTCAATGCGCGCCAGGGGCTGACCTTCGCATCGATTCTTCGCGCCCTCCTTAGGCAAGACCCCGATGTCATCCTTATTGGCGAAATCCGCGATGCGGAGACAGCCAAAATTGCAGTTCAGGCCGCGCAAACGGGTCATTTAGTTCTGAGTTCACTGCATACCAACAACTGCCTGGATACATTAAAGCGTTTGCACTCTCTGGGCGTTAATCCCCTGGATATTCGCAGCTCATTAAAGCTTATTGTCAGTCAACGTTTACTGCCTGTAGCCGACAGCCACAGCCGAACAGAGAAAAACCGTCAGGCAGTATTTGAGGTGGTGCCCTGGCTGGATACAACTGAAGGGTTAATTGAGACATTAACCAACTCACGAGCCTCCATTGAAGATTTGCGTCACTATCTGGGCCATTTGAAGCTTCCGGATTTTTCGCAGGCGCTACAGCATTATATCGATAGCGGCTTAATCAGCCCTGCGGAAAAGGAGCGTTTCACTTATGAAGACGCTTGATTACTGCTGGCAGTGGCAGGCTGACAATGCGTCTGGGCTGGTTCATGCAGACTCGCTGTTGCAGGCGAAACAGCTGTTATCGCAACATCATATCCGTTGCACAAAAATAAAACGCTTATCGAAGCGTCAGAGAAAACTTATTAGGCCTAAATTATCGCTCTGGTACATTCTGTTGCAACAAACCGCCAGTTTACTGGAGAGTGGCCTGCCGCTTTCAGAAGCTCTGCGGCACAGTATTTGTGAAACTAAGTCCAGAAGCCTGCGCTGGTTAATTGAAGATTGTATTCGCAGCATTGAGCATGGCTTCTCTTTCAGTCGAGCACTGACTTATTATGAACACTGGTTACCCAAAGCTGACATAAATGCCATAGCCTGGGCGGAACAAAACGGACAGCTTGCGGATGCGTTACAGCAGTTACAAGAACTGGAAAAACGCCAGCATCAACTGAAAAAGCAATTAACCAAAGCGCTGCGTTACCCCGTCATTGTATTACTCGTGGCAGCTGGTGTTTGCTTCATGATGATGGGCTGGGTTTTGCCTGCCTTTGCTCAGCTTTTTGGCGAAGGCGAACTACCCTGGCTCACTGCCGTTTTACTGAATTCATCAGCTTTTTTGAAAGAGCAGGCATTTGTCATTTTCAGTGCGATATTAGCTGCGGCAGTTACTCTTTTGACCGTTAAAAACAAAGCTCCGCTGTTCTCCCAACGCACACTTGCTCAATTACCCGTTATTGGTCAATTGCTACAGGATATTAAGCTGCAGCAGCTGTTTCACCGGTTGGCAGTAGCTCTGCGTGCCGGTATTGAAACCCGGCAAGCTATTCTCAGCACCGAATCGTCCCTGAACTGGTTGCCCCATAAAGCAGCCTTGCGTCAAATTCATCAGCAACTAGAGTCCGGTAACGGTTGGGTAGACAGTTTCCGTTCCAGTGCGCTGAATGAGCCCCGCACTCTCAGTTTTCTTAAAGTTGGCGAGCAAAATGGTAAAATCGATAATGCCTTCGCCGCACTTGCCGATTTCAAGCAACAACGTTTTGAGGAAAATTGTGAGCGCCTGACTGCACTGGCAGAGCCCTTGCTGATGGTCGTTTTAGGCGGCATTATAGGCACTCTTTTGGTCGCTATGTATTTACCGCTGTTTTCTATGGGGCAGCAGTTTCAATAACTAAGGAATAGAAGTATGGAATACTTGCTTGCTGCCGGATCAATACCGACATTGATGGTCGCGCTGGTGCTGGGAGCTGTTATTGGGAGCTTCCTGAATGTAGTGATCACCCGGCTACCAATACAGCTGGAACGCCAATGGCAGCGCGAATGTGCCGAAATGAACGGAACGCCGGTAACCAAACAGGACCGCTTTTCCATCGCGTTTCCGGGTTCCCATTGCCCTGAATGCAAGGCCTCTATTGCCTGGTACGATAATATTCCGCTGTTGAGTTATCTGGTTTTGCGCGCACGCTGCCGCCATTGTCAAACTCGCATTCCGGTTACCTACTGGCTGGTTGAAATTATCAGTTGCCTGGCGTTTGGCATAATAGGCTGGTATTTCGGCTTCACTCTGCCAGCGCTGGTATATGCTACGGTCTTTTCGTTATTAATTTGCCTGTTCGTCATTGACTGGCGTCATCAGTTACTGCCCGATCAGCTCACTTACCCTTTACTCTGGGTGGCTTTGCTCTGGTCTATCTCTGACTTAAGTGACATGACTCCAACCTCCGCAATTATTGGTGCCGCAGCGGGTTATCTTAGCCTTTGGAGCGTGTTCTGGGCCTATAAGCTTATCACCGGCAAAGAAGGTATGGGCTATGGTGACTTTAAACTGCTGGCAGCTATCACCGCTTTTACCGGCGCGACTCTGTTGCCGGTCACAATTCTTGCCAGCTCGGTTTGCGGAGCCGTAATAGGCCTGATTATGTTACGCCGGCAAAGCCGCTCTCAACCCATACCTTTTGGGCCTTTTCTAATCGGCGGAGGCCTGCTGAGTTATTTCTATGGTATGGAGCTGTTGTTCAGCTACTGGCATTGGTTAGGGGGAACTTGAGTATGACCTATGTAGTTGGTGTAACCGGTGGTATCGGTAGCGGAAAGTCGGCAGCCACAGCTGAGTTTGAAAAATTGGGCATAACCGTGATCGATGCCGATATTGTGTCCCGTCAGGTGGTAATGCCGGGCACCCCCTGCCTGCGAGCAATTGCAGAACATTTCGGTCGAGATCTGCTAACCGACAAAGGCGAGCTTGATCGCAAAGCGCTACGCCAAAAAGTATTCTCTGACCCTGCAGAAAAAGACTGGTTGAACAGCTTGTTACACCCAGCCATACGCGAGGAAATTCTGACTCAACTGGAACAGGCCAGCTCACCCTATGTAATTTTATCAGCGCCGCTGTTACTGGAAAATAATTTAGATAAGTACTGCCAGCGGGTATTAGTCGTGGATGTTCCGGAAGAATTGCAACTGCAAAGAACCATTCAGCGCGACGAGAGTCCAAAAGAAGAAGTTGAGGCAATAATGAAAGCTCAGCTGAGTCGTAAGGCACGACTTCGCAAAGCGGATGATATTCTGAATAACGAGAGCAGTATCGACCAATTACGTCGGCAAGTTAACCAATTGCATCAGCGCTATCTTGCGGCAACCGTTGCACAGGAAGAGTAATCCGCTATCATAGCAACAGAGTTCAACAATCGGCAATCGCATGACATCTACTGATAACGACAACATTCTCTATGAATATCCGCTTCAGGAGCGTATGCGAACTTATTTGCGTTTAGAACATGGCTTCGAACAGTTAAAAGCCAGCCGAGTCTGTTTTGATGAACAGGCTGAACCCTTTTTTAATGCCTTGTTTGCTGTCACCGAACTACTTGAGCGCTGTGACATCCGTACCGAACTGACAAAAGACTTAGAGCTCGACAAACAGCGTTTACAAAAATGGGAAGAACACCCCGACGTAGACCGTGACGCATTGCAAAGAACCATTAGTGAAATTGAGCATTGCATCAACACGCTTCAGGATATTCCAAAGTACTTGCGCCAACTCAAAGACGATGCACTGCTAACGAGTATACGCCAGCGATTCAGCCAGCCGGGCATGAGCGGCTTATTTGAATTACCTCAGCTACATTTATGGTTAAGTCAGTCTGCTGAAGAAAAGCAGCAACAATGCGAACGCTGGAGTCAGACACTGGCTCTTGTTGAACTGGCTATTACCTTAAAACTGACATTATTACGCGAGCAATCCGTTTTTGCGCCAATACAATTGCAAAATGGCTTCCTGCAGGAAAGTTCAGAGCAACTGCTTGCTATGCTGCGAATTAAGGTCCCCCGCTCTGCCAAGATTTATCCGGTGATCAGTGGGCATCGGCAGCGATTTACGGTACGATTCATGCCCTTACCCGGGGAGAGCAAAGAAACATCCCTGCACGATATTGAATTTGAACTCGCAAGGTGTAGTCCATGAGTATTAGTGTTAACTGCCCAACCTGCCAGACTAAGGTAGAGTGGTCAGAAAAATCCCCTGCCAGACCTTTTTGCAGTGAGCGATGCAAGCTGATTGATTTAGGTGAATGGGCAAACGAGGAAAAAAGCATCCCGGGCGAGCCAGTTGTCATAGCTAACGACGACTATAACAACGAAGAATCAGATTATTAGTTCAGGTAGTAGCCATTAGAGTACGAGTTGCTGTACTAATAAGCGTTCAATGACTGCATAATGCATTCGACAATGGGTTGATTAGCTTCCGGAAACTGGAATGCATCCAGCTGGTTTTTATCAACCCAACACCAGTCCTGACCTTCTAACTGACGCGCTTCACCGCTGTATGAAAGCACCCACCAGACATCGAGTAAAACTCGCTTATCTTTGTACTGATGCTCTATGACGGTTAATGGAGCCATGTCGGTCACATCAATACCGCACTCTTCTTTTAGTTCGCGCTGCAATGCTTGTTGAACATTCTCGCCAGCTTCGACTTTACCGCCGGGGAATTCCCACTTACCACCCTGATGTTGTTCAGGATGACGTTGAGCGATAAAAATTTCGCCCTGTTCATTTTCAATCACGCCTACTGCCACATGGACAGCAGGCGATTTTTGGGTCTCCATAAAAACCTATAGTTTACCGTGACAATGTTTATATTTTTTGCCTGACCCACAAGGGCATGGCTCGTTACGACCCACTTTTGCGCCTTTACGAACCGGTTGTCCCTGAGCATTATCAGTGTTTTTCTGAGGCTCTTCAGCTGCCGGGCCACTTTGCTCATGGCGGAACTCACGTGGCGCGCTATCGGCTGCTTTACGTTGTTCATCTACTGCGTCCACATCTTCCTGAGCTCGTACTTTCACCTTGCTCAGAATAGTCACAACGTCGAGTTTCAGGGCTTCCAGCATCTCGGTAAAGAGTTCAAAAGCCTCTTTTTTGTATTCTTGTTTCGGGTTTTTCTGAGCATAACCACGCAGGTGAATACCCTGACGCAGATGATCCATTGCTGCTAAGTGTTCTTTCCAGTGCTGGTCAAGGCTTTGCAACATGATGGATTTTTCGAAGCGGCGCAGCACTTCAGGCCCCACCATCTCTTCTTTTTCCTGGTAAGCTTTAACCAGCTCTTCCAGTACTCGCTCGCGCAACACTTCCTCATGGAAATGATCTTCTTCGTCCAGCCATTGCTGTAATGGCAGCTCGATGTGGAAATCGCCACGCAGACGCTCTTCCAAACCCTTTAAGTCCCAGAGCTCAGCCAGAGACTGAGGCGGAACGTACTCGCTGATCACTGAATTTATCACGTCGTCACGTATCGCAACGATGGTTTCAGAGATATCACCTTCGTCCAGCAATTCATTACGCTGGTCATAGACAACACTACGCTGATCGTTGGCTACATCGTCATACTCAAGCAATTGTTTACGGACATCAAAGTTACGTCCTTCCACCTTACGTTGCGCATTTTCAATAGCTCGCGTTACCCAAGGGTGTTCAATGGCTTCGCCTTCTTTCATACCCAGACGCTTCATCATAGTTCCAATGCGGTCTGAAGCGAAAATCCGCATAAGTGGATCTTCCAGCGACAAATAGAAACGCGATGAACCCGGGTCACCCTGACGACCAGCACGACCGCGTAACTGGTTATCGATACGACGCGACTCATGGCGCTCAGTACCAATAATGTGCAAACCGCCAGCCTCAATTACGGCATCATGCAGTTTCTGCCAGTCTTGCTTTATTTTCTCGATTTTGTCGTTAGATGGTTCTTCCAGCTTTTCAACTTCTGCCATCCAGCTTCCGCCCAGAACAATATCGGTACCACGACCGGCCATGTTGGTCGCAATGGTTACCGTTCCCGGACGGCCTGCCTGAGCAATAATGTCTGCTTCGTGTTCGTGGAATTTAGCGTTCAGTACCGCATGAGGAATTTTCTTTTTCTTCAGCAACTGTGACAAAAGCTCAGAGTTTTCAATAGAAACCGTACCCACCAGCACCGGGCGCTTCTGCTTACGACACTCTTCAATGTCTTCGGCTATAGCTTCGTATTTTTCCAGTGTGGTCAGATAAATAAGATCGGCTCTGTCATCACGAACCATTGGTTTGTTGGTTGGCAGTACAATGGTCTCCAGACCATAAATAGACTGGAACTCGAAGGCTTCAGTATCGGCTGTACCGGTCATACCGGCTAGCTTGTTGTATAGACGGAAATAATTCTGGAAGGTAATAGATGCCAATGTCTGGTTTTCGTTCTGAATTGGCACGCCTTCTTTGGCTTCTACTGCCTGATGCAGACCTTCAGACCAACGGCGACCTTCCATTGTACGTCCTGTATGTTCATCAACAATGACAACCTTGTCGTCTTTGATGATGTAATCCACATCTTTTTGAAATAGATGATGAGCGCGTAAAGCAGCATTGATATGGTGCAGTAAACTGATATTAGCGGCTGAGTATAGCGAATCATCAGCGTCCAGCATGCCTTTCTCTTTCAGCAGCTCTTCAATGTGTTCCTGACCGTGTTCGGTAAGATGCAGCTGCTTGGCTTTTTCATCAATGGTAAAGTCGCCGTCGCCTTGTTCTTCTTCAGTGTCTTCTTTTTCCTGACGAACCAAGTGTGGAACCAGCTCATTCATTTTGCGGTACATTTCTGAACTGTCTTCAGCCGGACCGGAAATAATCAGCGGCGTACGGGCTTCATCAATCAGAATTGAGTCGACTTCATCGACCAAAGCGTAGTTTAATTCGCGCTGAACTCTGTCCTGTGGCGCAAAGGCCATATTGTCGCGCAGGTAATCAAAACCAAACTCGTTATTGGTACCGTAAGTAATGTCGGCCTGATAAGCTGCTTTCTTGTCTTCAGGCGCCATGCCCGGAATGTTGAACGCTACGGTCAACCCAAGGAAGTCAAATAATGGTTGGTTGAATTCAGCATCACGCTTGGCCAGATAATCGTTCACCGTAATAATGTGAACACCTTTACCCGGTAACGCATTCAAATAAGCAGGCAAGGTCGCTGTCAGCGTTTTACCTTCACCCGTTTTCATTTCTGCTATGCGGTTATCGTTCAGTACCATACCGCCAATAAGCTGTACATCGAAGTGACGCATCCCGAAAACACGTCTGCTGGCTTCACGAACAGTAGCAAAGGCTTCGGGTAAAATTTTCTCTATGCGCTCACCATCGTTCAGACGCTTGCGAAATTCAGCGGTTTTCTCTTTTAGCTCGGCATCACTTAACGCTTCAAACTCGGGTTCCAGCAAATTAATTCGCTCAACGTCTTTCTTCATAGTTTTGAGAATGCGATCGTTGCGACTACCAAATACTTTTCGAAACAGACTGCCTAGCATGAGATTGATTTATCCTGTGTTACTTTCCTGAACAACAAAAGCGGTACCTAAAGTACCGCCTACGTTCTAATTAATTACCGAGTTATTTTGAGTCAGCTTTACGATACACAAACTGATTAGGGTCAATTTGACGGCCATTACGCAAAACTTCGTAATGAACATGTGGTCCGGTCGACCGACCACTGCTGCCCATTTTCGCAATTTGCTGACCGCGGGTAACAACATCCCCTACTGAAACTGTTAACTCGTCGTTATGACCATAACGGGTTTTTAAGCCACCACCGTGGTCAATTTCGACTAAGGTGCCGTAACCGTATCTGTCGCCGGCCCAGGTGACAACACCGGCTCCGGTAGCAATAACCTTAACGTCTTCGTTATAACTGGCAAAATCTAACCCTTTATGCATAGCGGGTGTGCCATTGAAAGGGTCCTTACGAACTCCATATTGCGAAGACAACCAACCATCTGAAATTGGACGGCCTGCAATATACGCATCATTATTAAGTTGGTGATTCATCATCACAGATTCAAGTAGCGATAGCTGTTTTTGTTTGTCAGAGATCTGCGACAGCATATCTTCAATTTCAGTGAGGACATCCTTACCAGAGCTGTGAGGAAGTTCAGCAACTTCTAGTTCCGGCCCACCAATGGGAAGTTCCTGATTAAAGTTAAACTCACCATTGTCGAGATTAGCGACACCAGCTAAACGCTCACCTAAGGCGTCCAGACGACGCATTTGAGCTCTTAACTCGCCCAGATAAATGGTCATAGCACCCAGACGCTTTTGAGTATCTTCTTTTAACTCTTTTAGTGCCTGCTCTTGTAAAACAAGCTTTTTCTGCTCTTCCGTGATTTTGTTCTGTGCCACCGCAGGGTCAATACCCTGATACTGCCATGGCTGCCAGCTAGCAAGGCCAATAAAGGCAGCAATACCGACAAAGGAAAAAAATCGACGTCGACTTAACCGAATACGAAAACGTATTTTGGAGCCTCGATAAAAGACTGATAAACTCATCCGAACTCTCTTAATATTTGCCTACTACGCAATTATGTCACGACATCCGAAAACACCATCAGAATGGCTTCGTTCAGGTCAAAAAACCTTGTCGTCAACATTACGACATTATGCACAGTTTGCCGCCCAACTTTCGCATTGGCAACAATTGTTTCAACAATGCGTTGATAAAAATACCAGTCAACACTGCCAATTGCTGAATATCCGCGATGGTCAAATGATCATTCAGGTGGATAACGGTAGCTGGGCAACCAGGCTAAAACTTCAGCAAGCGGCCATTATAACGCATTTTCGCCACAATGCGACGGTCCCGGTACAGAGCCTTTCAATTAAGGTGTCTCCGTCAATGAACAGTTTTGAGAAAAGTATTAAAAATCAGAAAGGTTCGAGCAGCGCAGAACGCCTACTGACAATGGCTGAGGGGTGTGATGAGCCGTTGAAGTCGGAATTAAAAGCGTTGGCGGCAAAGTTTACCGCCAACGATAAAGATTAAGCTGTCGTGGTTGCTGGTGACCAAAAAGCGATAGGCGCAGTAGCCTGCTCTTCGTCAAAGGTCACAAACTCCCATGCTGACTGCTGCGCTAACAAAGCCTGTAATAGCTGATTATTCAGCGCATGCCCTGACTTGTAAGCACGCAGGTGACCTAAAATACTGTGGCCACCCATGTACAAATCACCAATAGCATCCAACATTTTGTGTTTTACGAATTCATCGTCGTAACGCAAACCGTCACTATTCAGAATGCGGAATTCATCCAGCACAACAGCGTTATCAAAACTGCCGCCTAATGCCAGGTTATTTTCCCGTAAATATTCAATGTCTTTCATAAAGCCAAAGGTACGAGCACGGCTAATTTCTTTGATAAAAGCATTAGCGCTAAAGTCGATACTGACGGTCTGGCCTGTGTCTGCGATAGCCGGGTGTTCAAAGTCGATAGCAAAGTCGATACGGAAACCATCGTGGGGTAGCAGTTCCGCCCACTTATCACCGTCTTCGACACGTACCGGCTGTTTGATCCGGATGAACTTCTTCGCTGCTGACTGCTCTTCAATGCCCGCGCTTTGTAGCAGGTAAACAAACGGGTGCGAGCTGCCGTCCATAATTGGAATTTCATGCGAATCGACTTCGATAATCGCATTATCAATTCCAACGCCGGCCAGCGCAGCGAGCAAATGCTCGACGGTAGAAACGCGAACGTTTTCCTCATTGATAAGACAGGTACACAGCTGCGTATCACGCACCCAGTCGGCCCGTGCTGGAATATCCACCACAGGATCAAGGTCCACACGACGGAATATCAAACCGGTATTGGCCGGCGCAGGGCGTAAAGTAAGGTTTACTTTATTGCCTTTGTGCAGCCCAACACCAGTGGTTGATATCGCTTGCTGTAATGTACGTTGCTTAATCATGGTACTTGTTCACCTACCTTTATATTCGGTTCGCCATGGCTAAAGCCAAAGCGGCCGCATATTATACGACATTTGTCATGGTTCGATCAAATTTTACGCATACTTATCAAGCGTTACGTCAATTTAGTCGACCTGTTTTCGCAAAAAAGCCGGAATATCCAGGTAATCGAGTTCTTTATCCTGTTTAGCTTTGGCAGCAGGCTGACGTTTTGGTTCCGCTTTTGCTTCCGGTTGCAGCTCTTCCTGCTCCTCATAACGAGGTGCTGCACCGCCGCGGTCTATATCATTACTACGGTAAGCCGGTTGCGGTTCACGCTTGGCCGTTGTCTGGTTAGTATTATTCACCAAAGAGATATCGGGCTTACGTTCCGCGCCAATACCTGTAGCAACAACAGTTACGCGCAACTCGTCAGACATTTCAGTATCGATAACCGTACCCACGATCACCGTTGCGTTATCTGAAGCAAAGGCTTTAACCGTATTACCTACGGTGTCCAGTTCTTCAATACTCATGTCCATGCCGGCGGTCACGTTAATCAGAACGCCACGAGCACCAGACAAGTCGATGTCTTCCAGTAACGGGCTGTTAATGGCCATCTCCGCGGCTTCCTGCGCACGATCTTCACCGCTGGCAACACCGGTACCCATCATGGCGGTACCCATCTCTTTCATGACCGCGCGAACGTCAGCAAAGTCGACGTTAATAAGACCCGGACGAGTAATGAGCTCAGCAATACCCTGAACCGCGCCCAACAATACGTTGTTTGCAGCACTAAAGGCGTCCAGCAAGCTGGTTCCACGGCCCATAACTTTTAGCAACTTCTCGTTTGGTATAGTAATTAACGAGTCGACGCTTTGCGCCAGTGCGTTAATGCCTTCATCGGCGACGGCCATACGCTTTTTCCCTTCAAACGGGAAAGGCTTGGTCACAACCGCAACGGTCAGAATACCCAGTTCTTTGGCAACTTCAGCAACCACAGGTGCCGCACCAGTTCCGGTACCGCCGCCCATGCCAGCTGCAATAAAGACCATATCGGCACCTTCTAAGTGGACTCGGATATTCTCGCGGTCCTCTTCTGCCGACTGACGACCCACTTCCGGGTTGGCGCCAGCGCCAAGACCTTTAGTGATGTCCTGCCCTAATTGAATGGTGACATCTGCCGTATGATTACGCAGAGCCTGCGCATCGGTATTGGCTGCAATAAACTGCACACCTTCAATTGATTCTTTCACCATGTGCTGGACAGCGTTTCCGCCACCACCACCGACGCCAATCACCTTAATGACGGCTTCGCTTTCATAATTGTCCATCAGTTCGAACATAATAATTCTCCCTACCTGCTTTTAACGTGCTACCCCAAGTTAAAACTCACCTTTGAACCAACTCTGCACTTTTTGCCAGAGTCCGATCACGTCAGTTTTAGAGCTTTCTTTTTGTGACACAGCGGCATCTTCCTGCCCATACCGTAACAGTCCCACCGCTGTGGCATAAACCGGATCTTCGACGTAATCTCGTAGGCCTTTCATGCCCAGAGGAACGCCGATACGAACCGGCATTTGAAAAATTTCTTCGGCAAAATCAACACAACCTTCCATTTTGGCGCTACCGCCGGTAATAACTACTCCGGCTGCAATTTGCTCGTCTAAACCACTTTGCTGAATTTCATCCCTGACCAGCTCAAACAATTCCTGATAACGCGGCTCGACGACTTCGGCCAGCGTATGACGCGACATTACCCGCGACGGGCGACCTCCCACCGAAGGCACCTCAATGGTGTCTTCCATGCTGACCATTTGTCGCAGTGCACACGCGTGCTTGGTCTTAATTTCTTCTGCGTGGTTGGTCGGCGTACGGAATATCTTGGCAATGTCACTGGTGACTTGATTGCCTGCCGCCGGAATCACCGCTGTATGGCGCAATACCCCGCCCGCGTATATACAAATATCAATGGTGCCGCCGCCTAAATCGACCAGCGCCACGCCTAAATCTTTTTCGTCATCGGTTAATACCGATATACTTGATGCTAACGCCGAGAAAATCAGTTTATCCACCGACAGTCCGCAACGCTCAACCGCTTTTATAATATTCTTCGCCATATCGTTGGCACAGGTAATAATGTGCACTTTCGACTCCATACGGACACCGGACATGCCTATTGGGCTGCGGATACTTTCCTGTGAGTCAATGACGTACTCCTGCGGCAAGACGTGTAAAATACGACGTTCCTTTGCAATAGGCACTGACTGCGCGGCGTGAATCACGCTGTCGACATCATCCTGAGTCACTTCAGCTTCGTTAATCGGTACCATGCCACTTTCGTTCTGACAGGAAATATGACGTCCGGAAATGTTCAAATACACCGATGCCACGCGGCAATCAGCCATTAATTCGGCTTCATCCACAGCACGCTGTACCGATTGCACAACCAGATTAAGGTCATTCACACCACCTTTGTCCATGCCACGCGACGTAGCCGTGCCAACGCCAACAACACTGATCTCATTATCAGGTAATAACTCACCTATAAGTGCAGTCACTTTGCTGGTGCCTATATCCAGACCTACAACCATATTGTGTTCCGATGTTTTCGACATAACCGTCTAACTCTCACTTTTTGCTTCACGCCAGGCCACTGCAGCCCCGGTGTCATATCGTAAATCCACAGTATCGATTTCGTTGTTTTTACTTTTTTCGTGCTCAACGATGCTGGGAAACACATCGATAAACCGCTTAATTCTCTCTAATGTGGCTTCGCGCCCCAATTTAATCTCAATTCCCTGTGCCAAAACCACGTTGACAGCAAAGCGTTCGGTTAATCTCAACGCTCTTATCTGAAAGCCATTAACCTCCAGCATTTGCTGTACCCGGTTAAATTCCTTCCAGGTCTCTTTCACCGCGTTCTCCGGACCGAACAACTGTGGCAAACTGCTGTCAGCTCTCGTTATATCAGCCCGGAAAACTTCCTGATGCTGATTGATAAGCCGATCACCGTTCCACATGGCCACGGGTTTGTGCTCCGTCACATAAACCGACAACTTATCCGGCCAAACCTTGCGAATAGAAACCTTTTGCACCCACGGCAACTGCTCTACCCGACGCCTTAAATCATCCACATCGGCCGTAAAAAAGCTTCCTAACGGCTCTGCTGTCAATGCCTGCCTAACCTCTTCGCTGGCGGTATAATGCAACTCGCCTTGAACACTTAATTCAGCCAGCGGTACTTGCTGTTCGTCTGTCAGCACTTCGTTTAACTGATAGATACCAACCAGTGCCCCCGCAATAGTCAGGCATAACACCACCACACCTGACCAAAAGTTGACTGAGCGCAGGCGCTGTTCAGCAGCCATCGTTAGCGCTCCAGCGTTTGCGCTAAAATGCGCTCCACTAAGTCATTAAACTGTAAACCAGCAACTTTTGCCGCCATAGGTACCAGGCTTTTTTCTGTCATTCCCGGTACCGTATTGGCCTCTAACAAAAACCACTCACCCGCGTTATTGCGCATCACATCGATGCGTCCCCAGCCACTACCTCCTATGGCCGCGAAAGCGCGTTCAGCCAAGGTTCGCAAACTTGCTTCGTCATCGTCACTTAGCCCTGCAGGGCAGTGATACTGGGTATCATTTGCCTGATACTTAGCTTCAAAATCATAAAACTCATGTGGCGTTTGCAGTCGAATAACCGGTAATGCCTTACCTTCCAGTATGCCAATGGTATATTCCGCACCTTCAACCCACTGTTCGACCAAAAGGTCGTCGTCAAACTCAGCCGCATGCTGCAAGGCTAAAGCCAGGCTTCGCCCGTTATCGGCAATGCTCATACCTATAGAGGAGCCTTCACGTGCTGGTTTTACAATCACCCGGCCACCGAGCTCCTGCAACATAGCTTCCACGTTCACTTGCTCTATTTCAGCTTGCGTTACCACCCGCCAATTGGCGGTTGGCAGACCCACTGAATGCCAAATTTGTTTACAACGCACTTTATCCATACCCAGCGCACAGCCCAGAACATCACTGCCGGTGTATGGCATTTCCAGTATTTGCAACGCCCCCTGCATGCTGCCATCTTCACCGCCGCGGCCATGCAAAGCGATAAATACGCGATCAAACTTTTGCTCCACAAGCTCCTGCAAGCTATGCGCCGCCGGGTCAAATGCGTGTGCATCGATGCCTTTCGCAACCAAGCCTTTTAATACCGCCATTCCGGATTTCAGCGAAACATCGCGCTCAGCCGACGTACCGCCCAGCATGACGGCCACTTTACCAAAGGCATTAGCTTTCATGACTCAACACCTCAGTTGCAATTCGCTTGGCCAATGCGCCGATATTTCCAGCGCCCTGCGTTAACAGCAAGTCTCCCGGAGCAAGCACCGATTCAAGAACTTCCGGCATATCATCCACGGTTGCCACATAAACCGGGTCTATCTGCCCGCGCTGGCGTATTGAACGACATAATGAACGGCTGTCTGCGCCGCTTACCGGAGTTTCCCCGGCACTGTAAACTTCCAACATCAGTAATACGTCAACCTGCGACAGCACGTTAACGAAGTCTTCATACAAATCTCGTGTGCGTGAGTAACGGTGCGGTTGAAATGCCATTACCAAACGACGCTCCGGCCAGCCTTCCCGCGCGGCCTGAATCGTGGCCGCAACTTCTGAAGGATGGTGACCATAATCATCAACCAGCATCACTTCACCCGGCTCTTTATTCGAGTCTTTATCTGAGATGGCAAAGTTACCGTAATGCTGAAAACGACGGCCGATACCTTCAAATTTGTTCAGTGCTGACTTAATGGCTTCGTCGTTAATTCCTTCATCTGTTGCTACAGCTACTGCGGCCAGTGCATTCAACACATTGTGCTTACCCGGCAGATTAAGACACACGTCAAGTGGTTTCAGCCCTTTGCGTAAAATAGTAAAGCAGCTCTCACTGGCGGTTTGTTTATAATCTATTGCTCGTACATCAGCGGCTTCGCTAAAGCCGTAGGTCATGGTCTGACGGCCGAGTCGTGGTATTAAATCAGATACGACAGGGTCATCGACACACATAACAGCTAAACCGTAAAACGGCAGGTTATGCAAAAATTCAACATAGGTGTCCAGCAGCTTATTGAAATCACCTTCGTAGGTGTCCATATGGTCTGCTTCGATGTTCGTCACTATCGCAACCATCGGTTGTAAATGCAGAAACGACGCATCGCTTTCATCTGCTTCGGCAATGAGATACTTACTGTTACCTAAACGAGCATTCGAACCAGCACTATTGAGCAAACCACCAATAACAAAAGTTGGGTCACGACCGGCTTCGGCAAAAATACTCGCAACCAATGACGTGGTCGTTGTTTTTCCGTGTGTACCGGCTACCGCAATACCATGGCGAAAACGCATAAGCTCGGCCAGCATTTCTGCACGACGTACTACCGGCACCCGCAGCTGGTGAGCAGCTACCAGCTCAGCGTTATCCGCTTTTATTGCACTGGATACCACAACCACACTGGCGCCTTCGATATTGTTGGCCATATGTCCGAGAACCACAGTGGCTCCGAGACAGCGCAACCGTTCGGTATTGGCGTTTTCGGCAATATCCGAACCCGAAATCTGATACCCCTGATTTAACAGAACTTCTGCAATACCGGCCATACCCGCACCGCCGATACCAACGAAATGGATTCGCTGTACCCGGCGCATTTCCGGGACGTTCACAATAGTAAATGGCTGTGCGTTGGTTGCGGTCATGCTAGTCATCGCTCTGTCTATATTCCATACATTCATTCACCAGTCGTTGCGTTGCCTCTGGCATCGCACACTGGCGAGCGAAACGCGCCATTGTCCACAGTTGTTGTCTGTCATGCAATAAACGTTTTAACTGTTGTTTCAATGCGCCTTCCACTACTTCAGTTTGCGGCAATAAAACTGCCGCACCACGGCTTTCTAAAACTTTCGCATTGGCGCTTTGGTGGTCATCCACAGCATGTGGCAATGGCACCAGAATGGACGCTACGCCCATTACCGCCAACTCAGATATGGTTAATGCGCCAGCGCGACAAATAACCAAATCAGCATTTTTAAAAGCGTCGCCCATATCTTCAATAAATTCGGTGACTTTCAGCGTTTTAAGCACTGATGCACCTAAGTAAGCCTTTTCAGTTGTTGCCTCACGCTCAGCACCACACTGGTGCAGGACATTAAGTTCAACACCTTCTAATGCTTTGACGGCTTCCGGCACGGCTTCGTTCAATACCTGCGCACCTAAACTTCCGCCAACCACCAATATATTCAAGGCTCCGTCTGTATTTGATTTTTCTGTCTGTTCAGCCGCTTGTGCCAATAACCCCTTGCGCAGAGGGTTACCAACAACCGGATACTGCTGCCATTGCGGGAGGGCAACCGGTAGCCCCAACATAACTTTGTTTGCTCTGGGGGCTAACAACCGGGTAGTCATGCCCGGTATGGCATTTTGTTCGTGCACCACTAAGGGGATGCCCAGCAGTTTCGCAGCTAACCCCATTGGCGCGCAGACATAGCCGCCAAAGGTTGCCACTACCTGTGGCTGTAGTGTTTTCAGCAAGCGTCGACATTGCAGCACGGCTTTCGCCAAAGTGAATGGCATGAACAGCTTTCTTTTCAGCCCATGACCGCGAACTCCAGTCATGCTAATGCTGTGTAAAGGGAAGTTAGCTGCCGGAATCACCCGACTTTCTAAACGACCTTCCTGCGTACCCAGCCAGTCAACTTGCCAGCCGTTGTCGCGCATTTGTTCTGCTACGGCTAAGGCCGGAAAAATATGACCACCGGTGCCGGCTGCTGCTATCAAAACTTTGTTCATTCGGCACCTCCGCGCGGTGCCACTTTGCGACCCAGCATCCGACGTTCATGGTCTATGCGTAACAACAGCCCAACGGCCAGAGCCGATATGATCAGGCTGTTACCACCGTAGCTCACTAAAGGCAGTGTCAGCCCCTTAGTTGGTAATGCACCGGACGCAACACCGATATTCACAAAGGCCTGGATACTAAACCAAATACCGATACCATAAGCCAGATAACCGCCGTAACGTTGCTCCTGCATTAAGCAGCGACGGCCAATAATTAAAGCTCGCCATACCAACATTAATACGGTTGCAATAACCGCCAGCACGCCAAGAAAACCTAGTTCCTCGGCAACAACAGCCATAATAAAGTCAGTATGTGCTTCGGGTAGGTATTGTAATTTTTGAATGCTATTACCCAAACCGGCGCCGCTAAAGTGGCCTTGCCCAAAGGCAATAAGCGACTGCATTAACTGATATCCGGCACCGAATGGGTCCTTCTCCGGTTCCAGGAAGGTGAGCAGACGCTGCATCCGGTAAGGCTCAACGATGATCAGTAAAATTAATGCCAGTACGCAGGTAATGAACACAGCAAAAAACTGCCACAATCTAGCGCCAGCTAAAAACAGCATGGCGACGGTTGTTGCCGACAAGACAACCACGGTTCCGAAATCCGGCTGCATTAATAAAAGCACTGCAGCAATAAACAACAGCGCCAGAGGTTTTATAAAGCCTTTAGTCGCTTCTCTGACTTCGTCTTCCCTGCGGGACAAATAACTGGCCATATAAATACAGAAGAAAAGTTTAGCGACCTCTGCCGCCTGAAAAGTAATTGGCCCGACTTTTATCCAGCGTTGTGCACCGTTAACTTCATATCCCACAACTAAAACCATTAACAGCATAATCAAGCCGAGCAACAACAACTTACCGCTCTGTTGATTCCAACTATTCGCCGGTACCCGTAAAGTCGCCAGCATAACGGCTAAACTAATCAGAATATAAATGCCGTGACGAATGGCAAAATGGAACGGATTCCCCGTTAACCGGTCTGCCGTAGGTAAAGACGCAGACGTGACCATAACAAAGCCAAAAGCCAGCAACGCCATTGCCAGGGTAAACAGCATACGGTCGTACAGTGGCTGACTGGCTTTTGGTTGAAACCAGTTAATCAGCTTTTGCCAACGACTACCGACATCGGAAGCCGGTATCTCAAGATTTAACTGTTCTTCACGCACTGTTGACATAAAGCGCCTCCACTGCATGACGGAAACTGTCGCCCCGATGCTCGAAGTTCTGAAACTGATCGAAGCTCGCGCACGCAGGCGATAACAGCACCATGTCGCCGGTTTGCACTAAAGATGCCGCTAGCTCCACGGCCTGCTGTAAACTTTTTACCTGCCGTGAACCGTTAAACAACTGACCAATGCGGGGACCATCTTCACCTATGGTTAAGAGAATATCGACCCGCTCCAGGGTCGACTGCAGCTCACGGAAGTCTGCGCCTTTGCCGACCCCACCCGCTATTAGCAGTAAACGCCCGTTTATCATTGGTCTCAGCCCCTCAACCGCGGCAGCAGTAGCACCGATATTTGTGGCTTTTGAATCGTTAACCCAGAGCACGCCCTCATTGTCACTGACTAATTCACAGCGGTGCGGCAGTCCTTTAAACTCTTTTACCGCACGAACCGCGGCTTCAATATCAATATCTATTGCCTGACACAAAGCCAGAGCTGCCTGCACATTCACCAGATTATGAATGCCCTGGAGTTGCAATTGATCTGCCCGCAGTACGACACTGCCATCGAAAGTCACGGCAACCGGCCCACTGACACGGTCGATATTTCCAGATAGCAAACCAAAGTGTTTGGGATGCGAGTCATTACCGAAGGTCATTAATTTTCCCGTAACCGGGTGTGGCCAGGTATCCTGCTGCTGACGGTTCAGTATCCAGGTTTTTGCATGAGTAAAAATGCGTTGCTTAGCTTTTACATATTCATCCAGAGTGCAGTAACGATCCATATGGTCGGCACTAATATTCATAAGTGCCGCCGCTTTAAGTTTCAAGCTGGAAACTGATTCCAACTGAAAACTGGAAAGCTCCAGTATTACAGCATCGGGGTGTTGCTCCTGCAGCAGCAAGTCGAGTACTGGTACGCCTATATTGCCGGCTGCAGCCACATTTTTGCCGCATTGCTTAGCAACAAACTCGACCATGCGAGTTACTGTGGATTTTCCATTAGAGCCAGTTACCGCTACTATCGGCAATTTTGATTCTTGCGCAAACAGCTCAACATCACCAACAATCGGAATATCTGCATCACGCGCCAAAACGACTGGGTCTTCACGTAAATCGATACCTGGACTTGCTATAATTAAGTCGGCCGCCAGCGTGTCTTCTAATTCCCAATGCCGATTAATCAGCTCAGCATCGCCCAGTATTTGTTTTGCTTCTTCCAGGCCCGGAGGGTTCTCACGCGAATCAAAAACCTGAATTTTGACCTCGGCAAGCTTCTGATCCTGCTGCCGTTTATGTTGTAAATAGCGCAGCACAGACACCCCGGTCTTTCCAAGACCAAGGACAACAATGTGTTTTGTATTCTGCCAGGCTATTTTAGTCATTATTTTTTAACGCAACTTCAAGGTTGCGAGTCCTATCAGCACAAAAATGAGTGACAATATCCAGAAACGCACTATTACCCGCGGTTCTGGCCATCCTTTTAATTCGTAATGATGATGAATTGGAGCCATTCGAAAAACTCGTTTGCCTCTCAATTTGTAGGAACCCACCTGCAGCATCACCGATAAGGTTTCCATAACAAACACACCACCCATAATGAACAGCACCAGCTCCTGCCGAACCAATATCGCGATAATGCCAAGTGCAGCACCTAAGGCCAGAGAACCCACGTCGCCCATAAATACAAGGGCCGGATAAGTATTGAACCAGAGAAAGCCAAGACCTGCGCCAACAATAGCAGTGCACACCACCAACAACTCAGCGGTCAGCGGCAAATACGGAATTTGCAGATATTCTGCAAAATTCACGTTGCCGGATACGTAGGCGAAAATTCCCAAAGCCGCAGCGACCATAATGGTTGGCATAATGGCCAGGCCGTCCAGGCCGTCAGTTAAGTTAACTGCATTACTGGTACCAACAATGACGAAATAGGCCATGAGCATATAAAGCATGCCCAACTGCGGCATAACGTCTTTAAAGAATGGAACAAGAAGAGCCGTTTCAGCGCCCTGAGTACTGCTCCAGTAGAGGTAAACGGCTGCTACGCTGGCAATGACCGACTGCCAGAAATACTTCCACTTAGCAATTAAACCTTTCGGATCTTTGCGCACAACTTTGCGGTAATCATCGACAAATCCTACGATACCAAAGCCAGTAGTAACCAATAAAACAACCCAAACGTAGCGGTTATCGAGATCGGCCCACAATAGTGAAGAACCCAGAACGGCTGCCAGTATCAATACACCGCCCATAGTCGGCGTACCACTTTTTACTAAATGACTTTCCGGGCCGTCATCCCGTACCGTTTGCCCTATCTGTAAACGCTGCAAACGGCGAATTAATGTTGGTCCTAACCACAACGACAAAACCAGTGCGGTCAAAACACTGAGTATTGCCCGCAAGGTTAAGTAGGAAAACACGTTAAACGCGCTTTCAAACTGGGTTAGGTACTCCGCCAACCAAACTAACATGCGTGCTTATCCTCTACGCTGTCACTGACCGTGACAGCCTGCTGTATCGCTGCAACAACGCGCTCCATATGTGCGGAGCGTGAGCCTTTAACCAGCACTGTGACAGGTTGCTTGCCGGTCTGTTCTGTAAGTCTTTGTAAAACAGACTCAACCAGCGACTGTAAGCTACCGAAGTGTTTGCCTCCGTGGCCGTTAAAGACCTCACTGGCACTTTGGCTTAGCACGCCCAGGCTGTATAAGTTATCAATACCCGAGCCTATAGCATGCTCACCAATGTCTTCGTGGTAGGCTCGAGCATCGGCGCCCAATTCCCCCATATCGCCTAATACAAAAATGCGATAGCCCTGGTAACTTCCTAGCAAATCCAGGGCAGCTTTCGTTGAGGCAACGCTGGCGTTGTAGGTGTCATCAATAATGCGTAAGTGATCACTTACTTTAATGGTCGTTAATCGCCCCTGGGCAGGTTGAACCTGCTGCAAACCGTTAGCGATATCATTCAGTGATATACCCAATTCACTTGCCGCAGCTGCTGCAGAAAGAGCATTAAGCACGTTGTGCCGACCACTTAGTTTAAGCTCCAGCTGTTTTGTTTCTCCGCCTAAATGCAGAGTAAACGACGGGTGCCCTTCGCTGTTCAGTGTTACGTCGCTGGCGTAAACGTCGGCGCTATCGCTCAAGCCGAAAGTCTTCCACTGCATATCGCTGCAGGCGCGTTGCCAGCAGGGATAAAATTCGGAGTCGCGGGGGGTAATGGCCGTTCCCTGGCCTCCCACTCCACGGAAAATCTCAGTTTTAGCACGGGCAACCCCGTGTAAACTTCCGAAACCTTCAACGTGTGCAGCGCTCACATTGTTCAATATGGCAACATCGGGCTTGACCAAGTCAGTAGTGTAGGAAATTTCCCCCGGATGGTTCGCGCCCAATTCAACCACTGCGTATTTGTGTTCTTCCTGCAGGCGCAATAATGTAAGCGGCACACCAATATCGTTATTAAAGTTACCCTGCGTGGCCAATACCGGATGACGAATAGATAAGATGGCAGCCAGCATTTCTTTTACTGTGGTTTTACCGTTGCTGCCGGTGACAGCCACGGTTTTCGGCGCTACCTTCGCCTTAATAGCCGCACCTAAGCGCCCCAGCGCATGACGGCTGTTCTCGACAATAATCTGGCGGCACTCGCTATCCACTTTCTTTTCGCAAATAATTGCCGCGGCGCCTTTAGCTATAGCCTGTTCGACAAAGTCGTGGGCATCAAAATTCTTGCCTTTTAAGGCTATAAATAACGCGTCGGTTAAATCCGCTCTAGTGTCCGTGGACACCGCATCAATTGTACAATCAGAGCCAATCAGGCGGCCTTCCACCTGCTCCGCAATCCATTTCAGTGATACTGAGATCATGCGCAGTCTCCTTGCAGCCATTCACTGACTACCGCTCGTTCGTTATAGTCAATGCGTTGAGTACCAATAACCTGATAGTCTTCGTGTCCTTTACCGGCGAGTAATACAACGTCATCTTTTCCGGCTTCCTGCATTGCACGTATCACCGCCTCGCGGCGACCCGGCCAAACCTTAACCTGAGTTTTATCCGCAATGCCGGTCAAAATATCTTCAATAATTTGTTCCGCGGGTTCTGTCCGCGGGTTGTCATCGGTAACCACAACAACATCAGCGTAATCTGCCGCGACTTTACCCATTTGCGGACGCTTGCCACGGTCACGGTCACCGCCGCAGCCAAACACACACCACAAACGGCCCTTGCAATGCAGGCGCAGCGCACTCAATACCTGATGCAGAGCGTCCGGTGTATGCGCGTAGTCAACCACCACCAGCGGCGACTGATTATTATGGAAGGCTTCCATCCGCCCGGGAACGGGCTGCAACCTGCCACAGGCTTTGCCGATATCCGCAAGTGGCTTATTCAGTTTCAGCAGTACGGCAACCGCGCAGAGTAAGTTATAAACGTTGAAACGGCCCAACAATGGAGTTTCAACGACGCAGGATTCACCCTGCCAATTTAAACTGAACACCGAGCCCTGCTCATGGAACTGAACACCAGTCGCCTGCAGGCATGGTTCGTTGGGGCTGGCATTAAGACTTACCCACAAATCGGCTAAATCATCCTGCTGCCAATGGCTTAACGTGTCGTCGTCGGCGTTAACCACTCGGTTTTGCACGCCAAAGTCAGCAAATAAACGTTGTTTTGCGGCCACGTAATTTTCCATGGTGCCGTGATAGTCGAGATGATCCCGACTAATATTGGTTATGGCGGCCGCCGCAAAGTGTAAAGCCTCGACACGGCGCTGTATCAGTGCGTGTGAAGACACCTCCATAGCAACCAGTTCTGCGCCTTCAGCTAATAGCGTAGCCAGACGTTGTTGGACGGTAACGGCATCTGGTGTGGTATGACGCTCAGGTAATAAGCGACCAATAAGTCCACTTCCGGTTGTACCAATAACAGCCGCTTCCATACCCAGGGCTTTTGCCAACTGGGCCATAATGTGAGTAACCGACGTTTTACCATTGGTTCCGGTCACACCAACCAGGTTCATTTTCTCTGATGGATGGCCGAAAAAATTACCGGCGATGCGGGAGAGATGCTCACGAACGCCACTAAAACCGATAACGACCACGCCCCGGCGCTGTTCAACAGCCATTCCCGGAGCTTCAGCAATAATTGCTGCTGCACCAGCATCAATAGCTGCATCAATATAAGCGCGGCCATCGGTTTCATAGCCCGGAATAGCGACAAAAACATCGCCATTGGCTACTTGCCGACTATCGAGTTTTATACCACTAACGGTAACATCCGGAACGGAAAACGACGTCGGCAGCATAGTTAACAACTCTGCAAGCTTCATCATTTATCCCCCCCAAAGCCAGCGGCGTGCACCTGTGTATCATCCAGGTTGTCCGGCGGTATATTCAGTAGCCGCATAGTTTGCGATACAATTTTTGAGAACACCGGAGCAGCGGCTGTACCGCCATAATAGTCATCAGTGCCGGGTTCGTTTATTGTCACCACCACAACCACTTTCGGATCGCTAACCGGAGCTATCCCCGCAAACAACGCGACGTATTCATCACCGTACCCACCTGTTGCTTTGGTTTTACGCGTAGTCCCTGTTTTTCCTGCAATACGATATCCGGGCACTTGTGCTGCCTTGGCTGTTCCATCGCGAACCACCTCTTCCAGCATATGCATAACGGCTCGGGTGTTATCCGGATTGAAAACTTGCTCTGCAGGTAAAGGCGATTCCTGCCTGAAAATCGTCAGCGGCCTTTTTTTCCCGCCATTAGCGATAATGTTATAAGCGTTAGCCAGTTGCAGTGTCGTTGCCGACAAACCGTACCCATAAGCCAATGTCGCAGTTTCAAAATCCGACCAGCGGCGTCTGCCACTCAGCAAACCAATGCTCTCTCCTAGCAAAGCAACCCCAGTGTCACTGCCTAAGCCTGCGTCGGCGTAGGTTTGCAATAAAGAGTCAACGCCAAGATCCAAAGCTATTTTAGTTACACCCACGTTAGATGAATGCTCAAGCACCTCGCTCAATGTCAATTCGCCATAGTCACGAGGGTCACTCACCCGGCGTCCACCGATTCTTAACCAACCGGGGCTCGTATCAATAGTATCGCCGGCTTTATGCCGACCTTTTTCTAACGCACTAAGAACCACAAGAGGTTTCATCGTTGAACCTGGTTCGTAGCTGTCGGTAATCGCCCGGTTCCGCATTCTGAAAGACTGCAAGTCCGTACGATTGTTAGGGTTATAGGACGGGCTATTGACCATAGCCAGCACTTCACCTGTCTCGACATCCAGCACTACTGCCGAGCCTGAAGTTGCCTGATTGTAGCGCACGGCTTTTTTCAGCTCGGTATAAGCAGTTGCCTGAATACGTTGGTCGATACTCAGTGTCAGCTGTTTTGGTTGTTGTGCATCTGTCTGGCTAATTTCTTCAACAACCCGCCCTTGTGCGTCCTTGCGGTAAACTCGCTTACCCGGTTTGCCGGTTAAATGTTCGTCATACAACAGCTCCAGACCTTCCTGTCCGACGCCATCTATATCAGTTAAACCAATTAAGTGCGCACTGATTTCTCCGGTAGGGTAATAACGACGAGATTCGGTTTTTAAGTACACGCCAGGAATTTTCAGTTGCTTCACATAGTCGGCTTCAGATGGCGTCACTTTCCGTTGCAGATAAACAAAACGTTTTGATGGATCATCCACTTTACTGACCAGCTCTTTGCGATTCATACGGAAGGTTTCCGCCAAAGCCTGCCAGCGCATTTCATCCGCTAACGCATCTTTGTCAGCAATTCGTTTGGGATCGGCCCACACAGTTTCTACGGGGACGCTAACCGCCAGTTCACGCCCGTTACGATCAACAATAGTCCCCCGCTGAACCGCTACACTGGAGGCTCGTAAACTGCGCATATCACCTTGCAGCGAGAAGGCATCGGGGCTTATTACCTGAATATAGGCTGCGCGTGCAATTAACGCAGAAAACACACCGAACAGTAAGAATACTGCGGTGTAAAAGCGCCAACGCGTACCGGCTGGTTCTGTGTGTTTCTTGCGACGAGTTACTGCCATGAAACCAACACCTCCTGCTCTGGCTCAACGTCCCGCATGCCAAGTTGTTCCTGCGCAATACGTTCAACCCGGCTGTGTTCAGTCAGGGCGTTTTGCTCAACCACAAGGTGCCGCCACTCCCGATCCAGAGTGTCCCGGTGCGACAATAAATCATCACGTTCGCCAGTTAACTGCCGATTCAAATGAGCGGTATAGACAATACTTAGCGCATTACCGATAACCACCACACTGAGAAGCAAAATCCATTTGTGCTGCAATAAATCCTGTAGCAACATTTTCATTAGACTGGGATAACGCTGCTTAGTCATTGCGAACCCTCCTTGCTATGCGCAGCACAGAGCTGCGTGAACGAGGATTGAGCTGCACTTCAGCTTTACCCGGCTTAATAGCTTTGCCGACTTTCTCCAGCGCTTTATCTTTATTGCGCTCAGCTTCAGTTACCGGCAAGCCCGGAGGTAACTGCTTTCCTTCGCTGTGCTTACGAATAAAGCGCTTTACTAAACGATCTTCCAGACTATGGAAACTAATAACCACCAGTCGGCCGTCTTCTTTCAGACCCGACAGAGAAGCTTCCAGCGCCTGCTCTATTTGCTCCAGTTCGCGGTTAATGTGAATGCGAATGGCCTGGAAGGTCCGCGTTGCCGGGTGCTTATGCTTTTCTTTTACCGGACTGACGCGGGCAATCATTTCCGCAAGCTGCTTCGTGCGGGTAAAGGGCTTTTTCTCGCGATCCATGACTATGGCGCTGGCGATACGTCGAGCAAAGCGTTCCTCGCCATACTCTTTAAGAACCCAGCTGATGTCATCTTTTTCTGCACGATTAAGCCATTCGGCGGCGGTTTCGCCACTGGTGGTGTTCATCCGCATATCTAAAGGGCCGTCTCGCATAAAGCTAAAGCCGCGCTCGGCGTCATCTAATTGTGGGGAAGATACGCCAAGGTCAAATAGAATTCCGGTCACTTGCCGGTTCAACTGCAGATCGTCAAGCACCTGTTGCAGGTTTGAGAAAGGGGTGTGGATAATTTGAAAACGAGGGTCATCAGCAAATGCAGCCGCCGCAGCAATAGCTTCGGGGTCCTGATCCAGTGCAATAACGCGGGCATCGTCACCTAACTGGTTAAGCAGCGCACGCGTGTGTCCGCCGCGACCAAATGTGGCGTCGATGTATGTGCCTTGCGGATCAGTCGCTAATGCTTCTATCGACTCTTCCAGTAGCACCGAAACGTGTTGCGGTGACGTTGTAATCATTATAATGAAAAGTCTTCTAGTCGTTCGTTGAGAGTAAAGTCACCTTCGCGTTCAACATCCATGTCCTGCGCCACTTGTTCGTGCCAGGCGTCTTCATTCCAAACTTCAAATTTATTCAGCTGCCCGACAAGCATCAGTTTTTTCTCTAAACCGGCGTGTTGTCTCAACGGAGCTGACAGGAGCAAACGACCATTTTTATCCATTTCACAGTCGTCGGCGTGGCCTAAAAGAAGTCGCTGTAAGCGACGTTCTGCAGGGTTCATACTGGATAACCGAGTCAGCTTTTGTTCAATGATTTGCCACTCGGGAAGCGGGTACAGCAACAGGCACGGTTGCTTAATATCAATCGTGCAGACCATTTTGCCTTCACAGTCTAATGACAACGCATGGCGATATTTAGCCGGTATGGCTAACCGCCCTTTGCTATCCAGACTTAATGTTGTTGCACCTCGGAACATGATCCCACCTGATCATTGCGATCCACTATTATCCACAAATCCCCACAATGTTACAGTCTAGGTGTCTCTCTTTCCCACTGTCAAGAAAAAACCTCTCTATTTGTCAGGCCTTGACGGTAAATTTACATTAAGCGGTTGATGCAACGCGTAAAATTATTTTTCCGTTAGAGCTCGTATAATTTTTGTGCGATACTCATTTCAGTTTTGGTGAGCAACGGTAATTAATGAAACGCTACTTATTCGTTATTTTTGTCAGCTTCTGCATCTTGGTGACGGGCGTTATCTGGTTTGCTGAGAATCAGCACTCGCAGGTAGTAGAGTCACGCAAACGAGTAGCTACTGAGCGCTTAGGTAAGCTCCGCGCCGCGCTGGAAGGCCAGATCAATTCCTCGTTAGTCACGGCTCGTGCGCTACAGGCCGAAATTAAGCTCTCACCCGACATTTCTCCTGAGCGTTACCGGCTGCTAATGCAGGAGCTTATTGATGGCGATGTTCCGGTACGTCACGTAGCGTTAGCACCTAATTTGATAATTGAGTTTGTATACCCGTTGGCTCCTAATAAAGCCGCACTGGGTTTTGATTACCGCACCTCACCGGCGCAGTTCGAAAGCGTTCAGGAGGCCATTCAGAAAAAGCAAATTGTTATCGATGGCCCGGTCAACTTAATACAAGGAGGCTGGGCGTTAATTGCCAGAGCTCCGGTTTTTATCAATGACAATAAGCTGTGGGGCATGATTGCCGTGGTCATTGATATAGGAGACTTAATTGCCAGCAGCGGCCTGGACTCCGTCGACGACTACCTTTTCGCGTTAAAGAAAGAAAACGGCAATGGCGACCACCTGTTTGACTTCGGCGATGCGTCGCTCTGGCAGCAAGATTACGTCGCCATTGAAGTGGCGGTTTCAACCGGGAAGTGGATACTGGCTCTGGCTCCAAAAAATGCAGTTTGGGCCCATCGCGGCAGCATTTATTGGATCATTATTGTGGCCGGACTGCTGTTGTCCTTTTTAATGACCGCCTTTATGTACAATTTGGTGACGGCGCAAAGCCGACTGCGCTCGGCGCTTGTTACTATTGACCACCAGGCGCATTTTGATTCGATTACTGATTTACCGAATCGTCGGGCTTTTGTCGACTACCTTGATCAACTTACCCAGAAAGGCAGGGAACAACACTTTGCCATTCTATTCATCGACCTTGACCACTTTAAAGAAGTTAACGATAACCTTGGTCACGATGCTGGCGACGAATTGTTAGTTTCAGTTTCTGACCGTTTACGAAACCAACTAAGGGGTTCCGACTTCATTGCCCGTATTGGTGGTGATGAATTTGTTGTCGTTATTAACCGTTTTACGTCGCATCAAATAATTAATGACCTTGCCAGCCAAATTAACCGGCAGTTAAGTGAACCTTTCAACTTACGCCAGAACCAAATTCAAACCACCTGCAGCATAGGTATTGCGCTTTACCCTGATGACGGCATCAAAGCCTCTGAACTATTAAAAAATGCCGATCTTGCCATGTACGCAGCAAAAACGGCGGGGCGACGCACTCATTACTTTTTTAACGACGAATTAAGAGAGCAAACTGAACGCCAAAACGCCATTCATAAACGTATGCGTGAAGGCCTTAAGCGGCATGAGTTTTATTTGGTTTATCAACCCATCATCGACTTCAGCACCGGTAAAATCAGTAAATGCGAAGCGCTCTTGCGCTGGCAGGATGAAGACGGAAACATGATTTCGCCGGCTGAATTCATTCCGGTTGCTGAACGTACCGGGCTTATTCATGAACTAGGGCAGTTTGTTCTGGAGCAAGCTTGCGTTGACTGGGCTGTCGTACACAAGTCTGGTTACCCCATTGAGGTCTCAATTAATCGCTCCGAACGTGAACTTAATGATATGGAGTCGGCCAAACGATGGCTGTCCTGCATCAGTCAGCATGGAATACCTAATACCAGCATAACCTTTGAAATTACCGAGTCACTGTTAATGAGCAATAAACAGCGGCAATTACAAATTTTACATTATTTGCGGTCTCAGGGAGTGCAGTTAGCAATCGACGATTTCGGTACCGGCTATTCCAGTATTAATTACCTGCAACGGTATCCTGTCGATTATATAAAAATAGATCGTAGTTTTTTAAGTCAGGCACCTCAAAATAAGGTGCAGGTAGCACTGCTGGATGCGTTGTTACAGGTAGCCAGAGCTTTGGATATTAACGTTATTGCCGAGGGCGTTGAAACCCGGCAACAGTGGGAATTACTGCAGCGACAGAGATGCGATTTTGCACAGGGCTATTTTATTAGTGAGCCATTGCCGCTTAATGAATTATTGAAGTTTCTAAAAGACTGGCAGTTTTAAAACCCTAAAAAGGTGGAGAGCCGGCCGATAAGCCGGGTTCTGTCGTGGACAATCATTCATCTAGTGATCAGGTTGCCCTGACCCTCAAGCAGTCTACCCGGGTTCAACGCGGGCCGCGCCAAAGAACCCCTATTTGACCTTGCTCCGGGTGGAGTTTACCGTGCCACAAACTGTTACCAGTTGCGCGGTGCGCTCTTACCGCACCCTTTCACCCTTACCTGTGCTGCAAGCAGCCATCGGCGGTTTACTCTCTGCTGCACTAGTCGTCGGCTTACACCGCCCAGGCGTTACCTGGCACCCTGCCCTATGGAGCCCGGACTTTCCTCCCCCTGTAAACAGGCGGCGATTGTCTGGCCAGCTCTCCGCGGGGGATTCTACGCTGCAGCAGGCATTAACTCAATCTTTGTTTCACTCATTATTTTTATTCTCAAGCGCCCACTGGTAGAGTTCATTTTTCCGTTCATCGTGAATTTTTGCGGTCATAGCTGCCGCCTTTTTTAACGGCAACTCTTCTAGTAGCAGCAGTAACGTGCGCTTAGCCGCTTCTCCCGGACCGTCACGAACATCGGCTTCTGACTGTGCCGGTGCTATTAGCAAAACCATTTCACCGCGCTGTTGGTTTGTATCGTCGGTTAAAGCCTGCAACAATTCAGCCGCAGTGCCATTTAAGTATGTCTCAAACTGCTTAGTCAACTCGCGCGCAAGCACTATCTGCCGGCCACTGCCTAAAACCACGTTCATATCAGTCAGCGTATGTAAAATTCGGTGAGGGCTTTCATACACCACAACAGTCCGGGTTTCGGTCTTCAGAGCCTCCAGCTTTGCACGACGTTGCTGGGGCTTTGATGGCAAAAAGCCTTCAAAAGCAAACCGGTCTGTTGGTAACCCAGCTGCAGACAGAGCAACCGTAACAGCGCAGGCACCGGGTAACGCAATAACCTTCAGCCCGCGTTCCCTGCAACGATGCACCAAAACATAACCAGGGTCATTGATGAGTGGCGTACCTGCATCACTGACTAACGCCAGCGAATCACCTTGCAGCAAACGCTCGATAACCGCATCCACACGCTGTGTCTCATTATGTTCATGCAAGGCAAATACATCATTTTGTATACCGTAATGCTGCATTAGCTTGCGTGTATGTCTAGTATCTTCCGCTGCAATGGCTGCAACTTCAGCCAAGGTTTTAACTGCTCTTTCCGTTATATCGCCTAAATTACCGATAGGTGTCGGTACAATATAAAGAATGCCCTGCTCTGCCATAATCAGTCTCTGTTTGTTTCCAACGTCAATGCCGTTTATAGTATCACCGAACAGGCACCAAAGCGGAACCTTACAGTGTTTAGAACTCATTCATTTGTACTTTTAGCTCTAATGGCATTACTGGTATTGACCCAGTGTACCTCTGCCCCTGACCGTTCGACGAAGGACCCGGCAGAGGCTGTCGATGTCGCTGATCAGGAATTAAGCTTAACAGAAGAAAAGTCAGCCGGGGACTGGTTACAGGAGGCCGATGCAGCAGCAAATGAAGTTGAGCAACACTCTGCTTTAATAAGAGCCGCTAATGCTTTTCAAAATGAGCATCAATGGCAACAGGCGGCCGCTATTCTTTCGCAATTAGCTCCGAAAAAAATTACTCATCATAGTCAGAAGTATTACCGCCTGGCAAAAGCCCGCTGGGCCGCAGAGCAGAAAGTCTGGGCAAAGGTAATAGAAGAGCTTGAAGATGTTGCCACTCAGTTTAATCAACGAGAGTTTCGTGTTCTGAGTTTGCAGTTGCTTTCACAGGCCGCTTATCAGCAACAAGACTACTGGCAGTCGCTGGTCTGGCAAGTTGATGCCCAGCGCTTTGCAGAACAGCGGAATACCGATACAGTCTGGTCCATTGCGCGCCGGATTAAACAGTCAGAGCTTCCGCAGCAGCGGCCTAACGACCTGGCCCTGGCGGGTTGGTGGCGATTGGTCGATTATCATCATCAGGCAATGACTCACCCTGATAGTCTTACATCATTCTTAAATCAGTGGCAACAAAGCTTCCCAAACCACGACGCTGCTACTCTGGTCGACATCTGGCTCGAGCCGCCGTTAAAGCCGTCAGAAAGTGAACTGGAAGCCGAGCAGGCGCCCCCAGAACCTACCCTCGCGGTGTTATTACCATTATCCGGCCGCTACAAGCAACAAGGCCAAGCTGTGCGTGACGGTGTTATCGCCCGCACCGGCGAAATGAAAAACCTAAGAGTTGTCTTTATAGACAGCGAAGCGAGCGACATTGAGTCTCAGCAAAAACAAATATCGGAACTGAGCCCCGTAGGAATTATTGGCCCACTATTGAAAGACAAGGTAGCCGCGTGGTCAGCACAACCTATTACGGGTATTCCTCAGGTTTATCTTAATCAGATTGACGATGAAGCAGCACAAAACTCATTAACCAATGTCTTTTTCGCACTAAGCCCTGAGAGCGAAGCTCAGCAAGCCGCGCAGAAAATTAACCAGCAATTTCCCAGTTCAAAAAGTGCACTGGTCATTACTGCAGATGGCTCCAGCGGCCGCAGAATGGTTGATGCCTTCACCTCCAGTTGGGAAAATGAGCAGGCTGAACAGCCCACTATCTCCTATTTTTCTGAACGCGAAGATATGAAGACTACGGTCGAGCGTTCGCTGGGGTTAACTGACAGTCAGCAGCGTATTCGCGCAGTTAAAATTGCCGCAGGGAAAATTATTGTTGATGAGCAGGAACGCAGCCGAAGAGACATTAGTGCGATTTACCTGCCGGGCAATCTACAACAGACGCGTCTGTTAAAACCCTTTATTGATGTCAGCGTTTCGCCATTTGCAGAACCTATTCCTGTTTATGCCAGCTCGGCTACCCATGAACTCAGAAATCGTTTAGGTGATTCAGATCTTAATGGCATTATTTTTTCAGACGTTCCCTGGTTAATAGAGAGCTCAGGTAAAAACATACTTTTAAGTCAATGGCTTGAGTTGCGAAATGGGTGGGGTCTGTCGCTAGCGCGCTTAACCGCCATGGGATACGACAGCGTATCCTTGATTCAACGACTTGAAATGATGAATCGCATGCCTGGATTGGTCTGGTCGGGTTTAAGTGGTGAACTGCACATTGATAACTCAGTTGTTCAACGGAAGCTTATTTGGGCTACCTTTAGTAAAGGAGAAATCACCTTAGCTAAGGAAGCAGACAATGCAGGAAGTCGTTACCGGTAAGCGCGCTGAATTACTCTCAGCCGAGTTTCTGAAGAAAAACAACCTTACAATTATTTGCAAAAATTACCGTATTGACGGTGGTGAAGTTGATATCATAGCCCGAGACGGTCATTACTGGGTGTTTTGCGAGGTGAAATTCCGGGACGATGAGAGTTTTGCGGCTGTTATTGAACAGATTCAGCCGCAGCAATGTCGCCGAATCCGGTACACCGCTCGCCACTATTTACTCAGTAATAATATCGATGAACATACTGCAGCTATACGTTTCGACGTAATTGCAATAGTAGGTCAGCCAACAAAAATCGAATGGTTTAAGGACGCATTCTGACTATGAATGACGAATTGATTAAGGCGCTTTTTACAGAAAGCATACAGACACAAATTTCAGCGGTGGAAAGCCTGACCGACGAGATGGCCACAACGGTGGAACTGTTAGTGGCTAATTTGTTGAATGGTCAGCGTGTCTTTTGCTGCGGCGACCGCACGACAGGAATCGTTGCTCAGCACTTTGCAAACCTCATGACCGAAGGCATGAAATTAGAGCGTCCTCCCTTTCCAGTACTAGCATTGGCCCTTGGCAAGCAAAAACAGCTTGCGGCACTGGGTCAAGCCGGTGATATTCTACTGGTCATAGCAGACAACCAAGAGAATGAAGAGTTAGCATCGGTTATGGAAACAGCTATTAGCCGCGATATGCTTATTATTGCTTTAACCGGCGAGGGCAACGATTCTGTTTCCGGTTTACTAGGTGCTAACGATATCGAATTAAGGGCACCCAGTTTAAATCCGGCTCGTATACTAGAAACTCAGCTGTTTATTGTCCACGGCTTGTGTGAACAAATTGAAAACACGATCTTTCCGCAGGAGCACTGAAGCGTATGACTTTATCTAGAACCTTTTTACCTGTCATTTTTATCAGTTTATTAAGTTTACAGGGCTGCGCCGCAGTTGCTGTCGGAGCAGCCGCAGTAGGAATATCTTCAGCTACTGATCCGCGGACAATTGGAACACAAGTGGATGATCAGACTATCGAATTGAAAGCTAACGCTAAACTGGGAAATGATGAACAACTTGAAGATGCCCGCGTGGTCGCTATCAGTTACGATACTAATGTTCTTTTGGTTGGCCAGGTTCCAAGCGAAGCTCTGAAAAGAAGAGCTGAAGAGACCATCAAAGACACTAACGGTATTAATAAAATTTTCAATCAACTGCGTATTGGCTCTAAAGCATCGGCAGCCGTGCGCGCCGGAGATAGCTGGATAACCAGCAAAATTAAGCTCAAGTTTGCTAATAATAAATCTATAGATGCAACTAATATCAAAGTAGTGACAGAGAACGCTGAGGTATTTTTACTAGGCCATGTAAGCCAGATTGAAGCAGATACCGCAGTAGAGGTTGCCAGAAACGTAGATGGCGTAGAGCGGGTAATTAAAGCACTAACTATTAAGCGTTAGTGCTTTGTATTGTTACTTAACTACTTTTAGGTTGGGCTTTTTCTTTGCTGATTTTTGCTCAGCATCGTCACTACCCTTATCTTCTTCATCAAGCTCAGGCATTTTGTCCAGTTCGGGCTCGGCCTCAAACATCGCTCCGGCACCGTTCTCACGGGCATAGATAGCTAAAGCCGCCGTCATGGGCACAATCACCTGCATTGGCTGTCCACCAAAGCGCGCGTTAAAGCGAACTTCATGGTGAGCCAGTTGCAGCCCCTGAACCGCTGTTGGCGAAATGTTTAGTACAATTTGTCCTTCACTAACAAAGTTCTGGGGCACAACGGTTCCCACAATAGTCGCATCAACCACCAAGTGTGGGGTCAGGTCGTTATCAACTATCCACTCGTACAATGCACGCAGCAGATAAGGTCTTTTCGGCGTCATAGTAAAACTCCTCGACGTCGATGAAATTAATTACGCGCGAGTTCTTTCTCTTCTTCTGTTAAAGAATCCTGGAACGTTTTGCGTTCAAACAGGCGTACCATATATTGCTTTATTTCTTTTGCGCCCTGACCTTCTAAATCGATACCGTAAGCAGGCAAACGCCAAAGCAGAGGAGCCAAATAACAATCAACCAGACTAAATTCTTCGCTCATAAAATACGGTGTATCGGCAAAAATAGGAGCCAGGGAAAGAATACCTTCTTTCAGTTCCTGCCTTGCCTGAGCATCGTTCTTTTGGATCTTTTCAGCCAGGCTATACCAGTCGCGCTCAATTCGGTACATCATTAAACGACTCGTACCACGAGCAACCGGGTAAACAGGCATTAAAGGAGGATGCGGGAAACGCTCGTCCAAGTATTCCATAATGATTTGAGCGTTATAAAGCACAAGCTCACGGTCAACCAGAGTGGGTTTAGCCTCTGGGTACGGATTAAGCTGTAACAAATCCTCCGGCGTACTTTCGTCGGTCACATAGGTAATTTCGACCCCAACACCTTTCTCAGCTAACACCAGACGTACCTGATGACTCTTTAAGTCATCCTTTCCTGAATATAACGTCATTACTGAGCGTTTATTTGCTGCAACAGCCATTCCTTTCTCCAGATAATATCAACGGCAAAAGGGTGGCAAGCCACCCTTTCTTAAGCCGTTGTCTAACAGACTGATAAGCCCCGATTATTTCAGGTCTTTCCAAAACTCTTTTTTCAGTAACCATGCCAAAATGGTGAATACCAGCAGGAAACCAAAAACAAACCAACCAATGCGACGTTGTTCTAATAACATAGGTTCTCCGGTATAAACCAGAAAAGCGGTTAAATCCAACATGGCTTGATCATATTCACTTTCAGATAAACGCCCGCCGCCATCGGTTTCAATACCGACGTACACGTCTTCCATTTCACCGTCTATTAGGCGTTCTTCATAAGTCTTCTCCGGAAGCCCTTGAAGTTCTTGCAATACATGGGGCATTCCGACATTTGGGAACACCGCATTATTGACGCCGAAAGGACGGCTGTCATCTTTATAGAATGAACGTAAATAAGTATAAATCCAGTCCGCTCCGCGTACACGGGCTACGTTCGTTAGATCGGGTACCGCGGTACCAAACCAGTTCGCTGCTGATTCAGGATTCATATTATTGGTAATTCTGTCACCGGCTTTGTCGCCGGTAAACTGCAAGTTCTTTTCGCCTAACTCTTGCGGAATACCAAGATCCTCAAAAGTACGGTTATAACGATGGTACTGCAGTTGGTGGCAACCCAGACAGTAGTTCATGTATAACTGCGCGCCGCGCTGCAGTGAGGCTTTATCGTGTAAGTCGACTTCGGCCTTGTCCAAGGGAACTTCAGGGCCCGCCGCAAATACAAGCGACGGAACCAAAGTTATAAGAGCGATTAACAATTTTTTCATTTCGACGTCACCCTTTCTGGTACCGGTTTAGTCTTCTCGCGCTTACTGTAGAACCAAAGCAGCCCGAAGAATGCAAAGTACAGGAACGTAAATATCTGTGCGAATATTGTTGCAACAGGAGTTGCCGGTTGCGTTCCCAAATAACCCAGCACAACGAAACTGATGGCAAATACGCCGAGGTTTAGCTTATGCAACAGGCTACGATAGCGAATAGAACGTACTCGCCCACGGTCTAGCCAAGGCAACAGGGCCAGGAAGACAATAGCAGCGAACATCAAAATAACACCAAACAGCTTGTCGGGCACCGCACGTAAAATTGCATAGAACGGCGTGAAATACCATACAGGAGCAATGTGTTCCGGTGTTTTCAAGGGGTTCGCCGGCTCAAAGTTAGGCGGCTCAAGGAAAAAGCCTCCCATTTCCGGGTTGAAGAAAATAACGTAACAGAACAAGAACAAGAACACGCCGAACCCGAACAAATCCTTAATAATGTAGTAAGGGAAAAACGGAATAGAATCGACAATGTCTTTCTTGTTAGTAAAACGCTCGTGGAACTTAAACTTCGGCTTGTCTTCGTCTGGCACAGAGCCTTTCGGCTTCTTAGTATCGATACCGTCAGGGTTGTTCGAACCAACCTCATGCAAAGCGACAATGTGCAGGAACACCAAAATAACCAGTACTAGCGGCAAAGCAATAACGTGCAATGCGAAGAAGCGGTTTAGCGTCGCTCCGGAAATAACGTAATCACCACGTATCCATAAGGTTAAATCATCACCAATAACCGGTATGGCACCGAATAGTGAAATAATAACCTGTGCGCCCCAGTAAGACATTTGTCCCCAAGGCAGCAAGTAGCCCATAAAGGCTTCGGCCATCAGTACCAGGAAGATGAACATACCAAACAGCCAAATAAGCTCACGAGGCTTCTGGTAAGAACCGTACATCATACCGCGGAACATATGCAGATAAACGACAACGAAGAACGCAGAGGCACCGGTGGAGTGCATATAACGCAACAACCAGCCGTATTCGACATCACGCATGATGTATTCAACCGAGGCAAAGGCACCGTCGGCGCTTGGCACATAGTTCATGGTTAACCAGACACCAGTCAGTATTTGGTTAATTAATACGATGGTTGCCAAAAAGCCAAAAACATACCACATGTTAAAGTTTTTTGGAGCTGGATACTGCGCCAGGTGGATGTTCCAGGTTTTGGTCATGGGGATGCGGGCATCCATCCACTCTACAAATCGCTTAAACATTATGCTTGCCCCTTATCTTCACCCACCAAAATGGTGTTATCGTCGATAAAATAATGTGGCGGCACGACCAGGTTCAGTGGTGCAGGAACACCTTGGAATACGCGCCCTGCGACATCAAATTTAGAACCGTGGCATGGGCAGAAAAAGCCAGACTCAACGCCCTCAACGTGCTCCCCCATTCCGCTCGCAAGATAAGATGGAGAGCAACCAAGGTGGGTACAAATACCAACCGCAACGAAGAATTCTTCTTTAATTGAGCGATATTGATTTGCCGCATAAGGTGGCTGCTGCGGCTCTTGAGAATTCGGATCGCGAAGCCTACCTTCTATTTCACCCAACTCTTCAAGCATGTCCGGTGTACGGCGAACCACCCATACAGGCTTGCCACGCCATTTAACACGGACTAGCTGGCCAGGCTCAGCTTTGCGTATATTTACTTCTACGGGCGCTCCCGCGTTTTTTGCTTTCGCACTTGGGTTCCACGATGCTATGAAAGGAACGGCTACTGCTACCGCTCCTGCACCACCTACCACTGAGGTTGCGACAGTCAAAAAACGACGGCGGCCTTTATCTACAGGCGCATTGCTCATCCATCTATTCTCCAGTTTTGGACGCTCCACGATGCGTTGTCGCGAAGTCGGGAATTAGCTGCTGCTTTGTCCGCTGATGCGGATTACAGAAAATGCTTTGAGATGATAATGAAAAGACACACTTTTTACAAGCTTAATAGCCGCCCTTATTGGTCTATTTCCATTTATTTTTGACATAAAAAAACCCAGCCGAAGCTGGGTTTTGCCACAAAAAACAAAGACGAATTAACGCTTTGAGAACTGTGGACGTTTACGTGCTTTATGCAAGCCGATTTTCTTACGTTCAACTTGACGAGCGTCACGGGTAACGTAACCTTCTTTACGTAATGGACCACGTAAAGCTTCGTCGTATTGCATTAATGCACGAGTAATACCGTGACGAATTGCACCCGCCTGACCGGTAGTACCACCACCACTTACAGTGATGTACATGTCAAACTTTTCAGTCATTTCAACTAATTCTAATGGTTGACGAACAACCATTTGAGCCGTTTCACGACCGAAGTATTCGTTCAGTTCACGGTTGTTAATTTTGATGTTGCCGCTACCAGGACGCAAAAATACGCGAGCCGTGGAGTTTTTGCGACGACCAGTACCGTAGTATTGATTATCTGCCATAGTGTTCTTGCTCCGTATTATATATCCAGTTGTTTAGGTTGTTGAGCAATATGGTTATGCTCAGTACCTGCGTACACTTTCAGTTTACGGAACATGGCACGACCCAATGGACCACGGGGTAACATACCTTTCACCGCTTTCTGAATGACCATCTCTGGTTTCTTAGCAATCAGTTTTTCAAAACTGATTGATTTGATACCACCCGGAAATCCAGTGTGCGAGTAGTACATCTTGCCCTGAGCTTTGTTACCGGTAACAGCAACTTTCTCAGCGTTAATTACGACGATGTAATCGCCGGTATCAACGTGAGGAGTGTACTCAGGCTTATGCTTGCCGCGTAAACGACGAGCGATTTCAGTAGCTAAACGACCTAAAGTTTTGCCTTCAGCGTCTACTACGTACCAGTCGCGTTTTACCGTTTCTGGCTTGGCTACAAATGTTTTCATTGTATAAAACCTACATTTTAAAAGTTCACGGACAGTAATTCCGGGCTTCCCCGCGAATCACAACAATAAAAAAATGATAGAAATCATTTAGTTATCTGCTGCGACCGCTGCATTACGTTATGTAACACAACGGACTGTAACGTGGGCTGCGCGGATTATAGGAAAAATGCGGTTAAAGATCACGCATTTTCTGAAATTTATGCTTTATGAGCCATTGCCAGATATTCCTGACTTTGCATTTCCTGCAGTCGGCTGACACAACGGCGAAACTCGAAAGTTAACTGGCCTTCCGTATAGAGCGCTTCAATACCCACATCTGCTGACAAAATCAGTTTCACCCGACGTTCATAAAATTCATCGACTAACGCGATAAAGCGGCGAGCCGTATCATCTTTCCCGGCACCCATTTGCTCAACATTACTAATCAATACCGCATGGTACAGTCGGGCTATTTCCATATAGTCATTTTGGCTACGGGCTGTCTTGCAAATGGAGGTAAAATCAAAAAACACCACATCGTCACACTCTGCCCGAACGTCAATATCCCGTCCTTCAATTTCAATGCAGTCTGATTCGTACCGCTCTTTACATTCCGGCGCCAGCTCTTTGAAGTATTTCCATAAATTCTTATCGGCCTTTTCATCCAGTGGCGAATGAAAAATTTCCGCCCGGGTAAGCGTTCTAAGACGATAATCGATGCCGCTATCCACATTAACCACTTCACAGTGCTGATTGATGAGTTTAATAGCAGGAATGAAACGCGCGCGCTGTAGTCCGTTTTTATAGAGTTCGTCAGGAACGATGTTTGAAGTCGCTACCAGCACCACCCCTTTCTCAAATAAGTATTCAAACAGCCTGCCCAATAACATGGCATCGGTAATATCCTGCACAAAAAACTCGTCAAAGCAGACAACTCGGGCTTCAGCGGCAATGTTATCAGCCACAATGCGTAACGGATCGCTCTGCTTATCCAGTTGTTTAAGTTCATTATGAACCCGGTGCATAAATCGGTGAAAGTGGATTCGCCATTTACGCTCAATTGGCAGACTTTCAAAGAAGGTATCAACCAGATAGGTTTTCCCACGGCCGACACCACCCCAAAAGTAGATGCCCTGAGGCTGATCCGGCTCTTTGTTAAACCACTTTTGCCAGCCTGGCAGAGTCTGATATTGATGCCACTCAATAAGCTCATCATGCAGTCTTTGCAAATGTTTAACAGCGTTTAGCTGCGCAGCATCTTTCGAGAAATCATTGTGTTCTATATCATACTGATAACGTTCTAGTGGAGACATTTGCTGTTTGGACACTACCACTTCACCTCAGTTGGGATTATCCTATAAGTTAATATGTTACCATGAAGGTGAAGCGCAGCAATCATTCGCCGCTGCGACAGCTTGTTCAGGAGTTAATTATGAGTTGGATTATTGGGGTTCTGTTGGTCGTTGCTGGTGCTATCATTGGCTTTTTTGCGGCTCGTTACAGCCAGTCGAAAGGCCAGTCAGGCGATCTCGAAGAGCAAGTACAGCAAAGTCAGCAGCGTTTAACCGACTACCAAAGAGAAGTTGCCGAACACTTCGCCACCGCAAACGCTATGGTCGAACAACTGGCAGATACCCAGCAACGTTTACAAAGCTACTTAAACCAAAGTGCTGAGCTGCTTGAGAAAAGCGATGTACAAAGTGACCTGCCTTTTTTCGCAGAAGACACAATTAAGCAACTGCGAGTGGCCAATTCATTAAATAAAGATCACCGTTCAGGCCGTGACAGCTATAGCGCCAATGATATTCCCCGCGATTACACAGAGGGCTCCAGCGGGCTCTTTTCAAGTAGTTACGAGCAAGATCAAGAAAAAGAGTCCTCAAAAACATCTTGAAACATTTTTAGAGTGAACTCATATAGCTGACAAGCGGTCTTAACTGGCGACCGTTTGTTAGTGCTTTATTAAGGAGTCACTCGAATCATGAAAAGAGTCTTAGCATTATTCAGTTTAATCTGTGTTGTTAGCTTCACCTCTATACCTTCTGCCCATGCTGGCATTCCTTTTTTTGGCAATGACGACGAACAGCCGACCTTAGCGCCGATGCTTGAGGAGGTAACACCCGCCGTCGTCAATATCTCAGTAAAAGGTAAGCGAGAAGTACGACAACGCCTGCCGGAAGCGCTTCGTTTCTTTTTTGGCCCGGATTCTCCACGTGAACAAGTCCGTGAGCGCCCGTTTAGAGGCTTAGGTTCCGGCGTGATTATTGATGCTGAAAAAGGCTATGTAGTAACCAATAACCATGTTGTAGATGACGCTACAGAAATTCTCGTCACCCTAAAAAATGGCCGTGAGTTTGATGCTAAAGTTATAGGCACTGATGAACGCAGCGACGTGGCTTTGCTAAAAATAGAGAACGGCGAAAACCTCACCGCCATAGAGCTTGGCAAGTCATCCGAGCTGCGAGTCGGTGATTTCGTGGTCGCTATTGGTAACCCTTTCGGGCTTGGCCAGACAGTAACCTCCGGTATCGTTAGCGCTCTAGGTCGAGCAGGTCTTGGCATTGAGGAACTGGAAAACTTCATCCAGACCGATGCCGCTATTAACAGCGGTAATTCGGGCGGTGCTCTGGTCACTTTAGACGGCAAACTCATTGGAATTAACACCGCGATACTCGGCCCTAACGGTGGCAATATCGGTATCGGTTTCGCTATTCCATCGGACATGATGAATAACTTAGTACAACAATTGATTGAATTTGGCGAAGTTCGCCGCGGTGTACTGGGAGTCCGGGGTAACGATTTAACTCACGACGTTGCTCAGGCATTGAATATTCCGGTCAACCGGGGGGCTTTTGTTTCACAGGTCGTACCGGGTAGTTCAGCAGATGAAGCTGGTATTGAATCCGGCGATGTCATTATCTCAGTCGATGGGCAGACAATCCGCTCATTTTCGGAGCTTGGTGCAATGGTCGGCTCTATAGGCTCAGGGAACTCATTAAAGCTTGGGGTGATTCGCGACGGTGAAGAGCAATCGATTAACGTCACCCTTGGTGCACAGGACATGTCTGTTACAGCTGAGTCAATTCACCCGGCTTTACAGGGCGCTACTCTTGCTGCAACGGATGGAAATGGAATTGAAGTAGAAGAGCTTGAAGAGCGTTCTCCTGCTGCGCGAATTGGCCTAGAGGAAGGCGATATTATTCAGGGCGTTAACAGAAAGGCAGTGAGCTCAATATCGGAGTTGCGGGCAGCAATTGAAGATAAGAGCGGTGTTATAGCCCTTAATATAAAACGAGGCGACAGTTCACTCTTTATTGTGTTGCGTAACGCAAACTGACATTGTGACAGGCAGGTGGTATCAGTGCTATGCTGATACCACCTGATTTAACCGGAAGCTGGTATGCAACAACTTTCTTCAACTTTACGATTTTTACTTCAGTCAGTTGGCTTAGGCCTAGTTGTTGCGGCTATTGTTATTATCGCTAAACCTTTCTGGGCACAGTCTGAATCATTAAGACAAAACGGCAACGAAATTACCTCCTTTAATCAGGCAGTCCGAAAAGCCGCCCCCGCCGTTGTGAATATTTATAGTATGGGGGAAATTCAGGGGTCTTATTATCAACCTCAATCATCACGCGTCTGGCGTTTAGGTTCAGGCGTTATTATGGACTCTCAGGGATATATTCTGACCGCCCATCACGTTGTCGATAATGTTGATAAAATTGAAGTCGCGCTGCAGGACGGCAGACGCTATGCCGCTCAGTTAATTGGTAGTGACCGTTACACCGATTTAGCTGTGCTGAAAATTGATGCAGAGAACCTACCGGTAATTCCTGTACAGTCAACACGCCGCGTACGGGTTGGTGACATTGTCCTCGCCATAGGTAATCCATACAATATTGGCCAGACAATTACGCAAGGTATTGTCAGTGCCAGCGGCGGTCGGGTTGGTGTCAGCAATTCCTATTCCGATTTGATTCAAATGGACGCAGTGATCAACCAGGGTGCCTCAGGCGGAGCTTTGGTTAATACCGCCGGAGAACTCATCGGCATCAATAACGCCCGCTATAATTCGGCTTTTGGAGATGGCGGCGAAGGCATTTATTTTGCCGTACCCTATGAAAATGCACGCAAAGTAATGAAAACCCTTATTCAGGAAGGGAAAGTGGTACGCGGATACATTGGTATTAGCGTTAATCCAAACTTTAGTGAAGAACAATCATTGTCAGGCATATTAATAACCGGAGTTGAACGGAACAGTCCGGCAGCAAAAGCAGGATTACAACCGAACGATTTTCTGGTGGCTATTGGTGGTGACCCTGTTCGCTCTGCGCCGGAAGGGCTTGACCGGGTTGCAGGTAGTGAGCCCGGCACTAAATTAGAAGTGGAATTTTACCGTAATGAAAAGCGAATGACGACCACCGTAACAGTGGCCGAATTACCCAGATAACGGCTGCTAAGCCGTTACTCGTTCAATATCAGCACCTAAGCCCTGAAGTTTTTTCTCAATCCCTTCATAGCCCCGGTCAATATGATAGATGCGCTCGACAACAGTTTCTCCGGTCGCAACCAGACCCGCTATAACAAGAGAGGCTGAAGCTCGTAAGTCGGTACACATAACCTCTGCGCCGGTCAGTTCATCAACCCCGTGACATAGTGCAGTATTGCCTTCCGACTCGACATTTGCGCCCATGCGTCGTAACTCAGGAATGTGCATAAAGCGGTTTTCAAATATCGTTTCACGAATACCGGCGGTACCTTCTGCAATGGCATTTAGCGCACAAAATTGAGCCTGCATATCGGTTGGAAAAGCCGGATGAGGAGCCGTAATAATATTAACTGCTTTAGGCCGGCCATGGCTCTGTATCGCTATCCAGTTATCACCTTTATCAATTGTCGCGCCAGCTTCTTCCAGCTTTTTCAACACCGCATCAAGGCTTGCCGGGTCAGTTTTTTCGCAACGCACCGAACCTCCAGTTGCCAAAGCTGCGACTAAAAACGTCCCCGTTTCGATACGGTCGGGCATGACACTATATTCACCACCATGCAGCTTATTAACACCTGTAATATGAATGGTGTCACTTCCTGCGTCGCGGACATTCGCGCCCAGGCTGTTAAGAAAGTTTGCTAAATCAATGACTTCGGGTTCGCGAGCGGCATTTTCTATGACCGTTTCACCCTCAGCCAGTACCGCTGCCATCATTAAGTTTTCAGTGCCGGTCACGCTGACCGTGTCGAGCAAAATCTCTGCGCCCTGCAGACGCCCCTCTACTGACGCTTTAATGTAACCATTTTCAACGTCAATATGCGCGCCCATTTTACGCAGGCCTTCAATATGAAGATTTACCGGCCGTGCGCCTATAGCGCAACCACCCGGCAGAGACACTTCCGCTTTACCGGTTTTAGCTAATAACGGGCCTAAAACCAAAATAGAAGCACGCATAGTTTTAACCAGATCATAAGGCGCTTTGAAGTGATTAAGCGTGGTCGGGTCAATGCAAACGCTATTATTATTCAGGTTGCTATGACTAATGCCCAGGCAATCGAGTAACTCCAGAGTTGTGTCGACATCGTGAAGGTCGGGAACATTAGACAGGGTTATTTTTTCAGACGGCAACAGCGAAGCCATTAAAATAGGCAGCGCGGCATTTTTTGCCCCTGAAATAGTGACCGAACCTGACAAAGGTTGGCCTCCACGTATTTTAAATTTATCCATCAACTAACCAACAACCTTATGGCATCATTAATTTTTTATCACGCGCCCAGTCTTCCGGCGTGTAAGCTTTTATCGATACGGCATGGATTGAACCGTCGGCAATCAACGGGTTTAGAGGACCATACACGGCTTGCTGACGCTTTACCCGACTCATATCTTTAAAGTCTTCGCTGACAGCAATAATTTCTACATTCGCGCCTTCAGCTTTAACCAGAAGCTCTTCCAGAGAAAGCGCATCGTTCAGCAAAGTTTTCAGTTCTTCAGTATTCATTGTTATCTGCCGTTGGCTTAAAAGTTAATAAGACCGCCTAGCTTAACGAAAGCAGCGACTCAACGCCACTAACGCGGGCAATTTGTTTCAGCTGTTCAGATGCTCCGATACAGGTTAACGGACCTTTCCCATCGCCAACCAATTTCAATATTTCAAGCAAAAAAGCCACCCCGGCAGTATCGATAACCTCTACATCGGTTAAATCAACCCGGGTTTCGCTTCCCACCGACCAGCTTTTGCGCTGTGACCACAGTTTAGCAACACTGTGACGAGTCAATGAACCGCTAAAAACCAGTGTCTTATCATCGCTAACCTTCACCGATGCTAACATTAGAGTCCCTCTGCCGGGCTTTCTACTTCGTCATCTGCCTTAATCGGCTCGGAAGCTTTCTTTTCAATCAGCTCGATGGTTTTATCAATGCCATTAGCCCGGATAACCGAAGAAATTTCACTTTGCTTACTGTTCAGCAGACTGACACCTTCAACAACTAAATCGTAGGCTTTCCAAATTTCTTCATCAGAGTCGTAACGTATACGAAAATCCAGACGAATTTCCGGGCGCCCTTCTTCTTTTATTCGCGCCTTCACGACGGCCGAACGTGCATCATCAGAAATTTCCTGACTAGGTTCAAAAGTGACCTTATGCTTGTCCTCGTCATACTGAGTAAAAGCACGGGCATACGTCGCCACTAAGTAATCGTAGAAAGCCTGGTAAAAACGTTCACGCTGTTCTTTTGTCGTGTCGCGCAAGTAACGGCCTAATACTTTCTTCGACGCATACATATTGTCAACATAAGGCATCATCTCATCTTCAACGACTTCCTTTAGATAATTAGGATCTGCGTCAATTTTGTTTCTGTCCGATGCAATGCGATCAAAGGTTTTTTCAGCAACTGCTTTCAATAACTCTTGCGGATCATCGTTACGAATTAAATCGGCTGACGCGGATGCAACCAGTACTAAGGTTACAAAAACGGCCGTTATCCATTGTTTTACTGCCATGGTGCTCTCCTTACCACTTATTCATTGCCCTGACTGAACAGGAATTGGCCTATCAGGTTTTCTAAAACCAATGCTGATTTAGTATCAGTAATGGTATCCCCGTCGTCTAACGTACCTACGCTGTCATCAATAAAGCCGGGTTCAAGTCCAAGATATTGCTCACCCAGGAGTCCTGACGTCAACACCGACAATGTACTGGCTTCAGAAAACTTGTCGTAATCTTTGCTAATGCTCATTGTCACACGCGGCTCATAGTAGTCGCCCGACAATGAAATATCAGTAACACGACCTACAACGACGCCACCTACTTTCACCGGCGAGCGGACTTTCAGACTACCAATATTGTCGAACTTAGCGTACAGGGTGTAACTGTCACCCGATGTCGTCATAGTCCCGCTGGCTGCTCTTAATGCAATAAAGAACAAAGCCAAAATACCGACGACAACGAAAACGCCTACCCATAACTGTGTTTTTCTTGATTCCATGGTTATCCACCAAACATGATAGCTGTAAGAATAAAATCGAGTCCTAGAATTGCCAACGACGCAGTCACTACCGTAGACGTTGTCGCAGCGCTGATTCCCGCAGAGGTTGGTACCGAACGATAACCTTTATACAAAGCTATCCAGGTAACAACAAAGGCAAATACAATAGACTTAATAATGCCGTTCAGAAGATCATCCTGCCAATCGACTGCCGATTGCATGACTGACCAAAAAGCCCCTTCATCAACACCCAGCCAGCCGGAGCCAACCAGGTAACCGCCGTAAATTCCAACGGCTGAGAACATCAACGCCAGCAGTGGCATACTAACCACACCAGCCCAGAACCTGGGAGCAATCACACGGCGTAAAGGGTCAACCGCCATCATCTCCAGACTGGAGAGTTGCTCAGTGGCTTTCATAAGACCGATTTCAGCAGTGAGTGCGGAGCCCGCTCGCCCCGCAAATAACAGACCGGTAACGACAGGCCCCAACTCACGCAGCAACGACAGCGCAACCATAGGCCCCAGACTTTGCTCAGCACCATAGTCAACTAAAATAGTGTAGCCCTGTAAGCCAAGCACCATACCGATGAATAAGCCACTGACGATAACGATGAGCATCGACAATACGCCGACGACATACATTTGTTTAATAAAGAGCGGCCATGACTTAGCTGGTTGCGGCTTGCCAATAATGGCACCCATTAACATAGCCAGGGCGTATCCAATGCCTGCCAGGCTATCCAATACCTGGCGACCGACAGACCGTATAAACTGGATCATTCCTTGCCCCTTAATAAGTCCGTTGTAAAATCGTCATCTGAATAATGAAATGCTACGGGTCCATCTGGAGCGCCGTTCAAAAACTGCTTAATAATTGCGGTCTCATTATTGCGCAGTTCATCCGGAGTTCCCTTGCCGACCACTTTTTTGTCGGCGATGACATAAGCATAATCCGCAATCGATAACACTTCTTTTACGTCGTGCGATACAACAATAGAGGTCAAACCTAGTGACTCATTCAAAGATTTAATAAGCTTTACAATGACCGCCATAGAAATAGGATCCTGACCCGCAAACGGCTCATCGTATAAAATTAATTCAGGATCCAGAGCTATAGCCCTTGCCAGAGCAGCTCTACGAGCCATACCACCAGACAGTTCTGACGGCATAAGGTGACGCGCACCACGCAGACCCACGGCCTCAAGCTTCATTAAAACCACGCTGCGAATAATTTCTTCGGGTAAGTCGGTGTGCTCGCGCAGTGGAAAGGCGACGTTCTCGTATACCGACATGTCGGTGAACAACGCACCACTTTGAAACAGCATGCTCATGCGCTTGCGTAATTGATACAAAGCGTCGCGTTTTAACTGCGGGACTTCCTCTCCGGCTACTTTGATACTGCCGCTGTCAGGCTTAAGCTGTCCACCGATAAGGCGCAACAGCGTCGTTTTACCAATGCCACTAGGCCCCATGACAGCAACCATTTTGCCTTTCGGAACATCTAACGACAGGCCGTCATAGACCCGATGGCTTCCATGCGCAAAAGTCAGATCTTTAAGTTCTACCAAGTTTGTCACGACAGTTTCCTGTTACGAGTTTATCAGCCTTTATTCTAACGACTGTCGGTATAGTCTGATACCGAAAAAGTGTTGCAAATTTTATCAGCGAATTGATTCTATTTCTGTCAATTCATCGACAAGCTTCAGTAAATATTGTGCAAAATCTTCACGTTCATGCACGCAGGCGTCACACAAGTTGAGTTGCTCAAACAAGCGAGCACCATGAACCGCGTAAAACAGAGTTTTCCCAACTTTGCTTCCGGCAATACGTTCCAACCGCTGTAAAGTCAGTGCTATATGCTCTTTTAAAGGGCCCAACAACTCCGGGTTAGTCGCAGCGGCAGCCAGCATTCCACTGCCTAGCCGAGAACATTCAGCGTCCGTATCAAGCGCTGCTAGTAAAATACTTTTTAATTCGCCTTTTGGGTCATCGGCAAACTGGTGATGATATTGCTCACGAAGTTTTTCATAACGTTCGACACGGCGTTTTAACATAGCCTGCAGCAAACAATCTTTGCTCTTGAAATGATAAAGCAAACCACCTTTGCTGATGCCCGTTGTCTGGCTCAAGGCGTCAAATGTAAGGTGCCCTGCACCCTCGGCAGCGACCAATTGATCTGCGGCATCCAGAATGACGTCTCTGTTGCTGGGTCGCCCTGCGCCTTTTTTCTCTACCATGGTGTATTCACTTTACCTACACTTACTTTATCAACCGTCTGGTTGGTATAGTAATTATTTTTGTAATAAAATACAAGATTTACCTGTGTACGGTAGGCAGAGTTGTACCGAATGACGTATTATACAGGGCAAAAGTACAACGCCAGAGGCATGACCATGAAACAAGTCACCCAGAACTTTCGGCTACTGGGCGAACAAGTACTGGATATCGAAAAGAAGGCGATTGAAGGCCTGTATCAATATTTGGATGATAATTTCGATGCCGCCTGCCAAACTCTGTTTAATTGCAAAGGCCGCGTTATTGTCACCGGCATGGGTAAATCCGGTCATATTGGCGGGAAAATAGCTGCCACACTTGCCTCAACCGGCACACCAGCGTTTTTTGTACATCCGGGCGAAGCCAGCCACGGAGATTTAGGCATGGTTGCGGCTCAGGATGTGGTCATTGCGATATCTAACAGTGGCGAAACGGCCGAAGTGCTGAATATTATTCCGGTCATTAAACGTCTGGGCGTGCCCTTAATTTCAATGACTGGCAAACCAGGCTCCACTCTTGCCCGACTGGCTGATACTCATGTTTGTATCGCAGTTGAACAAGAGGCCTGTCCGCTCGGGTTAGCCCCCACGGCTTCTACAACAGCAACTCTTGTCATGGGCGATGCGATGGCGGTTGCTCTGCTCAATGCCCGCGGCTTCACCGCCGACGACTTTGCACTATCACACCCCGGCGGCTCGCTGGGTAAACGCCTGCTATTGCGGCTGCATGACGTGATGCACACTGGCGAGCGTGTTCCGGTTATTCCAGCCGACGCTATTATTAGTGATGCGTTACTGGAAATGTCGCGTAAAGGCTTGGGTATGACCGCGATAGTTGATGAAAACCAACGTCTCGCCGGCATTTTTACAGACGGTGACTTACGTCGCATTCTGGATAACCGAATCGATGTCCATAAAACTCCGATAGCTGAAGTTATGACCCGCTCCTGTATTACTGCGAACGAGGACATGCTGGCCGCTGAGGCATTAAAACTCATGCAGGACCGAAAAATAAATGGGCTGATAATTACCAACGACGATGGACAGCCTTGTGGCGCAATGAACATGCATGACTTACTTCAGGCGGGAGTGCTCTGATGGAATGTATTAATACCTGGTACGGCGACATTGAAAAAAGCCTGTTTAAACGTTTTTCCGAAATAAAGCTACTGGTTCTGGATGTCGACGGGGTGTTTTCCGACGGTCGCATATACTTAGGCAATGATGGTGAGGAACTGAAAGCGTTTCACACCCGGGATGGCTTTGGCATGAAAGCACTGAAAAAATCAGGTGTTGAAACGGCAGTCATTACCGGACGAACGTCACGCATTGTTGAACACCGTATGGAACATTTAGATGTCGGCTTTATTTATCAGGGACAGAACGATAAAACAGCCGCTTTCGATGAGCTACTAACGAAGTTAGGCCTTAGCGCGGAGCAAGTTGCTTATGTTGGAGACGACACCCCCGATTTAGCTTTAATTAAAGCGGCGGGTCTGGGGATTGCAGTCCAGGACGCTCACGCATCGGTACAACAACAGGCCGATTATATTTCACGCTGCCATGGTGGACATGGTGCCGTGCGCGAAGTCTGTGATTTAATCATGCTCAGTCAAGGGCAACTGCACCTGGCTACAGGAGCCAGTGTGTGAGCCGACGCGTTACTGTCATTCTAATTTTATTATTCGGTGCCGGGCTATTGCTTGTCTGGCGCCCTTTTAGTGATGATGCTGATGGTAACAACGCGGCGACAACACGCACTATGCAGCCCGATTTTACCGCTTTTGGGCTGGAGACGCGTATTTTCGAAAGTGACGGTTTACTGGCTCACAAGATAAAATCTGAGAAAATGTCTCACTATAACCAAATTGGCCTGACCGAACTTAAGCGTCCGGTTTACACGGTCTTTTCTGAACAAGGCGAAGAGCTTTGGGAAGTCAGTGCCGCGCAAGGCACTTTCTACGACGATCAAACCCTGATTTTAGAGCATGATGTTGAAATACTTGCTTTAGAGCCGGATACTCACATCGAGCAAGTGTTAACCGAGTACCTGATTGTTGATTTAAAAAATGAGTCAATGAGCACAGAACATCCTGTAAGCATTCACGGACCACGGCTATTAATTCGGGGTAACGGTATGACTGCGGATCTGAAAGCTGAACGAATGGAGCTAAAAAGACATGTTAAAACGATTTTCCAGCCTGCTGAGTAAACTCATCCTGGTTGCCTTAATACCCTCAGCGGTTATGGCTCAGGGCAAGTCTGACTTTAGTAAACCCATGGAAGTTGAGTCGAGTAAGGAAGAGCTTGATATTAAAAATAACCGCCTGGTTTTAACGGACAACGTTATTATTCGTCAGGGCACCTTATTAATCCGCGCCGATCGACTAGAAGCATCCGCCAGCGAAAGCGCCGAGCAAGCAGATATTTTTATTGCAGAAGGCACTCCTGCTACTTACAGCCAGACGCTGGACGACGGCAATGAAATTAACGCTGAAGCAAAAAAAATCACCTATTTTCAGTCGGAACAGCGACTGGAGCTTAGTGGCGACGCTCGCATCTCTCAAGGTAGCAGTAGCTCAAGCGGCAGTTTGATTACTTATGATTTGAATAAACAAACGGTAACGGCAAGCAGTTCAGGTGAAGAAGACAGCCGTGTTATCACTATTTTTACGCCTAAACCAAAAACCGATACCGACGAAAAAAATAACGAGAACCCTTAATATGGCAACTTTACGAGTCAAACATTTAGCCAAAAGCTACAAAAGCCGACAAGTCGTTAAAGACGTTAGCCTGGAAGTAAGTCAGGGGCAGGTTATTGGTTTACTGGGCCCCAACGGGGCAGGTAAAACCACAACCTTCTATATGATAGTCGGTTTGGTTAATAGCGATAAAGGTCAAATTCTGCTGGATGACAATGACCTTACATTACTGCCAATGCATGAACGGGCACGCCGGGGTATTGGGTATTTGCCGCAAGAGGCTTCCATTTTTCGCAAATTGACCGTGCGCGATAATCTGATGGCTATTCTGGAAACTCGTAAAGAACTTTCAACCAATGAGCGTGAAGAACAGCTTGATGCTTTGCTCGAAGAGTTTCATATAGGCCACATAGCGAATAGCCAGGGCATGAGTCTTTCAGGCGGTGAGCGCCGTCGGGTTGAAATTGCCCGCGCCTTGGCAGCGGAGCCTACGTTTATTTTGCTGGACGAGCCTTTTGCCGGAGTTGACCCTATTTCGGTTATTGATATTAAAAAGATTGTTGAACATTTAAAGCAACGTGGTATTGGTGTACTTATTACCGACCACAATGTGCGCGAGACATTGTCTGTTTGTGAACACGCTTACATTGTCAGTCATGGTGAGCTTATTGCCAGTGGGGATGCAGAAAGTATATTATCGAATCAACAGGTTAGAGACGTTTACCTCGGTGAGCAGTTCACCCTATAACGTGATACCGGGACAGTCATTATGAAGCAAAGTCTGCAGCTAAAAATTGGTCAGCACCTGACCATGACGCCACAACTCCAACAGGCCATCCGCCTGCTGCAGCTTTCCTCGCTCGATCTTCAGTCAGAAATTCAGGATGCATTAGACAGCAACCCGCTGCTGGAGGTTGAAGGCGAAACGAGTAACGACGCGGATCAACCCGAAACTCGCAATATTGAAGAAAGAGACGACAGTCAGCGGGAAACATCCGACGTTATAAAAACTCAGGAAATGCCTGACGAGCTGCCGGTCGACAGCAGTTGGGACGACACCTACTCCAGTCATACCCCGGCCAACGGTGCGGCTTCTTCGGGTAAATCCTTCGACGGCGACTTTGAAGTCTATCAGGGCTCTACCAGCGAGTCTTTGCAGGATCACCTGCTTTGGCAAATGCAACTTTCTCATTTTTCGGAAGAAGACACCGCCATAGCTGAAGCCATTATTGAAGCCATAGACGACAATGGCTATCTAATGGTTGATGTTAATGAAATTATCGAAGCTGTGCGCCTACCCGAAGTGGAAGTAGAAGAAGTCTGCATGGTGCTTAAGCGTATTCAGCATTTCGACCCAATTGGTGTCGGCGCACGCAGCGTCAGTGAATGCCTTGCCATTCAATTACGTCAACTAAGCGACGACACTGAATACAAGCAGGTTGCTCTATGCTTAGTGACTGAACATATGGACTTACTTGGCAGTCGCGATTTTCGCACCATTCAGCGTAAACTGAAGCTATCGGAAGACGATTTACGTCAGACTATGCGGTTAATTCAACAGTTGCACCCGCACCCGGGCGAGCAAGTTGCGCAGCAACCCGTTGAATATGTTATTCCCGATGTGGCCGTTACTAAAAAAAATGGTCGTTGGATGGTCGAATTAAACCCGGACAGCGTACCTAAACTAAAAGTGAACGAAGAATACGCGGCCTTGAGTAAAGCAACAAAGTCAGTAGCCGACAGCCAGTACATAAAAAACCATACGCAAGAAGCGCGCTGGTTCATAAAAAGCCTGGAGAGCAGAAACGATACGCTGCTGAAAGTGGCCAATTGCATAGTACAGCGCCAGCAGGGCTTTTTTGAGCATGGTGAAGAAGCTATGAAGCCAATGGTTCTGAACGATGTTGCTGAAGCCGTGGATATGCATGAAAGCACAATTTCACGCGTAACGACACAAAAATACTTACACTGCCCAAGTGGCGTATTTGAGTTGAAATATTTTTTCTCAAGTCATGTCAGTACAGAGGGCGGTGGCGAGTGTTCAAGCACGGCAATACGTGCTTTAATTAAGAAGATGGTCGCTGCTGAAAATCGCAGTAAACCGTTAAGTGACAGTAAGATTGCTGAACTGATAGCCGAACAAGGTATCCAAGTAGCAAGAAGGACAATTGCGAAGTATCGGGAATCGTTAAACATTCCATCATCGAGCCAACGCAAAAGTCTTTTGTAACTTTGTTAACTGCAGAAGGAAGACGTTATGCAAATTAATTTGACCGGTCATCACATCGATATTACCGAAGCTCTGCGTGACTACGTGGACACAAAATTTGCCAAGCTGGAAAGACATTTTGACCATATAACTAATGTTCACGTCATCCTAAATGTTGAAAAAACGATTCAAAAAGCGGAAGCTACGCTGCACGTGAATGGCGGTGAGCTTTTCGCCGACGCAAAACACGAAGATATGTACGCGGCCATCGACGGTTTAATTAATAAACTGGACCGTCAGGTGATTAAACACAAAGAGAAAATGAAACAACATTAATCCATGCAACTGAGTGAATTGTTAAGCCCCGACTGCACCAAGTGTGCAGTCGAGGGCGCAAGTAAAAAGCGACTACTTGAAACCATTAGTCAAATCGTAGCCCCTAAGCTGTCTGGCATTACCCGTCATGACATTTTTGAGAGCCTGTTAAACCGTGAGCGTTTAGGCAGTACGGGAATTGGCTTAGGTATCGCAATTCCTCATGGCCGCTTACCTAATGCGAATCATCCGGTAGCGGTATTACTGACCTTAGACGAACCTATCGAATTCGATTCTATTGACAACCAACCTGTCGATATTATCTTCGCGCTTCTGGTGCCGGAGTCAGAGCACGAGAACCATCTACAAACATTGGCCACAGTGGCCAGAAGAATGAACGACAAAGACTGTACTCGCGCACTGCGCCACGCAGATTCTGATAAGGCGTTATATCAATTATTTGTGGGCGAAGGTGAACAGTCGCCATGCAACTGATCATTGTTAGTGGTCGCTCCGGCTCAGGTAAGACAATTGCCTTGCGCGTACTGGAGGACTTAGGCTTTTATTGTGTTGATAATTTACCAATAAGCCTGCTGCCAACTCTGGTGCATGCAGTCATAGAGCAGTATCAAAAAATAGCCATTAGCATTGATGTTCGCAACCTACCGGAGCACTCCGAAGAGCTGCTGGACTCTCTGAGCTTTTTGCCAAAAGGCGTTGAACCGGAAATTCTGTTTATTGACTCTGACGACAACACCTTACTAAAGCGTTTTGGCGAGACTCGTCGCCTGCATCCGTTATCGCAAAAAGAACTGCCTCTGCTAGAAGCGCTTCAGGCCGAACATAAAATGCTTGAACCCATTATGGAACGCGCAACCTGGCGCCTGGACAGCAGTGATTTATCGCTGCACCAATTAAGCGAACAGGTCACTGAGCGGGTGCTGGGACGAGCGGATAAAAAGCTGATTATTGTGTTTCAGTCTTTTGGCTTTAAATATGGTTTACCCAAAGACGCTGACTTTGTCTTTGATGCGCGCATTTTACCTAATCCGCACTGGCAACCCGAGCTTAAGCTGCTTACCGGTCTGGATACCGACGTGCAGATTTTCTTTCGTCAGGAACCTTTGGTGACTAAATTTATTTATCAGCTAGAAAACTTTCTTGATACCTGGTTGCCACACTTCCAGCGCAGCAATCGAAGCTACCTGACCATAGCTACCGGTTGTACCGGTGGTCAGCACCGCTCGGTTTATATTTCTCAGCAGTTAGCCGAGCGTTTTGAACAGAAAGCTGTAAAAGTTCAGGTAAGACACCGGGAACTGAAAACCCATGGATAAAGTTTGCAGAAAGCTAATTATTCGCAATAAACTAGGCTTGCACGCACGTGCGGCAACAAAGTTAGCGCAATTAACGCAGGAATTTGAGTCAGACATTACTGTCACTCAGGGTGAGCAATGCGTTAACGCTGCCAGCGTTATGTGCCTGATGCTACTGGCCAGTCAACAGGGTAAAACTGTTGAAGTCTGTGCCGAAGGAAAAGACGCACAAGCAGCACTGGATGCCGTTAGTGCTTTGTTTGAAGATCGCTTCGAGGAAGACGAGTAAGCATGATTGCAGAGCTTTCCGACAAAGAATATGCCATGCAGCGCATTCAGGAGGTTAACTCCGCGCTGTCCGATGGCATGTTCGTTGCTGCACGCCGTATGCTGCATAATATGCCGGCATGCGACGTGGCATTGCTGTTGGAATCCTCACCCCCCAAAAGCCGTTCCATTGTCTGGAAACTGGTTGACGTAGATGAACACGGCGAGATTCTTGAAGAACTGAACGAAGAGGTTCAGAAAGACATTATTCGTCAAATGGCGCCGGAGAATCTTGCGGCGGCCACCGAAGGCATGGACACCGATGACCTTGCCTACGTTCTGCGGGGCTTACCTGAGCCAGTCTATCAGCAAGTTCTGAAGTCCATGGACGAAAGCGACCGGGAACGTGCGGAAACCGCGCTCTCATATGCCGAAGACAGCGCCGGTGGTATCATGAACACCGATACCATCACCTTGCGCTCGGACGTCACTATTGATGTTGTGTTGCGTTATTTACGCCTTAAAGGTGAGCTGCCCGAAGCCACCGATAAACTCTACGTCGTGGATCGCCATGAAAAACTCATTGGCGAAATTACTTTAACCCAGTTGTTAACTATTGATCCCAGCCGTCGCATTGACGAAATTATGTCGGCCGACATTACCACCATCCCCGTGACTATGGATGAAACGGAAGTCGCAAAACTGTTCGAGCGTCATGACTGGGTATCTGCGCCGGTCGTCGACAATGAGCAGCAGCTGGTAGGTCGTATTACCATCGATGACGTGGTCGATATTATCCGCGAAGAAGCCCAACACTCCATGTTGAGTATGGCGGGTCTGGAAGATGACGAAGATACCTTCGCTCCGGTATTAAAAAGTACCCGCCGCCGTACCGTATGGTTGGCGGTAAACTTAGTTACTGCCTTACTGGCTGCCATGGTCAGCTCATTATTTGAAGACATACTGGCACAAATGGCTGTACTGGCTATTTTAAACACCATTGTACCCAGTATGGGCGGCATAGCCGGTAGCCAGACATTAACTCTGGTCATACGAGGTATGGCTCTGGGTCACATCGGCACCAGTAACTCCCGATGGCTTATCGGTAAAGAGCTGGCTATTGGTTTCTTAAACGGCATTATCTGGTCGGTACTGATTGCGGCAGTCGTCGCACTGTGGAAGCAAGACTGGCTGGTTGGCGGTATTATTGCCTTTGCCATGATGATGAACCTAGTCGCAGCCGCTTTAGCCGGTGCGACCATTCCGCTGGTTCTTAAGCGCTTTAATATTGACCCCGCGCTGGCTGGCGGGGTCATTCTGACCACTGTCACTGACGTGGTCGGTATCTTTGCCTTCCTTGGCTCAGCAACCTTGTTACTGTCTTAGAGACCTGGCTTTTTAATTGCCGGCAATACTCATTTGCTCTAATAACACTGAGCCGGTATGCAGCGCATGGCGTTCGTCGGTGTCATTCCCTATGGCAACAATGTTCGCCAGCATGTCTTTTAAGTTACCGGCAATGGTCACTTCTTCTACCGGATACTGAATTTCACCGTTCTCAACCCAGAAGCCGGCCGCTCCACGTGAGTAATCACCGTTGACCATATTTACGCCCTGCCCCATCAATTCGGTTACCAGCAAGCCCGTACCCATTTTTTTGCATAACTGCGCTAACGAGTTGTCCTGCTGTGTCACTCGCCAGTTGTGGATACCACCTGCGTGACCCGTAGGCTGCATATCCAGTTTGCGTGCAGCATAGCTGGTTAACAGATAGGTTTGCAGCACCCCGTCGGTAATGATTTCTCTATCCTTCGTCGCCAAACCTTCTGCATCGAACGGCGAGCTCGCCAGGCCACCGATAATATGCGGTTTTTCCTGAATGCTCAGCCATTCTGGCAGCACCGGCTTGCCTAAATGGTCGAGCAGAAAACTGGATTTGCGGTACAAATTGCCACCGCTTATAGCACTGACCATATGACCAAACAAACTCCCTGCCACATCAGCCCGGAAAATAACCGGTACTTTAGCTGTTGGTACTTTGCGTGCACCCAAGCGCGACAAGGTTTCTGCGGCGGCCTCTTCGGCAACACTCTCGGCAGATTTTAATTCGTGCATTTTGCGGGCAACAGAATAACTCATGTCGCGCTGCATTTTGTCGCCCTCTTTGGCTATCAGAACGCAACTAAGGTTATGTCGCGACTGTAAGTAACCGCCAATAAAACCGTGACTATTCCCATAAACACGAAAACCCGTGTGGCTGCCGTAATGCGCGCCGTCTGAGTTAACAATGCGCTCATCCAGGTTCAGCGCGTGTTTCTCACAAGCCAGTGCCTGCTTTATGGCATACTCTGCGCTCTGGTCACCCGGATGACACAAGTCTAAATCCGGTACATCGGTCGCCATTAATTCGGCCGGAGCCAAACCATTGTATGGATCCGGAGAGGTAAAACGGGCAATATCACAAGCCTTGTCGACGGCAGCGCTAATGGCCTGTTCCGACAGGTCTGTAGTCGATGCCGAACCTTTCTGGTTGCCTCTATAAACGCTAATGCCCAGCGCCCCATCCTGATTAAACTCGACGGTTTCGACTTCGCCCAGGCGGGTCCCGACCGAAATACCGGAGCTGTGACTGATTGAGCATTCAGCAGAACTGACGCCTTTTGCTTCAGCCAGTCGCAGTGCTTCTTTAACAGCACTCTCTACCTGCTTCATTTGAACCTGTAAGTCACTCAGTTGTACTATCAAAAAACTCTCCTCACTGCTAAACTGACGGCTTTGTAGCGCTAATGAATCGAACTTATGCCGAAACGCCCAGCCGAAAATCCTGAACAATCTGACGACTTCGTCAGCAAGTCCCAAAAAAAACGCGAAATGGCTGAACGCCAGGAGCTAGGGACTCAACTTGTCAATTTAACTGACAGCCAGTTAGCAAAAATGCCACTGGATGATGAGCTGCGCGATGCCGTTTTACTTGCCCGTAAAATTCGTAACAAGCACGAAGGCTACCGACGCCAGCTTCAATTTATTGGCAAGCTCATGCGCTTACGTGACATAGCGCCTATTGAGCAAGCCTTAAATAACTTAAAAAATGCGCATCAGCAGCAAACATCCATTTTTCACGAGATTGAAACAACTCGCGATAAACTGCTGCATGAAGGCGACGATGCTCTACAAGAATTCATTGAAGAGCACCCTCATGCTGACCGCCAAAAATTGCGTCAGCTTATTCGTCTTGCCGAAAAACAGCGGGCTGAACAAAAACCGCCTGTCGCTGCCCGTCAGCTGTTTGTTTATTTACGTGAACTGCTCGGTTAATACCGGGCAACTCACTTATTCGGTACCGCCAACCGTCATTGAATCCAGTTTCAGCGTCGGTTGCCCAACACCTACGGGTAGACTCTGCCCGTCTTTGCCGCAAACACCAACACCTTCGTCCAGCGACAGGTCGTTACCCACCATAGACACCTGAGCCATAGCTTCTGGTCCGTTACCAATAAGTGTTGCACCCTTTATCGGTGTGGTAATTTTACCGTCTTCAATTAAATAAGCTTCAGATGCTGAGAACACAAACTGTCCGGAAGTAATATCGACCTGACCACCGGCAAATTGCGGTGCGTAAATACCCTTTTTCACGCTGCCAATGATGTCTCCCGGACTACTTTCTCCGGCGAGCATATACGTATTGGTCATTCGCGGCATAGGTAAGTGAGCGAAACTTTCACGGCGACCGTTTCCGGTGGTTGCCTGACCCATTAGACGCGCATTCATTTTGTCCTGCATGTAACCACGCAATACGCCATTTTCTATCAATACGTTATAGCCACTGGGTGTGCCTTCGTCATCAATACTCATTGAGCCACGGCGATCATTCAGAGTTCCGTCATCGACAATAGTACAAAGCGGTGAAGCCACCTGTTGGCCAATTTTGCCGGAATAGGCAGACGAGCCTTTACGGTTAAAGTCGCCCTCCAGCCCATGTCCAACCGCCTCATGCAGCAGCACGCCCGGCCAACCAGAGCCCAGTACCACAGGCATATTGCCTGCAGGTGCAGGTTTCGCTTCTAAGTTCACGAGTCCTTGGCGTACGGCTTCTTCCGCAAAACGCTGCCAGCGGGCATTGCCGGACGCTTCATCAAGGAAAAACTCATATCCTACACGCGCTCCACCACCGGCACTGCCTCGCTCGCGGCGACCGTTTTGCTCGGTAATAACAGAACAGTTCAGACGAATTAGAGGTCGCTTATCAGTAGCCAACGTGCCGTCTGTCGCAGCAACTAAAACTTCGTCGTAACTGCCGCTCAAACTAACCACCACCTGGCTTACACGTGAGTCCTGTGCCCGCGCGTGCGCATCAACTTTTTTCAGCAATTCAATTTTTTCTTCTTCAGACAAAGTATCCAGCGGATTCAGCGCTTCATAGCGCGACTTAGCCTGCACCGACTTCAGGGCTTCAACCTTTTTGCTTTGCCCCTGACGCGCTATGCCGCGGGCCGCTTCGCTAGTGCGCTGTAACGCTTTTAATGTAATCTCATCGGCATAAGCAAAGCCAGTTTTCTCGCCCTGTACAGCGCGCACACCCATACCCGTTTCAATATGAAACGCGCCGTCTTTAATAATGCCATCTTCCAGCACCCACGACTCGTTGACACTGTGTTGTAAATAGATATCGGCAAAGTCAATATCACCGCTGTATAGCGTGGATAAGGCCTTGCTTATGTCGTCTTGTGACAATTCGTAGTCAGTTAGTGTCATGTCTTTTGTACAACCTCAAATTGATTTTGTTGCGCCACCGGCATTTGTTTTCGTATGGGTTCAATATCCGCTACGTCAACGCTGACAGAAACAACACCTTCATCCAGTTCCTGTTCTGCCAGTATTTCACCCCAGGGGCTGACAATAATTGAATGGCCAAACGTTTCACGACCATTTGCGTGCTCCCCCACCTGACCCGGTGCCACGATAAAAACCTGTTGCTCAATGGCGCGGGCGCGAACCAGCGCATGCCAGTGAGCTTTTCCGGTAACCTGAGTAAAAGCAGAGGGTAAAACAATGATTTGGGAGCCAGCCTGACGCAATGCTCTGAATAACTCTGGAAAGCGCAGATCATAACATACTGCCATGCCAACCACACCAAAGTCCGTTTCTGTGGTTACCACCTTACTGCCCGGCTGAGTCCACTTTGACTCGCGGTATTCCTTAGTATTATCAGCCACATCAACATCAAACAAATGAATTTTGTCGTAGCGATTGAGAATAGCGCCATCGGGGCCAAAAAGAATAGATGCCGCGGAGAATCGCTCACCGGCATCTACCGGCAGTGTACCGCCGACCAGATAAACCTCGTGCTTTTTCGCTAAGGCAGCCAGCTGTTTCTGCACCTCACCATCCTTGTAAGGTTCAGCCATCGCTAACTGCGCACGGTCACCGGCACCGAAGCAACTAAAGGCTTCAGGCAGCACCACCAGTTGCGGACGTGCGGCAGGAAGTTGTTCCAGCAGTTTAGCAACAATGGCTAAATTATCTTGCGGATCCGGGCGACTGCTCATTTGCAGCGCCGTCAGTTGCACTTGTGTCATCGTCTGCCTCTGAATCGGTTGAGTTCTCTTCCAATTCTGGCAAATCAACCGGGCGGCTGTCACGTTCTATTTCTTCAACCACCGGTTCATCAATAGTACCGGTGACCTGATAACGCAGACGCGAAATCACTTTCGCATCGTGCAGTACTTTGTCGATGAACAACGCAGCCAGGCCGCTGGGCGGGTTTACCATCCAGGCAAGAATAATCGGTAGGCTGGAAGTGACCTTCGGCGCATAGGTCAGGTTATAATTTAGCTCACCAGTTTTCATATTGGTCCAGCCACGAATATCCATATCTCCTGCGGATCCCAGTAATCTTGCATCTTCGGTGGTCGCAACACCGTTTTCGATCTGAACACTGCCAGTTAGGTCAGTAAAAAACATTCCCTGCGAAAAAATATCACGAAAATCTAAAGTCAGCTTTCGGAGAATACTGTCCAGGCTCAATAACGAAAAAATACGCGCGCCGCCGTCACTCACTTCGGCCAGATAGCCTTTTTCTAAATCCCAGACCACTTCCCCGCTCAGCGAACTCCAGTCTGGTTGATACAAGTGGTCACGCCAGTTTAAGTTAAAGTCAATAACGGCAGCACTGTCTCTTACTGCCGTTTCCAGACCATAGTCACGTAATAAATCACCAAGGTCTCCAGCCTCCAAACGTCCAGAAAGCGCACTTAAAGCCTGCTCGTCTGTGTAGCGCCAATAACCTGTTACAGCCAACTCATCACTACCCTTTTTAAGAGCCATTTTTTCTATACTGAAGCCGTCTTCAAGCGGAGCAAGTACTAACTCAACTTCGCCTAACTCATGCTCGTCAATACGACAACTGCGACAGAAAAAGTTAAGTGCTGGTACTTTCTCGAGCCAATTCCAGTCTGTCTTCTCGGTGGCTTCCGGAAGCTCAACATTGCTGCTTAACGCCAAATAATCCGCTCTTACGGTTATCCCTTGCTGTACAAAGCTTTCCGGAATGGTCGCGCTTAGCACCGCATTCTTAGCATCCACCCGGGCCTGCCAGACTGAGTTTTCTGGCCACACCTGGATATCCGCCTGAGCAAATTTCTGCTGTCCCCACTGTAACTGAGGCGTCTCAATACGAATGGAATCGGGCAACCACCCTTCCCCACTACCACTTTCAGTATCAACGTTTGAATCCCCGGCCAACGCATAAAGTACTGAGTACCACCGTCCGATATCTGCATGCGGAAGCTGTGCGTTTATCGCAAAGCCGTTAACCAGTTCATTCGCAGAGTTCACTTCACCAATATCCAGTCTGGCCATTTGCCAGCCTCCACTGCCCGGCTGCCAGCGACTATCCCAGTTAAGGCGCTGGTCAATACTTGCTCGTAAACGCAGTTCTTCTCCAGTCCCATTGAGCTGAACCGACAGTTGCCAGTTATCTCCAAAATCTTTTTGCAACGGCGCTGGAAGCGATGTCTCAAGACCGGTCAAATCAAACTGAGACTCCAACGCAACGCCGACATCGTCTGCGTTAAAAGTTAACAGGAGATTAGCTTCACCATTTACCGCTCCGTAGAAAAACGGTTTCCACTGTGGATAAGGCAATTGCTTAAATAAGGGTTCGCTTTGCCAGTCCAGAGTTGTATTCACATTCAGTAAGTAATCCGCCCCCTTTAGCTCTCCCGATACTTTCGTTGGTATAGGCATACCGTACCAGTTAAGGCGCAACCCTTCGGTACTAACCTTGCTGTTGTCGATTTTCAGAATACCTTCAGAAACCGTAAAATCTTGTTGTATGGCGTCAATATTAAAAGACAACCCGGCCAACGGAGCATCAACAGCGACATCGACATCTCGCGAGCTATTTAAGGGGATATCCAACTGAAAAGAACCAGAAACCTCTCCGCTCGGGTCAATTTGAATGAGCGTTTCGGTTACGCTGTCCAGCGGCGACTGCTCAAAAACAGGTAACAACGATTCACCCTTTCCACTAACACTAGCCTGAACCTGCAGGCCCTGCGAAGCATCTGCTAAGTCCTTAATTTGCGCGTCAACCCGGGTTACCTGCACATCTTCTATATGCCCTGCATCGGTCGACATGAACAAGCTTCTGTTATAAAAGTCGAGCTTTACCGGAGCATCGGCTAGCGGAAGCCAGTCTGGCTGAAACCGGTAGGTTAAATCATCGAACTCGACCCGCGCATTGAAGACACCTTGATTGGTCGCCGCCGGAAACTGAGTGACGGGACCGCGCCAAAGTAATTCCATGCCACGAGCCCGACCGGATACTAAGGCTGCGGAAAGATAGTCTTTGACTCCCTGACCCATAATTGATGGCAGCAACTTGCGGGCCGTGTCGACAGAAAAGCCCTGTGCGGTAGAAAGCAATAAGTCAATTTGTGGTGTTGTTTCACTGTCGCCGGACAAACCGCCACTGCCGGTAAGCTGAAAGTCGTCTCGCCGAAGTTGGAGCTGCTCTAAATTTACCCGCCAGTTATCAGCTTGTAACAACCAGGAGCCGGACAAATTAAAAGTATCAATATCCCACGCTTGCTTACCGGAAAGACTGTTTCCCGTAAGGCTAACGTTGTCACCTTCTACTTGCCACAAACCGTGATTCGACAAGCTGCTTATACTGACATCAAGGCCATTAAAACCAGGCCAGCGCTCATTTCCGTCGGCCGACAGGTTGTGGCTTTTTACAGACCATTGCTGGCCGGAGACAGGATGCAGGCGATAGCGCACACTGGCCTTACCCTTTAACCCCAGGCTCATGACCGATTCCGCTGATATATTAAAAGGCAGCAGAGGTAGTAACCCGGTAACCTCATCAATCGCGATATTATCCACACTGATATCGTGGATCTCATCCAGTTTCTGCCAGGCTATACGCGGTAATTCAAGATGACCTACCGAGGTATTTACTGTCATTGGCATACTGTTGAGTAGCCAGCCATTTTCTTCCGGCCGCAGCACAATTTCTCCCTCGGGTAACTGCAACCAGTTAAGTTCTTCGGAATTATTGTCTAACCAGGTAATACGGTTGTCTCTTAACTTAACTAATCCTTCAAATAATTGACCATTACGAACATCGAGCCAACCGGTAAAGTTTACGTTTGAAGCTTGTACGTCAATGTCGCCCAGTTGCTCTTCAAGCCAGGGACTGATATCAACGTTCTGTGAATTAACATAGAACTGACCATTAAACTCCGACCAGCGATCACCGCGCAAATCAATAATGAAATCCAGGCTATTAGTCGCAAAGTCTTCCATCCGGAATTGGCCAATCCCCTGGTGCTTTTTGCCTTCATTGGTCCAGGACAGTCGGTCAATATCAATTTCTCGCGTTACGCCCCGCAAGTTTGTCAGTAGCAACTCACCATTATTCAGTGAAAACTTCTCTAATTGCTGCAGGAATAAGCGGTTAACGTAGTCTAAATCTAATTTCTCAGCTTCGTTAGCTGCCGAGAATTTGCGTATATCTACCGCTATGCGGGCGTCATTAAGAATAAACTGCTGCGCAATGAGCTGTTGATCCAGTAAAGTTCTCCAGAAATCGAGTACCACATGAACCTTACCAACACGAACTTGCACAGGCGACTGCTCGCGTTCCAGCAAAACTAAATTATCCAGCACAATGGAAGGGCCTTCCCGGGTCCAGGCCATAGATAAGTCGCTAATGCTCACGGGTTGCTGGAAACGAGCCTCCAGCTGTTGTTCAAGTGGTTCGGTCAAATCGGGCAGGTATGGCAGGCTGTAACGCAATAAACTCAGGCCGACAGCAACCAGCACCAGCACAATAGCCAGCGTTAGCCAGAGTTTGTTCAAAATCCACGACAGTGTCCGCATGCGCCTTACATCATTACTACGTCGAATTGTTCCTGATTATACAGAGGTTCGGTTTGTATTTTTATTTGACGCGAAACAAACAGCTCAAGTTCAGCCAGCGCATGAGATTCTTCGTTAAGTAAGGCTTCACTTACCTGTGCAGAGGCATAAACAACGAACTTATCGGCTTCATAAGCTTTATGAACCCGGACAATTTCACGCATAATTTCATAGCAGACGGTTTCAACCGTCTTCATGCTGCCGCGCCCCAGACAAACCGGACACTCCGAGCACAAAACATGCTCCAGGCTTTCTCTGGTGCGTTTCCGGGTCATTTCCACTAACCCAAGCGAGGTAAAACCATTAATGGTTGTTTTTGCACGGTCTTTGCCTAACGCCTGTTCAAGGCTGTGCAATACCCGCCGTTTATGCTCCTCGTCCTGCATATCAATAAAATCGATAATGATAATGCCGCCAAGGTTCCGTAACCGCAATTGACGTGCTATCGACTGCGTGGCTTCGATATTGGTATTAAATATGGTTTCTTCTAAATTGCGGTGACCAACAAACGCACCTGTGTTGATATCAACCGTGGTCATCGCTTCGGTCTGGTCAATAATCAGTGAGCCACCGGATTTCAAGTCAACCCGACGGTCTAGCGCTCGCTGCATTTCATTTTCGACATCAAATAAGTCAAAAATAGGCCGGTCACCGGTGTAATACTCAAGAACTTTGGTTAATTCGGGAATAAAGTCCTGAGTAAATACTTTGAGCGTGTCAAAGGTGACTTTGGAATCAACCCTAATGCGTTCTATTTCTTCGCCGACAAAGTCACGTAGTACACGACAGGAAAGATTCAGGTCTTCGTACAGCATGCCGACTTTGCGTTGAGATTTTTTCCGCGCCTTTATTTTCTCCCACAACCGGAAAAGAAAGTCAGCATCGCCCCGCAGCGATTGATCTGAAGCACCTTCTGCTGCAGTGCGAACAATGAATTTTCCGTCGCTTTTACTGACCTCTTCTGCCAACTGCCGCAAACGTTCGCGCTCCTCGCCTTCTTCAATACGCTGAGAGACGCCTACATGGTCGCTCTTAGGCATAAAAACCAGGTACCGCGACGGTAGAGTGATGTCAGTGGTTAAACGCGCTCCTTTGGTTCCCAGAGGGTCTTTAACCACCTGCACCATAATATGCTGTCCCTGATGCACCAATTCGGTAATGCTTTGTTGTGGCTTTTCGTCAGGCCGCGGTAAATCATCACCATCCACTTGAACGACAATGTCCGAGGCATGTAAAAACGCCGCCTTGTCGAGGCCAATATCAATAAACGCGGCCTGCATTCCCGGCAACACCCGCGATACCTTTCCCATGTATATATTGCCAACTAAGCCACGCTTTGCCTGACGCTCAATGTGGACTTCCTGCAGGATGCCATTTTCAACAAGCACTACACGAGTCTCTGTGGGGGTCACATTCATTAGGACTTCAACGCTCATCGACTTCACCTGTCATTTCAAACATCCGCAACAACTGTTCAGTTTCATATAAAGGTAAGCCAACAACAGCAAAGTAGCTACCCTCAATACGTTTTACAAATTTTCCGCCATAGCCCTGAATACCATAGCCAGCCGCTTTATCATGAGGTTCACCGGTTGCCCAGTAAGCATCTATTTCTCCCTGACTCAGTGCGGCAAACTCCACCTGCGTTGTTACTAAAGCCGTTTCGCGGGCAACCACTTTGTGACCATTCCATTGGCAGACACTAACTGATGTCAGAACCTGATGTGTCTGACCGGAAAGCTGCTTCATCATTTGACTGAAATGTTCATAACTCTCTGGTTTTTCCAGCACTTGCCCCTTAAAGCTTATCAGGGTATCAGAACCAATAACCAAGCAGGGAGTTTGTTGGCGTTGTGCCACAGTCTGAGCTTTTTCTTCCGCCAGGCGAGTCACATAGTCACCGGCATTCTCATTAGCCCCTCGTAGCTCCTCTACTTCCGGAACTTCGCAATCAAAGGGTCTATGCAATAGCGTTAGCAGCTCTCGCCGACGGGGAGAAGAAGAAGCGAGCAGCAGGCGCATTACACCACTCCGAATTGACGACGAACTTTTCGCAGTAACGGGAATACCCATAACCAAAAAACAGCTGAGGTGAGCACTGGCCAGAAGTAAGAGAAGGTAAATTCAGCGTCGTGCAAAAACACATTGGCTTCAAACACAACAAAGCGCTTAATAAAAATCAGCACGGCAATAACCAATGCTTGCTGTATTAAAGCAAAATTGCGAATACGCTGAAAATGACGTGCCGCAAAATAAGTGACAACGACCATACCTAAAGCATGAACACCGACAATAGAACCCAGTAATATATCGCTCAGCACGCCCAGCACCAAAGCGGTTCCCATATTTACCCGGTGCGGCAAGGCTATTATCCAGTACAGCATAACCAAAGTTGGCCAGTCAGGCCGAAAGGTATCGAACGCGGCAGGCATTGGCATAACCATAAGAGTCAGCGCAATGATGTAGGTGATCAACAACGTAATGAAGCCGGGTTTTATCACGATCATTCCTCGTCCTCATCAAAAATAGGTTGCTGCTCGCCGTCGCTTGGCCACAACAATAGAACATTACGAACGCGGTCAAGCGCACTGACGGGATCCGCTATCACTTTAGCAAAAGGGAGAGATTCATCTCTGACAATCTGTCGAATTGTTGCCACCGGATACCCCTCAGGAAATATGCCCCCTAAACCCGAAGACATTAGGAGATCCCCTTCTTTTAGCTCAGTGCTGTGAGGAATAAACATCAACTCCAGCCGTCCGATATCGCCGGTTCCCTGCGCCAGTACACGAATATCATTGCGCTCTGAACGCAAAGATATCGCATGACTCTGGTCTGAGAGTAGCAATACACGAGCGGTATTACCGCCTACATCCTGCACTTGTCCAATAATGCCATTGCTGTCTAGTACGGGCTGGCCTTCATACACTCCGCTCAGCGTGCCTTTATTAATAACCAGTTGCTGGGAAAACGGCTCTGAGGCAACGGCGATGACCTCGGCAACCATACGCCGGACTGAGTCGCGGGCATCTGAACCAAGAAGTTCCCGTAGCCGTTTATTCTCGTTCTGAAGAAAGCGAAGTTGCTGTTGCTCACCCTGTAATTCCAAAATAGCCCGCTTTAGACGCTTATTTTCATCGCTTAACTGCGACGTGGTTTTTAATGATTCGGAGACACCATCCAGCAGCTGTTCTGGCAAAATAGCCAAGTACTGCACCGGAGCCACCAGAGAATTCAAAAATAACCGAACCGGCTTCATTGCCTGAAGCCGGTGGTCAATAAAGATCAGCAGAAACGAACAGGCTAGTGCGAGCACTAGCCTGGAGAGTAAGGATGGACCGCGGGCAAACAGCGTCTTCATGAATTACTCATAACTGAATAAATCACCACCATGCATATCAATCATTTCCAGAGCTTTACCGCCGCCTCGTGCAACACAAGTTAGCGGATCATCAGCAATAATAACCGGAATGCCTGTTTCTTCCAGAAGCAAACGGTCGATGTCTTTCAGTAACGCACCACCACCAGTTAACACCATGCCGCGCTCGGATATGTCCGATGCAAGCTCTGGAGGAGACTGCTCCAGTGCAACCATAACTGCACTGACAATACCCATTAAAGGTTCCTGCAGAGCTTCCAGAATTTCATTACTGTTAAGAGTAAATGAACGCGGAACACCTTCAGCAAGGTTGCGTCCACGAACTTCAATTTCTTTCAGTTCTTCGCCGGGGAATGCAGAACCAATTTCGTGCTTAATACGTTCAGCAGTTGCATCACCAATAAGTGCACCGAAGTTACGACGAACATAGTTAATAATGGCTTCGTCAAATTTATCACCACCAATACGAACCGATGATGAATAAACCACACCATTTAATGAAATAATGGCAACTTCCGTTGTACCACCACCAATATCAACCACCATCGAACCCGTAGCTTCAGACACTGGTAAGCCAGCACCGATAGCAGCGGCCATTGGCTCATCAATTAAGTAGACCTCACGCGCACCGGCACCCAGTGCAGATTCGCGAATAGCACGACGTTCTACTTGAGTTGATCCGCATGGAACACATACCAGAACACGAGGGCTAGGTCGGAAATAGTGGCTGTCGTGCACTTGTTTGATGAAAAACTGGAGCATTTTCTCGCACACATAGAAGTCTGCAATAACACCGTCTTTCATAGGACGAATGGCACGAATGTTTCCTGGTGTACGACCCAGCATTTGTTTTGCTGCTGCACCAACTGCGGCGATAGATTTTGGCCCGCCTGAGCGTTCCTGACGAATGGCAACAACGGACGGCTCGTTCAGAACGATACCCTCATCTTTGACGTAGATAAGCGTATTCGCTGTTCCCAGGTCAATAGAAAGGTCGTTTGAAAAAAGGCCGCGAATTTTTTTAAACATGAAGCGGTATATCCCTACTTATAAGCTAACAGAGTGACAGCAAAGAGCTCAGCAAGTACTTACTGAGCTCTTACAACACGGAATCCAATGTAGTTGGAGTTAAAATCTGACGGAAGTTCCATTCTAGTCGAAACTCGAGCCAAACTTGGCGTAAAGTTCCAGGCTCCGCCCTTAACTACAACACCCTCATCGGTTTCAGCCCACTCCCAGACATTACCGACAGTATCGTATAATCCCCAGGGATTACGATGAAAACTAGCTACCGGAGCTGGACGTGTATTTGACCAATCTGTTCCACAGTTACGGCAGTTTGCTTTGCCATAACCAACATCATTTCCCCACCAGAAATCGGTTTCCGACCCGGCGCGTGCAGCGTATTCCCATTCCGCTTCAGTGGGAATGCTGTATTTAAAGCCACTTTTTTGAGTTAACCATTCAGCATAAGCCTGTGCGTCGTTATAACTGACGCAAACCACCGGAGAGCTTTCAGACTGTTTGAATCCAGGATTTTTCCAGCTCAGCTTTTCATTAAACTGAGGGCGGCCATTACTTAGGCTTGCGCAAGTACCGTTTTTCTCTGCCTCTGTGACATAAGCGGTATCTTCTACAAAGTTGCCAAACTGCTCAACCGTAATTTCAGTATCAGAAATACCCAATGCGGTTGGAATTTCACGCGTCTCTGCCGGACGTTCGTTTGGTAAACCATTGCCGACCAGGTCACCCATTTTAAATTTACCCGCAGGAACGACAACCAGTTCAGGACCACGAACATCGCGATACAGAATATCCTGAATTTTTTCGCCGCGAGTAAAAGAGTAATCCGACTTCTCTAATTCAGCCCGAATAGCGGTAGCGTCTTTTAGTAATATTTTCTCCGCGTAGGCAGAGTAACCATACTTAAGAATTTCAATCTGATGTTCACCACCCGGGAGCATAACCTCCAGCGGGGTAGAACCATAGCTAACACCATCGATAACAACTTCATCGTCATACACGTTAGAGCGTATGGTTAACGGGTGCATGACGGAGCTATCAACCGTTTCCTCATCACCCGCTTGCAGCTCCCCCGGCCGTTGCTCCGACGCACAATAGCGCATGTCAACGTTCAATAACGTACAAGCCTGGCTTTGAGGTAACTGTCCACGCAGTTCAACCGCCAATTTAACCCCATAGTTACCCGCGCCACTAAAACCGTTACTAATTGTTTTAGAGCCCAGAATTTGTACATTCGGGCTGGCTTTTTCAATGTTTTCACGAGCGAGTGAAGCCTCACTTAAACCATCCAAAATGGTATTAAGGTACTGCTTGGACGCTTTTTGTTTAGCCATGAGTTTGCCGCGATTTTCACACTGTCCCAGCGTTTCCTGGCGGTCACAGCTAATTGACTGACTCACTTCGAGTTCGCCAGTACGATTAAATTCATTTTCTAAGCGATCGACACGAGCTAAATTACGTTGCTCTTTTAGCGTCTCAATTTCATTAATCAGGCTGTGTTTGCTCACACGCGCTTCTTCTACTTCGCGCGCTTTCTCATTAACCAGGCTCACTTGCTGCTTAATGTCTGCTTTATTCTGTTGGTGAGCCATAACGGCTTGCTTGTACGCTTCTTGAGCGCCAGCAATATCAATCGTTGGGTCTTCCACCAAACGTTGGTAGCGGTCATTCATTTCCGCCAATGCTGATTCGCGTTTCGTTTCCAGTTCGCTGTTGCGCTCACGCAAGTTTTGTAGCTTTTCCCGCAGGTCCCGCTCTTCTTGCTGAAGCGTGTTTACGGTGCCAGAAAAGTTTTCAAAATCGCTCTCTAGAGTCGAAATTTGGTTAGCAATTTCTTCGACAGTCATCTCCTGCTGAGCAAGAGCCGTCGAGGCGAATGTCAATGTAGAGGCCATTACCAGGGCCAGTCGAGCCAATCGCATCATGTTTCCATTCCAAGCTTGAAAAAATAACAAAGCGGCGTAAAAGCCAAAGCTGTAGTCGCACTATCGTTATTGTAATAATTATGAACGTTCGTCAACGTCCGCATTTTTCGTTTAAACTCTGCTTTATGCTATTTGCTTGTTAACAAAAGAGCAAGAGGCATTGTCATCGAATTGTCGATTAATCGTTATAATTCGTTCTACCAACCCACTTCCTGCCAGTAAATTTGTCTGTCACTGCCACGATAAATACCGAATGTACCCTCGGCTGTGGGGTTATCTTGGTAGTTACTGTCGCCGTCCCAATCGTATTGCAAAAATGAAGGAACAGTCAGCTCGAAAGTAAATTCGGCGGCAGAACCATAAGCTTGCCAGCGCAACAGGTCTTCCATTGGACTATATGCTTCCTGCAATTCACCTTCAGTCAAACTGACCGAGTCCGGCGTATCTGACAGCTCAATAGATTCAGTGTCTAAGCTTATAACCGGATCCTTTGTAGGATCGATAGCCGATAGGACATCGAGCTTGGATACTGAGACAGTAAAGCAGTTATCATTAGTATTTATGACGAAATTGTCACCATTCCAAAACTGGGCTCGACCAGACAGCGGAAGGTCATCAACTTCGGCGCCGAAGATATTATCTAAAACAAAGCGCCCGTAAAGTAACTTTACACTATCATACAGTTTGAATGCTGGTGCCTGGGCAGCCGCCGGAAGATTAGACTCTGTTATTACCGAATAATAATTACCGCCTTCGCTATCATTAAACTGAATTCCCAGTTTATAGTCTTCATAAGGGCCTTCTTCTGCACCATTTCGGCGGTAAGTAACAGACGGAGCTGGCGACTTGAACGAAGCCGTTCCCGCGCTCTCTTCATTCTGCCCCCATTCAAGTTCAACGTCTGTTGCAAACAGCTGGCCTGGGTTCAACAGTTCAGGACTACCATTTGCGCCATTAAACGGATAAAACTCCAATTCACCTTCAACAACGTCTGTCGGATAATTCTTAGTCGTTTCACCATTTTTATTTACCGCTGTTAAGGCAAAGCTTGGTCCTAATAGCTGCGCCTCCCCGATATAATAAAATTCGTCGCCCTGGCCTGCATTATTCCGGTTACAGACACCGCTGAAACCATCGAAAGTTTCCATTTGAAATTCGTAAGGAATAAACCTTCCTATCTCACTCTCGGTTGTCAACATAACTGGAGAACCGTGGTAGCCAGGCAAATAATTCTGGCTTCCTATATATGCAGTTACCCGAGTTGAACCGACTTCAGTATAAGTCAGCCCCGAATTTGTAAAGATTCCGGCTCCATCTTTAGTAAACCCATCAGCATTCGTTATTTCACCGTTATAAGATTCTACCGCCTCAGTCTGAGCCATAAGCTGTAATGTTTCAGGATTGGCTTCGTTACCAAAGTTTGGTGTTACATCACCTTCATCATTAATCGCGGCAAGCCGCGCGGTGAAAACGTCTCCGGCTTTGGCTAAGATAGTTCCCTCGTAATTGCTTGAGGCATCCTGACTGGCTTCCACATCAATACTTGCAGGCCGCCAAACAAAAGCTTCTGACGTCCCTCTTAGTGTTTTCCCGTTAGGTAAAGTCGCTTGCGCTGTTAAATTGATAGCACCAGCGTCTTTATAGTTGATTTCCAGAGGCGCTTTTCCGTCAGTAAAGCTAACACTGATGTTACTGGTGTTATTTTCTGTCACCTCGGTTTCATTAACAGACGCCCCCATCAAACATTGGTCAGGGTCAACACAGTTCATACTCATAGATACCGAGTTCAAAGGCTGCGTCACAGCCTGGCAAGCCAGTGTCTGACTGTTCGTTTCCACTGCGCGCAATTGTAGGTTGCTAAAAGGCACGGCTGACACCTGTGACGGAATATCAGTGTCCTCAAAGTTATCCCCACTAGTGAAAATGAATCCGGTATCACTAAACTCAATATTACAGCTCTCCGACAAGTTGCCATTAACTAAACAGCGTGTCGGGTTCTGTGGTTGCGGTAAGGTTCCTGTAGTTTCAACAGCTAGAGGATAAATGCCGGCATTAGTCTGTTCCAGACTTGTGGTACCCACCGGAGAAGCCGAAACAGGGTTCGTTGACCAGTCCCCGGCTGTAGAATTTAGCTGAACGGTGCTACTCCCCTCATACAGTTCAGAGCAGCTGGCATTGGCACAGGCGGTAACCTCAATATCAGCAGCCGAGCAGGTCAATGCAGGGCTGTTATAGGACAACTGGTAATGGTGCACTGGCGACACGGGTGGAGCCGTATCGGACGCTCTACAGAAGTTACCTCCGGCAATAGGTTCTACAGGCGCCTGATAATTCACCTCGGGGTCAAAAAAGCCAAAGTTACCTGTAGCAAAGCTTCGCCCGCCAACACTCACTCCGCCGGTTACCTCTGATGTCTGCCAAAAGAAGAAACTACGCTCAAAAAGAAAATTACCAGCAACGTATATGTACCCGTTAAACTGCACATCCTGCTCTAACGTCAAATCACCCGTTACAATCAGCATCATTTCATTAGCGTTACCGCCAACATTAATACGACGCCCCGATTGAATAGTCACATCGCCATCAATATAGACACGTGAGGTTTGCCCATTGGTTGTGTAATTAAAGCCAGTGTTACCGAAGTTTCCGGTACGTAAGTAATCAATTGGCTGCAACTGCGCGGGAAGCTGCGTATTGTAGGAGCGATCAGGTAAATCAAAAGGTTTGGGAACGTTATTAGGCACTTCAAAAGCAACAGGCCAGACATCTTCACAAAGTGGCCGTTGATCATTGCAAGGTCGCGTAATGCTTTTTAATGTTGTCACGTCACTTTGGGTGAGAACCTTGTCATCAATAAAAACCTCATCAATTTCGCCGTAGAAACTGTTTTCCCCGATTCCTTGTCCGCCAATATACAAACGGGGGGCAACAGCGTTCAAATTAGATGACCCATTAAATGAGGTTTGATCTGCCTGTTGCCCGTCAATATACAGAGTTAAACGACGTGCATTACGGTCATAGGAAGCCGCCAGATGATGCCAGTTATCGTCCAGCAAATTTGTTTGCCCTTGTCGCGTGTTACCTGCCTCGACATTAACAATTTCGCCGTTATTTCGGCGTATTTCAAAATACAGTCCGCCACCATCGCGGGTGTCCTGCCGGTAAACTTCGAAACGTCCGGAAGCCCCCTCAGTAGGTCCGTTACCTATCACTAAAAGACTCTGGTAACGATCCGACTGATTTTGCCCAGTAGCACTGCCTTTAAACCAAAACGCAACACTTACAGATTCAGCATTAGCAATTGACTGAGCGTTATCTACGCGCACTGCGTTATCACCATTAAATTTGCCATAACGGCAGGTGCCTGGGTTGCCTGCAATTGCCGGATTAAACCCTGAAGTATTTGCACCTCTTAATGCTTGCCCGTGCAGCCCGTTGCCGGAAATATCCAGAACTTCACCAAACTGCCCTCTCCACTCGACTTGATCAAAAGCCCAGTAACCAAGCCCGTCTAACGGCTGGTCGGGCGGTTCACTCCCGCAAGGCCCTTCGTTGTTGTTGATGTCACAGGTTTCTCCCTGAACATTACTTTCGTCAATAATCTGCGGGGCATTCACATAGCCTGTTACCGTGCTTGAGTTAGGAATGGTGACCCTGTCAGTAGCGTTAATATTTCCATCAACAATATTCGCTCCATCCAGCGTTACGCTACCATCTGCATCAATATCACCATTTACATCGGAGCCGTATCTAAGTGTTACGTCGTCGCCAGCAATAATATTGCCATTAACGGTGTTTTCGCCCTCTAACACAACGCGACCGTTACTGGTGATCGCCCCCTCTACGTCTGAACGAAAACGTAAAATGGTATCACCGCCACTGAAAATAGCACCGGAGACATCGTTTTGTCCTTCGAGTACGACATTCCCGTTTGTAGCGTTAAGGTTGCCATTTACCTCAGTTAAGAAGCGCACAATGACATTATCTCTGGCATCAACATTACCCGTAATACTGTTTTCACCCTGTAAAATAACGCTGCCGCTGGTCGAGCGGATGGAGCCATCAATATTTGTTCGAAACCCCACTGATACGTCGTTTGCCGCAACTAAAGAACCGGAAAAAATGTTTTCATTGGCCAGGGTAATGTTTTGCTGGCTGCTAATATTCGCGTTAATAACGCTTTGAAAGCCGCCGTTATATGAGCCCGTAGTAGTGATTGTTAACTGCTGAGCGCCGCCATTCTCGTTAATGCGCATTTCAGAACCAAGATTAAAATTACCATTCACATTAATCACAACCGAATTGTTGCCGGAAATTTGGATTCGGTCGCGGAAATTCAGATTTAACCCGTTAGGACAGGTATAGGTATTACCAGATTTAGAACACCCCGGGAGATTATTATTGGGCAGATTGTAATTGGTAGCCATAGCGGGAGTAGACGCAAAGGCAATTACAGAGATTATGACGAACTTAAGTGTTTTCAACAGGCTCATCAGTTCTTCACTCGCGTTTCAATAGCCAGTTTCCTCGAAGCGGCTTGACCTCCGGCAGTGCAAGTACCGGTAGCTTCGAGTCTGAAATGGATATATGTTTCGTTTGAATCTGAAGTATGAGTAACTGATTCACAAGCGACAGCAGCCTCGCAATTGCCTACCTCTATACTCTCGCTGAAACCGGGGCATGCGGTAGCAGGAGAGCCACCTATAGGATAAAGCTCCATCATACCCTGCTCGATTCCTGACTGAGCAGCCATAAAGCTGCGCGTCCCTAAAACCTCAACCACAACACTTTCCGAAGTTGTTCGGACTAAGTTTGACAGAGCTGCAACAAGAGCCCCAAGCACGACAATGACAAAGATCGCAATGACCAGGGTATTACCCCGTTGTTTATTCAGCGAGCGTCGAAAATTGTCATTATGGTGCATTGGGAATATGAACCTTTTGATTATAATATATCGACTCGTTACTTCGGCTTACAAACTCAAGCTGAATATTAATAACATTATTACGCTGTGAAGCGCCTGGTTCCAACAAAAACGACGAGTTATCCATATTAAGTCTTTCAGCCAACAACTGACTTTGGCTTAAAGTAACCGGCGGAACCGTTTGGGATTGATTCCAGCCATAATTTTCTACTCGGTACAAACCGTCGTTTTGCAGACAAAAACTGACCGGCTGCTTGCCTATATACGCTCTTTCTCTTGGTGAACTCTGAGCGAATCGACTGTCGGCAACCAAAGGAAGAATGTGAGTCGCCGGGGTTGATGCCGACGCACTGGCGCTGTCGTAAGATTCTGCTAGTACAGCGTAACGTTGAGCATTGCTAGCGTAAATAAAGTTGGCCCGGGTCGCATAGATGAAAATTCTATCCGTCGGCTCAGCAACCCACGGAGTACTTAAAGAGGATAATGTAACCAACGTCATTTGATCAGAGCGCTGCGGCCGTATAGGAGCGTCGTAATATGTCCCCACCGTCCGTACCGGCGAAAATTCAAGACATTGAGTGCCGTCGGATGAGCGTATTCGAATACTGTTCGGAACAGCGTTGCGCAGCTCACGAGTGACGCGTTCCGCAGCAAAGCGGCTTTTCTCTATGGTTTGTAAACGTTCGGCGCCTGTTGTGAACATCCGGGCACCGATACCAACAAACTGAAAAGAGAAGCCAGCGACAATAGCCAATATTATGATAACGATAATCAGCTCAATTAAGGTAAAGCCGCGCATGTTTCGCATTACCAATTCCCCTTTTGAGCATTAAATTCAAGGGTTTCCTGCTGCGGTGTTTGTACCTCAATGGTTATAAGCTTAACTTCGTTCGGTATTTCGTAACTAACAAAAACTTTTGCCTGAAAGCCTTTATACAAATTCTCACCCAAATCGCTCAATTCCCCACCATCTAATTCAAGACAGTGATAATCATCTACGTCATCAAAGTTGCTGCGTTGCGACTCTTCAGAATTAGGCAAACTGCCGTCTGCCGGACAAGAATTTAAAGCGGCACAACCTCCGGCCCCTGTTTCAGAACATCGTAAAGACTGGTTACCGGCATGACTGTTTTCATCAAAGCGTCTGGACAAAATTTCATTCATTAAACTCTGTCCGATTTCGGTCGCCCTAACCTGCTGCCATGGGTCAACACTTTGCCGAAAAAGCTGACCAAGCCCGCCGGTGACCACAAGAGTAACAATAGCAATAACCACAATGCCAATAATAAGCTCAATAAGCGTAAAGCCTTTTGATTGCTTAACACTCATTAATGTAACCCTCGCTATTGATACAGAGATCACGGCTTATACCTGAGCTCTCGGTAAGGGTAATAGTGCACCCACCACTACATTGTTCAGTTGGTCTGCCTAAACCATCAAAACCAATAGTTGCAGGTAACGAGCCGGAGAATGAAAAGGTAACATTGTCGACATTACTTATCTGGCGATTGTTATTTTCAACAAAGGGAGGAACGCCTAATGTATTTTCTGATACGACAGAGGAGTAATTACCCGTAGTGTCCTGCATAGCTTGTAGCTGAATGCTGCGCAAAATACTCATTGCCCGCTGTCTTACAACTTGGCTTTGGGTACCGGAATTATCGAAAAAGACGGGACCTGCAGATACAGCGAGGATACCGATGATGACCAGTATGATGATGAGTTCTATAAGAGTGAAGCCTCGGGACTTCATAGTTAGCCTTTAAAAAGCCCACAGCTTAATAGCTGCGGGCACCCTAAAGTTGGATTTAGCAGCCAGTCGTTACAATAGTAATTGCTGGAGGGGTATTAGAATCAGCCGCATCTGAATATGTCGCGTAACAGTTCGTGTCGGTAATATCCTCTACCTCGGCCGCTGTCGGGGCTGGTACTTGATCACCAGGGGCAATTGAAATAGTACCGCTATCTGCAAAAAACGCCCAGTCTGTTGTCACGGTAGCAGCTGGGTCAACATTCGTTGCATCTAAATTGGCAGCAGTAGCAATTCCTGCCTGTGTGGCTGCTGGGTAACCGTTCACGGTAGCTACACCATTAACTGTCACGGGAGCAGCCGAAGTACCATCCAAGTCATCATCAATGGCTGCTCTTGCATAAACTGTTTGAGCAGCGCCCTGTAAAGCACCTTTTAAGCCTTTAACAGTAGATGTGCGAGCATCAGTGGAAAAGTTAATAAACTGAGGCGCAGCCGTTACTGCTAAAATCCCCAAAACTACAATAACGATGATCAGTTCGATCAGGGTAAAACCTTTTTGATTGCGCATAATTAAAACTCTCAATTGTTGTAAAAAAACTTACTGGTTGTTGCTGTGAATACTCACGCCGCCGTTGCGTGGATTATAAACGAAAGCATTGCCCACTGTCAGATAATCATCACCCGACGGAGCTTCTGTTTCATTTTTTATGGTGTTCGCTAAATAGTAAACACACATATCGTTACCTGCAGCGCTATCTTGTGTCACGTAAGTAAAATAGCGTGTTTCGTTCAGGTTATTAAAATTGGTTGTGACCGTTGGTGCGCCCTGCAAAATAGACTGCATAACACTGACGCAGTCCGTTGCAGCTAAGTTTTCGTCATGCGCATTTGCATTGTCACCACTCACCGGGTAACCGGTGCTGCCGTCTACGTATAGCTGAATTTGGTCCATAGATACCTCAGCCCCGGCTCCCGTGCCGTTTGCGCCTTTCGGTCTGCCGCTCAGCTCCCATTCGCCACGCACAATGCCAACCGCACTGGCAAAACCACCGGCAACGCCTTCAAGGGCGGCGTCTTCGGCATCCGATGATACATCGGTGAAGCGCGGAATAGCGGCGGCGGCCAACAAGCCGAGAATGACCACGACAATAATCAGCTCGATGATGGTAAAACCCTGCTGTCTTTTACTCATTTTAGCTCTCATACTAAAACTCCAATAGAATCCATTTTATTACATTTCCCTAACACTTAATACCGGGGTTTCCGGGTTATTTCCGAACAACCTGACCCCGGTCACTTTTATAGGAAAACCAAGGTTTTTGGTTAATTCTGTAATGGCAATTCCCGTTCTCTAATTCCGTATCTAAAGCGCTGCCCGGCACGTTACTGCCCAGATGCTGCCACAACTGCAAACACCCTACCTCAACCGACGGCCACCCTTGTTCATTCATTACTACCTTGGTTTGCTGGGCTTTATTTTCATAAAGCAAAGCAATTTCCTTTGGCTTACCGCGTCGCATCCACTCGGTTCTGGCCAGCCAAAGCGAGTCAATAAAGCGCGAAACCGCAATATCTAACTCGGTCTGCCGCCATTTTTGCGGCTCTTCAACCAGAACCATTCTGGCCGCCACTGCAGCCAATACCAACAACAGCAAAACCACCAGAATATTCTGCAGCCGCTGAATACCCTTGCGCTCATCCGTTGCGGTTCTGGTCATTATCGTCCCTGATACGCACTCATCATATCCCACATTGGGGTAAATATGCCCAGCGCGAGAATCAATACCATAACGGCTACAACGGCTATCATTAATGGCTCAATACGAGCGGTTAAGGTTTTGAGATCGTAGTCGGTTTCACGTTCGTAATATTCAGCGACCTCTAACAGCAAAACATCAACCCGGCCGGTTTCTTCACCCACCGATATCATTTGCAAAATTAATGGCGTAAACAGGCCTGACTGACGGGCAACTCGCGACAAGTTCTCGCCTCGTTCAATACCGCGGCGCATTTCAATAATGCGTTTTTCCATCCAGGCATTATCCACCGCTTCGGCAACCAAAGATAAAGCCTGTGTCAGTGGAACACCGGCCCCTATCATGACCGAAAAACTGCGGGCAAAACGACCTAACATGGAGCGCATTAAAATGGAGCCAATAATGGGTATTTTTAACTTCAGACTGTCCCATTTCAGTCTTCCGTCGTCGGTCGCTATGTAATACCTGATGCCGAAAAAAGTACCGACCATTGCAAGCAATAACACATGCCAATAGGCGACGAAAAATTCAGACGAGCCCAACAAGGCGCGGGTCGCCCATGGCAGTTCGACATTAAACCGGCTGAACATTGAGGCAAAAGTCGGGATCACAAAAATGTTCAGTACAAACATGGCAATGACGAGCGCGATAAGAACAAAACTCGGGTAGCGGGTGGCAGCTTTTATCCGCTTTCTGGTGTCTTGTTCTTTTTCTAAATAAACCGACAGCTGCTGAAAAGACTCTTCCAGCTGCCCGGTATTTTCACCCACATGCACAATAGCAATAACCAGCCGTGGAAAAACGCCCCGGTGATGTGACATGGCTGACGACAGGTTGCGCCCCCGCTCCAATTGCTCATGCACATCCTGCAAGGTTTTACGTAAGCGCTTGTTCTGGGTGGTATCTGCCAGCCCTTCAATAGCCCGCAACATAGGGATACCGGCTTGGGTCAGTGAATACATTTGACGACAAAATATAATCAGCTCGTCCAGCGACACTTTTTGCTGAAACGCAGACTTTAAACTTTCCCCAAAGCCACTATTCAAGAAGGAAAAGCTCTGACTTTTTACAGAATTAATCGATAACGGTACCAAGCCGCGACGCATCAGTACATCGGCAGCATTGCGCTCATCACTCGCATCCAGTGAACCTTGCTGCAGTTGCCCTGCTTTGTCCCGTGCACGATACCGAAACTGCATCAGATACTGTCCTCAACACTTTCAGCCAGAAACAAGACTTCGTCGACGCTGGTAATACCTTCACGGGCATAATCCAGTGCAACCGTGGCCATAGACTGATAACCCGGATGCGCTTTCGCAGCTATTGCAAACTCTCGCGTATTACCATCACGCAAAGCATCCATCATTGGCGTATTCATTTCCAGCAGTTCAAACACACCTATGCGCCCACGGTAGCCGGTATGGTTGCATGTCTGGCAACCAACTCCGCGTTTAAAAGAATAGTCCGAGCTACCCTCACGTAAATGCTCCAGCCACTGACTTTCGGCTTCATCCGGCTGGTAACTCTCTGCACATTTATCGCATACCCGGCGCACCAGGCGCTGAGCTAATATGCCTCGCAACGCAGCAGCGACCAAATACGGCGGTGCGCCCATGTCAATCAGGCGCATGGCACTGGTAATGGCATCGTTGGTATGCAGAGTAGATAAAACTAAATGACCGGTAATAGAGCCGCGCAAACCAATTTCAACCGTTTCGTGGTCGCGCATCTCACCGACCATAATAATGTCCGGATCCTGACGTAAAGTAGTGCGCAGAACCCGCGAGAAATCCAACCCAATTTTACTGTTCACCTGCACTTGCGAAATACGCGGCAAGCGGTACTCAACCGGGTCTTCAACCGTAATCACCTTTTTGCCTTCGGTATTCAGCTCACTAAGTGCACCATAAAGCGTTGTGGTTTTACCCGAACCGGTAGGCCCAGTTACCAGCAACATGCCATGCGGACGTTTAATTAAAGCCCGTATACGCTTAACAATAGAAGCAGGCATACCGGTTTGTTCCAGCGACAACAGCCCGGCAGATTGGTCCAGCAGACGCAACACGCAGGACTCGCCGTATTGCACCGGCATGGTTGATACCCGCACGTCGATACTGTGTTTGCGAATTTTAATATTAAACCGGCCGTCCTGCGGCAGGCGTCGTTCAGAAATATCCAGCCCGGCCATAAGCTTCAGACGTAACACCAGCGCATTGGCAATGTTGGTTTCTTCCAGCACATTTTCCTGCAATACACCGTCCACACGTTGGCGAATCCGTAATTTACGGTCGTCCGGCTCTATGTGAATATCCGAGGCTCGAACTTGCACCGCATCCTCAAAAATGGACTGCAGTAATTTAGCCACCGTGGCTTCATCAGTATCGTCATCGAGGCTTAACTGCCCCAGCTCAAACTCACTGGTATCTTCGTATTCGTCCTGCAGCTGACTGGCGAAGGTTTCAATTTCTTTGGTGCGTCGATAGAGGTTATCAAAGGCCTGCATCAACTCGCCTTCGGGAACCACGGCAAGTTCAACCTGGCGCGGAGCCAATAATTGATTAATGGCGTCAATTGAGGACAGGTCGGCCGGGTCACTCATACCCACTAATGCCTGCTCTTCGCTGGCTTCTATAACCAACGCCCGATGCCGACGCGCCTGAACTTCGGGCAGCAATTTAAAAGCTTCAGCCGGAATTTTACGTTCAGAAATACTGATAAGCGGCAGTTTAAGTTGCTGCGCCAGGAATTCGAGTAACTGTTGCTCAGAGATATAGCCTAGATCGGTTAAAGTCGCGCCCAGCTTACGTCCGCTAATACGCTGTTGCTCTAGTGCCTTTTGCAGTTGTTCTTCACTGATGATTTGCTCGTGAACAAGCAAATCGCCTAACCGCATTTTAAGACGAGGACGCTTCATTGCTCACCTGCTTCAGTTACCTGTAAAGACGTAATTTGCTGTTCAATAAAATCCAGAGTCGGTTGATGCTTTATCCGTTTAAACGCTTCCTGGTATGAGGCAACAGCTGCTTCTGGCGCGAACTCCTGTTGCGCAACGGCTTTACCTAAATACCAACGGCCTTGTTCAGGTTCAGACTCAAGCAGGCGCTGATAGGCGTCAGCAGCAGCTTTGTAGTCTCCCTGCGCCTGAGCTAACAGCGCCTGCTTCTGAACATACTCTGGATAGACGTCGGCATCCGGTGTCGCTTGCTTCAATAAGCTTAGCGCCGCGGCAGGCCGGGCTTCTTTTTCCAGGATTCGGGCACTTAACAGACGAAACTCAAAGTCATCCGGATTCAGTTTAAAACCGGCTTCTAGCGTTGTTAATGCCTGCGATACCTTATTCCGGCCAAACTGCAAAGCCGCCAGCTTTTTTCTGACTTCTTTATTTTCAGGAGTGACAGCAAGCGCCTTACGCCAATGATCTTCTGCCGAGGTTAAACGCCCCTGTTGCTGAGCTTTTTGTGCTTTCTCAATATGTTGCGCGGAAATCTCTGCTGGCGAGAGCTGCACAGGCTGCTTGCTAAATTCACCACCTTTTTGCGCCTCGTTTTCGGTTTCTTTAGTGGCAACAACAGGCTCTTCTGGCATGGGTTCTGTTTTTTCGACCTTTTCCGGTTCGGTTTCCGGAATCACAACCGAAGCCAAGTCTTGTGATACTATCTCACTAGATTGCCGTGAATCACTTTCAGAGCGAGGGGTGCGCTCAGCTGGCACTTCTATCACTGCAGTATCAATGAATGGCTCGACCCGCTCTTGCAGTTTTGGCATTTCAGCCGGCTCGCTCTCCGTTACCGTCATTGTGTTTTCTGAACGCGACTGCCACCAAAAAACCACTAAGGCCAGAACAATCAATAGCATCAGCGCCAGCAACCATAACCCTAAACGATGACTACTGCGGCGCTCAACGGCGCTACTCGCCGCCCTTTTCGAGAAGGGCTGCTGCCCCCGACGGTCTAAATCTTTTAAAACTTTATTAATAACGCTCATAGCGAACCACCCATTTGCCAATAACTGAGCGCGGCTGCCGCCAGAAAAAATACGCACACAGACACAGTTACGGGAAGCCATACAGAGCGAGTCAATTCTGTATCTTCGGTATCATTAACCGCTAACTTTAAATCCCGCGTCGACAACTGATGACGTCCCTCTCCGTAAGCCAGCAGCAGCATTTTATGACACAGCATGTTAATTAAACGGGGTACGCCACGGCTGCAACGATGTAACCGCCGGACTAACTTCCAGTCGAATATCGGGGTGCCCTGATAACCGGCCACATCCATACGGTGCGCAATATATTCGGCCGTTTCATCCGCGTTCATGGCAGTTAATTTATGTGAAAAACTGATTCGCTGACGAAGTTGCCTAAAAGCTTTTTGTGATAAACGCTCATCGAGTTCCGGCTGACCCAGTAAAATAATATGCACCAATTTACGCCGTTCAGTTTCCAGGTTGGATAATAAACGCAAAGCTTCCAGACTTTCTTCCGGCAGCGCCTGTGCCTCATCAATGAGTATCACCACGGCCTGCCCATTTTTGTTAATATCCAGCAGGCGTTGTTGCAATGCCCGCGCCAGCTGCTGCTGGTTGGTCATTTGTCCGGTTTCCAGGTCCAGTTCCTGGGCAATGGCCAGCCTCAGTTCAGCCGGGTCAAGGTATGAGTCTGGAATGTAAGCGGTTTTAAAAAAGTCAGGGATGTCATTTAATAACCGTCGGCACAGCAGAGTTTTACCGGTTCCAACCTCTCCGGTAATTTTAATAAAACCTTCCCCTGTTTTTAACGCCGTTAAAACCACCTCAAAAGCCTCGTGGTGGCTTTTCAAGTCGTAGTAGAACTGCGTGTTCGGCGTTATCGTAAAGGGCAGTTCGCGTAAGCCGTAATGGTATAAGTACATACTACCTTAGTTATTGCTCTATATCCGGGAACCATTCTTGCAGCAGTTCGCGAGATCGTTTCAGTTCATCGCGCCAGGTATCAACACCCACCACAGTCGGTTTCAGTAATATAACCAGCTCTTTCTTTTCCTGGCGGTTGCGACGGTTAGTAAATAGTTCGCCCAACAACGGGATGTCACCCAGTAACGGAACTTTGCCCACTTCTTCAGAGTTGGTGGTTTGCATTAAACCACCCAGCACCACAATTTCACCGTTGCGAGCTTTTACTATGGTGTCTGACTCACGAATATTGCTACGAGCCAGAGGAAGCACGGATTCTTCACCTGACACGGTAATAACTTTCTCTTGCTCACTGGTTTCAACAACTGAAGGATGCACATGCAAAATCACCTCACCATCGTCACTAATTTGCGGAGTAACATCTAATGAAATGCCTGAGAAAAATGGGGTGAATTCTATATCTGAGTCGGACGATGAAGCACCACCTGTATTCAGAACCGTGCGACTGGTAACGTCCGTAACGAAGTATTCGTCTTCACCAATTTTTATGACGGCTTTTTGATTATTTGATGCACTGACGCGAGGGTTGGAAAGTACCTGAACCGTACCTTGAGTCTGCAGCATTTCTATCATTCCGCTGAAATTATTCCCGTCGTCAGTATAGGTAAGTCCAAATAAACCTCCGATAGCTGCTGACGTAGCATTGCTAGGAGTTACTCCGTTGAAATCAACACCAAAGCCAGCATTCCCCGAATAAATATCACTCCAGTTTATCCCTTGTTGATAGCCATCGTTCAGAGTTACTTCAATAATACGAGCTTCCAGAATAACCTGACGCTGCAGACGAGATTCCAGAACCGTGATGAAATCACCAACAGCGCGCAGCTTACTTGGTGAAGCAGTAACACTAACAATACCCGCCTGCGGCGACAGCACCACATTACCGTCACCAATAATGCCTTCAATAACGTCTTTTAAACCGCCCCATAAGTCGGTCTCTGACTGGGTATTTATGCTGGAACCGTTGCCTTGCAACTGATTCTGCTGACTGTCCCGACGGTACTCACCATCGCTATTACCAAGCAGAGGAGTGCCTTCTACACGGGTGTTGCTGTTTCCTGAATTGTTACCTAAACCTCTGTTATTGTTACGCTCCTCACTGACACCACCACCTGAAATCTCGGTTTGTGACATTCCAAAACGGCGAAGCGACAGGTAATCCAGCGAGAACGTCTGAGTTCTTACCCCGGCAGGGTATATTTGAATAGTACGGCCGGAACGACGAACTTCAAAACCATACATATCCTGCACAGCATCCAGCGTCTCGTCTAAAGTCACGTCTTTAAGGCTTAGCGAGATTTCGCCACTGACATTGGGGTGTACCAGAATATTATAAGGAGAATCTGCCGCTAACCCATAAAAGAAGGCTTTCGCGTCAACATCATCGGCCTGCAACACAAAACGAGGCTCCTCGAGTAAGGCGAGTCCGTCTTCCTGTTCTTTATTTGCCGTCTGATTTAAGAAGTTACTGACTTCTGCTGGCAGCTCTTTCTTTACCTCTGTTTCTTTCTTCCCAGAAGCTTCCGGCTTCATTGCTTTATTGGCTTCATCCGGAGAATAGCTCGGTTGATAGGCACAGCCGCTCAGTGCCAACAATAACGCTCCTGCTGCAACTCTTTTCATTGTACCGCCCCCGGATTGCCTTTCTCGTTCTGCTTTATCGGCTTAAACAAAGTAATCTCTACTCTTTCGTTGTTCTTCTCTAAAATAACGCTGTTTGGATTAACTGAGTTAACCCGAAATCCATCAATATTTTCACCAGGCTTAACCCATTCGCCGTTAATACGGGCTGACTGCCTCTGTTCTGAATAAAAAATTTGAGACAGCTTTATATTCTGTCCCCAACTATCCATTTCCACTGCGGGCTGACTTACTGTAAACGGCGGCTGGGTAGGATCCCGCTCTTGCGAAAAAGCCGAGACCGCGACCATTAGTAATAACAACACAATTCCTCTAAGCACTGATAAACTCCTTATCTGTACTTAGCAGATACCAGACTATCGTTACCTTCGCTGTCGGGTAGTCACCTACCTGATAATCAAAGCGAGCCCACTGGACATTCGGGTATTCTTTTTGCAGTGTATCGACAAAGTCGGATATAGCGAAAAAGCGCCCGGTAAACTCCACCTGTACGGCATGCTGATAGAGTTTAATAGACCCGGTTTCAAATACGACGGTCGGCTCTTTAGCCTCCAAACTGTCCATTCCCAGTTCCGACGCATGACGTAACACACTGTTTAGAAACTGCTTTCGTTGTTGTGCGGGCAATAAAACCTCGCTTTCTGAAAAATTGCCTTTTGCCTGAGCTAAGCGCTGCTTCAACTGCTTGATTTCGGCTCTGAGCGGAGCATCTATGTCAGTAACCAGCTGCGCCTGCAAGTCCTGCGCTAATTGCTTAGACTGCTCTATTTGAGAGGCTATACGGTGGTTCTCCGCTGAAAGAATTTTGTTCTGTTCCAGCGTTGGAAAAATAACGTAGCTCATAAGCGGCAGAGTAATCATTAAAAAACCGGCCAGTGACAACAGCGCTCGCTGTCGCCCGGGCATAGAGTTAAAGGCTTCTTGTGCGCGTAACCACCAGTTATTCATTGTTTGATTCGCCCTCGCTGCTTCTGACGCTTTGCAGCAAAAACTGCTGATAGCCTTGCTCGCTGCGCTTAAGCTCGACAACCGCAAAGCGCTTATCTGACAGAACCCCCGATTGACCAAACTTATCCATCCATAACACTAAGGCTTCACTGTTTAGCGCCTGCCCGTGTAAACGGATATTCTCGCCAGACATTGAAAAATCAGTTAACCAGATGTCTTCCGGAGTTATCTCTGCAAGTTCATGTAAAAACTCACTAACGGATGAGGACTGGTTCTGACGAAACTCTGCAATTTGCTGACTGAAACTTCTGGCGTCCTGCAACTCTTGCTGTAATTGCTCTTTTTCTGCCTGAAGTTGCGGACTTGGCTGCCGCAAAGAAATTCTCTCGCGATTATTAGCCAAGTCACTATTGAGTGACTCTAGTGTCGCCGATAACTGTTCATTCTTTTGAACAATCGTTGCTTTTTGCCACTGAGTAACCCCAACCACCACGAGTAACAGCCCCAGCCAAAGGCCCAAAACAGAACTTACCTTCGTTAGTGTGAGCCTCTGCTTTACAGGCTTCAGCTCGTTGCGGTACAGATTTACCCATTGCTTCATAAATCGCCCTCAACTAACGCACCTAAGCCAGCAAGATCGGAGTAGTCGCCCTCGCGTAAGTCAGCAGACCATTGTGGGTACTGATACATAGTGCACTCTACTGCTAACAGCTCAGCCAGGCTCTTTTCAAGGGAGGCAGGCTTCATGTGTTCTACGGCGAGAATAATCCGACTAATGGGGGCCTGTCGCAAATGACTTTCGAAATAATCGACCGAACGCTGTAACTCTGTAGCCAAAGGTTCTAAAGCACCAGCTTCTATTTCGCTCTCTGTGTATTTAGAAACGTCGGTCACACCGCGCAACAGACGAGTGAACATAAGCCCTTTAGGGGTATTAATTTGTGCAAGATAATTGCCAGCAGGGTTTTGGTATAAAGTGAGTTCAGCGTGGTTCTGAGTTTCAGCTAACCGCGGTAACGTCAGTTCAGTAATGGCGATATCCGTTAAGCTCAAGTCATGTTCACCGAATAACTCAACCCAGGGCATTAAATCGCTTTTATTCGCCGCAACTGCAACCACTTTATCCTGACCGGATGGCTGTTCCGGAAACTCATAATAGTCGGCAATGATTTCATCAGCCGCAAAGGACACTAAGTCGCTTAAACTGTATTTTAAGCTCTCCGAAATTTCTTCCGGATCCAGCATGGGCCTGTCCACCTGAACCGACTCGTATAAGTCCGTTCCCAACACCAGGGTGACTTGCGCATGCTTTAACGACAAGCGGGAATATTTACCCAAAAGAGTGTCGGCGTGCTTAAGTAACGAACCTCGCTGCACCGGCTCGTAGTCATTAACTATTAATTCGGGGGCGTTAGCAGAGCCTTTAGCAACGAGAAGACGGACGCTGTTTTGCGTTATTTGAAAGCAAATACGGTGATCATTTTGTTTTTGCTTTGAAAATCCTAGCACTCAACAACATCCTTTATTTTATTTTCAACCATGTTAACAGAAACTTTGCAAAGCTCATCAGAAAAAGCGTGGGTTCGCTACAGTTTATGATCTTCGTCATAACCCATTTGTCGCAATACAACTTTAATGGCTAACCGCGCAGTTTCCATTGCAAATCAGATCCTGCCCAATAAGGCACCATAGGCCCTGTTGCCGTGTCTACCGTTTCAGCAACAGTCCATGGTTGTTGAACCAGTTCAATGGTCTCAGTGTTGCGGGGTAACTGATAAAAGTCAGCCCCAAAAACACTGGCAAAATTTGCCAATTTATCCAGCGCGTTATGCTGGCTAAAAAACTCGGCATAAAGCTCAATTGCTGCTGGAGCTGAATAACAACCCGCGCAACCACAAGCAGTCTCTTTATTTGCCTGCACATGCGGGGCTGAGTCAGTTCCGAGGAAAAACTTAGGGTTACCGGACAAGGCCGCCTGCTGCAAGGCTTGTTGATGTGACCGACGTTTTAAAATTGGCAGACAGTAATTATGTGGACGAATACCACCGACCAGCAAGTCGTTGCGGTTCATCAGTAAGTGTTGCGGGGTCATTGTGGCTGCGACATTACTGTTGGCGTTTTCAACAAACTTAACCGCGTCGGCGGTGGTTATATGCTCCAGCACCAGCTTTAACTGCGGGAAGCGCTCGGTTATCGGAATTAAATGCCGTTCAATAAAAACTCTTTCGCGGTCAAAGATATCGATGTCGCTGTCGGTTACTTCACCATGCACCAGCAAAGGTACCTGATGCTCCTGCATAGCTGCCAGTACCGGAGCCAGAGCTTCTACCGACTTCACTCCAGCGGCAGAATTTGTGGTGGCTCCTGACGGATATAGCTTGAAGCCAATAACATGCTCGTTCGCAGCAGCTTCAGCAATTTCTGCAGGAGTTGTGTCTGCCGTAAGATACAGAGCCATAAGCGGATTAAAACTCATGCCAGCAGGGATCTCGGCCAAAATTCTCTCACGATATTCCATAGCGGCCGCTACGGTTGTTACCGGGGGGACCAGGTTTGGCATAACCACAGCACGATGAAACACTGCCGCAGTTGCAGGTACGGTTGTTTGTAACATAGCACCATCGCGTAAATGCAGGTGCCAGTCATCAGGTCTTGGAATTGTTAAGCTTTGCATAGTCACTTCTGGCTAAAAAATGAGAAACTCAGTATACCATCAAGTGCCTTCGCTAAAACCCATATTCCGTACTCTATTTGACCGTTTTAGCGCAGCCCCATGGCTTCTTTCCAGTGTTTACGACAACAGGAAACGTAACGATCATTGCCACCAATAGCTATTTGCTGTCCCATACGTATTGCATTTCCCTGCTCGTCAACCCGCAATGACATGGTCGCTTTGCGACCGCAGTGGCAGATGGTTTTCATTTCCACCAGTTTGTCGGCTATAGCCAACAACACCGCACTACCCGGAAAGGCGTTGCCAAAAGCGTCGGTGCGGATGCCGTAACACATTACCGGAATATTGTCGGTGTCAGCCAGACTGGACAGTTGCCACACCTGCTCTTCACTTAAAAACTGCGCCTCATCAATTAACACACAGTCAATTGCCTGTTGCATGTAGCGAGCCCGGACTACGGCAGCTAAATCTGTCCGGTGTGTGAAAGACACCGCATCGCGACCAATTCCTAATCGGGAAGCAATACGTCCTTTACCTGCCCGATCATCTAAAGCCGGCGTCATTAGCAGGACATGTTGTTGGCGCTCTTCGTAATTGTGCGCCACTTGCAATAACGACGTACTTTTGCCTGCATTCATTGCCGAGTAAGTGAAATATAAAGAAGCCATTTTGTTCTATTTTTTTTAAGTTAATGTGGTCAGATCCTGGCAGAGATTAGCACGATTTTATGGCATTATGGGACAAAGCAACCTTAAGGCAGGAGTTCTCTATGCAATATTCCCCCGAATTTATCAAAGCCATTCCTAAAGCTGACTTACACTTGCACCTTGATGGCAGCCTTCGTGCCAGCAGCTTAATTGATATGGCTAAGCGCGCTGATATCGAACTTCCGAGCTATACCGAAGAAGGCCTGTTTGATCTGGTGTTTAAATCGCATTACAACAATTTGGGTGAATACCTAAATGGGTTTCAGTATACCTGTGCCGCTTTGCGTGATTTGGAAAACCTGGAACAAGCTTCTTATGAATTAGCCGTCGATAATCAAAACGAAGGGGTGAATTACATTGAGGTACGCTTTGCTCCTCAGCTACTCATGGACCCGGGTAAAGGGGTTACTTTTGACACCATAATGCACGTAGTAAACGACGGCCTTTTGCGCGCAAAGAAAGAGTACAACAACCGCGCAGACGTTAAAAACGGCGATAAGCCACCATTTGACTACGGCATTATCAACTGCGCCATGCGGATGTTTGGTAAAAAAGGGTTCTCCCCTTATTACACACAAATGTTCCAGTTAATGCGCGATTTTGAACCTATGCAGGTTATTAAAACGGCTGCAATGGATTTGGTTCGCGCCAGCGTTCGTATGCGTGACGAAGAAGGTATGCCAATTGTCGGACTGGATATTGCCGGTCAGGAAATTGGCTACCCGGCAGGTGAGTTCAAAGAAGTATACGAATACGCACACGAAAACTTTCTGCTGAAAACCGTGCACGCAGGAGAAGCTTACGGTGCTGAGAGCATTTTTGAAGCCTTGACCAAGTGCCATGCCGACCGCTTAGGTCATGGTTATTCGTTATTCTCTCCTGAAATGACTCAGGATCCGTCTATTGAAGACCCTAAAGCTTATGGTGAAAGCCTGGCCTCTTATATTGCTGACCGTCGTATTGCCGTTGAAGTTTGCCTGACCAGTAACCTGCAAACTAACCCGGATATTGGCGACATTAAAAACCACAATTTCCAGCATATGCTGGATAACCGCTTAGCTACCATTATTTGTACCGATAACCGTTTGGTTTCTCGTACCACGGTCAGCAACGAATATCAGTTAGCTGTGGATAATTTTGATATTTCTCTGAAGCGCCTGAAGGACATTGTCGCCTACGGCTTTAAGAAGAACTTCTTCCCGGGTCGCTATGTAGAAAAGCGTGATTACGCTAAGCAAAACCTGGAGTATTTCGACAAGGTGGTTAAGCAGTTTGGGCTAAGCGACGCCAGCTAAATAAAGAACCGTTCGAGTTTAGATATTTTAGACAAGCATGCAGCTGATTAATTGGCTGCATGCTCTTCCAGCCACTGTGGATATCAATTTTAAGCAGCGCCAAATCGCGTTCCCGCAAACTGATTCAAGAGTTTGTGCACCAAATAGCACACCATCATAGCCGCAATAATTGCTACAAAAGTACTGCTCAGACGATACAGTCCGGAATACACCAAGTCTTGTGCCGGCGACAAATATTGACCGAAAAGAATGCCCATCGTCGTCATTGCCCCAAAACCCACCCCGGCTCCCGAAGCTTCAAGGACATGAATGCGGGCAAACAACATCACCCCAAGCCAGAACAACGGCACAATCAACCACAGTATGTCATACCAACCGTACAGCAGAAGCTGCACACCAAGACCAAACATAACACCAATTAGAGTTCCTGCCGCTCGCTTACGCGCGTAAGTTAATGCCCCGTTCCAATTCATGGGAAATAGCACCAAAATGGTTGTGGCCTGCGCGGAAATAGAATCCTGTAAATCAAACAGCTGAAACACCAAAAACGACAGGGTTGTCACCGTAGCGCCCAAAATAGCTTCGTGGCGCACACGGTTAGGTGACTTATCTGGCAAGGCCGGTGGTGACGCATTCTGCTCTTTATTGGGTATCATCGCATGCATAACAAAGGCAATGGCTATTGCCAGTATCGATGCAAAGAAGTTACTGGCTATTAAGTTATTAACGTCGGTGCCCGGATAACTGGCGTAATGCAGCATAATGCTCAGCATCAGCACACCATTTGCGCCGAACAGGAACGCCGTGCCGCGCGCCATAAAAGCAAACCGATACAGAAATAAGACAAAGGCGGCCATTGTCATTAATACTGAATGTCCGCCCAGTATCTGCGCCAGAATACCTACTTCCAATCCGCACATAACCGACGCCGCAAGTATTTGCCGGGCGACTTGTCGGTTTATCATTGGCACTAAGCCCAGTAGCAGCATTGGTAAGACGGTAAAAAACACGCCATAAGACAAGTCAAATAGCGCCGTGACCAAAAAGCCGATGGAGCCACCAAAGGCTATTCGTAAGCATTGCCGTAGGCCGTTTTCACTCAAGGCAGAAGTTGCCATAGTCCCTTCCTGATCAATAAATGTAGTGCAACCAGCCCAGCAACCGAATTTGCGCTTTCGCGATAGCGGCTTTAAAGCTTCCTTCAGGAACTATCTGCACTGTAGCCTTTGCTCCGGCCGGACGCTCTGAATCCGGTTTCTCCGTTAAACGCAAATGCACCCGAAGTCGCTGCGCGTCACGTACCCACCGGTTTGAGTTAACCGGTGCTGCTAAGGCTCCGTCGGCACTTAACTGACCCGCGTTAACACCGGCATCAATGCTTTCCACTTTAGCCTCGTAAAGCGTGCCAGGTTCGGCATCAAATACCACGAGAGCCTGTTGGCCAGATTCTATGTTTCGTAAATTCTTCTCCCGAAAATCCGCAATAATGTCGGCATTGGGTGAGACTAGAGCCATTAGCGGCGTGCCTTGACGGGCATAAGCCCCTTCGCTGAGCTTTAGATTGCCGACACGTCCGGCATGTTTCGCACGCACGGTGGTGTAGCTTAAGTTAAGCTTCGCCGTTTCTATCGCATTTTTAGCTTGTTGAATAAGTAAGTTGTTTGCATCGTCCTCGGCACCTCGCTGCACTTTTAAGCTCTGTAGCTGTGACTGGGCAGCTTCAACATTTGCCAGAGCCTCTAACTTACTGCTCTGCGCACGGTCAAATGCCTGCTGCGACGAACTGCCATCTTCCACCAGATCTTTAATGCGACGGGCCTCACGGCTAAGCTCTTGAGCTGTTGCCTGTGCTGATTTTATCTTTGCCTGGGCAGTTCGAATTTGGGCATCAAACTGCTGGTTTGACTGTTGCGCCTGAGCCATTGCCAGCTCTGCTTGCTGTAATTGCAGTTGATAAGGTCGCGGGTCGATTTTAAATAATGGCTCGCCCTCTTCAACATACTGGTTATTATTAACCAAGACTTTCTCTACAGTACCATTCACCTGCGGTGCGACCTGAGTCACCACCCGGGTTACCATTGCCTGTGGAGTCAGCGGCAGGCTCAAGTCGGCCCACAGAAAATAGGCAAATACGAGTACGAATAGTACCAGCGCCCGCTTAACCCAACGGGCAAACTTTTCGTCTGCGGTCATACCTCTTCCTCATTATTTTGGTCAAGTTTCTGAGCTTCAGACATATGATTCGCATTGTATGAAATCATCGCCAGAACCTTCTTAACCGTTTCAATTTCTTCATCTTCAATATTGGCCAGCAACGCCCTTCTTACTTTTAGAATTTTCGCTTCCATTTTTTTAACCAGAGCATGACCTGAATTCGTTAAAAACACCTGCTTAGCACGGCCGTCGTCCGGGCTTGCCTTGCGCGTAATCAGCTCTTGCTCCTCCAACTGCGCCAGCGTGCGCATAAGTGAACCAAGTTCTAATTCAAGCGCTTCGGCAAGCTGCTTTTGACTGACACCATCACCAATACGTGCCAGTTTCCACATAGCACTCCAGCGCGGGTAGGTTAACCCCAGCGGCGCCAGTTCCTTATCCGCAATAGCCTGCCACTGACGCGCAACGCGACCGAGTCGTTCAGGTACAGATAACTGTCTGAGCTGTTCTTGTGTTAATGTCATAACAACCTCTTTAGTTAGCACGCTAAGTATAATAACAAACTTAGCGTGCTAACTAAAATGAAAATAGCGATAGGTTTGAGCTAAAAATTAGATACAAAAAAAGCCCCTGCAAAAGGGGCTTTTTTCACATGATACAGATACCCGAGCGGGTAAATCCTATACTCGGCAAACTAGAACGGAATATCGTCATCAAAGTCGTTGTCAGGTGAAAACGGCGCGGGTTCTGCCGGTTTTTGTTGTGACTGTTGATTTTGCTGCTGCGCTGGCTGAGGCGCAGGACGCTGTTGTTGCTGTGATTGCTGTTGTGGTTGACCACCACCGTAACCACCGCCTTGCTGCTGACCGCCACCAAAACCCTGGCCTTGTTGTGGAGCACCACCCTGCGGGCCGCCACGAGAATCCAGCATTTGCATTTCGTTAATGACCACTTCTGTCGTGTAACGCTCTACGTTGTCCTGGCCTGTCCATTTACGCGTTTGCAAACGCCCTTCAACATAAACTTTAGAGCCCTTTTTCAGGTACTCACCGGCAATTTCAGCTAAGCGACGATAAGCCACACAACGGTGCCATTCGGTTTGTTCGCGCGGTTCGCCTGTTTGCTTGTCTTTCCAGGTTTCGCTGGTAGCAATCGACAGGTTGGCTATCGCTGTGCTGTTTTGGGTATAACGAACCTCTGGGTCAGCGCCCAAATTACCAATTAAAATTACTTTATTTACACCGCGACTGGCCATTAGATTCTCCTGTTCCTTGTACGCGTTACAACTGCTTCAAATTATTAAGCGACCGATGCTTCTTTAAGCAACTGATTAACCGCCTTTTCATCGTAATGTTTTTTATCAACTTTTAAGTAAGTGGCCTGATCTTCTTCAACCCATCTTGCTTCCGTAACACCCGTTACGGTAAGTAACTGCTCACTTAGCTTGGTAGCCTTGCTTTCAGTTAACCCGGGCAATGATAACGACACGCTCGTGACACCTGCGGGGTTAACCATGACTAAACTGATTAGCAACCAACATACTAGCAAGATCAGGCAGAAAACAACAACGCCAGATATCCCAAAAAACTGTAAGACTGAGCCGCCAGCTACCCCACCGACAAAAGACCCCAGAAACTGACCAGTTGAGTAAATACCACTGGCACTGCCTTTGCTCCCCGCCGGAGCAACTCGGGTAAGTAACGACGGCAAACTGGCTTCAATAAAGTTAAAGCCCGTGAAAAATATGACCAGAGCAGCAACCAGCAGCCAGGGGTTTTGCCCTGCTACGGCAATAATGAGTAGTGCGACAATTAAGACGACAATAGAAAACCGCAGCCACTGCACGGAATTATTATTACGCGAACTGCTGATAATCATTGGCACCATGAACAAAATGGACGCGGCCAGCGTGGGTAAGTAGAACCAGGCGTGGGTCTGACTTTCAAAACCTGCATTTTGCAGTTGCATGGGTAAAGTCACAAACCATGCCGTTAAAATGGCATGTAGCACAAAAATACCGCTATTCAGGCACCACAGTTGCTTATGCTTAAGCAAGTGCCCCAGTTCTGACAACACGGGTAAAGATTCACGCCTGGCAGATGTTGTCACCACTTTGGGGACGCTTAGCAACAGCACCAGAATGCCCAGAACACCACTGGCGGCGGTAAACCAGAACAAACCCGAAAGACCGATAATATTGCCCAATAAAGGTCCGGCTACCAATGAAATAGCGAACGCCAGACCAATACACATACCAATAGTGGCCATCACTTTCGGTCGCTGCTCGTCTCGCGACAAATCAGCTGCCAGCGCCAAAATAGCCGCCGCAATAGCGCCCAGCCCCTGTAGCGCCCGACCAATGGAGACACCGAATAGAGTATCCGCCTGAGCTGCCACCACACTACCGAGAATAAAGACCAGCAAGCCACCGACAATAACTGGCTTTCGGCCAAGACGGTCAGACAGCATACCTAACGGAATTTGCAATAATGCCTGTGTCAGACCGTAGGCACCCAGAGCAATTCCGACCCACAGCGGTGAGTAGTCAGGGTAGTCTTGTGCATAAACCGCTAAAACTGGCATGATCAAAAACAGCCCTAACATCCGTATACCAAAGACGGACGCTAGCGCTAAAGCGGCTTTTTTCTCTGTTTTATTTAATTTTTGAGGCGTCATTTCACTGCTTTTATATCAGTAACATGATAAATGATGCCGTTATTGTACCAGATGCCTAACACTGTGCGATAATAGCGTTTTGTCGTCAGTCATTTACTGAACAACAGACGGGAATTATGGATACTATCGAAGTACGCGGTGCGCGCACGCACAACTTAAAAAATTTCAATCTGACCATCCCCCGCAATAAGCTGATTGTGATAACCGGCTTATCCGGTTCGGGTAAGTCATCACTTGCTTTCGATACCCTATATGCAGAGGGGCAGAGACGCTACGTTGAGTCGCTGTCCGCCTATGCACGTCAGTTTTTGTCGCTGATGGAAAAGCCTGATGTTGACAGTATCGAGGGTTTGTCGCCGGCTATATCAATAGAGCAGAAGTCAACGTCGCATAATCCGCGTTCCACGGTCGGTACCATCACGGAAATATACGACTATTTACGCCTGATGTTTGCCCGCGTGGGCGAGCCCCGTTGCCCGACTCACGACGTGCCGCTGGCGGCGCAAACCGTATCGCAAATGGTCGACAACGTGCTGTCGGCTCCTGAAGGCGAAAAGCGCATGTTGCTTGCGCCCATTATTCAGAACCGTAAAGGCGAGCACTTAAAAGTGTTAGAAAACCTCGCCTTGCAGGGTTATATCCGCGCCCGTATAGACGGTGAAATTTGCGATTTAAGCGATCCGCCCACGTTAGAGCTGCAGAAAAAGCACACCATTGAAGTGGTCGTTGACCGCTTTAAAGTTCGCGACGGCATGGAGCAGCGCCTGGCGGAATCTTTTGAGACCGCACTGGAACTCAGTGGCGGAACGGCTTTAGTCGTACCGATGGACGGCGACGGTGATGCCGAAGTGTACTCGGCTAACTTTGCCTGCCCACATTGCGGTTACAGCATGCAGGAACTGGAGCCACGATTGTTCTCATTCAACAATCCGGCCGGTGCCTGTACTACTTGTGACGGTCTGGGTGTTGAGCAGTTTTTTGATCCGGCCAAAGTTGTTGTTAATGCGGAGCTGTCGCTGACAGGCGGCGCAATTCGAGGCTGGGACAAGCGCAACTTCTACTACTATCAAATGCTGCAGTCTCTGGCGAAGCACTACGAGTTTAAATTGTCGCAACCGTTCAACGAATTGCCTGACGACATTCGCGAAAAGATTCTGTTCGGCAGCGGTAAGGAAGAAATAAAATTCACTTACATGAATGACCGCGGCGACAAGGTTGTCAGAGCGCATCCGTTTGAGGGGATTATTCCTAACATGCAGCGCCGTTACCGCGAGACTGAATCACAGGCTGTGCGCGACGAATTGTCCAAATACGTAGCGACGCAACCCTGTAAAAGCTGCAGTGGTACGCGCCTGCGTACAGAAGCTCGTCATGTGTTTATTCAGGGCACAACCCTGCCGGAAGTTGTTGAGCAATCCATCGGCGACGCACTTGAGTTCTTCCAGCAACTGAGTCTGGAAGGTCAGCGCGCGCAAATTGCGGAAAAAATTCTGAAAGAGATTAATGACCGTCTACGCTTTTTAGTTAACGTGGGACTTAACTATTTAAGTTTGTCCCGCAGCGCAGAGACCTTGTCTGGTGGTGAGGCGCAGCGTATTCGTCTGGCCAGCCAAATTGGTGCGGGTCTGGTTGGTGTTATGTACGTACTGGATGAGCCCAGTATTGGCTTACACCAGCGCGACAACGAACGCCTGTTAAACACTCTGACTCACCTGCGTGACTTGGGTAATACCGTCATTGTGGTTGAACACGATGAAGACGCAATTCGTCAGGCCGACCACGTTATTGATATTGGCCCTGGTGCTGGCGTACACGGTGGTGAAATCATTGCTCAGGGTCAGGTTGAAGATATTGTCGGAAGTGAAGATTCACTAACCGGCGACTACCTGTCCGGCCGGAAAGAAATAGAAGTTCCCAAGCAACGTCACAAACCAGATAAACGCCGGTTAACCATTCACGGAGCCAGCGGGAACAATCTGAAGAATGTCGATTTCAATTTGCCATTAGGTATTATGACCTGTGTGACTGGAGTATCCGGTTCAGGTAAGTCAACGCTGGTCAACAATACGCTGTTCCATATCGCGCATCGTGAACTTAATGGCGCGACAACGGGCGAACCGGCTCCGTACAAAAGTGTCGATGGCATGCAGCTGCTGGATAAAGTGGTGGATATTGACCAGAGCCCAATAGGCCGTACACCGCGCTCCAACCCAGCCACTTACACCGGTATTTTCACGCCAATTCGCGAACTGTTCGCAGGTGTTCCTGAATCACGAGCCCGCGGTTACAAACCCGGTCGCTTTAGCTTTAACGTACGCGGCGGTCGTTGTGAAGCTTGTCAGGGCGACGGAGTTATTAAAGTTGAGATGCACTTCTTGCCGGACGTTTATGTTCCTTGCGATATTTGTAAAGGTCAGCGCTATAATCGCGAAACGCTGGAAGTACAGTACAAAGGCAAGAATATTCACGAAGTGCTGGATATGACCATTGAAGACGCTCGTGAATTCTTCGACCCGGTTCCGGCTATTGCACGCAAGTTGCAAACCTTAATGGATGTGGGCTTGTCTTACGTCCGGTTAGGCCAGTCAGCGACAACACTCTCTGGTGGTGAAGCGCAACGGGTCAAATTGTCACGTGAGTTGTCCAAGCGTGATACTGGCAAAACCTTATACATTCTGGACGAGCCGACAACCGGTCTGCATTTCCACGACATTAAGCAATTGCTGGCGGTGATTCATCGTCTGCGTGACCACGGCAACACGGTAGTGGTTATTGAGCACAACTTAGACGTGATAAAAACCGCTGACTGGATCATCGACTTAGGTCCTGAAGGTGGTTCTGGCGGTGGTGAAATTCTTTGCGAAGGTACACCAGAAGATATCTGTGAAAATGAGCGCTCACACACGGCCCGTTTCTTAAAACCTATGCTTAAGCTGTCATAAAAAGGACGCAATATGTTAACGGAAGACTTTAAAGTAAGATTTTATGAAACCGATGCCCTTGGGCACGTCAATAACACGGTTATACCGGGGTGGATAGAAACCGGACGTTTGCCTATTTTTGAGTTCTTTGGAGAAATGTCTCCGAAGACACAAAGCTTAATTGTCGCGCGGCTGGAAGTAGATTACCTCTTACCTATTTATTTTGGCGGTCATGTCACGGTGAATACTTACGTCAGCCGCTTAGGTGGCAGCTCGTTTGATATCACTACCGAAATTTGGCAGAAAGAAAAAATGTGCGCTAAAGGTAAAACGGTATTGGTGTACTTTGATTTTCAACAGGAACGTTCTGTGAAGCTATCTGACCAATTAAAAGACCGCCTGTCCACCATCACGCATCCGGAGCATTCTCTTGACGCGTGATCTGGTCAGTGGCGGGCAGCAAATACATGCCCCGGATGATCTCAAAAGCCTGCTGGAGGAGATTCATCAGCAGGCCATGAAGATCACCGAGGGGCATGTTGCTGATTACATTCCGGCGTTAGCAGAGGTCGACCCCGAGCTCTGCGGACTCACTCTGGCCACCCTCGACGGCGAGGTATTTAACGTCGGTGATACCCAGGAGCAATTCTCTATCCAGTCGATCTCGAAGATTTTTGGCCTTATGCTGGCAATGGAGCGCCTTGGAGAAGATTTGTGGGACAGAGTTAAAATGGAGCCTTCAGGCCAGGCCTTTAATTCTATAGTGCAGCTAGAGTGGGAAAAAGGCATTCCGCGCAACCCTATGATAAATGCCGGAGCTATTGTTGTTAGCGACGTGCTCGTTAGCCGCTACTCTGCCAGTAAAAATGCGGTTTTGAGTTTGGTGCGCACCTTATGCGGCAACGACAACGTTTACGCCGATAACATTGTTCACCAGTCAGAAAAAGAGCATGGCCATCGCAATGCGGCCCTTGCTCACCTAATGAAAAGCTTCGGTAATATTGATGCTGAAGTTGATGAACTATTAGATCATTACTTTTGGCAGTGTGCGTTGACCATGTCCTGCGAAAATCTCGCTCGCTCTTTTACGTTTCTTGCAAATGACGGAATTTGTCCTTTTTCTAAAAAGAAAATTATGTCGAAACGAGACTCTCAACGCATTAATGCGTTGCTATCAACCAGCGGTATGTACGACCAAAGCGGCGAATTTGCTTTTACCGTAGGTGTTCCCGCTAAAAGTGGTGTTGGTGGCGGGATGATTGCCGTCGTTCCTGACTTTGGAGTTATTTGCTCATGGAGCCCAAGATTAAACAGCTACGGTAACAGCGCCCGTGGAATGTACATGGTACGCGAGCTAGCTAACCGTTTGGGGCTTAGTGTCTATTAACGTGTTGTTGTCGGACGATATATCTGAAACCGTTCCATATTAAACCGTCTAAAGAGTATTTCAAATTCCCCCTGTCGGCCAAGCTCCCGCAGCAACCTTTGTAAGGTATCTGCGCTGATATTCTTATTATCGCCAACAAGTAAGTGCAGCTTGTATTCCAGACTAACCTTTTCCGACAACAATAAACTGCCCACATTAATCTGATTTGAGCCTTTTAAAGCAGCCAGAAGTTCATCATTGATAATAGTAAGATCTATCCGACCTCCTAGTACCATCTGCAAATTTGTCATTCTGGAGTCTGCCAAATACGTCGTATACTTTTCCTCGACTTCATCTGAAGCCAACAGCTCGCCCCCTAACAGATAATGATAGCCCTTGACCCCACCTAAAGTTTTGCCATCAAATGTATCGAAAAACGATTGATCTCTACCTGTTTTCTTCAAGGCCACCAGTCTCTCATTTCCTTTGACTAAAGGGATTGTTTCCTGAAACCCTACGCCACTTTTTTTCCAACCCCAAAGAGGTGACTCGAAAAATATAACATCACAGCACCCTTTCGTACTCAGAGCTTTATGGCGGTTTGTTGGAGGAATGACCTGAATGCGGAACACATAGCTGTCCTGATGCTCGTTCAACAAGGTGATCAATTCACGGGTGAGATCAGTTTGCAGTACAGCGGAAAAATAGGGAGGATAATCGTAGGCAGCAACATAGACCGGCACTTTTGCTGTAGCAGAACAGCTTAGTCCCATAAAAACGAACACAGAAAAGTATCTGAGTAATTTCAATTGATTGGCTGACTATAAGTTAAGTATCTTTCTCAATAGTTCATTTTTTGGACTTAAATGTCAATACTTGAGCGAGCCTTCGCTTACTTTTGATAAGGCTCTTTTAATAAAACTTATCAGCAGGCATAAAAAAGCCCGGCCAAAGCCGGGCTCTTAAAATCAACCGGACTGCTTAGTCCATGATTTTTGATACAACGCCTGCACCTACGGTACGGCCACCCTCACGGATAGCAAAACGCAGACCTTCGTCCATTGCGATTGGAGCAATCAAATCAACAACGAATTTCAGGTTATCACCAGGCATGACCATTTCTACGCCTTCTGGCAATTCTACGGCACCAGTAACGTCCGTTGTACGGAAGTAGAACTGTGGACGGTAACCTTTAAAGAATGGCGTATGACGGCCACCTTCGTCTTTGCTCAGTACGTAAACTTCCGCTTCGAACTTAGTATGCGGAGTAATTGTACCTGGCTTCGCCAGTACCTGACCACGCTCTACGTCGTCACGCTTAGTACCACGCAACAAGGCACCAATGTTCTCACCTGCACGACCTTCGTCAAGCAGCTTACGGAACATCTCAACACCAGTAACTGTGGTCTTCGTGGTGTCTTTCATACCAACGATTTCACACTCGTCGCCTGTACGCACGATACCGCGCTCTACACGACCTGTTACTACCGTACCACGACCTGAAATCGAGAATACGTCTTCGATTGGCATGATGAACGGCTTATCGATGTCACGCTCTGGCTCTGGGATGTAGTTATCCAGTGCGTCAGCCAGCTCAACAATTTTCTTACTCCACTCTTCGTCGCCTTCCAGCGCTTTCAGTGCAGAGCCTTGAATTACTGGCAGGTCGTCGCCCGGGAAGTCATATTCTGACAACAGTTCACGAACTTCCATTTCTACCAGCTCTAACAGCTCTTCGTCGTCGACCATGTCACATTTGTTCATGAATACAACGATGAATGGTACGCCTACCTGACGTGAAAGCAGGATGTGCTCACGAGTCTGTGGCATTGGGCCGTCTGTTGCCGCTACAACTAAGATTGCGCCGTCCATCTGCGCCGCACCGGTGATCATGTTTTTAACATAGTCAGCGTGCCCTGGGCAGTCTACGTGTGCGTAGTGACGAGTTGGTGTGTCATATTCAACGTGTGACGTTGAAATGGTAATACCACGCTCTTTCTCTTCTGGCGCGTTATCGATGGCTGCGAAGTCTTTCGCCGCACCACCATAAACTTTTGCCAAAACAGTTGTGATAGCAGCAGTTAGTGTTGTTTTACCGTGGTCAACGTGACCGATGGTGCCGACGTTTACGTGCGGCTTCGAACGTTCAAATTTTTCTTTAGACATGATATATCCTCAAACTTAAGTTAAAAGCCCGGCCTCGAAAGAACCGGACCAGACCTTACTTATTTAGCGTTACGCTCAGCCATTACTTTTTCAGCAATGTTGTTTGGTGCTTCAGCGTACTTCAGGAACTCCATAGAGTACGATGCACGACCCTGCGTTTGTGAACGCAAGTCTGTCGCATAACCGAACATCTCAGACAGTGGCACTTGAGCATTAACCGCTTTCAAGCCACCCGGAGCTTCTTCCATACCTTCAATAAGACCGCGACGACGGTTTAAGTCACCGACGACATCACCCATAGATTCTTCAGGAGTGATAACTTCAACTTTCATCATTGGCTCTAAAAGCGCTGGGTTAGCTTTTAATGCACCTTTCTTGAAGGCCATGCTACCAGCAATTTTAAATGCCATTTCAGAAGAGTCGACATCGTGGTATGAACCATCATACAGAGTCGCTTTAACACCCAATACCGGATAGCCAGCCAAGACGCCTTGTTGCATCTGTTCTTGGATACCCTTGTCTACTGCCGGGATGTACTCTTTCGGTACAACACCACCAACAATTTCGTTTACGAATTTGTAAGTAATGTCATCGCCATTCGCGTCTTCTTCAATAGTCATAGGCTCAAGTTTCAGCCATACATGACCAAACTGACCACGACCACCTGATTGACGTACGAATTTGCCTTCGATTTCTACCGCGTCGCGAATAGCTTCACGATAAGCAACCTGAGGCTGACCTACGTTACATTCAACCTTGAATTCACGCTTCATACGGTCAACGATGATGTCCAGGTGAAGTTCACCCATACCAGAGATGATTGTCTGGCCAGATTCTTCGTCAGTCTTAACACGGAACGATGGATCTTCTGCAGCCAATTTACCTAAAGCAATACCCATTTTTTCCTGGTCAGCTTTAGTTTTCGGCTCTACTGCAACCGAGATAACCGGTTCAGGGAATTCCATACGCTCAAGTGTGATTTTATGAGCTGGATCACACAGCGTGTCACCTGTAGTAACGTCTTTAAGACCAATCAGTGCCGCGATGTCACCAGCGCGAACTTCTTTGATCTCTTCACGGCTGTTTGAGTGCATTTGTACCATACGGCCAACGCGTTCTTTTTTGTTCTTAACTGGGTTAACAACACCGTCGCCCTGGTTCAATACACCAGAGTAAACGCGAACGAACGTCAAGGTACCAACAAATGGGTCAGTCGCAATTTTAAATGCCAGAGCTGAGAATGGTTCTTCGTCAGACGACTTACGTACGCCTTCAGATTCATCATCCAAAATACCAGTGATAGGCTTAACTTCTGTTGGTGATGGCAAGTATTCAATAACAGCGTCAAGCACAGCCTGAACACCTTTGTTTTTGAACGCAGAACCACAAGCAACTAAGCAGATGTCGTTAGCCAGAGTACGGATACGCAAGCCTTGCTTGATTTCCGCTTCTGTTAACTCACCTTCCTCAAGGTATTTGTTCATCAACTCTTCGTTAGCTTCAGCCGCAGCTTCTACCAACTCACCATGATATTTTTCGCATTCATCAACCATGTCAGCAGGGATATCTTCATAAGTGAATGAAGTACCCATGTCTTCTTCGCTCCAGTTGATGAACTTCATTTTAACTAAGTCCACAACGCCGCGGAAGTTGTCTTCTGCGCCTACTGGTAGCTGCATTGGAACAGCCTGAGCTGCCAAACGCGTTTTCATTTGGTGTACAACAGATAAGAAGTCTGCGCCTGCACGGTCCATCTTGTTGACGAATACCATGCGAGGAACTTCATATTTGTTTGCCTGACGCCAAACGGTTTCAGTCTGAGGCTGGACACCAGATGATGCACAAAGTACAACAACAGCGCCGTCAAGAACACGCAAAGAACGTTCAACTTCGATGGTGAAGTCAACGTGTCCAGGAGTATCGATGATGTTTACACGATGCTCAGGGAATTGCTTGTCCATACCCTGCCAGAAACAGGTGGTAGCTGCTGACGTGATAGTAATACCACGCTCTTGTTCTTGTTCCATCCAATCCATGGTGGCTGCACCATCGTGCACCTCACCAATTTTGTGAGACAAACCAGTATAAAACAACACACGTTCAGTTGTGGTTGTTTTACCGGCGTCTACGTGAGCACAAATACCGATATTACGATAGCGCTCTATGGAAGTTTTACGAGCCACAATAAACTCCTTCTAGGTTAACTGCGAATTACCAGCGATAGTGAGCAAACGCTTTGTTTGCTTCAGCCATGCGGTGAACGTCTTCACGTTTCTTCACAGCCGACCCTTTGTTCTCTGATGCATCTAGCATTTCAGCTGCCAGACGCTGCGACATTGATTTTTCACCACGGGTGCGCGCTGCATCAACTAACCAGCGCATAGCCAGTGCGTTACGGCGTACCGGACGAACTTCAACCGGAACCTGATACGTTGAACCACCAACACGACGAGATTTAACCTCAACCATTGGGCGGATGTTATCTAGTATTGTATCAAAGACTTCCAGGCGATCTTTACCTGACTTCTCTGCCAGGATGTCCAATGCACCGTAAATAATTTTTTCAGCGACTGCTTTTTTGCCGTCAACCATGACGACATTGATAAATTTGGCCAACAATTCTGATCCGAACTTAGGATCTGGAAGGATTTTACGTTGACCTATGACGCGTCTTCTTGGCATCTCAATATTCTCCGATTAATTCAGGGTTTTACCCAAAACGTACGACAGTTTGGCCTTACTAACGGAGAACCGTTAAGATTTAGGCCGTTTTGCGCCGTACTTAGAACGACCTTGTCTACGGTCATTAACACCTGAGCAGTCAAGTGCTCCGCGTACTGTGTGATAACGCACACCTGGCAAGTCTTTTACACGACCGCCACGAATTAGTACGACTGAGTGTTCTTGTAAGTTGTGACCTTCGCCACCGATGTACGAAGAAACTTCGTAACCGTTAGTTAAACGAACACGGCAAACTTTACGCATTGCAGAGTTCGGTTTCTTTGGCGTAGTTGTGTAAACACGGGTACATACACCGCGTTTTTGAGGGCACGCTTCAAGAGCCGGAACGTTGCTTTTCACAACGGGCTTTTGACGGCCTTTACGCACCAGCTGGTTAACTGTTGCCATTCATTACTCCTAGTTTAGTTGATGTCGCTTTTTACCACGTGTATAGAGCGTGAAAAATCGCTTTTTTCTGACCACTGAAAGTCAGATCCCGAAATTCGGGAGCGGAAATTCTAATGGTCATATTTTCGCCTGTCAAGGCTATACAAAAGAAGCCGGCACTTTTACAGTACCGGCTTCTGTACACGAACGTTAAAAACGTTCGCTAATTATTCTGCAGAATCATCACCTGCAGAACTATTTCCAGCATTTAAGGCATCCGCAAGTTGTTGCTCAGCCTGCTCTGCAGTCATAGTTGGCTCGATATCAACATTCAGTTCATCCAGTCGACGCTGCATGCGCTCTTTGTGATATGAGTAACCTGTACCTGCAGGAATCAGACGACCAACAATTACGTTTTCTTTCAGTCCACGTAAGCTGTCTTTCTTACCACCAACTGCTGCTTCGGTAAGAACTCGCGTTGTTTCCTGGAACGAAGCCGCTGAAATAAAGGATTCAGTCGACAACGATGCCTTAGTAATACCCAGCAACTGACGTTCAAATATTGCTGGTTTCTTACCATCCGCTTCCGCTTTCGCGTTAGCTGCTAACACCTCTGACATTTCAACCATCTCGCCTTCCAGCAAGTTCGTATCACCGGCGCGTAAAATAAGCGCCTTACGCAACATCTGACGAACAATAGTTTCAATGTGCTTATCGTTAATTTTAACACCCTGCAGACGGTAAACTTCCTGCACTTCGTTAACGATATAGTTAGCAACTGCACTAACGCCACGTAAGCGTAAAATGTCGTGCGGTGCTTCTGGACCATCGGCAATAACTTCACCTTTAGTCACTTGTTCACCTTCAAACACGTTCAGTTGACGCCATTTCGGAATCATCTCTTCGTGCTGATCACCACCATCTGTTGGGGTAATCAATAGGCGACGTTTACCTTTGGTTTCTTTACCGAAGGAAACCGTACCGGTTTTCTCTGCAAGAATCGCTGGTTCTTTTGGCTTACGCGCTTCGAACAAGTCAGCAACACGTGGCAGACCACCGGTAATATCACGAGTCTTAGAGCCTTCCTGAGGAATACGCGCTAAGGTGTCACCAATTTTAACCTCAGAATTATCTTCCAGGTTAATGATAGCGTTACCTGGCAAGAAGTATTGCGCAGGGATATCTGTACCGGCGATATTAACGTCGTTACCTTTACCATCAACCAATTTCACCATTGGACGCATGTCTTTACCGGCACTGGTGCGCTGACCTGTTTCCAGTACAACAATGCTTGAAAGGCCTGTCAGTTCATCGGTTTGACGAGTCATGGTGACACCATCAATTAAATCAACAAACTTGATACGACCTTCTACCTCGGTAATGATTGGGTGAGTGTGCGGGTCCCAGTTAGCAACGGTTTCGCCGCCATCTACTGAGTCGCCTTCACCTTTTTTCAAGACCGCACCATAAGGTACTTTGTAACGCTCGCGCTCACGACCGTATTCATCAGTCAGAGTTAACTCTGTAGAACGTGACGTAATAACGTGTGCTTTATCGCTGTTCACAACCCATTTAGCGTTATGCAGCTTGATTGTACCCGGGTTTTTCACCTGGATATTGTTTTCAGCTGTTGCACGAGATGCCGCACCACCGATGTGGAAGGTACGCATGGTTAACTGTGTACCCGGTTCACCGATTGACTGTGCTGCTATAACACCAACCGCTTCACCCTGGTTAACCATATGTCCGCGAGCCAGGTCACGACCATAACAGTGTGCACAAACACCAAAGTCTGTATCACAAGTAATAACCGAGCGAACTTTAACTTCGTCGATAGAATTCTCTTCCAATACGTCACACATTTTTTCATCAAGCAATGTATTACGCGGAAGTAGCTCTTCTTCGCTGCCAGGTTTCATTACCGGCTCACAAAGAACACGACCCAATACACGTTCACGCAGCGGTTCTACAACGTCACCACCTTCAATCAGCGGCTTCATGTAAAGACCTTCGTATGTGCCACAGTCTTCTTCCATGATCACAACGTCTTGTGAAACGTCTACCAAACGACGAGTCAGGTAACCTGAGTTCGCTGTTTTCAATGCTGTATCGGCCAAACCTTTACGAGCACCGTGCGTCGAGATGAAGTACTGAAGTACGTTCAGACCTTCACGGAAGTTAGCAACGATTGGCGTTTCGATGATTGAGCCATCTGGCTTAGCCATCAAACCACGCATACCGGCCAACTGACGAATCTGTGCGGGGCTACCACGAGCGCCTGAATCCGCCATCATAAAGACTGAGTTAAATGATGCTTGCTCTTCGTCTTCACCGTCTTTGTTTTTAACGATCTCTTTCGACAAGTTATCCATCATCGCTTTCGAGACTTTCTCGTTAGCGGTTGACCAAATATCGATAACTTTGTTGTATTTCTCACCGGCAGTTACCAAACCTGATTCGAACTGTTCCTGAATTTCAGCCACTTCTTCTTCTGCTGCAGAAACAATCTCTTTCTTAGCTTCAGGGATAACCATGTCGTTTATACCAACCGACGCACCCGATACCATTGCGTAATGGAAACCGGTATACATGATTTGGTCAGCGAAAACGACTGTATCTTTCAAACCAAGGTCGCGATAAGCCTTGTTCAACATACGGCCAATCGGTTTTTTACCCATAGCCTGGTTAATCAGTTCAAAAGGCAGACCTTCCGGCATAATCAGTGACAAAATTGCGCGACCACAAGTGGTGTCACGCAGTTCGGTTTTCGTTGTACGATTGCCGTCGTCATCAATGGTGGTATCGGTGATACGTACCCGGACGCGACTATGCAACTCAACCTGACCCGTACGGTAAGCCTTTTCGGCTTCGTTCGGATCTTTGAAAACCATGCCTTCGCCTTTGCCGTTGATTTTTTCTTTAGTCATGTAATACAGACCAAGTACAACGTCCTGCGAAGGAACGATAATAGGATCACCACTGGCCGGCGACAGTACGTTGTTGGTAGACATCATCAACGCACGTGCTTCCAACTGAGCTTCTAAAGTCAGTGGTAAGTGCACAGCCATTTGGTCACCATCAAAGTCGGCGTTATAAGCCGCACAGACCAACGGATGCAGTTGAATCGCTTTACCTTCAATCAGTACCGGTTCAAACGCCTGGATACCCAAACGGTGAAGTGTCGGCGCACGGTTAAGCAGTACTGGGTGCTCCTTGATAACTTCATCAAGTACGTCCCAAACTTCTGCTGTTTCGCGCTCAACCATTTTCTTCGCTGCTTTAATGGTTGTTGCTAAACCACGACGCTCTAATTTGCCATAGATAAATGGTTTGAATAATTCCAACGCCATTTTCTTAGGCAGACCACACTGGTGCAGGCGCAATTTAGGACCAACGGTAATAACCGAACGGCCTGAATAGTCAACACGTTTACCCAGCAGGTTCTGACGGAAACGACCCTGTTTACCTTTGATCATGTCAGCCAAAGATTTCAGAGGACGTTTGTTAGAGCCTGTAATAGCACGACCACGACGACCGTTATCTAACAACGCATCAACCGCTTCCTGCAGCATACGTTTTTCGTTGCGCACGATAATATCTGGTGCAGCAAGGTCTAACAGACGCTTCAGACGGTTGTTACGGTTGATTACGCGACGATACAAGTCGTTAAGATCAGACGTAGCAAAACGACCGCCATCAAGCGGTACCAACGGACGTAAGTCTGGTGGCAGAATTGGAAGTACTTTTAAGATCATCCACTCAGGCTTGTTGTTTGATACCTGGAATGCTTCAAGTAACTTCAGTCGTTTGCTAATTTTCTTACGTTTGGTTTCTGAGTTTGTCTCAGGTAACTCTTCACGTAATTTTTGAACATCACCGTCGATATCAACAGCGCGTAACAGATCCAGAACTGCTTCTGCACCCATTTTTGCGTCGAATTCGTCGCCGTGCTCTTCAAGTGCGTCTAAGTATTCGTCTTCAGTCAGGATTTGACCCTGCTCAAGAGAGGTTAAACCACCCTCTGTAACAACGTAAGATTCGAAATACAGTACACGTTCGATATCACGCAGAGTCATATCCAGCATTAAACCAATGCGCGACGGCAATGATTTAAGGAACCAGATGTGCGCAACCGGGCTGGCCAGTTCAATGTGACCCATACGCTCACGGCGCACTTTAGTCAGTGTAACTTCAACGCCACACTTCTCACAGATGACACCACGGTGCTTAAGGCGCTTGTATTTACCACACAAGCACTCATAGTCTTTTACCGGACCAAAAATACGGGCACAGAACAAACCATCACGTTCCGGCTTAAAGGTACGGTAATTAATAGTTTCAGGTTTTTTCACCTCACCATATGACCAACTACGGATCATATCTGGAGACGAAAGAGCGATGCGAATACCATCAAACTCTTCTGCCTGATTCGTCGGCTTTAAAAGCTTCAGCAAGTCTTTCACGATTTATCTCCTGTCGGAGTTCAACCTACGGGGAGCGCAAGCACTCCCCCAATTTATTCCAGCAACAGCGTCTTAGTTCTGTTCTAGCTCGATATTGATGCCCAGCGAGCGGATTTCTTTCAACAATACGTTGAAGGATTCCGGCATGCCCGCTTCCATCTGCAAGTTGTTGTCGACAATGTTTTTGTACATCTTCGTACGACCGTTCACGTCGTCCGACTTAACTGTCAACATTTCTTGCAAGGTATAAGCCGCACCATATGCTTCCAATGCCCAGACTTCCATCTCACCGAAGCGCTGACCACCAAACTGAGCTTTACCACCCAGTGGTTGTTGAGTAACCAAGCTGTACGAGCCAGTTGAACGTGCGTGCATTTTATCGTCGACCAAGTGGTTCAGTTTGAGCATGTACATGTAACCAACGGTTACGTCACGTTCAAATTTATCACCCGTACGGCCGTCGAATAACCGAATCTGACCAGATTCAGGTAAGTCTGCAAGCTTCAACAGTGCCTTAATTTCTTCTTCAACTGCACCATCAAATACAGGTGTAGCTGTTGGCAGACCGGCTTTCAAGTTACCGGCTAAGCGCATCACTTCATCATCAGTAAACTCAGTAATGTCTACTTTCTGACGGCTTTCGCCCAAGTCGTACACCTGCTGTAAAAAGTCGCGTAATTCAGAGATAGCACGTTGCTGTTTCAGCATTTTTTCGATCTTGCTACCAATACCGCGAGCCGCCATACCTAAGTGTGTTTCCAGGATCTGACCGATGTTCATCCGCGAAGGTACACCCAGCGGGTTCAATACGATATCGACCGGGTTCCCTTCATCATCGTGTGGCATATCTTCCACAGGAATGATGGTTGAGATAACACCTTTGTTACCGTGACGGCCAGCCAGTTTATCACCAGGCTGGATACTACGGCGTACGGCTAAGTAAACCTTAACGATTTTCAGAACACCCGGCGCTAAATCATCGCCTTGAGTGATCTTACGACGCTTAGTCTCAAACTTAGTGTCGAAGTCGTCACGAATTTGCTGGTACTGCTCAGCAATTTGCTCTAATTGAGCTTGTGCGTCTTCGTTGCCTAAGTCCTGAGTCAACCAGCTTGAGCGATCGACGCTCGCCAGTTTTGCTTCATCAAAGCCATTACTTAACAACAAGTTGCGAGCTCGGTTGTAAATACCTTCTTCAAGAATCTTGAATTCTTCTGTCAGGTCTTTCTTAACCTTAGCCAGCTGCATTTCTTCAATCGCTACCGCGCGCTTATCTTTTTCAACGCCATCACGAGTGAATACTTGTACGTCAATAACTGTACCGTTGACACCATTTGGTACACGCAGAGAGCTGTCTTTTACATCAGACGCTTTCTCACCGAAGATAGCTCGCAAGAGTTTCTCTTCCGGCGTTAACTGCGTTTCACCTTTAGGGGTGACTTTACCGACCAGAATGTCGCCGCCATTAACTTCTGCACCGACATAAACAACACCGGATTCATCCAGCTTACCTAATGCAGACTCACCAACGTTTGGTATATCAGAGGTAATCTCCTCAGCACCCAACTTGGTATCACGAGCAACACAGTTTAATTCTTGAATATGGATGGTTGTCATCCGATCTTCTTGCGCTACGCGCTCAGAAATCAGAATCGAATCCTCGAAGTTATAACCATTCCAAGGCATGAAGGCCACACGCATGTTCTGACCCAGTGCTAATTCACCTAAGTCAGTTGACGGACCATCAGCTAAAACGTCACCGCGTGTTACAGGTTCACCTGGGTTCACGGTTGGTTTTTGGTTAATACAAGTGTTCTGGTTAGAGCGCGTGTATTTAGTCAGGTTATAAATGTCGATGCCCGCTTCACCCGGGACCATCTCTTCTTCGTTAACCTTAACCACGATACGACTGGCGTCTACGTAATCGACAACACCACCACGCTTAGCAACAACGGTAACACCGGAGTCAACTGCGATAGTGCGTTCGATACCGGTTCCGACCAGCGGCTTATCAGCGCGCAATGTAGGAACGGCCTGACGTTGCATGTTCGAGCCCATCAAGGCTCGGTTAGCATCATCGTGTTCAAGGAACGGGATCATACTTGCTGCGATAGAAACGATTTGCTGAGGTGCAACGTCCATGTACTGGACTTGCTCTTTACTCATCAGCGTAAATTCGTTTTTATGGCGGCAAGGTACCAAATCTTCAGTCAACTCGCCTTTATCGTTCAGACCTACGTTCGCCTGGGCGATAACGTAGTTGCCTTCTTCGATTGCGGACAAATAGTCAACGTCGTCTGTAACAGAGCCGTTCTCAATACGACGATAAGGCGTTTCCAAGAAGCCATATTCATTCGTACGTGAGAAAGTCGACAGCGAGTTGATTAGACCGATGTTCGGGCCTTCTGGAGTTTCAATCGGACACAAACGACCATAGTGCGTTGGATGTACGTCACGAACTTCGAAACCGGCACGTTCACGAGTCAAACCACCCGGACCTAAAGCAGAGATACGACGCTTATGCGTCACTTCTGACAATGGGTTGTTCTGGTCCATAAATTGCGACAGCTGGCTTGAACCAAAGAACTCTTTAACCGCAGCACTAATTGGCTTCGCGTTAATCAGGTCTTGAGGCATGGTGTTGTCTAAGTCACCCAGCGACAAGCGTTCTTTTACTGCGCGTTCTACACGTACCAAACCGACACGGAATTGGTTTTCTGCCATTTCGCCGACTGAACGTATACGACGGTTACCCAGGTGGTCAATGTCATCAACTTCATCTAAACCGTTACGGATTTCGATAAGTTTTTTCATGACTTCGACGATGTCTTCTCTGGACAACGTGTTATCACCGCTTAAGTCTTCACGACCCAAACGACGGTTGAACTTCATGCGGCCAACAGTTGATAAGTCATAACGTTCTTCGCTGAAGAACAGGTTATCAAATAGAGTTTCGGCGGCTTCGCGTGTTGGCGGCTCGCCCGGACGCATCATGCGATAGATTTCAACCAAAGCTTCTAAGCGGTTGTTGCTTGAATCAACGCGTAAGGTTTCGCTCATGTATGGACCGTGATCCAAATCGTTAACGAACAGCGTTTCAATTTTCTTAATACCCGCTTCGCTAAGCTCGGCGATAAGCTCAAGTGTCAGCACGTCATTCGCGTGACCGACCACTTCGCCAGTTTTCTTATTCGCGTAGTCTTTCGCTAATACTTTTCCGACCATGTATTCTGCCGGCACTTCCATCTCTTTAATGTCCAGTTGCTCCAACTGGCGGATGTGACGTGCGGTAATACGACGGCCTTTTTCGACCAGTACTTCGCCTTCAGCACCTTTGATGTCGAACTTGGCGGTCTCGCCACGCAGACGCTCAGGCACCAACTGCATTTTCACCTTAGTTTTAAGGATTTCAAAGTACGTTGTGTCGAAGAACATATCGAGAATTTCTTCAGTGCTGTATTCCAGAGCACGAAGAATAATTGACGCCGGTAATTTACGACGACGGTCGATACGTACAAAAACGTTGTCTTTAGGATCAAATTCAAAATCCAACCAAGAGCCACGGTAAGGAATAACACGCGCGTTATACAGGACTTTACCTGACGAGTGTGATTTACCTTTGTCGTGATCAAAGAACACACCAGGTGAACGGTGGAGCTGAGAAACGATAACTCGCTCTGTGCCATTGATAACGAAGGTTCCGTTTTCTGTCATTAACGGAATTTCGCCCATGTACACTTCTTGTTCTTTAATGTCTTTAACTGTACCGGCAGCTGCTTCTTTATCAAACAGCACCAGACGCAGTTTCACACGCAATGGTGCTGAGTAGGTAATGCCCCGGATCTGACATTCTTCAACGTCAAACGCCGGCTCACCCATGTGATAACTGACGTACTGTAGTTCCGCAGTACCAGAATAACTGGCAATAGGAAAGACCGAACGAAAAGCCGCTTCCAGACCATTATTGGCTTCTGGATCGACTTCAATAAATTTCTTAAATGAATCAAGCTGCATAGACAGCAAATAAGGAACTTCTAAGACCTGAGGTCGTTTACCGAAATCCTTACGAATACGTTTTTTTTCAGAGTAGGAGTACGCCATGGGGTTCCTCAGCTAGCTGATTGATGACCCTAACCAACGAGTGGTTCGATGGTTAAAAACAGATTAATCTTTTATCTGTCGATCCCGTTGTTATTTTTTTCGCTTATCTGTATCCAACCTCGGGCAAAATGATACAAGCGATACAGCGCAAAAGGGCTGGTGGTTAATTAACCACCAGCCCGAGGCCTAAAAGGCCATATGTCGTACAAAAGTTAAATTACTTAACTTCAACTTCCGCACCAGCTTCTTCAAGCTGCTTTTTCAGCTCTTCAGCTTCGTCTTTGCTTACACCTTCTTTAACTGCTACTGGTGCAGACTCAACCATAGCTTTAGCTTCTTTCAAGCCAAGGCCAGTTGCGCCGCGAACAGCTTTGATAGCGGAAACTTTGTTTGCGCCAGCTGCTTTCAGTACTACGTCAAATTCAGTTTTTTCTTCAGCTGCTGCTTCGCCGCCTGCTGCTGGAGCAGCTACTGCTACTGCTGCAGATGCGTCAACGCCGAATTTTTCTTCAGCTGCTTCGATCAGTTCAACCAGTTCCATTACTGGCATTTCAGCGATCGCGTTTAAGATGTCGTCTTTAGTCAGAGCCATTACTCTAAACTCCTGGGTTTATAATTACAAAAAAATGGTTAAAAAACCAACGTATTATTTAGCGTCTTTAATTGCTGCCAACGTTCTAACGAACTTGCTAGGTACTTCGTTAACTGTTTTAACGAATTTGCTAACCGGTTCTTTGAAGGTGGCGAGCAATTTAGCCAATGCTTCGTCACGAGTCGGAAGTGAAGCAACTGCGTCCAATTTTTCTGGACCCATGATGCCATTACCGATTGACAGAGCTGTCACTTGCAAGTTCTTGTTTTCTTTTGAGAAGTCTTTGAACAAACGAGCTGAAGCGCCCGGTGCGTCCATAGAAAACCCATAAACAAGAGGTCCTTTAAGTGCATCGCCCATGTCGTCAAACTGTGTGCCTTCAAAAGCGCGTTTTGCCAGTGTATTTCGTACAACTTTAACGAAAATACCCTGCTCGCGAGCTTTCTTACGCAGCGCAGTCATATCGGCTACTTCGATGCCTCGATATTCAGCAACGGTGACGGCTAGCGCATTTGAAGCAACGTCGTTAACTTCCTTAACGATGGCTTTCTTTCCGGCTAAACCAATTGCCACTGATATCACCTCGTTTTCAATTTGGGACCGAAGTCCCTCGTTACAATTAGGTGGGATAAAACCCACCGCGTTGTCACGGTGATTCTCTACCCAGAGAGCCTGAGTCGGATATCACCATCTGCGTAGGAAATTAAGTGCCACTACTCGATATTCTGAGATTCTCGCGGTACACCTACGGTCTTGGACGGGAGCCTTGTTTTGTTGCGCCTTAGCAACGCCACGGCAGCTCCAACCCATAAACCATTACACTAACCTGACTGAAGCGAATTAAACCGCTGCTACAGTTGCCTGGTCAATGCTCACACCAGCACCCATTGTTGTGGACAGGCTAATGCGTTTTACAAAAACACCTTTAGCTGAAGAAGGCTTAGCTTTCTTAAGAGCTGCCAGCAGAGCTTCAAGGTTTTCTTTCAATTTGTCGTTATCGAAGTCAACACGGCCGATTGTTGCATGAACAATACCGTTTTTATCGTTGCGATAGCGAACCTGACCCGCTTTAGCGTTTTTAACTGCAGTTGCTACGTCTGGAGTTACAGTACCAGTTTTCGGGTTAGGCATCAGGCCACGTGGACCTAAGATTTGACCTAATTGACCAACAACACGCATTGCGTCAGGTGATGCAACGACTACGTCGAAGTTCATTTCACCTTTCTTAACTTGCGCTGCTAAGTCTTCCATACCAACGATATCTGCACCGGCTGCTTTCGCTTTTTCTGCATTGTCACCTGAAGTGAATACAGCAACACGAACGTCACGGCCAGTACCGTTTGGCAGTACCGTAGCACCACGAACGTTTTGGTCAGATTTACGAGCATCGATGCCTAAGTTTACTGCGACATCAACACTTTCAGTGAATTTTGCTGTTGCTAACTCTTTTAACAGAGTAATCGCTTCATTCACATCGTAATCACGGGCTTCAACTTTCTCTGCGATCATACGAGCGCGTTTTGTTAATTTAGCCATTGATTAGCCCTCCACGTTCAAGCCCATCGCGCGAGCAGAGCCGGCGATAGTGCGTACAGCTGCGTCCATGTCGGCAGCAGTCAGGTCTGGTTCTTTAGTTTTCGCAATTTCTTCTAATTGCGCGCGAGTTACCGTACCAACTTTCTTGGTGTTCGGCTCGCCTGAACCACTTTTGATACCAGCCGCTTTCTTCAATAAGAAAGACGCAGGAGGCGTTTTGGTAATAAATGTGAATGAACGGTCTTCGAACACTGTAATTTCAACAGGAACCGGAGCGCCTTTTTCCAGGCTGTCGGTCTGTGCGTTGAACGCTTTACAGAATTCCATAATGTTCACACCGTGCTGACCCAATGCAGGACCAACTGGCGGTGACGGGTTAGCTGAACCAGCAGCTACCTGTAATTTGATAATGGCCGATACTTTCTTCGCCATGGTAATTACCTCTGTTGTGGGTTTAACGCCTCGTAACTTTTCAGAGGAAAGTTACTCCAACGGCTTCCCGTTAAAAAAGGACGCGAATTATAAGTGACTTCGCGCCATAGATCAATCTTTGTCTTGCTGCTTTTTTGATCAGGCTTTTTCTATCTGACCAAATTCAAGCTCAACTGGTGTCGCTCGGCCGAAGATCGAAACCGATACCGTAACACGGCTCTTCTCGTAATCAACTTCCTCAACCGTACCGTTGAAGTCAGCGAAAGGACCGTCGTTAACACGTACAACTTCGCCCGGCTCAAATAAGGTCTTAGGCTTAGGCTTGTCTGCAGAATCTTGTAAGCGGTCGAGGATAGCATCGGCTTCTTTCTTTGAAATAGGGGTAGGACGATCGCTACTACCACCGATAAAGCCAAGTACTCGAGGCACGCTCTTAATCAAGTGCCAGGCATCTTCGTCCATATCCATTTCGACTAAAACATAGCCCGGAAAGAATTTGCGTTCACTTTTGCGACGAACGCCGCCGCGCATTTCCACAACTTCTTCTTTAGGTACCAGAATCTCACCGAATTTATCTTCCATACCGTGCATTTTGATATGTTCTTTCAGAGATTCAGAAACCCGTGCCTCGTAACCGGAAAAAGCTTGTACTACGTACCAACGTTTCTTATCGCTCATGGTTAAATCTCCAATCCGGTTAAGAAGCCAACGACACGTACCAGGATGCCGTCAAGGCCCCAGAGAATAAGTGCTACTACAACGGTCGCAACAACAACGATAAGCGTTGTTTGAGTCGCTTCCTGACGCGATGGCCAGACAACCTTTCGAACTTCGGTACGACTTTCTTTCGCAAACGACAAAAAGGTTTTTCCCTTCGTTGTCGTGCTGGCAAAGAAACCTGCTAAGGCAACTAAAACAACCACAGCAATAGCACGGTATAAAACCGACACTTCTTCTGTGTAATAATGATTACCGCCAATAGCAACAACTAAAAGGGCGATTGTGATTATCCATTTCAAACTGTTCAACGAACTGCTTTGCGTCTCGTTATTTGCGCTCATTCTTTAATCCTAGTTGCGACCGGTCTTCGCTTTGAATCAATAAAATCTGGCAGGGGCGGAGGGATTCGAACCCCCAACCATCGGTTTTGGAGACCGCTGTTCTACCAATTGGAACTACGCCCCTAAATTTGCCTACCCTACAATTGGTGCAGGATTGGACGCGGTATTATACCTATTATGGTTTTTGACGCAAGCCCAGCCGCGCCCTTCTCCGCCCTAGCAGGCATAAAAAAGCCCGGCCAAAGCCGGGCTCTTAAAATCAACCGGACTGCTTAGTCCATGATTTTTGATACAACGCCTGCACCTACGGTACGGCCACCCTCACGGATAGCAAAACGCAGACCTTCGTCCATTGCGATTGGAGCAATCAAATCAACAACGAATTTCAGGTTATCACCAGGCATGACCATTTCTACGCCTTCTGGCAATTCTACGGCACCAGTAACGTCCGTTGTACGGAAGTAGAACTGTGGACGGTAACCTTTAAAGAATGGCGTATGACGGCCACCTTCGTCTTTGCTCAGTACGTAAACTTCCGCTTCGAACTTAGTATGCGGAGTAATTGTACCTGGCTTCGCCAGTACCTGACCACGCTCTACGTCGTCACGCTTAGTACCACGCAACAAGGCACCAATGTTCTCACCTGCACGACCTTCGTCAAGCAGCTTACGGAACATCTCAACACCAGTAACTGTGGTCTTCGTGGTGTCTTTCATACCAACGATTTCACACTCGTCGCCTGTACGCACGATACCGCGCTCTACACGACCTGTTACTACCGTACCACGACCTGAAATCGAGAATACGTCTTCGATTGGCATGATGAACGGCTTATCGATGTCACGCTCTGGCTCTGGGATGTAGTTATCCAGTGCGTCAGCCAGCTCAACAATTTTCTTACTCCACTCTTCGTCGCCTTCCAGCGCTTTCAGTGCAGAGCCTTGAATTACTGGCAGGTCGTCGCCCGGGAAGTCATATTCTGACAACAGTTCACGAACTTCCATTTCTACCAGCTCTAACAGCTCTTCGTCGTCGACCATGTCACATTTGTTCATGAATACAACGATGAATGGTACGCCTACCTGACGTGAAAGCAGGATGTGCTCACGAGTCTGTGGCATTGGGCCGTCTGTTGCTGCTACGACTAAGATTGCGCCGTCCATCTGCGCCGCACCGGTGATCATGTTTTTAACATAGTCAGCGTGCCCTGGGCAGTCTACGTGTGCGTAGTGACGAGTTGGTGTGTCATATTCAACGTGTGACGTTGAAATGGTAATACCACGCTCTTTCTCTTCTGGCGCGTTATCGATGGCTGCGAAGTCTTTCGCCGCACCACCATAAACTTTTGCCAAAACAGTTGTGATAGCAGCAGTTAGTGTTGTTTTACCGTGGTCAACGTGACCGATGGTGCCGACGTTTACGTGCGGCTTCGAACGTTCAAATTTTTCTTTAGACATTGCAGCCTCTCTAACAAAATTCTTCGGTGTGTTACCTAAGCTAAAAAGCATTACCGAGGTTTATTAGGGGCCTAAATTGAAATGGTGCTGATAGGCGGATTCGAACCGCCGACCTCACCCTTACCAAGGGTGCGCTCTACCAACTGAGCTATATCAGCACTGACGGAATGTGGAGCGGGTGGCGGGAATCGAACCCGCGTCATCAGCTTGGAAGGCTGAGGTAATAGCCACTATACGACACCCGCAAATTCACAATTTTATGAGGCCACTTCAAAACCAAGGAAATTGCGTGGTGGAGGGGGCAGGATTCGAACCTGCGAAGGCTGAGCCGTCAGATTTACAGTCTGATCCCTTTGGCCACTCGGGAACCCCTCCCGTGTCTTGCAATTTAAATTGGTGCCGGCACCAAGAGTCGAACTCGGGACCTACTGATTACAAGTCAGTTGCTCTACCAACTGAGCTATGCCGGCACCACCGGTTAGGTGGAGCGCATTCTATGGTACTAGATTTGATAGTGCAATAGGTGCGCGTAATTTTTTTAAGTTTTTTGTTCTGACTGGTCAGTTTTTATCTACATCGGATGAAAACTGACCGTCTTTTAGTAACATACACTACTTTTTCTTACTGCCCAAACGGGTGCCGTAAGACAATGGTTTCTTTACGATCTGGACCAGTTGAAATGATATCTACCGGTACACCGGTTAACGCTTCGATACGGGCAATATAAGCTAAAGCTTCTGGCGGTAACTCTTTATGTTCAGTTATGCCAACAGTGCTTTGCTGCCAGCCCGGCATTGTTTCGTAAATGGGCTCTACCACTTCATAGTCTTCTGCAGACAGCGGAGGATGCTCTGTCACACTGCCATCGGAGAGCTGATAACCAATACAAATCTTTAACTCTTCAAGGCCGTCCAGTACATCTAACTTAGTTAAGCAGAAGCCACTGATAGAGTTAATTTGTACTGCCCGCCGCATCGCTACAGCGTCTATCCAACCGGTACGGCGTTTGCGCCCGGTGGTTGCACCAAACTCATGACCTTTCTCACCTAAGTGCTGGCCTACTTCACAGTCAAGTTCAGTCGGGAAGGGTCCACTACCCACGCGAGTGGTGTAGGCTTTGACAATACCCAACACGTAATCAATATAACGAGGACCAAAGCCAGCTCCGGTCGCAACACCGCCTGCGGTTGTATTGGAAGAGGTTACATAAGGGTAAGTACCATGGTCGATATCCAGCAAAGTGCCCTGTGCACCTTCGAACATGATTGACTCGCCATTTTTACGTGCTTTATCAAGTAAAGCAGGTACATCAATCACCATAGGTTTCAATACTTCGGCGAACTCTTCGCATTGCTTAAGTACGGTATCGAAATCAATTGCATCGGCTTTATAGTATTCAACTAAGGAGAAGTTGTGATAATCCACCAGCTCTTTCAGCTTCTCACCAAAACGCTTCATATCAAATAAGTCACCAACGCGCAGACCTCGACGGGCAACTTTGTCTTCATACGCAGGACCAATGCCACGCCCCGTTGTACCAATGGCTTCTTTACCGCGCGCACGTTCACGTGCCTGGTCAAGAGCTACATGGAATGGCAGAATTAATGGACAAGCTTTGCTGATACGCAAACGGTCTGCCACTGGAACATGTCGTGCTTCCAGCATAGCCATTTCTTCCATCAGTGCTTCGGGTGATAAAACCACGCCGTTGCCAATAACGCATTGAACATTTTTGCGTAGAATACCTGAAGGAATTAAATGCAGGACGGTTTTTTCACCGTCAATAACCAATGTGTGCCCAGCATTATGTCCGCCCTGATACCGCACAACCATAGTGGCTTTATCGGTTAACAGGTCAACAATTTTACCTTTGCCTTCGTCACCCCACTGGGTGCCTAGAATTACAACGTTCTGACTCATGATTGCCCCGCGTAAAAAAAATCGGAGCGATCTTACCTTTAATCGGAGGGTTTGTACATCGGAGGTGAGCGCCTGATGGAAACATCAGACGCTCATTCATGATTACTCTTCAGTTTTTCCCATCATATTTTGTAAATAACGGAAAAAGTCACTGTTTGCATCAAGCACTAACATGTCATTGCCGGAACCGAATGATTCACCATAAGCTTCCATACTACGGATAAAGGCAAAGAACTCGGCGTCTTTCTGATAAGCATCAGCGTAGATTTTCGCCGCCTGTGCATCACCCTCACCACGTAACTCGCGTGATTGACGTTTGGCGTCGGCAAGCATTACCGTTACACGCGCGTCAACATCGGCACGGATAAACTCAGCTTGTTCGCGACCTTCAGAACGGTGTTCTGTCGCAACAGCCTGACGTTCAGCGCGCATACGCTGGTAAATAGATTGACTGACTTCATCCGGTAAATTAATTTGCATAACGCGGACATCCAGCACTTCAACACCTAAGTCGGAAGCACTTTCTGAACCTTGTATTAACGCTTCACGCATTAACTCATCACGCTCACCGGAAACAATGTCAGAAATGGTACGGTTACCAAATTCACTACGCAAACCGCTGTTAATACGACGAGTTAACAGAGCTTCAGCCTGGAGGTAGTTACCGCCATTAGTACTCAGATAGAAAGTAGAGAAGTCATTAATACGCCACATAACGTAGGTATCAACAATCAAATCCTTTTTCTCACTGGTGACAAAGCGGTCAGGATCTCCGTCTAATGTTTGCAGGCGGGCATCCAGTCTTTTCACTTGTTCAATGAAAGGGATTTTAAAGTGTAAACCAGGTTCGAAAACCATAGCTTCACCAGTTTCTGCATTACGCTCGACCTTACCGAACTGAATTAAGATGGCGCGTTCGCCTTCCTTAACTACATAAACGGAGGAAAGCCCCAGAACGACCAGGACCACAACAATTATTGCGATTAGGTTTTTCATTAGTTTCGACCTCCGCTGCGGTTACTGCTGCGCGTATTTTGTGTCTCTGTTCCAGTACTTGAGGAACCACCTGAAACATCTTCAGGAATACGCGTCGGAGAGAATGAATTTGTATTACGACCTTGCTTTTCGAGAAGTTTTTCTAGTGGTAAGTACATCATGTTGTTACCACCTTCAACGTCAACCAGTACCTTAGGCGTTTTCGCATAAAGCTCCTGCAAAGTATCAAGATAAATACGCTGACGTGTGACTTCAGGTGCGTTTTGATATTGAGGCAGCAACTCTTCAAAGCGAGCAACTTCACCCTGAGCCTCAAGAATAATTTGCTCACGATAAGCTTGCGCTTCCTGCAACATACGACGTACCTGGCCTCGTGCCAAGGGTTCTACTTCGCGGGCATAAGCTTCAGCTTCTCTAATGAAGCGCTCTTCATCTTCCTGAGCCGATATAGCATCATCAAAGGCGTCTTTAACCGCCTCCGGTGGCCGTGCTGGCAGCAAGTTAATATCAACTACCTGCAAACCAACCGTGTATGGATTCATTGTTTTTTCGAGCATATCCAGAGTATTCGCTCTGACTTCCTCACGACCACGAGTCAGCACTTCATCCATGGTTGTGTGACCCACCACAAAACGTAAGGCACTGTCAGTAGCTCGTGATAAAACACCATCAGCATTTTCTACGTTAAATAAATACGCACGCGGATCAACAACGCGATACTGAACATCCAGCTCCACACGAACCACGTTCTCATCCTGAGTCAGCATGTAGCCATCAGTTTTATCTGAGCGGATGTTGTTTACGTCTACATGTTCTACCGAATCAATAAACACGGGGCGCCAGTGAAGTCCCGACTCAACCAGGGTATGAAACTGACCGAAACGCAGCACAACACCACGGTCTGCTTCTTTAACCGTATAAAAACCAGCGATAAACCAAACAATTACCGCAATAATTGCGATAATGCCGACGCCTTTTGCCGGGATACCTGAACTGCCGCCCGAGCCGCCGCCTTTTTTCCCACCAAAACCGAATTTGGAAAACAGTTTGCGAACTGCTTCGTCGAGATCAGGCGGCCCTTGATCTTTGCCGCCTTGATTTTTCCATGGGTCACGGTCATTGTTATTACCGTTTCCCGGTTGATTCCAAGCCATTGAGTGCTCCAAGTTTTTTAAGAAAACTGTTGCTATAAAAATTCTATTACTGCACGACTAAGTCGTCCAGTTGATTGCCATAAGCCTTATGTAAACGCTGCCAGTCTACCGATGACATACGCACTTGCAACGCAAGTTCGCCGTTTTCGTTAACATCTTCCGATGTCACGCTATTCCAACGGTATAATGTACCACGTAATTTACCCATTGAGTGGGGGATTTTCAGAGTCAACTCGACCATTTGCGGGCCAAGTATCTGCCGTAGAGCCTCCAGCACTTCTTCAATGCCAAGGCCTTGCTGCGCCGAAACCCAGACCCTTATTGGCTTTTGGTTATCATCGTAGTCAATTCGGGGTTCTGCCCCCTCCACTTGATCTATTTTATTACAAATAATTAACTGTGGTACATCGCCAGCATCGATTTCTTCCAACACCTCAGCAACCTGATCAATATTATTTTGCTGCTGTTCGTCGCTGACATCAACCACATGTAACAATAAATCGGCCTCTTGAGTTTCCTGTAGCGTCGCTTTAAAAGCTGCGACTAGGTCATGAGGTAAGTGACGAATAAAACCAACGGTGTCAGCCAGAATCACTTCACCAATATCTTCTACTGCAAGTTTTCTAAGGGTTGGGTCAAGTGTTGCGAATAGCTGATCCGCGGCATAAACGCCGGCTTCAGTCAGGCGATTAAATAGCGTCGACTTACCTGCGTTGGTATAACCCACCAGCGATACCGTAGGAATATCCGCTTTTTTACGAGCCCGACGCCCCTGCTCCCGCTGTTTCTGGACTTTCTCCAGGCGCTTTAAAATATTTTTAATACGTCCGCGAATTAAGCGCCTGTCGGTCTCAAGCTGGGTTTCACCTGGCCCACGTAAACCAATACCACCTTTTTGTCTCTCAAGGTGAGTCCAGCCTCGCACCAGTCGTGTCGATATATGACGCAGTTGCGCTAATTCAACCTGCAACTTACCTTCGTGGGTTCGTGCCCGCTGCGCAAAAATATCTAGAATAAGACCCGTACGATCTAACACCCGACATTTGCAAATGGCTTCCAGATTTCGCTCTTGCGTTGGTGATAACGCGTGATTAAAGATAACAATGTTAGCGTCCAGCAGCTTTACCTGCTCGGCAATTTCTTCTGCCTTACCACTACCAACAAAGTATCTGGGGGTTGGGGAGTTACGACTTGTAGTCATCACTCCCATAGTTTTCACGCCCGAAGAATCAGCTAAAAGTTGTAATTCGGAGAGATCTTCTCGGTCAACTTCCGCGGGTAAATCCACATGAACCAATATTGCGTAGTCGCCACCTTCATACCTATCGAACAAGTTGTTCAGACCTCTCTTTCACCATTAATCTTCTATTTCAGCCATATCTTCGCCAGCTTGTTGCGGCAAATAATTTTGAGGAATACGCGCAGGTACAACTGTTGAAATTGCATGCTTATACACCATTTGGCTAACCGTATTCTTTAATAAGACAACGAATTGATCAAAAGACTCAATTTGTCCCTGCAGTTTAATGCCATTAACTAAGTAAATAGATACTGGTATGCGCTCACGACGTAACGCATTTAAGAATGGGTCTTGTAAAGTTTGCCCCTTAGCCATCTTGGATTCCTTTTTATCGTTATTAATATCCAATGTGTAAATAGTAAGCTACAGCACTGCCAATTTGCAGTTCCCTGTAAAGACACACTAGACCAGTAAAGAATTTTTGCAATAAGAAAAACGTTAAGAATTACTCATTTAGTCCAGAATTGGATCTGCGGCCTTGGTCGTCTAATTTCAATCCTTACTATTAAAAATCTTTGCGGGCTGCTGCATTGCTGTCATGACTTTCGCCTGCATATTGAGGTCGCCGGTTTCCAGCCAGTGCACTCCCGGCCAGCCCCGCAGCCAGGTCATTTGTCTTTTCGCCAACTGTCGGGTAGCAATAATTCCGCGTTCGCGCATTTCATCATAGCTTAGCTCTCCGGCCAGGTGCTGCCACATTTGCCGATAGCCAACACTGCGTATAGACGGAAGATCCGGATGCAAATCGGGTCTGGCAAACAAAGTTGCAACTTCTTCTTTAAAAGGTTGCGCCAACATATGGTCGAAACGCTGTTCTATACGCTGATGTAAAACTTTCCGTTCAACTGGCGCCACCGCAAACTGATAAATGGGTTTAGTTAACTGACCATGACGCTCCCTGGTAAGTTCTGTCAGAGGTTTGCCCGCAATTTCATAAACCTCCAAAGCTCGCAGAATTCGCTGAGGATCGTTAGGGTGAATGCGTTTCGCACTTGTGGGATCAACCTTTTGCAGCCGACTGTGCAGTTCGGCTAAACCTTTCTCATGCAGTTCGGCGGTCAGTTTCTCACGCACGCTGGTATCGGACTCGGGCAAATGGGAAAGCCCTTCCAGCAACGCCTTAAAGTACAACATGGTTCCGCCAACCAACAAAGGCACCTTGCCACGTTGCTGAATATCATCAATTAAAGCCAAAGCGTCTTTTTGGAAGTCGGCCGCCGAATAAGTTTCGGCAGGGTCGCGAATATCCAGCAAGTGATGAGGAACTAAGTTTTGCTCTTCGGCGCTGGGTTTCGCGGTACCAATATCCATTCCCCGATAAATCAACGCGGAATCGACAGAAATAATCTCACAATCCAGTTGCTCACAAAGCGCCAGCGACAACGCTGTTTTGCCTGAAGCTGTTGGCCCATAAATGGCAATAACGGCGTCCTTGCTATGCATTATTCTCTCCGGGTAACGGCAACTTTTGTAACGCATCCGCGCTTTCAGCCAATTGCGAACGCCACTGAATAAGCCAGTGCTCCGCCTGAGTCAGACTGTACGACTCAAGACCAGCAAACTGTGCCAACCAACGAGCCAGTTGGTCAGTTTCAGCATCTTCGGTCAGTAAGGTTAATAAGTCAGTAAAACCACTCACCACATTGCCCTGACGTAACATTTCCGGCATTTGCTCAATAATTGCCTGCTCACGCTGAATTTTATACACCACACCGCACTGGTTTAATTGCTGTTGCGGCCACTGGCTCGCAGGCCCGGGCAGGTTCGCCAAACTGACTGCCACAGGAACCAGTAAAGGCTGCCCGTTCAGTCCGTCCTGCAATTGCTGAGTAAGTTTTTTGCTGACACATTCAGTATGAACTTTAGCCAGATTAAGCCAAGCCAGGCTGTACTCATTGCGAATAAGGGCATAAACATCATTAAACACAGACAGAACACGCCAGTTTTGTTCCGCCTTTAACTTTGCCTCTGGCTCGGTGCTTAGCTGCGCTCCCGCATTACCATGAGGAACCCTGGCAGCATTCGGCAACAACGAACCCGATGCTTTTCTCTCGCCTAGAAAGCTCGCACCTGACGCCCCCCGATAGGGGTCCGACGTGGCCCCTGATGACCGTTCTTGCGAGCTGTAAGAATGCTGATGACTCATCGCAGGTTGTTCATTTTCTATGGCAACCAGCTGATTTAAAGCCTGTTCAATGCGAGTCAGAATAAAGTCATGCACTTGTCGCTGGCGGTGAAAACGGACTTCATGCTTTGCCGGATGTACATTCACATCGACTTCTTCAGCAGGAAGTTCAAAATAAAGCACAAACGTCGGAACGCGCTCGTTCGGCAAATATTTTTCGTAGGCCTGACGTACCGCATGCGATAACAATTTATCGCGCATCATTCGGCCGTTGACAAAAAAATGCTGAATATCCCCCTGATGCCGACAATGCTCCGGCGGGACTAACCAGCCACTTAAGTGGAAGTCACCATCAACAGCGTCAATTGCTGAAGCCTGCTCAGCAAATCCACCGCCGCAAATTTTCGCCAACCGTTGTAACTGCTGTTTTTCAGTCTGAGCAGAAGGAAACGCTCTTACCGATTTGCCGTTATGATTAAGCTGGAATCCAACTTCAAAACGGCTAAGCGCAATCCGTTTTATAACTTCATCTATGTGGCTGAATTCAGTTTTTTCTGTGCGTAAAAACTTACGTCTGGCTGGCGTATTAAAGAATAGATCCTGTATATCGACGGTTGTGCCGTCCGGATGCGCAGCTGGTTCAACAGTCACTTGCATATCCCTACCTTCGGCCCACGCCTGCCAGGCTTCTTCCTGCTCCGGCGGCTTGGATATTAAGCGCAATCGCGACACAGAACTGATACTGGCCAGAGCTTCCCCCCGAAATCCCAGGCTACCAATATGCTCTAAGTCGTCCAGACTCTGAATTTTACTGGTGGCGTGACGGCTCAGTGCCAGTGTCAGCTCCTGCTTAACAATACCACCGCCGTTATCGCGAATTCGAATGCGTTTGCTACCGCCCTGCTCAATATCCAGAATTAATTGCGTAGCCCCGGCATCCAATGCATTTTCTACCAGTTCTTTAACTACCGACGAAGGGCGCTCAACCACTTCGCCCGCAGCAATTTGGTTCGCGAGCTCTATCGGTAATTGTTGAATGGCCATCAGCGACTCGGAATTGTCAGTTTCTGACCAATTTTCAAGCTACTGGTGGTCAGGTTATTCTCGGTTTTAATGGCTTTGACGGTAGTATTATACTTCTGTGCCAGCACCGATAAGGAATCTCCGGACTTAACGGTATAAGTAAAACTGCTTTGGTTAGCTAAGTAGGTATTGTCTATTGGGTTACTGACAAAATAACGGCGGATCCCGTTATAAAGAGCCCGCGCCAGCTTTTGCTGATGAGCATTACTGGTTAACAACTGCTCTTCACGCGGATTTGAAATGAATCCAGTTTCCACCAGCAATGACGGTTTATCCGGCGATTTGAGCACAGCAAGGCTAGCTGCCTGTGGAGCATGCTTATGCATTTCTGTCACCGCCGACATCTCGTCGATTATATGTTTCGCGGCACTGTAGGCCCCGGCAATGGAACTGTCCATTGACATATCCAACAGAGTCTCTGCCAAATAGGGTTCGTGCCCGTTCTTCCGCAAAATATCAGTAACGCCACCCAATAACTCAGATTGCTGCTCCCGATTTTCTAACCAGCGACCAACTTCGGATTCTGCCCGGCGTTTGGACAACACCCAGACCGAGCCACCGCTGGGCTGTGGTGTTCGAAAAGCGTCTGCATGAATAGAAACAAAAAAGTCGGCTTTAGCATCCCAGGCTTTTTGCGGTCGCTCGTTAAGGCCAACATAGTAGTCACCGGTGCGAATCAAATATGCCTGCATACCCGGGTCGTCGTTAATTAACTTAGCCAGAGCAGTAGCTATACGAATGACAACGTGTTTTTCATAGGTTCCGCGCGGACCAATAGAACCAGGGTCATCACCACCATGCCCGGCATCAATAGCCACAGTTACGCGTCTGTCTTTTAATTCAGAAACGGATTTAGCCGGCCCGCTGCGCTCAATAGACTTACCGGGTAAGTCAACGACCAGCCGGTCTTTATAAGACTCATTCGCCGGCAGGGTAAACAAGTTCGCATCGCTTTTGGAGTCCAGCTCAATAACGATACGGGTACTGTTGGCATTTTTAGGCGAACTTGTACGAATTTTATCGACCAGCAGCGATTCTTTGCCCAAATTCTCCAGGCCGGCTTTTAACGAGGTGTTGTTAAAATCAATAACCAGCCGGTAGGGCTTTTGCTGATACAAAGTAAAGTAAGAATAATCGGGAGTGTCCGACAAGTCGAAAACCACCCGCGTTTTATCCGGAGATGGCCATACACGCACACTGTCTACACTGTTGTCAGCCCAGGCCCACAAAGGAGCACAGGCAAACAAAAACACCCAAAATCGCTTCATCATAATGTTTTAATTATTTTTTGTCCGGCTTCAGTTAGCGCACTGAAAGTTAGTTTACGACCCGTGCCAGCATACTCGATTCTTATCTCAATGTCCGCACCGGGAAGCCAACCATAGCCTTTATCGGGCCACTCTATAAAGTTTAACGTATCTTCAGAAAAATAATCACGAATTCCCATATATTCGAGCTCTTCCGGGTCGGCCAGTCGGTATAAATCGAAATGATGAATACGCCAGCCTTGCAACTGGTAGGGCTCGACAAGAGTATAGGTCGGGCTTTTCACTGCCCCTGAATGCCCCATAGCCTGAATAACACCGCGACAAAATGCCGTTTTACCAGCACCTAACTCACCTTCCAGATAAACCACTAAAGGGGCCTGTAAAACTTGTGAAAATTTCTTAGCAAGTGCTAACGTTTCCTCTTCGTTAGCCAGTTCACATTGGTGTACCTCAGCCATCGTCCCTTCCATATCCATTCACCAACTGTCGTATATGAGGCAACAGATCCGAAGCTAAGGTTCCCCTCTCACCATCTTTTCCTGCCTCTTCGCCCGCTATAGCATGCCATAGGCTACCTGCAATAAGCGCTTGTGCCGGAGCCATTCTTTGCGCTAATAAGCCCGCGATTAGTCCGGTTAACAAGTCGCCCATACCACCGGAAGCCATTGCCGGAGAACCGCGGTCTATCAAACACCTTCCTCTGTCGGTTACCAGCAAAGATCCTGCACCTTTCAGTAATACCTGCGCACCGTATTTTTCGCGCAGTTTTGTTGCCGCAGCAAAACGATCCGACGCTATTTCGTCGGTCGTCATTTGCAGTAACCGTGCAGCTTCACCAGGGTGCGGAGTTAGTAATAATTTGGGTGAACGAACAGGGTTACTCGCTAATAAGTTTAAACCATCGGCATCAATAACTTTCAGCACATCGGTTTCCATCACTTGCGAAAAAATCTCCTGACTCCAGGAGCCTTGTCCCAGTCCGGGCCCCAAAGCAACAGCAGAAGCTTCTCGCAGCAGCGGCTCAAGAGAATCGGTTTCTTTTATGCCATGTACCATTGCTTCAGGCTGCGCTGCCGCAACAATTGCCTGCACCTGCGGATGACACGCCGCTGACACTTTGCCCGCTCCCGCACGCAGCGCCGACTGCATTGCCAGTATCACAGCTCCGGACATACCCGGCTGGCCACCGACAATTAGCACATGCCCCTGTTCACCTTTATGAGTGCAGCGTGAACGCGGCGCCAGCCAGCCACCAACCCGGCCGGCGTTGACTCTGAACCAGTTAGCTTCGTTTTGCTGTTTAAACGTGCTGCCAATACCTAAATCTTCAAGTTTTAACTCACCGGTGTGCTCTTGAGCCTTCCCGGTCAGCAAACCACGCTTTAACGCCACCAGACAGACGGTAAGATGAGCGCGAACCGCAGCACCGGGCACATGACCTGTATCAGCATTTAACCCCGACGGCACGTCCACTGACACCACCGGCGTCGTGCTGCCATTCACGCGCTGAACCCAGCTTACCGGGTCGCCCTCAAGAGCACGATTCAAACCCACACCAAATAAAGCATCAACCAACACATCAAACTGCTCGGGTGAGCAATCCAACAAGGGCTTTTCACTGCCCCCTTGTTCACGCCACGCAGCGCGGGCTTTGTGCGCGTCAGACTCCATTGGTTCCGGCAATTCAACATTGGGTTTGAGCGCAAAAACTTGCACCTGATAACCGGCTTTTTGAGCCAGCCGGGCGACAATATAGCCATCACCACCGTTATTGCCTTCACCACAACAGACCGCAATGCGTGCCGGTGCCGGAAAATACGACTGCAGCTGATGAAAAACGGCTTTCCCGGCCGCCGACATCAGTTGCGTCATGTTCATCGAGCAGGCTTCAGCGGCTTTTTGTTCGCCCTGCTGTACTTGCTCAACGCGATAAAGACAATTGCTAAAACGGCTGCCGTCGGTGTCTGTCATAATGGTTCCCTACAATTTGTTTAGTCTGGCTTAAACACCCCAATGACCTGATCAAACTGACGCTGGCTACCACCACCCTGCTCTTTAGGTTCACTAAACCGGTGCTTACATTGCACGCACTCAACTTGTTCGGTATCGTTTTCGATGAAGAGCATGAGTGTGTCCATGGCATCGCATTTGGGGCAAACGGCCCCGGCAATAAATCGCTTCTTTTCTCTAGCCACAACAGCTCCTGTGTTAGAATTGTGAGCAGAACACGTCTATGATACCGCAGCTGAACAGCTGTACAAAATGAAGAGTAGTTTATGATCCGTGCTGAAGCTATCACCTTATTGCGTGGCGGTGATGTTTTATTTGAAGACAGTGACTTACAAGTATTCCCGGGACATCGCGTTGGCTTAGTAGGCCGTAATGGCTGCGGCAAGTCCTCGCTGTTTGCCATGCTGCGTGGTGAACTCAGTGCCGACAGCGGTAATATTCACCTGCCAGCGGAGTGGCGAATTGCCAGCGTAGCCCAGGACACTCCCGCACTGGATAAATCCGCTATCGATTACGTAATGGACGGTGACGCCGAGTTTCGGCAGTTGGAAGCGCAACTCGCGCAGGCCGAAAGCGATAACAACGGCGAAGCCATTGCGCACTGTCACGACAAGTTGGCTTCCATCGGAGCTTATGATATTCAGCCCAGAACCGCCAGTTTAATGGCTGGCCTTGGTTTTACTCAGGAACAACTGCAACAGCCGGTAAAAGCATTTTCTGGTGGTTGGCGTATGCGCCTTAATTTGGCACAGGTACTCATAGCCCGCGCCGACTTAATGCTGCTGGATGAGCCAACCAACCACCTGGACGTTGATGCCATTTTCTGGCTGGAAAGCTGGTTAAAACAGTACGACGGAACCCTGCTATTGATATCGCACGACCGTGACTTTCTCGACTCGGTCACTACCGACATTACGCATATTGAGCATAAAAAACTGAACAGCTACCGCGGTAACTACTCTCTGTTTGAGCGGCAGCGCGCCGAGCACATGGCTCAGCAACAAAGCGAGTACGAAAAAGCTCAGGTTATGCGTCAGCACTTACAAGCTTACGTTGACCGTTTTCGTTATAAAGCCAGCAAAGCCAAACAAGCACAGAGCCGTTTAAAAGCTATTGAGAAGCTGCCTAACCAGGCACCACTACGCGCCGAAAGTGGTATCGACTTTCACTTTTTAACACCAGAGAAGCTGCCAAATCCACTGCTAACGCTGCGCGACGCCAAAGCTGGCTATGGTGACACCACCATTCTTGAGCAGATTAAGCTAAATTTGGTGCCGGGAACTAGGTTAGGCTTGCTTGGCCGAAACGGCGCCGGTAAATCAACGCTGATTAAACTGCTGGCGGGTGAATTGGAGCCGATGGCTGGTGAGCGGTTGGTTAACCCAGGTCTCAGCATTGGTTATTTTGCTCAGCATCAGCTGGAAACTCTGGACTTGGCAGCCTCAGCTCTGCTGCACTTGCAGCGCATTGATAAACAAGCGACTGAACAAAAGCTGCGTGACTTTCTAGGCAACTTTGGATTTTCCGGTGATCAGGCCACACGGTCGGTCGAACCCATGTCCGGTGGGGAAAAAGCCCGATTGGCATTAGCCCTCATTATTTACCAGCGTCCTAACCTGTTACTGCTAGATGAGCCAACCAACCACCTGGATCTCGGCTTACGGGACGCACTGGTTGCGGCTTTGCAGGAATACGAAGGCGCGCTAATTGTCGTTTCGCACGACAGACATTTGCTACGTACTACGGTAGATGAATTTTGTCTGGTTGCCGACGGCAAAGCAGAAACTTTCGACGGCGATTTAGATGCCTATCACGATTGGTTACAACAACAGGCGGCTAATGACAAACGTAGCGAGCAACCCGCTACTCGCCAACGCGATGACCGCAAACAGCAAAAACGCAAAGAAGCCGAAGCACGACAAAAAACCAAGCCTTTGCGCCAACAAATAGAGAAGGCAGAAAAGAATATTCATTCGCTGGAGCTGACGCTAGCCGATATTCACGAGCAACTGAGTGACAGCACCTTGTATGACGATGCCAATAAAGCCAAATTGCAAAAGCTGTTAGACCAGCAGGCACAGGCGCAAAAAGATCTGCAACAACAGGAAAACCTCTGGATGACAGCAGAAGAAGAACTGGCAGAATTAACAGAAGAATTGCAGCAAGCGGAGGATAAATGATCATTCCCTGGCAGGAAATTGATCAGGAAACCCTGAACAATTTAATGGAATCTATTGTACTGCGCGAAGGAACCGATTACGGCAGTCAGGAGCTCAGCTTTGAAACGAAAGTGGAGCAACTGAAGCAACGCCTGAAGTCCGGCGAAGCCGTCATTGTTTACTCTGAGTTGCATGAAAGTGTCGATGTAGTCAACAAAGACAGTGTTACCGGAAACGAGCCTGACGGGCAATAAAGACTTCTTCCCAGGGAACATTTTGGTCACCCAGAACTAAGAAGTTCGGGTTCAGCAGGCTAACCGTGCGGTTGTAGGTAATGGGCTCAAAGTTCTCATTCACTATGCGACCGCCAGCTTCTCCTACAATAACTTGCGATGCAGCGGTATCCCATTCTCCGGTAGGTCCCAGACGTAAAAAACAATCGGCTTTGCCCTCGGCAATAAAACAGGCTTTTAGTGAACAGCTACCCGTTGGTAAAGGCTGAATATCACGTTTTGTCTGCAAACGATTAAACACAGGCTCTCGTGCCTGTTGCCGACTTATTGCAATAATAATAGGGTCAGCCTGAGGGTCACTAAACTTGCGCACGCTTATGGACTGCTTTTCGTTCTCTTTTTGTTTAAAGGCGCCAGCACCTTTGCGAGCATAGTAAAGCGTTTCCCCGACCGGCCAGAAAATAACGCCAATGACAGGCTCGTTGTTTTCTACGTAAGCAATGTTGACAGCAAAGTCTCCGGAGCGGGAAATAAACTCCTGAGTACCATCTATCGGGTCGATAATAAAATAGGCTCTCCACTGACGGCGCTCATTATAGTCCTGATGCTCGCTTTCTTCAGAAATAACCGGAATATCAGGGAATGACTGCTTGAGTCGATCTTCTATTAGTTCGCTGGCAACAAGATCTGCGGTAGTCACTGGAGAATCGTCTTTTTTCTCGGCCGTTTTATAGTCACGCCGCTCGTACATTGACAGAATAACGCCACCTGCTTCGAATGCTATTTCCTTCAGTTTCTCCAGCATTGTTTCTGCCACTACTGTGCCTCACTCAGATTACGCAAAAGCATTAACAGCGCCGCAACACTTCGCGCTTCAGAAAAATCGGGTTGAGCCAGCAGGTTGTCAATATCGTTTAATGGCCAGGTCACTTTTTCCAACGGCTCAGGTTCGTCGCCCGGCAAGCTTTCGGGGTATAAATCGCGAGCTACGAAAACACTCATTTTGGCGGAGAAAAACTGAGGCGCGAGAGACACTTCCATTAAGAATTCAAGTTGACGGCTGCCGTAACCAACTTCTTCTTTTAGCTCACGCTGAGCAGCCTCTTCCGGGGTTTCGCCCGGGTCAATCAGGCCTTTGGGAAAACCGAGTTGATAGTCGTGAAGGCCTGCAGCGTATTCCCGAATCAGTAACAAAGTTTCTTCATCCAGGCAGGGAACAATCATCACCGCGCCGCGACCGCTGCCTTTCATGCGCTCAAACTGACGCTGCTCACCATTGCTAAATTTAAGGTCGACGGCCTCAATACGCATTAAGCGGCTTTGTGCTACGACACGACGAGCCAGAATTTGCGGGACTTGTTTTTCTTTACTCATACAACGGTTCCAAGTCATTGTCTCTCTTTACTATAACGACTCTGCGCACAGAAAACAGTGTCAATTTACGCTTTTCTTATACAGTGCTACTATCTAAAGCCCGTACACCGGTAGTGAAGCGAGTAATATGACTGCAATAAAGCCTGAAACCGAAACAGAATTCGATGTCGTTGTCATCGGTACTGGTCCCGGCGGCGAAGGCGCTGCCATGCAATTGGCCAAAAGCGGCTACAACGTTGCCATAGTAGAAAAACATAAAGCCCTTGGCGGCGGTTGCACGCATTGGGGAACCATTCCATCCAAAGCTTTGCGACACTCCGTCAGTCGTCTAATTGAATACAATAATAATCCATTGTTTTCCGGCCCTGGCTGGCAGAGCGGTATGACTTTCAGTCACATACTGCACTATGCAGAATCGGTTATTCGTAAACAGGTGAAATTACGCAGTTCGTTTTACGACCGTAACGACGTTACTGTGGTGCACGGTACAGCTTCTTTTTTAGACAAGAACCGCATTCGGGTCACCAAACTGGACGGCTCTGTCGATGACTTGATCACAAAACATGTCGTTATCGCTACAGGGTCACGCCCATACAACCCGAAAGACGTCGACTTTTCGCATCCGCGCATTTACGACTCAGATAAAGTGTTGTCGTTGTCTCATGAACCTAAAACCATTCTGATATACGGTGCAGGTGTGGTGGGCAGTGAATACGCCAGTATTTTCCGGGGTATGGGCGTTAAAGTTGACTTAATAAACCAGCGTGAACGCCTGCTTTCTTTTCTGGATGCTGAAATTTCAGATGCGCTGAGTTATCACTTGCGCAACAGTGGCGTTGTCATTCGCCACAATGAAGAATACGAAAGCATTACCGGGCACGATGACAAAGTGGTGCTGAAAACTAAGTCTGGTAAGACCATGGCTGCCGACTGTCTGCTTTTTGCTAATGGCCGTTCCGGTAACATTGAACAGCTTGACTGCCAGGCGGTGGGGCTTGAACCCAACTATCGCGGCCAATTGGAGGTAAATGAAAACTACCAGACCAGTGTCGATAATATTTATGCAGTTGGCGACATTATTGGTTACCCCAGTTTAGCCAGCGCAGCATACGATCAGGGACGGATCTGTGCTTCCGCTATTATTAACGGTAATTGCGACAAAGCACTTATCAGCGATATCCCTACCGGTATTTACACCATCCCGGAAATCAGCTCGGTTGGTAAAACTGAAGAAGAACTGACTGAAATGAAAGTACCTTATGAGGTCGGCCGTGCGCAGTTTAAGCACCTTGCACGGGCGCAAATCTCCGGTGCCGACGTGGGTTGTCTGAAATTATTATTCCACCGTGAAACGCGAGAACTGCTGGGGCTTCACTGTTTTGGCGAGCGAGCTTCAGAAATTATCCACATTGGTCAGGCTATTATGGAGCAGAAAAACGGTGGTAACACCATCGACTACTTCGTCAACACCACCTTTAACTATCCGACCATGGCGGAAGCCTACCGGGTTGCGGCTCTTAACGGTATTAACCGCCTGTTGCTGTAATCAAGATTACTGCCGTTGCTGATTCAGCGGCAGTTCAATCCGCACGCACAAGCCGCCTTCCGGGCGGTTTTGCAGTTTTATACTGCCGTCGTGCCGGTCGACAATGCGCTTAATAATAGCCAGCCCCAGACCGGACCCAACGCCACCACGCGCTTTATCCCCCTGAGTAAAAGGCTCAAATAATGTGGCCTGCTGCTCTTCGGGAATGCCCGGGCCGTCATCCGTTACTCTAAACCAAACACGTTTTTGCTTTTTATCATGCCCGGAGCTGACCACCACTTGATGTTTCCCGTAACGTTCGGCATTTTCCAGCAAATTAATAATGACTCGCTTCATAGACAAGGGCCGTAACCAGACTCTGGGCAACTTGCCTAAATCCAGCTCAAACTGCTTTTGCCAGTTATCCGGAACATTCGCCACAGTTTGCTCTATCAGCTCATTCAGCGACTCTCTGCTGCTCGACTCCTGCTGATCAAGACGAACGTAATCAATAAACTGATCAATAATGTCGTTCATGTCGTCTATATCTTCAATAATGCCCTGAGCCAGGCAGTCTTCGCCCTGCGGCATCATTTCCGCAGCCAGACGAATGCGAGTAAGAGGGGTTCTTAAGTCGTGAGAAACACCGGCCATTAAAAGGTTGCGGTCATTTTCCAACTCGCGAATACCGCGCGACATTTGATTAAAAGCGCGAGTCACCGCCACAATTTCGGTCGCCCCTTTTTCAGACAGCTGCTCAGGGAACTCTCCCCGTCCAACTCTTCGGGCGGAGTCCTCCAGAGCTTTTAACGGTCGGTTTAACCAGTTGGCAAATAGCATACCGCCGAACACGCTCAGCAAACCAATGAGTACCAGGTACATCACCAATGGCGAGAAGCGGCCCTGCTGCATACTATCCAGGGGCACGCGTATCCAGAAGTCAGGCGCACGCGGAGGTTTTACCCACAAATAGAATTTATTGCCCTGAGCTACCCGTACTTGCGCTTCACCACCCAGCATATCACTCATGTCATCCGATAAATAACCATAATAGGTTGAGTTACCTAAGCCCTGCTTTTCAGCGGCTTCATCATTAAAGACTTCAATGCCGGTCGCTTCAGTATAACTGGTCATGAGCTCGCGCTCGGTTTCAGCTAAATGCTGACGGGGGATAAACATGGTGCGGATGTGTTTAGCAACCAGCTCATTAATTTGTTCTATAGAGGGTCTGACAACATAATTGCTTACCATCACGTAAGAAACGAGCTGGTTAATAAGCAACACCAGAGCCAGCAGCGCAACCGTGCGGGCAAACGCTGACTTAGGAAAAAGTTTCATCAGGACTTCAGTTGACCATCCGGCACAAACACGTAGCCCAGACCCCACACCGTCTGAATATATCGGGGCTTAGTCGGATCGACTTCCAGCATACGTCTTAAACGAGACACCTGCACGTCAATCGAGCGCTCCAGCGCACTGTAGTCACGACCACGAGCCAGATGCATTAACTTGTCGCGCGAAAGTGGCTGCCGTGCATTATTAACAAGAGCTTTGAGTACCGCAAATTCACCACTGGTCAGCGGCATAGGTGTGTCGCCGCGAAACATTTCGCGAGTACCCAGATTCAGCCGGAATTCACCGAAGGTTATTTCCTGATCTTCCTGCGAGGGAGCACCAGGAGCTTCGGTACCCCGCCGGCGCAGTACCGCTCTGACGCGAGCTAACAGCTCTCTAGGGTTAAAAGGCTTAGCCAGATAGTCATCAGCACCGAGTTCCAGGCCAATAATACGGTCCACTTCGTCGCCCTTTGCGGTTAGCATAATGACCGGCAGATTGTTTCCCTGGCTACGCAAACGCTTGCAAATGGAGAGTCCGTCTTCGCCCGGCAGCATTAAATCCAGTACGAGTAAATTAAAGTTTTCCCGGGTCAGCAAGCGGTCCATTTGCTCAGAGTCCTGCGCCACCCGTACCTGAAAGTTTTGCTCAGTAAGATAACGCTCCAGCAAGCTTCGCAGCCGTGCGTCATCATCTACCACTAAAATTTTTAATGTTTCCTGCATCATCAGTTTTGTTTTCCAAGCTGGTATGCCTCAGCCATAAAGATACACCGCCTGACAGCTTTATAGAAGCAGGCTTCTGTTAGCAAATGTTTCAGTTAACGGTGCCAGTAACGCTGCATTTCAACGTATAGAAACGAAGCCGTCCAGGTAATTAAAACTAAACCAGTTAAACTCTCCACACCAGTTAAAAAGCGGAGTGCTCCCGAAGGCTCTATATCGCCAAAACCAACCGTACTAAAAACCGTGAAAGAAAAGTATAAAGCATCCAAAAAACTTCCATCAAAATTACCGACTAAGGTGCCAAAACCTTCTTCGTGATGCATAAAGTAATAAGCAAGCGCAAAAATAGAAACCTCTACCGTATGCGCGATGATTGCGAGCATGACCCCAAACATCAGTCGAATTTGACTGAACATTCTCATGTGAGTGATCAGCCAACCTATTCGGTTAAGCGCTTCGTAGTGAAAAATAACCGCTAAGCCGACGATAATCGAGTTACAGATAAAGGAAATTAGCATTGCTTAAACTCGCTCATCAGACATCCAAAAATGACTGGGTTCTGGCCTGGCAAAATAGTAACCCTGAAAACAAAAGCACCCCATTTCCTGTAGTTTATGCAAGTGCTCCTCCGTTTCGACACCTTCTGCGATAATGGCTAAATCAAGACTTTTGCCCAGTGCTATCACCGTTCTTACTATAGCTTCATCGCTGTTGCCGTTTTTCATGTCTCGCACAAAAGATTGATCTATCTTTAACGAATTTAAGGGCAAACGTTTCAGATAGCCCAAAGAGGCGTAACCGGTTCCAAAATCATCCAGCGCAAAGGTCACTCCCAGGCGTTTTAGCCTTTCCATATTCGCAGCCGTGTTTTCAATATCATCAATGAGTAAACTCTCGGTTACTTCCAGCTCAAGCAACTCTCCGGGAATACCAGCCGCCGTTAAACGGGCCTCAATATCTTCTACAAATCCGGGGTATTTAAACTGGCTGGCACTGACGTTTATCGCAACACGTCCGCCTTTATCACTTATAGCGTGTTGCAATTTGGGAATGGCTGCCAGTACCTGATTCAGCACCAACCGATGCAGGTCGGGCATGAGTCCCTGACTTTCGGCTAACGGAATAAACTCTGCGGGAGACACCCAACCAAGTTCTTCGTCGTACCAACGGAGTAACGCTTCAAAGCCCAAACAACGCTGGCTGGCCTCATCCGTTAGCTGTTGGTACTGCGGCTGCAAATACACTTCCAGTGACTCTGTCGTTATTGCCTGTCGTAACCCAGTTATCATCTTTTGCCGATAATTAAATTCGCGCTGTATGCCCGTATTAAAAAATTGCAGCTTTGATGCATTGGTCTCTTTTGCCTGCGACAGCGCCAGGTCGGCTCCCTGAAGTAGATCTCCGGTGTTTTGCGCATCGGAAAACAAAGTGACGCCCATACTGACTGATATCGACTCCGTTTTTTCGCCTAATTGGTAAGGCTCACTTAAACGCTCTACCAAAACCTGCAGGCGCTGACGCAGATTCTTATCGTCCAGCAGATTAATACCGCTTTTACTCTTTAACAGCACCATAAATTCATCGGCCCCCAGACGTCCGGCAGTTTCAGTCTGAAGCAGCTCAGACTCCAGTCTCTGGCCAAACAGAACCAAAAGCTCGTCTCCCGCGTCATGGCTTACGCTGTCATTCACTTTCTTGAACTGGTCGATATCCAACATTGCCAGCACACCATCATCTCCGCCATTCTGGTAACGATAAAACTCGTCTTTCAAACGCTCCAGCATGAAACGTCTATTCGCCAGGCCGGTTAAAGGGTCGAAGTACGCAAGAGACTGAATTTCTTCTTTCATGCTCTGGTATTCTGAAATGTCAGTACAAATTCCGCACAAGCCAATAACCTTCTTATTGGCATCATATAACGGCACTTTTACAGACCAAAAATGAAGCGGCTTTTTTTTGTCAGGCAGAAAGCTAATTTCTTCCTGAGCCGCCCGTTTACCGCTTTTTATTACTTTGTTGTCAAAAACTTTAAGCGTATCGGCGGTGCTTTTATCAAACAAATCGGCATCGGTTTTTCCGATGAAATCACCCAGTTTTAACTGAAACAGTTTTAAAACCTGCTGGTTCGCATACTGATACTTCAGCTCTTTATCTTTGATAAAAATATAAGCTTCAACACTGTCTAAAATGGTATTCAAACGATACTTACTTTCAGCCAGCGCTTGTGTTTTTTCGGTAACCTTGCGACGCAAAAGCAGATTAAACCCAACAACAGTCAAGAATAGTAAGACCAATGCCGTCATTAACCACCAAACGTAAACAGAAATTGTTAAGTGACTTTGCCCTGAACTCCAGCGCTCAATAATTTCATAGTAATCGGAGTTTTCATCGGCTTTTAAGCGCTTTAGCTCTCTGTCCAGAGTTGACAGAATATCTGCATGAGAACCTTTAGGAACGGCAAAGAAAACCTCATTAGGAAGAAACATGATGGGGGTCATTTCAATGGCATATTCTGTCACTTGCTTATCGCCAAAAAGCTGATCCGCCGAAGTGGCGTTGACCTTTCCCGCAACAACCGCATCAAACCCTTCGGCAAGGCTCTGCACCGGATAAAGCTCACTGTTTAGATCAAAATTCTCAATTAATTGTTTTAGATACTCTTCCTGAACAGAGTCCCGCAGTACCGCCACACGTTTGTTGTTCAAATCTAAAAGGTTGGTAATTTTTTCTTCTTTCGGCGCATAAAGCTGTGACCAACTCAATAAAGCAGGCTCATTATGAAAACTAGCCCAAGTCTCTCTTTCATCGTTTTTCACAACATCCGGGAAAATATCAATTCGCCCCTCGCGCAAGAGCTTTAAGCATTGATCCCATTCACATTCGACCGGCACCAGTTGCCAATTATGACGCTGTGCAATATTCATAAGAAGCTGGCCATGAATACCGCTCAACTGGCCGTATTCATCGAACATGATTTTGGGCGGGTTGTCATAAACACCCACTTTCAATGTTACATCCTGAGCCATTGATCCCGAAGCAAGTAGCAATAAAGCAATAGCAATAAGGTTTCGCAAGAAGGGTGGCACCTGATGTTAGTGAGTTGTATAACCCTAGAATAGGCTCATTTGAGTCATGAGAAAAGACCTAAAATAAAATGCCCTCCAACAGGAGGGCCGCGCAACTTATAGAAAGCTTCACTTAGAAGCGTTACATGTCTTTATTTCTATCATTTACTTCTTACGAAGATCCTGCAGAGCTTCGTTCATTTTAAACAGAACAATAAGAAGCTCACACCAAATTCTGGCACCAACGCCTCCGGCCAGAGCGTAAAATATCCCTTTAAGGAAGTTACCAAAGGTAAAACCTTCATAACCCATAAACATAGTGCTTACCCCACCAACAACGGCGGCCAAAAGCAAAATCCAATACACAAAGGTAATGATCTTCGGTGTCAGCATATTGTTAAAAAATAGAACGTCTTTCATTTTTTATCTCCTTGTTATATAGGCGTAAACAGTTTTTATAGTAAGAAAAGAATAAGCCGACAGAGTTTACGCAATGTCCGACATCCTTTTCAGAACAGCAACTATCTGTTTGATATTAATCGACTTAGGTAAAGTTAACAATATAATGGCTCAAAGCTTCTGAAAAAATGGAGCAAAAGAGAAGTATTTACAGCGCTAGCAGGATAACGAAAAGCGGGGAAGTTCATAAAGCTCTAAAAGAATATAACTAAAATAGACGCAGTGGTTGAGACTGTAGCTACTTTATTTTAGTTTCAACCACTGCTTATCGAGCAAACCTACAAAGTACTGGCAGAACAACGCCGATTTTGGTACTGCTTGTTATCAACAACATCGGGAACAGTAAGCTTTACCATTTCTTTCGAGGTTACAGCTTCTCCAGTTTCGGCATTAGCAATCCATACTTTAGCCTTATTATCTTCAATAGCATTTTGGAATACGTAAGTTTTCCCACTTTCAAAACGACCATCTAATGTCGCAAAGGCGTCCAGAGGTTTGGAGTCAACACTATGAAATTGCTTGATAACGTGCGCAACAACCGAATGCGAGCCCTTCTCGAAATCTCTCGCAGGAACAAAGCTTGATTGCTTTCCTTTGTAACAGTAATTATAGACTTTGACAGTTTCTTGTAGTCCATCGTCTAAAAAACTTTGCAGCCTCCAATGCGAGCCATCCGGCCCTACTTTAACAACCGAGGAAGAACATGCCACAATTGATAGTATGCTAGTAATAGATATAAAAAATTTTATTAGTTTCATAAAGCCTCCTGTTTAGCAGCAATTTCAATATAGCAACTAACAGAATAAATTGTTAATTCAAATAACACTTTTTTTAAAAGAAATGAATCTCCCCTGATCTCAGAGCTATTTCAATCGTAAAAAGAAATATCTAAATCATATAGTTAACAAGGAAATTCTATGACTACTTATAAAGCGATTAAACTGGTTAAGCGCCCTGAGCCGGGCCCAGTCTCAGCGAACATTTTTGAAGTAACGGAAAAGGAGCTCCCGAAAGCCGGTTCCGGTGAAATATTAATAAAACAGCGGCAAATGTCGCTTGATCCTGCGATGTTTGGCTGGATGAGCCCCGATACAGAGAGCTACATACCACCAGTTGAATTAAACACGGTAATGCGCAGCTCGGGTGTTGGAGAGGTTGTCGAGAGTAACCATCCTGAGTTTGAAGTCGGCGACCGGGTTATGGGCATGATGGGCTGGCAGGAATATGCACTGAGCGACGGAAAAGGTATTAACAAGGTTCAGGCCGACGTACCTGACGAAACTGTACTCTCAGTATTCGCCTTACCCGGGTTAACTGCTACGCAAGGGTTACTTAATGTAGGTAAACCTAAAAATGGAGAAACCATCGTAGTAACAGGCGCTGCAGGTTCAGTCGGCTCAATTGTCGGTCAGATAGCAAAAGCCGAAGGCCTTAAAGTGATAGGTGTTGTCGGGAGTGACGAAAAAGCCAACTGGATAGTCAACGAACTTGGTTTCGACGGCGCGATTAATTATAAAACTGATGATTTGCGCGACCAACTGACTAAGCTGACTCCTGATGGCGTAGATTTATACTTTGAAAATACCGGCGGCCCCATTCAAAACCTGGTGGTTGAACGTATGAACGCGCACGGTCGTGTGGTGGTTTGCGGCATGATAGCCGACTACGATAAAGAAGTGCCCAGCCCCGGACCAAGCTGGGTGCCTGTTATTAAAAAGCGGCTGACAATTCAGGGCTTTACCATGCCAGATCACTTCGACCAAATTCCAAGCTTGCTGCAACAACTGACGCCTTACGTTATGTCCGGCAAAATAAAACACCGTTCGCATATTCTTGAAGGGCTGGAATCAGCCATTGAGGGACTGAACATGTTCTTTACCGGCGACAATAAAGGTAAGTTGATTGTGAAGCTTTAAGCCTTTGAAAAAAGGCGTATAGCTTATTACAACCAGCCTTTTTGATGAGCGATGCGAGCAGCCTCTGTCCGGTTGCTCGCATGCAGTTTATTGATTGCCTCCGAAAGATAATTTCGAGCAGTACCTGGAGCAATGAATAACTGTTCTGCGATAGCTTGAGTACTTAACCCCTGACTTGCCAGACGTAGTGCTTTACGCTCTTTTTCTGTCAAGGGGTCATGCTGCCCCAGAGCCTGAAGAAGAAGCTCATTACTTATCACTTGCTCACCCAGACATACCCGTTGCAACGACGCGATCAGTTCATTAATGGGCGCATCTTTTAGTAGAAAACCACGAACACCTGAGTCAATAGCTCGCTTAATATAACCGGAACGGTTAAAGGTGGTGATAATAACCGAACGAAGGTTTGGTTGTTGCTGCTGCGCCCACTGGACAAGCTCAAGACCGGAAAGGTTAGGCATTTCAATATCGCTCAACAACACATCGTAATCAGATTCTTGTAATTTTTTCTGAGCATCAACGCCATCCACGGCTTCATCGACGTGGTAATCAGACTCCAGTCGCAACAAACTTGCCAGCGCAGTTCTCACCATGGTTTGATCTTCAGCTAAAAGAATTTTCATGGCTGTTGTTCTGCGAGTTTTGGTAAGAAGAGAGCCACCTCGCACCCTTTGTTTGTTGAGATGGACATCGAGCCGCCAAGCTCCTGTATTCTCAGCTCAACGCCGCTCAAACCGTTGCCCACACTCACGTCATGACAACGACCATTATCCACAACTTTAATACAGTAAGTGTTTGCTGTTTCGTCAAAATGGATCAAGCATTGTTGACCATTGCTGTGACGAATAATATTGGTTACCAATTCGGTTATTGCTAACACCAATGAGGTTTCCCGTCGCTCATCTATTATCGGCGGTGTTCCGGTTATCCGAGTACTGAAGCCTCCGTCAGTCAAACGCTGCTCAAGTCGTCTCAGCTCAAGCTGTAGCCCTCCATGCTTGTACCCCGAAACACTTTGCCGCACCTGCGAAAGGGATTCGCGAGCAATTTCACTTAGCTCTACTAACTGCTCAGAAGCTTCATCGTAACGCTGCTTAGAAAGTTGCGCCTTGGCGAGATCCGACTTCAAAATAATACTGGAAAGCGTGTGACCCAAAATGTCATGCAAGTCCCTTGCTATCCGCTCCCGTTCGACACTGGTTGCTAAACGCTCAATCTCTTCAGCATCACGTTCTTGCTCTTCAGCATGTTGCTGTCTGAGTCGTTCAACCCGACCAAAAATAGAAACAGTGCCAACAATGACGATACCGTAGGGCAAAAAGAGATCCCAGCTGGTTCCCGGGCCAAAGTGGAATGTAGCTAAGGTAAGAATAATGCCGGCAACAGCCGCAAGCGCAACCCGCCAGTTATAGGCAAAGCCAACAAAAAATCCCGCGTAACTAAAAAGAGCAATAGACCCGGGGTTTAGTGGCGTCACTGCGCAAGCAATAATGTACATGCCAAGGATAGGCCACAGCATTTGCTGCCGCGGTACCGAATAACAACAGTAATAGAGACCAATAAAAACCAACAGCGCCGCCACCATGACAGCAATTTCCCAAACCTGATACGGAAAAAGCACCATCGGTAAAATATAGAAACCGAGGTTAAATAGGTAAATCCACGCATGTTTTTGTTCGCGTACCCGCTGCTTATCTGACATACCGCTGCTCTTTGCTGTTCCTCTTTTTATTATGGCTGCTACAAGGTAAGCACACCAGTGACAAATGTCATTCCTAATTGGTGACATAAGCAACTACCGGCTCAAAGGCTAGCTGAATAGACTTATTAACAGCGAATTAATTCACAGAGACCGCCAATGAGTCAGATAAACCTTAAAGTACAGTCGCTTAATAAACACTATGGCGAAAAAGCGGCGCTGACCAATGTCAGCCTTAATGCCTATGCAGGTGAAGTCATTGCCGTACTTGGAAAAAATGGAGCAGGCAAAACCACCTTAATTCACAGCATACTTGGCATGCATGATTATGAGGCTCAGCATTTAGAGGTTCTGGGAACTCAACTCAATAGTCAGCATAGACCGTTAACCATCCGTCAGCGTGTTGGGGTTATGATGCAGCTTGGTACCCTAAACGCAAACTTGACCGTCGCTGAACAACTGGATTTATTTTGTAGCTATTATCCGTCAGGCGCCACTCCAGAAGTTTTACTGAGGGAATTTGATTTAACTGGCATTGCTAAGCAACGCTTCGGTAAGTTATCAGGGGGCCAGCGTCAGCAAGTTCTGTTTGCCATCTCGGTAGCCGGAAACCCCGACTTACTTTTTCTTGATGAACCTACCGTAGGGATGGATGTTGAAGCGCGCCACTTGCTTTGGGAGCAGATAAATAAGCGTCGACAGCATGGCTGCGCTTTAGTACTAACCACTCATTACATTGAAGAAGCAGAGCGACTTGCCGATCGTGTTGCTGTCTTACGGGACGGACAAATTATTGCACAGGGTTCAGTCAACGAGGTTATTGCCAATCACGGTTCCCTGGAGTCAGCCTACTTACACCTTATTCGGGAGCCCGCTCATGCTTAATTCGGATATTTATTTAAAAGAAAGCCTCTACGACTTGCTCAGCTTATGGCGCACGCCCGCATTCTTTTTACCTGCCATGTTATTTCCACTCGTGTTTTACGTGTTCTTCGGTATTGTCTTTAACTTTAGCGCGGCACAAGGCGAGTATATGCTGGTTTCATACGCCTGTTTTGGCATGATGGGGCCAGCATTATTTAACTACGCAACAGCTGTTGCTAGCGACAGGGCACAAGGCTGGCTTACACTGAAGCGCATTTCGCCCATGCCTCTTTCTGCTTATGTGGTCGCTAAATTCTTTAGCAGTTTGGTGTTTGCCGCCTGCATTGCCTTAATGTTGTTTATTACGGCAGCACTTTTTGCCGACGTGCAGCTTTTGTTATGGCAATGGGCCACATTATTCACTGTGTTACTGATAGGAACCCTGCCATTTGCCTTAATTGGATTACTTATGGGTCTGTGCCTGTCTGACAAAGCGGCCCCTGCTGTCGTCAATTTAGTTTATTTACCCATGGCATTTTTATCCGGCCTATGGGTTCCTATTCAATTCTTACCCGACACCGTTCGTTACATCGCTTATGGGCTTCCCTCGTATCACTATTCTCAACTGGCACATGCCGTTATCGGTACAAATCAAGGCCATAACTTATGGCTACACGGGCTTTATCTTGTCGCTTTTTGTGGCGTATTAATCGCCGTAATTTATTGGCGTTATCAGCGACTTTCTCGTTAAAAGGTTCAGATAAATGAAGATTAAAATTGTCGCAGCACTTTTTGTAGCAGCTATTGCTTTGATCATTCTTTCGCTGCCAACACCCCGGCAAGAAAGCGCCGAAAACAGTAACAGTTTTATTCTGGGCCCGGTTAAGATTTTTGACGGGGAAACCATTTCAAAAGCGGCTTATGTTGAAGTACTCGATGGGTATATCAAAGACTTGCACATGGAGCAACCGGACAGTCAGTTACGGAAAGTAGATGGACAAAACCGTTGGCTTGTTCCCGGTCTCATCGATGCTCATGTGCATACCTGGGGCGATGCATTAGAACAAAGCCTTGAACGAGGAGTAACCACCGTTATTGATATGTTTGGTCATCCAAACTTCCTGCGGCAACATCAACCCCAGAGAGCAACAACGAAGTTTAGTCGTAAGGCTGATATTTTTGGTGCCGGATTACTAATAACCGCACCGAATGGGCATGGGACACAGTACGGTATTGAGGTATCTACGCTTTCCAAACCACAAGAGGCCGAAAAACTGATAAAACAACGTATTAATGCAGGCTCAGATTTCATCAAGATAGTGTATACTCGCAACGGTTCAGCCTACGCACACGCACCATCAATTTCAGAGCAAGGTCTGCAGGCAGCTATTAGGGCTGCGCATAAACAGAATTATTTAGCCGTTGTTCATATTGCCGATCATGATTCCGCTCTAGATGCAGTTGAAGCCGGAGCCGATGGCTTGGTACACAGCTTTTTTGACCAGCCTGTTTCTGACGAACTGCTCGCCCTTCTAAAAATCAACGGTGTGTTTGTAATTCCAACAATGACAGTTTATGAGGGGATGCTGCGCGGCTCCATCAATGATGAAATTCTACTGAATAACGAGACGCTGAAAATAAGTGCCAGCGCAAAATCGACACTCAATCGTAACTTTCCTAACAGCGGCCGATTTCCTGAACACTTTTATACCAACTTACTCATCAATACAAAACGTATGCACAATACTGGTATTCCTATTTTGGCTGGCAGCGATGCTCCCAACCCTAATACCGCTCATGGCTGGTCATTATTAGTTGAACTGCTTCTTTTCCAGGAGGCAGGCATGCCAACTGAAGCCATTTTAAAGTCAGCTACATCAAAACCCGCGGATGCTTTCTCACTAGCAGATCGAGGCCGCATTAGAGAAGGAATGAAAGCTGACTTTTTACTGCTTCAAAAATCGCCTTATAAGGATCTGAAAACCATATTAGAGCCACTAAGAGTATGGAAAAATGGCTATCTAGTCTCTAGCAAGGATTCAGCTCGTAACCATTAAATCAATAATTACTAATACATTATGGTTAAAGCTACGCCTCGCGCAGAAGTCACTCACTCCGCGCTAATTTATTTGTCTTACAATTAACCCACAAAAAACCGCAATACACTCATTACTGCGCCGTACGCAATTGAAGCTATGGATTTGGCGCGTCGAGGTCGGAGTAGCTCAGAAATAACAACCTTCCCGCCTTGCTCTAACTTTGCGCGCCATAAAACAAAAGAAATCACCTTTAAAGAATAGGTGCTGTTGGAAATAACGATACTTGAACGGATAAATGGCAACAGCAGCAGAGAGCGGCTGTATACCACAGTATTTCCATTAGAGATTTGAAACCGGCTGGTCAGGCGGTCATAAGATACCAATATTTGCGTATCGCCCACCTGATGACTTTGCCGCTGGAGCCTTTTAAACATGCTTTTCCGTTAAGTAATATTAACAAATTCCCCCCTCACCAGCGTTTTTAAATCTTCAGGGGTTAATTCCATATCTACCCCCCTACGCCCGGCGCTTATAAATACAGTGGGGTTATAAGTTGCAGAGGTATCAATTATGGTTCTGAGCTGCTTTTTCTGGCCAAGCGGACTAACGCCTCCCAGAACATAACCCGTAGTACGTTCGACATCGCTTCCGGTTGCCATGGCAGCCTTCTTGGCACCCAGAGCTTTTGCTATCAATTTAAGGCTTAGCCGTGACAAAACCGGAATGATACCTACAGCCAATTCTTTACCGTCAAGACTGACAACTAAGGTTTTGAATACTTGTTCCTGCGGAACGCCCAACTTCTCGGCGGCTTCGCCCCCATAAGATTCACTGGCCGGGTCATGAGAATATTCGTGTACTTTAAAAGAAATTTCATTCTCTTTCGCTACATCAATTGCAGGAGTCATAGCATCCTCTTATTGCTCGCACTCCGACGATACCCAGGTAGCCTCACGATAGGTCGTTACTGAGCTATCGTTAGTGGTTGTAACCTCACTGGAATAATGTTCGTTGCTGTGTACCGTAATCAACGCATCGACTTGCGTGGTTCGCCCACCTGCTTCGCATGAAGCTGCGACTTTAATGTTATCACCATCCCGGGAGATATCCATATCCTGACATCCTATTTCATTCCAGCGTTTGCGCATTGTAGCGACCATGTCGTCACCCTCTTCGGCGGTAAGGCACTCCTGCGAATTTTTTTCACGCTTAAGCTGCTTAGGGATCCCCTCTCCTTCCATTGAAGAAGTGACCTCCCATAAACCCGGTTTCAGGTCATTTGCCAAAACCGAGAATGAGCAGGCTAGAAGCAGCATGCCTGATAGTAAAATCCGTGACATAATTTTCTCCTTTAAGTGGGCGCGCACGCCCGTTAGTCATTTTTTGGATAAAGCTTAGAGTATTTAGACTAACTTGCATGCATCACACCAGCTTTAGGTACAAAAATTACATTTATTTACACTCACTATTTCATTCGGGTTACGCTTACAGAGAAAAAACGCTAATATGAACAAAATCGCATCATCACCACATGCAAGGGAAGACACATGAAAAGCGCAACCCGAAGCAGACCACAAAGTATCCACTCCTGGGTTGCTCAGGAACTGGGTTCTCGAATCGTGGGTGGCGTCTATTTGCCTGGTCAGTATATCCCGAATGAAAATGACATTGGTGCAGAGCTGGGTGTATCGCGCACAGCATTACGTGAAGCCTTTAAGCTGTTAACCGCTAAAGGGCTAATCGAATCCCGTCCGAAACTGGGCACGAGAGTCCGTCCGCGTAAAAACTGGAATATGTTTGACGCGGAAGTTTTGCGCTGGTGTTTTAGCAGCAACCCAGACACGAAGTTTTACATGTCGCTGTATGAAATGCGGGAAATTATTGAGCCTAATGCAGCCAGTCTGGCAGCTATGCACCGTACTGACGAGCAGTTAGCCGCATTAACTGAAGCTTACCAGGCAATGGAAGAGGCTCAAATTGGTACTGACGCTGTGTACAAAAGCGACTTAGAGTTTCACTTAGCTTTACTGGAAGCCACTAATAACGAATTTATGGCGTCGTTAGGTGTAACCATTGAAACTGCTCTGGAAAATTCATTTCGTTTAAGCAGTGCTATAGCGGAAGAATATGTCGATTCACTACCCGGTCATAAAGCAGTGTTCATGGCCATTAAAGAGCAGAGCCCGGTAGTCGCCCGTGAAGAAATGCAGACGCTTTTAGTCAACGCCAGACATGCTCTGGAGCACACACTGGCGGAACTGCACAAAACACCGGTTTAAGACAACGATAATCTGTTCAATTTTAATAACGCCATTTATTCACGCACATTTGCATTGGGCGTGCGTTACTCGTTTTAATTTAGATTACGGAATAAGTCAGACTACAACAAAAAAGCTACCAATTATTGGTAGCTTTTTTGCTCAACTGCATACAGCTTTTAAATTCAAAGCCAGTCGGTAAGAGTGTATCCCTCACGAATAAGCGTTTTTAATGGCGGAAATAACGGCTGCGGAAGCGTATTCCAGTCAAACCAGTCCCAACCCTCGCACTTATCAGGCTCCAGAGTTTTAGCTTCTCCGTTCAAAGGCTCCGCCAGCGCAAAAATGGTTACATAGTGCTTATTATCTGCCTGGAACACGTTGTTGGTGAAAGGCCCGTTCCGAACAGTTGTGAGTTCCAGCCCGGTTTCTTCCAGAACTTCACGTCGTGCACAGTCTTCAATCGACTCGCCAAATTCAAGATGTCCGCCTGGCGCAGACCAGGTACCAGCGCCGTGAGCGCCTTTCCTTTTACCCAGAAGTACACGACCATTTCGAATGATAAGAACACCCACTCCAACCTGCGGTGAAGACATAAATAAAACCTCCTTGTAGTTAATGCGTTAGCTCGCCTTTATTCTTTCCCAGTACCGGCCCCTCCTTCAACACCTTCGGTAATAATTTCGTATTGGGAGTTCCTGTCCAACAAAGTCCAGGGAGCAAAGTTATGCAAGTTTTGGCTCATAAACCATCGCAAAGAGTTGGGTAGTTTTTCATCCATTTTGAAGTGTGTCATTACAATCCCTTGTGCGTTTAATGAGATAGTTGAAGTTATTTATATTATCGATACCTCAAGCACTTTTGGGAAGGTTTGCTTTATCTTTACAACTTATCAGAAACGCTAGTTGATGGGCAGAAACAAAGAGGAAAACCTGCCGGTAGTTATTCCGACAGGCTTTTGAAAACATTATTTACCAGAGAGTTCAAACCGATATTCATGACGCGCCAGCGGCTTTTCAACGTCTACCTGGTAGGTTTCTACCAGTACCTGTCCGTCATCAAAAATACTGAACACACGAAACATCGGTGTGTGACGAGTTTCGTCCGGTATTTTTGTACGTTCCAGTGCTGGCATATGTAAATAATGAACACCGTCAATCTGTTTAGAGTGATTAACCCGCTCCATATCCATATGCAAGTCGCCTGACAGCACTGCTGCTAAATTCGGTTGCGCAACAATGTCTTTAAACCCTTCATGCGTCACGCCTTTATCTGCATTTTCAGGGTACACACCCGTTTGTGCACCGTGAACAACAAGCAGTACAGGTTTCGGAGCCAAACGCTCTATTTGCTCCTTCATCCAGGCAATGCCCTCGTCGCCAAAATCCCGACCGAAATCCGGAGAAGCGAACACCAAAGCAACAGAGTCGCGCTCCAGAACATAGCTTGGTTTCTCTATGGAAATTTTACCGTCATTCCACAAGTTCGCATATTTCAGGTAGCGCTCTACAGTAGAGCCATGCTCCTCGTTGCCCATAATAGGATAGAACGGCAGGCTCAGGCGCTGCAGTACCGGTGTCACGTTTTCGTATTGAATCACCGTGCCTTTATGCGCAATGTCACCTACCCCGACAACAAAATCCATAGTGCCGTCTTCCGCCAATTTGTTTACATCATCAACGGCCGCTGACACACCCGGGAATTCTGCTTTGGGTTTAGGCTCAGCATCACCCAGTACAGCAAACTTCAATACCAGACTGTCGTCAGAACGAGAAGCCTCAGCACCATTAGCAAAAACGCTGGTTAAGGTCATGCATACTAGCAAGGAAATAACAGATAAGACTCGGGTTACGGACATATAGCAACGCTCTGTGTTGGTGTTTAATCACGAGGCCGGATGCTATCGAATGAATGTGTCAATGGCATGACGATTTAATGACAGAGAGTACACTGATACCGCAGTCGAATCGCTAAAATCAGCTTTTACTAACTAACGAATTTAGACATCGCGCAGCTCTGCGGTTGATCACTGCCTTCAAGACCTGCTTTAACTCCTGCTCTATTTCGTTCTGGCAAGTTTTGGCTCGCTTTCAATTTACCGGTCAGGGTTTCAATTTCTATCTCTATACCAACAATAGCCTTAACTAAGCGGTCGGTGAAGTCCTCAGGGGCATCATTTACCTGCCAGGGCTCTTTCATTCCTGACTCGTGCTGATCTGTTAGTTTCATTAAATGCTGCTTTAGCCAAGTTGCATCTTCAACGATTCTCGCTTTACCTGCCGCATGCACAGCCAGATAATTCCAAGTTGGTACAACTCGCCCTGATTCTGCTTTAGAGGGATACCACGAAGGAGAAACGTAACCGTCCGGTCCCTGAAAAACGGCTAACACGCGACCACCATTTTTAAGGCGCTGCCATACCGAGTTATTACGTGCCACGTGACACTGAAGCGTTCCTAGAGATTCGCCTTCTTCGCGACTTAAATGAAAAGGAAGGTGGTTTGCCTCAATGCCATCTTCATCGGCAACAATTAATATGCCAAAACCGTAATCGCGAATATATTGGTGCAACTTTGCGTTGTCATCTTCCTCGAAATGCTTTGGTACGTACATTCTTAGGGTTCCAAATTAGTTTAAGCAATAACTTCTAAACCTTTTTTTTCAGCAATAGAAAGCATTTTAAGCGCCGCTCCGCGTGGCTTACTGTCGCCCTGCTCCCACTTCTTAACCAGTTTATCGCTGACATTCAAATATTGTGCGAATACGGGCTGTGATAACTTATATTTCAGTCTAAGAGCTCTAACCTGTTCAGCGGAAAACTCATGGACAGTGGTCAAGCACAACGCATCAAACTTGCGCATCGTTGTCTTATCTATCACACCCGAGTTTTTCAAACCCTTAGCCGTTTTATGAACAGACTTTAAAATATCACTCATAAATCACCTACCTCAATAAGCTCACCCTCATTGACAAGCTTACATAACCGCTTTTCATCAAAGCTGATGAACATTCTAGCTAGCTCTTTTAAAGCAACCTTCTCTTTAGAACTGATATTAGTCTTTTTATTTTTCGCAAATACATAGAGAAAAAAGTACTTGTTACCTATAACAGCACCAACAATTGTTCTATATCCGCCGCGTTTTCCTTTATTGCTATAGGCAATACGCTTTTTATAAACATTACCGCCTAAGTCTGCATCAATAAGACCTTTACTCATTTCCTTGCAAGCATTAATCAGATCTTCGTCAGACATTGCTTCTTTTTTCATTAAAGAAGCAAATTCCTTTGTCTTATAAACCAAAGTATACTCCATTAGGGTATATTTTAAAAGCGTGCAAATACTCTAAACTAAACATAGCAATCTAGACAGTATGGAGCGCGGAGTTTTATGTCTGTAAAGAGAGTTTTTTTGTGTACGTATTGGCAAGGGTCAGCTCTGCAGCGCTAGTCAGGTTCTTAGCTGGACGGAAGGTAATTATAATAACTTCCCATGTTTAAGTTACCTTGTATAACCATTCTTCCGTCAAATATTTTGTTTCTACCAGAGCTCTTGCCGCGGATAATTCTTGCGGTAAATAGTCGTCGACCTGGGTTTGATAAGCCTGGGTAAACTGATTCATAAAAGCATCAATAATGGCGGTTCTGGTTAAGCCTGTCTGGCTACGCATAGGGTCAACTCGTTTATTGGCACTGGTAATGCCTTTATCCGAGAGTTTCTCACGGCCAGTACGTAATACCTGTAGCATTTTATTGGCGTCGATATCATAAGCGAGAGTCGCATGATGCACGACAACACCATTGGCAAAGCGTTTTTGTGCTGCTCCGCCTATTTTGCCTTGCGCAGAAGCTATATCATTTAGCGGTTTATAGTAGGCTTTGATACCAACCTCAGCTAACGCAGCCAAAACCCAGGCATCTAAAAACTCATAAGACTTTTCAATGCTCATACCATCGACTAATGAAGTGGGTACCGTTAATGAATAAGTAATGCAATTACCGGGCTCCATGAACATAGCACCGCCACCTGTCGCCCGGCGTACAACTTGTACATTAGCCTCTTTCGCGGCGGCCATATCCACTTCATTTTTTACTGACTGGAAAGAACCAATCACCACCACAGAATCGTCCCAGTCCCAAAATCTTAATGTTGGGCCTCGTAAACCTTTGGCAACTGAATCGGCTATCACTTCGTCTAACGCGGCATGCTCTGCTGCGGGCAGTGTTACTGGTGGAATAAGAGTAAATTGATGATCTAACCAGCTGCTCGCCTTACCTAAGGCACGTCGTACAGCTGTAGCAACAGCTTCGGCGGAAAAACCAAACATCATTACGTCTTCATCAAGTGCTTCATCAATTGCGGCAGCCAGCGTTTTATGGCTTGATGTCTCGGGTAGTCCGGTTAAAGCCTCATTGATTAGGTTTAGCGCAGAGTCAGGTTCTAAGAAAAAGTCGCCTGAAATACTGACCTCACTCAAGCAGCCCTCTTCTAAATTAACATCAGCAACGACTAGCTTACCGCCTGGTACTTTATATTCTCCGTGCATGACTTCTCCCAATTAATTCATCTCAGAATTTTAACCCACCCAAGCTCTAACGACACATAGCCACCTTTTAGGCGAGTTTATTTATGCTGGCCTGATCTTCTATAATGCACACGATACAAGATCGCGAGCGCCAGACAAATAACGGCTGGTACTAACAACGCCTGGAACTGTAATAACATGAACAGATAGGCGCCGGATGTTCCTCCGGTAACAAAGCCGGCAATGATTAATCCAAACAATACCGCTTTTCTTTTATCGAAAGCTTTGCCGCGCATAACCGACCCAAACATAATGCCTAAGTCAGTAAAAATACCGGTGAGGTGCGTAGTCCGTACAATGGCACCGCTGTACGTCGTTGCCAGGGCATTCTGCATACCGCAGGCTAATGATGCGGTGAAATGACCGTAAAATGATCCTTCAGACAGTAAGTAAAACGAAGCAAATATCAGCAGTGATTCAGCTGCGAGAGCAATGTCGTAACGACGGCTTAACTTTAGCTGTGTGCCGTGCAATAGATATCCAGACAGACCGGCACCGACAAAAAACGAGAACAACACACCGGCCAAATGCAGCACCTCATCGAAAGAGCCCGATAGCATACTGGTACCAAACAAAGTGGCAGTACCTGAAACATGAGAAACCGCCTGGTGTTCAAAACCAAGCAAGCCAATAGCGTTTATACAGCCGGCGACAAACGCCCCATACTCAATCCATTTAGGTAATTTAGATATCAATGCTGATTACTCAAGAATCCATCCCCTCTCCAAACATCACCACCCTGTTTCTGCCTTCGCGCTTACCTTCATACAACATGTTATCCGCGCGTGTTATGAGGACGTCGAGGTCATCCTCTTCACCATGTGCTGCCGCAATACCTATGGTCACGCTCAGGCACAGCTCACTTAATTCAGCGGTTAATGGCAGTGCTTCAACGTTCTCTTTCAGACGCTCGGCTATGGTTTGCGCTTCGCTGGGGCTGGTATGCGGCAGGCCTACGACGAACTCTTCACCACCAAAGCGCCCTATAACATCAGTGGGTCGCAGCGACTGTTCGCAAACCTCGGCTATTTTGGTCAAAATTAAATCTCCGCGAGTATGACCCCAGGTATCATTAATGCGCTTAAAATGGTCTACGTCGATCATAAAGAGGCAAAACGGCGTTTTTTCCAACTGAGCTCGTTGCAATAAAGCTTCGGCCCGCTTCATAAAATGGCTTCGGCTATCCAGCCCCGTCAGAGCGTCCCGCTCAGCCACCATGCGCAATTGCGCTTCCAATGATTTTCGATGCTTTATTTCCTTGAGCAGATCACGGTTTTGATCACGCTCATCCTGAAGTAGTGCAAATTGCTTGCGCTGCAGAAACTCTATACGTAATAAAGCACAGTAGCCCACAATATTGGCCATAATCAGCAAAAGACTAACGCGAAGCACATTCTCTGAAGGAATTCCGGCATAAACTGCCGCTGCAGACAAAAATCCGACGGTTAAATAGAGGCTCGCTAACGCTGCCACTGTGAGCAGGTTTGGAATGAGAAGATAGAAAGCCATTATCGCAACCACCACTGCGGTTATCTGGGTGGAAATACTTTCCGGGCGCAACGGAACAATGAGAATAATGCCCGTTGCCAGAATCCATAGCGGCAAACTATGCAGCCAGGCGTTACGGGAATAACCACCCCAGCGCCCGATAGCGAAAGCCAGCACAAGACAAGAGCTCACCACGGCTATACGCATAGTAAGCAACCAATAAAACTCGCGGGTTAACCCCAGCAAGTTGTAATCGGTAATGCCAAACATGGCAACAACCACCGACACCAGAGGCAATGCAAGACGGGACTCGAAACGTACCCGCGCTTTAATGGAGTCGCGATACCGGGACTCTTTGCTGGAATCGAAAAACTGCCCCGTCAGCCAATGTATGTCGTATTGTTTTTGTTGTTGTGACAACGTCTTTCCCTGCCTAAACGGTAATTTTGTACATCCGGTATCTTCTAATTCTGACCTTTTATGCACCGTTTTGCAGTACTTTTTTACGCTCTCCTACACCTCAAACCCAAAAAACAACTTCATGTACTGAAAGAACCCAGGATTGGCGTAATCCTGCAAAGGTTCTCGACTCACTTTTCGTCCATGCAGATAAATCTGTTCCACCTCAGTTGAAAGACTTAAGTCTTCAAAAATGTGCTTGTCGTGCAACGTGAAATGCGCAGGACGGCCTTCTTCAATTCCCCAGTCTACGCCGAGGAACTCGTAGGCCTTTAGGGTGGAGCCCAACACAATATCCCAGGGTGACATGCCCATTTGCTGCAGAAAGTACATTTCTCGATGGAAACCTACGCCTTGAAATACGGCGAAATTTCCACCGTCGGAGCCCACCAGTATATTGACTCCAGCGGCATCTAAACGCTTAATCGCATCGTTCCGGTTTTCGAGAGCGCCATCTGCCTTTAACCCTGCAATCCAGTCGAAATACAGTTTGTTTTCTGCGGTTATCGGGTAGTCGCTCAACAGATCTTTCTCGACTAATGCGTTCGTCATTGGAACGGAAAGTACAGAGGCTGCAATCTCATCAGAGCCTGAGTCGTGCAAATACAGTAGCTCGTTTATAACACTCACCGTAGGAATAATGACGGTACCCTGTTTTACCAATAGTTCGGGAATATCGTCAGGCATAGCGTGCCAGGGCAAGTGGGTAACAGCATCAGCGCCTAATTCTGAGGCCGTGCGAATATCACTCCAGGAACCGATATGCACCACCGACTTAATATTTAGACGCCTTGCTTCGTTCAAAAAGGCCTTAAGCGTCGCCTTATCAAGGGTGGGTTTACTGCCGGCATTATCAAATACAACTTTCACCACATTAGGCTTTGAACCGCTTAAATCCCTCAGCTCTGTAACCGCCTCCTCTGGTGTGCTGATCAATCGCGTTTCACCAAAGTCACAGTGTCCGGTTGGCACGGTAAAGCAGGGACCTGCGGCAAACACATAGGCTTCATCGCGCTCCTGTGGAAATTGCTGATCGCGATACTCAAAAATATCATTCTCATCGCTATATAAATCTAGCCAGCCATGTACGCCTGCGTACAACATGGCGTTCGCGGTGCCGCGTATACCAATGTATTGATAGTCGCTACGATCCAGCGATGAATTGCCCATGCTGTGGGAATGCATATCGATAAAGGCTGGCATTATTACTTGCCCTTTACCGTCACGCACATCGGAATGCGACAAGAGCACCGAGCTATCAACAATTTGTTTGAACTTCCCGTCCGCGACTTCAATGTTAACGGGCGTTAACTCGCGTGTCTGAAAGTCTGGCAGCAACACATTGTTTATTACAAAGTCACTTGCCAAAGCCTGCGTGGTTATAAACAACGCGGCGAATAACCATAATCTTTTCATGTTGCTCTCCGGTTATAGGTTGAGATATTTTCTTAGCACTGCGGCGCCACGTCTGCTGGTCGTAATGGTGTCGTTTACACCCTCGAAACGAAGTAAAAGTGCACCGTTTTGCCACTTTTCTATTTGATGAATATGTTGGGTATTTACGATGCTGTTGCGGTGCACCCGCAAAAAGGAACTTGGCAACTGGTTCAACAGGGATTCCAGACTGTCATCCAAATGATGTTCGCGCTCAAGGCATTGCGCTACCACCAGTCCCTGTGAAGCTCTCACAAATCGAATATCGGATGATTGCAGTATGCGTATTTTATCGCCGACTTTAGCGGTGAATTGCACGGTGGCGGGTTCTGCAGCCTGGGGCTGCGCTAATACCACGCGCTCTAAAGCATGACGCAGTCGAGACAAATCAAAGGGTTTCAGTAGATAATCTAACGCCTGTTTCTCGAATGCTTTAACGGCATACTGGCTGTAAGCCGTGGTAAATATCACATGGCAGGGGTGCTTCATTGCTTCCAGCACGTCAAAACCTGACAACTCACCCAACTCAATGTCTAACAGAACCAAATCTGGTTTGAGCGAGTTAATGTCGTGTATTGCCTGAGGCGCATCAGCGCATTCCGCAACAATCTCAACGCCTTCCATTTGCGCAAGCTGCGTATTTAACTTCGAGCGCGCCGGCGCTTCGTCTTCAACAATAATTACACGCAGGCGTGAATGGGTAAGGTGATTTCGCACACCGCACCTCCTTGCTCTGACGTATCGTTAAAAAGCGACAGCTCACCACCTGCAATATCAACACGTTGTTTTACAATATTGAGACCCTGACCGGCCTTCGATTGCTCATTCAACGACGGCTCAGAAAAACCTTTACCGTTGTCTTTTACCTTGAATATAAGCTTGCCCTGCTCCGCTTGCACGCTAATGAGCAACTCAATAGGTCGGCGCTTCACGTGCTTCATAACGTTTTCAATTAGCGGCTGCAGTAACAGCGGCGGCACCTTCAATTGCCGCATATCGACCGAAGACGCAATTTGCCAGCTAATGTTCAAGTTGTCGGTGAACCTAGCTTTCTCAACCGTTAGATAGGTTTCACAAACAGCAAGCTCGTGCTCCAGCGGCACCCACTTATTTTGCTGATCCACGGAGTAACGCAGTATGTCGGATAGTTTATGCAACACATCATCGGCTTTGTCAGGTGATGAGTGGATAAGCGCGGAAATGGTGTTCAACGAGTTGAACAGAAAATGTGGATTTAAACGGCTGGTCAAATCAGCCAGCTGGGCTTCTTTACGCAACCGTTGCTCCTGAACAAAGCGCTGGTATAAAAGGTACATGTGCGTCATCGAGAAGATGAACACACCCCACAGAAATGCCGACAGCCCCTGCTCTTTTATCGGAAACTGGTACTGCGGAAACGCCATCGAATGCAGTCTGCTGACGATATTGGCGCCAGCAAACATCATCAGAACGTACAACACGCCCTGCGCCACCACGTGTAAGCGGGCAACATGCTTGTTCTGTTGAGTCCAGTAGAACAGCCAAAACGGGCCGAGGTAAAAAAAGGCCAGCCAAATTGGCAGGCTTATCGCAATAACGTGTAAGTTTTCGCTATCAAACTCTAACCACTCTAGCCCTGCAGGTATTAAGTAGAGAATAATCAGCAGCGCCGTTATCGACAGTTTTTCTTTTTTATTGAAAGTCATGTGTCAGTGCCGTTAGGAAACTGACTGCTAAGCTAGCCCAGCCGCCCGGCAGATACAAACAAGGAATGCGTGAGCGGTAGGAATTCAGGTGTGAATGGTTCTGAATCGTAGGTTAGGTTATTTACCCGCTCGCCGTATTACATACTAATTTTTTAACGCCTGAATTGATTTTTTTGTGTCACTAAGGTTCTCAGCCAACGCGTCGAGTAGCTTCTGAGACTCCGCCGACTTTTCGCCCAGTTTGGTACTATTTACCACAGATGCCAGCTCTTCATCTTCCTGCAGGCACTTATCCAAAATAGCGGTTTTAGAATCCGCAGAGAAAAATTGAGTGAGCTCCCCTTCAATTATTTGCATCAGCTCTTTATCAGGGTCGGGTTTAGCCGGCAGCTCGCCGAAGTCCTTAACGATATTTTCAAACGGCTCAATAAAGGAGGCTCTTTTACTGGCAATACTATCAAGCTCGTTGGCAAGGCTATCATCCTCGACCACCTTCGCTATTTCACGGTAGTAATCCTTTGTCTCAATGACGAGCTTCAGAATTTCCATGCTATCGGCCTGATTATCTGTGCGTAATATCGACATATTATTCCTTGTTTTTATTTGGCACTGGCATATCGCCAACAATAACTTCAATCGCCTTTGGGATCACTTCAAACTCAGCCGGTGTCTCTGTTTTAAACTCACCGTCGGCCTGAATCCGCTTAGGCCTGGAAGTTTTAACGCTAATTTTCCGGGCTTTTTTACAGACCACACGTTCTGCCTTTTCTAAATTACCATGACGGAAATTTACCCCCAGCAATAGCAACCGCCACCAACGTATTGGCTTCAAACAAAATAAGTTCAGTTGTCCATCCAGCAATGTGGAGTCTTCATCAACAATATTTCCGCCACCGTAAAAACGGCCATTACCAACCGCTAGGTGAATAGCTATTACAGAGTCTTCCCAGTCATCGGCTTTTATAGCAACTTTAAAACTTTTATTGCGTTTAATTACGCTGGTAAAGGCCCCCAGATAAGCAAATACTCCGAAATACTTCTTCATTTCTGATGTCAGCTCGCGGGTCACCTCTACGCCTAAGCCAACATGAGCAACATTCACAAAGTAATTACCGTTCACCTTTGCCAGGTTTATGCGTTCCCGCTCGTCGTCAATAATAGCCTGTGCGGCCGGGACAACGTCCTGTGGCAGCCCCAGCGACCGCGCGAAATCATTCGCCGTACCCATAGGTAAAATGGCTAAGGTTTGGTTACTTTTATAGATTGACTCTAACGCGGAGCTGATAGTTCCATCGCCACCGGCAACAATAACTACACCATCTTGCTCACGGTAATTTTCGATGCAGGAAGCCATGTGAGATGCGCTTTCAGTGACGCAAACCTCTACCTCAATGCCGGAGTTTCTGAGCAAATCGATAGCTTCTGTTAGCACCTCAGAGTGACCATTCCGACTCTTCGGATTCACCACTAACAATGCATGTTGCAATGACTTACCTCTTCCTATTAAGCGCTGCTTCCAATATAAGCGGTTTGTTCAAAGGCTGCAAAGTGCTGACAGAATATTTTAAATCGACTCATATGAGCCGTTTTCAGTTTCTTGTACAAGGATCATGAAATCAATGTACAGCGAGACCACTTCATCTTGCTCATTAACGCCCCAAAATGCGGGATAAGCGCCATCGCCGAAACCGCTGGTGCAAATAACGCAGTCATCTTGCCCGGTCATTGATAACAGCTCTGTTTTCCCCTCCAGGCTCCATTCGTTAAAGAGTTTTTCTTTTCTGAAATGGCTTAGTTCCACAAGGTTCGCAACATCGAATATAGCCAAGTTTCCAGCGTCGACACCATAAACTCCATTACCGCTCGGTGTATTCGCCGCGTACCATTTTACTGCCTGCTCGCTTTCACTTAGCTTTACCCGAATGCCAGCGACTCGATCATGAGTGGTTACCGTTTCAACAAGATACTCGCCCGGCGTTACCCTCCGTTGCAGCGGTTCAAACCGGTAAATATCATAGCCAAAATCTAGAATCCCGAGAATACCTGAGCTAATTTGGAGCTTTCCAACCTCTTCCAGTTTTGTCTCTCCTTCATCTAAATGCGGGATTGTGACACGCCGGTTTTTCTGAAAAAGAGTCTGTTCATTAAGGTTTAAATTCTCTTGTTTATTCATAAGGGGAGCAGCGGAGCTCGACATAGCAAGAATATCAGCATGTTGTTCAGGGGCAATAACCGGGCTTTTGGGAGGATGAAAAAGAGTATGTATCCGCGTTATTTTCCAGTCTTTTTCTGCATCTAACTTGAGCTCGTAGGCATGATAATTTGAAGGCCTACCCTCATCTTGATGCAGCTCGGTAAGCAGTTGAGCCAAGTCGCCTTGAATATCACATTCAATGATTTTTTCGTTATTCGGGTCGTAGTCGGCGGGCCCAAACGAATTGTCAGACCCTGAACCACTGCCGGCAACAAAGTGAGCTTTATCGACAGCGGACATAAGATCACGCCAGTAGCCAAAATCAAACCCCTGATCGTTATTCTTTTCAGTCTCGCTTTTTGCCTCGGCTTGCAACCATTGTTCATACCAATGGGAAATAAACGACTTAACCCTCTCTTCAGGTAAATTCATTGGCTCGTCGTAACTACTCTGCTTGCCGACAACATTATTTGAATTTTGCATGTTTGATTTTGAACTCCAATTTCATCTGGCATCTTGTCTTAACGCTTTCTTAACTTTTACTTTCCACTACGCTATGTGAATATACATACTTACATTTTGTTTCGAAAGGATTTTGAAATGCCAACAAAACTTTTTGGTCTTATTTTAATGAGTACGGTTTTAATCGGTTGCAACGACTCCGATTCAGAAACCGAAGTTAAAGAGACTCAGGTTCAGAGCAATGAAAGCCCGACTGAACAGGCGAGTGCCGAGCCAGAAACCCGCACCATTAAAGTATCCGGCAAAGTTATATTTGAAGAAGGAGTTAGCAATGTGGAAGTCTGCGCCGATTTAAAAAAAACCTTCAGATGCAACTCAAAAGATCCTAAAACCACAACCAACCCCGACGGCAGTTACGAGCTCAGTTGGGAGTCCGAAGCTCCTCACCTAGGTTACAATTTAGTTGCATCCTGGCCTAGAAAAAATCCTCTGCCTAAAATTACAGTAACGCTGGCTCCGTATTGGGAAACCGTAACCATTGGAGCGCGCGACATCTACGACGGTGTTATCAATCCGCTGACCACAGCGGAACTTTCAGTAGAGCACGCGATGAGCATGCGAGATTACACCGATCAGGAACAGCAGGAAGGCCTCGACGAATTACGTGAAATTTATGCCGACATCTATGATTTGCCAGCTGACGAAGTTTATACCAAAGTAGCTGAATCAGGCCGGTACGCCGACACAATGGCGATACAAAACAGGCTTAGCAGTCACACTATCGGCATAGTCACAGACCCTTTAGCGCCAGCTCATGTAGCGCGTAAGCTTAAAGACGAGATGCTGGATAAAGTCGACGCAGAAAACACCTCTGTTCAGCGGTACTTTATACGGAATTCCAAATACATCAAAAAGCGAGTCCGCGAAACACTGATTGAACTCGGCTACCTGACTAAAAGTTAACGAAATGACGCTGCGCGGCTTTGGAGTGCATTCAAAGCCGCAACGAAGAACCACTGCACCACTTATTTGTAATGCCCATTAACCTACAGCGATGCCTCGGGCATTTCACCATGCCAACACTCAAGCGCAACAATCACCTGCTCATCACCATCACTGATATACAGCTGACCATCGCTTATCATTACGCCCCAGTGTGTTGAGCGATGTAATTTTTCAGCAATTTCCGCTAGCTCATTTTGCGGTAAAACAAACACATTCACGTTGTTTAAATGGGCAAACTTCGGTAGCACTTTTTCTCGCCACAAACGCGCATTGCCATACACAACTACGGACATCTTCGGTGCACGTCGACTGGCTTTAATAACCCGCGCAGCATCCGGTAGGCCAACATCAATCCAATGCTGAATTTCACCGGTGAGATCTATTTCCCAAAGTGCCGCTTCATCGGTATCGGATAACCCCCGGCCAAAGGCTAAATGCGGATGATAGAACATCGCATAAGCCAGTACTCGTGAGGCTAAACGCAGCTCTGTCTCAGATGGATGGCGTGCAACAGTAAATTTCACACTCTCGTAAACACCGCGATCAGTATCTGATATATCCAGTGAAATTTTATAAGGAGTTGCTTGTAATGCCATTTTTGGTACCTAAGTGTTTTCGTGTTCATATTAACCATTTAAGCCATTGGTTATAAGAGTATGAGTGCACATAAACTGCTTATACTGAATACGATACCAACGGTCATGCCAAAAATAAGATACCAGTAAGGTACAACCAACGCTTTTGTACCATTCTTCACTTCAGGTGACTTTGACACAAGATAAGAGCCGTACGCCCAGCCAAAAATATTATGCACGACGTAAAGAGAAGGAATTAATATCTGGAAGTGTGATAACTCTAGCGTAAAAAAGGTAATGATAGAAACAATAACCCATAAAAATTCAATAGTGGTTGTGAACGACTGTATTTTGTTCGTCCAGCAAACGCCTTTGGCTTTATATAAAACAACACCATCAACAATTACCGCTATTCCTACAAAGACGCTTACTAAGAAGTACAGCTCTATCATTTTTTAAACTCTCCTAACGCCCGCCATACAAGGCAATTGCCAGTTACATAACGGTTTACCCGCAATGGGACAATGTTTCGAGCCAAGCTTGATCTTCATTAAAATTTTCAACCAACCCATTACCTTTGCTGTCAGTAAATGCCCCCATGCCATGACTTATCATATACTGAGGGTGGTAGCTTGGTTTACCTATACTTTTGACTACCCGACAGAACTCCGAAAATTCTTTATCTTTACCTATCAGATTTTCGTTAATCTCTTGTTCAACTGAATTTGCATTCTTGCCCATATCTGCAAACGTATTTTGAACTAAAACCATAATACCTTGGTGAGCACTACTGTCACTGACTCGCTTTATGTCGTAGGAACCATAAATTCTCGCAAGCAGAAATAATCTGGCCGCATCTTTTACATTATTTTGGTTAGCACAAGCTGCCGATGATTTAAATAAATCAGCTGGGGTATAAATATTTTTTGCCTCAATGTATTTGATGCAGCCAACATCATGCTTTGACTCTAAATTACCAACTGCTTCAAAATTAGTGACTTTTTCATCAGCCTGTAACAGCCCGCTGAAAATAAGGAAACACATTACTATTGTTTTTTTCATGATTTATTACCTCTAAAGTCAGAACGCCCGCTGCATAAGTTAATTTAGAACGAAAGATAAAGCTGCCTTGAAAAAAGATGTCGATGTGACTGAGGTTATTAACGGCTTGTTTATTCAAAACAAAAATGAACAGAGTTTTCGCCTGCTTCAAGTAGGCGCCAGCTCTCAAATTTTATTCCGACGCCATGCTCAACTTCCCACTTAGCCCAAAACCCCATGCCGAAAGTCCCTACATCCTTCCAGGAAGGAATAAATAAGCTCTGATACAACATAACTGGGGCTAAGTCTTCAGCAGAATTGACGAGAGGAGCATGCTCATCGGGATCTTCACCCCACTCTTGAAAAGCTCTCCGATAGATGTCGACATTTGTCTGGTAGTCAGTAAAGATTCGTTCCACGGCCTGCTGATGAATGGTATCAAGTTGCTCAAGATAACCCAGCAGCGTCTTCTGCTGACTCTCCGTGACTGCCCTCTTCTGGCCCACAAAGCAGACTTCTATAGATTCTTTTTGTTGCAAGAAGGGCACATGCAGCTCACCAACAAGAAGGTCGTCTTCCTTCCGAAGTCCTTCAAGCCACTCAGCAAGGTTTTCTAACTGCACAGCCAATCCTCTTTCTGTTCAGATCGCAGCCTTGGAATAGTAGCGAAGCCGCAACGGAAAAGCCATCGCCGAGCCTGGCTTTGCTAACTCTTTACAAGCGACTTAGCTCTAAACTCAATTTCGTTGACAATTGCTAACAGTCACTTTTTCGCCTTCCGACTCTCTTGCACATCGTCCTAGCTTTGGCATGCTTAATTAGTAGTGATAACGACAAGAAATAATTGTAATTGCACTGTCGTCGGCTGCGTATACCAGTCTATTCGTATCATCGATTCGCCGCGACCAGAAACCCGCCAGGTTTTCTTTTAACGGCTCAGGTTTACCAATACCTTCGAACGGCGATCTTTTAACATCGGCAACTAATCTGTTGATACGTTTAAGTGTCTTTTTATCTTGAGTCTGCCAATATAAATAGTCTTTCCAGGCCTCATCAGTCCATGACAGCAACCTCTTACTCATCTAATAACTCTCTCTTTTTGGCTTTCCCTTCTTTGTATTGAGCAATAGATTTATTCAAATGCTCAGCATTTGCCGGCGAACGGAGCAAATGAACCGTTTCCATTAGGCTATTGTAGTAATCTAAAGACATAACCACGGCATCTTCCGAGTCACGACGGGTAATAACCGTTGTATCAGCATCGTTGATTACGCTGTCCAACACTGCTTTTAAGCCATTTCGGGCTTCAGTAAAAGAGACTATTCTCATATACACCTCAACATGTTCAATTTATTGAACAAGTATAAAACAGGTATTGGTACATGTACAGAATATTGTTCAACTGTAGCTAACACTTGCTACAAGAGTTCGATACTCGATATTAGGAGCGACCCTTACAAGACTTCATAGCTACACTATTTTTTGGGGAGTCTCTAAGCACCGCCTCTATAAAGACTTCGAAACCGCAAAGTTTCACATCCCATCTCTATTATTTGTTATGATTTTTTACTCTATAAAAATAGTCATTAAACAAGGATGTCATATGCAATTTTTGTCACGCAAAATCGTTCTAGCTCTTGTCGGAATTATAATCGTTTCAATTAGCATAGCGGCTCTTTTGCCAGAGAAAACAAAATTTCTCCGTTTTGAGACTGATATCGGTAAAGAAGAACAATACCGTTTAGATATGCGTACGCGGATACTAGAGATAAACAACCGGGCCTGGCAAATAGCAGACACAGCATCCCTGCATAGTATATTAGATTACCGTGTAGACAAGATGAACCCTGATATTAATGTCCGCGCCGTTCCCCAGGCACTAACATTTTCGTTTAATGAGAGCGTTCAGTTCAGCAACTCAAATCCTAAACGCAATTTGGAAAAGCCGGTTAGAGAACTGATTTCGTCCGGCTTCGACCAGACGATGAACCGGAAAACTGGAAAAACAACAGTAAGTGCAAAACAAGAAAGCAGAAACCTCCAGGAAGCGAGCAAGCAACGAGTAGAGCAATTGCAGCAAGTTATCCTGTCTCCGGTTGTGAACTGGGCTCTGCCGATGGTTGAAGGGAAATCGGTTACTCTAAATAGCTTTCAAGGGATCCCCTCGTTAGTTCTCAAGGTTGATAGCATTGATGAGAATAGCATTACTGTTGATATTACCAGAGAGACCAAAGCCCCAGCAGATGCCGTGCCAATGATGGGGCACAACCCCAACCTGAAGGTAAGATGGTCGGAAGTTAACGGCCGTATGCGCATTAGCCGCGATGACGGCTGGATTGAAAACTTAGTACTTATTACAACTCAGAAAACCGTCACAGATACCCCCGCCAAAGAAATTGATACGACACTCGTATTAAGGCGAAAAAGCGAACTGGTAATTGGTTCCACGGATGATTTTCTGGCTCCTTTTGAAATGGCAACTTTCCTCGCTGAGAATAACGGTTCATATGAGCTGTCTATGAGCTCTACTGGCGAGTCGCCTGATTTTGATTTTGTTAGTGACCCTGTTGCTCATACCGAAACGGCATTCGCCATTAACCCAAAGGATAACAGCTTAGAGCTTAAGCTTGAATTTGTTGGACCCGAAGGCAAGGTTATGGGGGGGCTAACTTCCATTAACTCCCTGACTCTAATGGACAATGAAGGAAATAAGCTCAATATTCCTATGATGCTTAGATCAATAGAGCCCAATTACTCCGGGGCTAGCGAGATGAACATTTACTTAGTTCCGCTTGGCTGGGAGAAGACTGACCTGAGCAAAATATCCAGCATAACGGCAGTTATGGACTACATGCCTGCGGTAGAGCCTATTCCTGTAACTCTTCCTCTAGCCAAAGACGTCACTAGTATTCAACAAGGAAATGCGCGGGCGAGCGCAACCCCAACAGATGACGGCTGGATTATTGCAACAAGAGCCAGTGATCGCTCTTACTATATTCTTGACCAATACGCCGACTACCCCGGATTATCAGGACGCTGGAGCGACAAAGCTTTTCATGACTTAAAACCGTCAGTAGAGCTACAACTTAGCCGAGTAGACGCTCCCGAGGCCTGGTACCAGCAGTTTGTTATTAAAGGTAATAGCGACAAGTTTCCTTTAACATACTACCTGGAACCACCAGAGGCGGAAGTCAGACAAGTAAAGCTTCATTTTGCGAAAAAGCCGTTTTAATCTAAGACCGTTTCGCCTTACCTCAACGGACGCCTCCGACCTCGGCTTGATGTATTTGAAGAAGCGGGGGTTGGCACAATTACTCAAAGACTCTCTGCTCGCCTACATTATTTTCTCACCAGACCAGGAGTTTAAAGCAGAGAAGGATAGAAAGTGCCTCACTTCCAACCTTGAACCCATTTCTCTTCGCTTTTAAGTTCAAGCCAATCGATTGAATATTCATTTCTCGAAAGCACTGATTCAATTTTGCATGAAATTACTGATCCGTCTTCATCATACTCAACTTCTGATACCAAAAAATGCTTCTCGCGATTAAGCGGCTCTACTGCAGTCCACTTACTATTACGCAGTTTGGCTGGGTTAATTTCATTCATATTGACTCCGTAATAAACTGAATTTACTTATTTTTACCCATCCTTCTTATTCTAATGAATGAGTAACATAGCCGCAAAAACAAGAAATCATATTTAGGCTCTATTCACCACCATTTCCTTCGGAGTAATAACCCAGTAAAATCCCCATCTATAATTCAACGCAGGCACAACTATTCAGCGTATGAAAACCAATTTAATTACCCTTGGCGGTTATGAAAAGTTGCAACAGGAACTTGAACACCTTTGGCGGGTGGAGCGGCGCGAAACGGTGGAGAAGGTCTCCTGGGCGGCGAGCCTGGGTGACCGGTCAGAGAACGCCGACTACAAATACAACAAGCAAAAGCTACGCAAAATTGATGGCCGCATTCGCTACTTAACCAAGCGTCTGGAGCAGGTGAAGGTGGTGTATTATTCGCCACAACAGGACGGTAAGGTGTTTTTTGGTGCCTGGGTGGAAATTGAGGACGAGGAAGAGAACGTTCGCGCCTTCCAAATTGTGGGACCGGATGAAATTTATGATCGCAAAGACGCGGTGTCTATTGATTCGCCCATGGCGCGTGCCCTGCTGAAAAAGCAGGTAGACGACGAGGCTGAAGTAACGACACAGCAGGGTACTAGGACCTGGTTCATTAATAAGATAAGTTACCAGCAGCCCGCGTAGTCAATTCGTGATAGCATTCGTCCCCATTATTTGCCGTAAAGTTTTTAAACTAAGAGATGTACTATGAGCCAGATACCGCAATTACTTGCTAATGAACTGAAGGTTGATGAACGCCAGATTTCGTCTGTTATCCAGTTGCTGGATGAAGGCTCAACGGTGCCCTTTATTGCGCGCTACCGTAAGGAAGTGACCGGCGGTTTAGACGATACGCAATTGCGCCAGCTGCATCAGCGTCTTAACTACCTGCGCGAGCTGGATGACCGCCGCCAGGTGATACTCAAGTCCATTGACGAGCAAGGCAAACTGACCGACGAACTAACTCAGAGCATTAAAACAGCTGACTCTAAAACCGAGCTGGAAGATTTATACCTGCCCTACAAACCGAAGCGTCGCACCAAGGGTCAAATTGCCATTGAAGCAGGGCTTGAGCCGCTGGCAGACTTGCTGTGGAAAGACCCAACAAAGAACCCGGAACAGGCCGCGGCAGAATACATTGACGCCGACAAAGGTTTTGCCGATGCGAAAGCGGTTTTAGACGGTGCCCGCGCTATTTTAATGGAGCGCTTTGCCGAGCAGGCGGAGTTACTAAAACGCTTACGTTCGCACTTATGGCAGAACGCACACTTAACCAGCACAGTCGCGGCGGGTAAAGAGAAAGAAGGCGCTAAGTTCCGCGACTACTTTGAGTTTTCTGAGCTGTTTAAAACCATCCCCTCGCACCGCACGCTGGCTTTGTTGCGTGGCCGTAACGAAGGCTTTTTACAGCTTTCTATGGACGCGGATCCTGGCAGTGAAGACACAACCTCGGGCTCGCATTGCGAAGTGATTATTGCTGACTTCCTGAATTTTGAACACAAAGGCCGCGCTGCTGACGACTGGTTGCGTCAGGTTATTCAATGGACCTGGCGGGTGAAATTGTCACTGCATATGGAAACAGAGCTAATGGCCCGTGTACGCGAGCGTGCTGAGGAAGCGGCCATTCAGGTATTTGCCAGCAACTTAAAAGACTTACTGATGGCGGCACCTGCCGGGGCTAAAACCACCATGGGCTTAGATCCGGGTGTTCGTACCGGTGTTAAGGTTGCGGTGGTAGACGAAACCGGTAAAGCGGTTGCCACTAACACCGTATTCCCGTTCCAGCCGCAGAACCAAATGGACAAAGCCATGCGTACGCTGGCTACCTTGTGCAAGCAGTACAAAGTGGAGCTTATCAGCATTGGTAACGGCACCCACTCGCGCGAGACCGACAAAATGGTCGGCGACATGCTGAAACAACACAGCGACATTAAAGCCACTAAGGTTATAGTGAACGAAGCCGGTGCTTCGGTTTACTCGGCGTCTGAACTGGCTGCGCAGGAATTCCCGAATATGGACGTGTCGCTACGTGGTGCAGTCTCTATTGCCCGCCGCTTGCAGGATCCGTTGGCAGAGCTGGTGAAGATTGAGCCTAAGTCTATTGGTGTAGGCCAATACCAGCACGACGTGAGTCAGTCACAACTGGCGCAAAGTCTGGATGCGGTGGTTGAAGACTGCGTAAACGCCGTGGGTGTAGATGCCAATATGGCTTCTGCCGCGTTGCTGCAGCGCGTATCCGGCTTATCGAAAACTTTGGCGAAGAACTTAGTTGAGCACCGCGATGCGCATGGTGCGTTCCGTAATCGTAAGCAATTGCTGGATGTTGCGCGCATGGGACCAAAAGCCTTTGAACAGGCAGCAGGCTTCTTACGCATTAGTAACGGCGAACAACCACTGGACGCCTCCTCGGTTCACCCCGAGGCTTATACTGTGGTTGAACGCATTGCCAAAACCAATTCAATTCCGGTACAGGAACTTATTGGTAATCAGCAATTGATTAAAACCTTGAACGCTAAAGACTACACCGATGAGCGCTTTGGTCTGCCAACGGTTACCGACATTTTGTCCGAACTGGAAAAACCCGGCCGCGACCCGCGTCCTGAATTCAAAATGGCAGAGTTTAAAGAAGGCGTTGAGAAAGTCAGTGATCTGAAGCCCGGCATGTTGCTGGAAGGTGTGGTAACTAACGTGGCGAACTTTGGTGCCTTTATTGATGTTGGCGTGCATCAGGACGGTCTGGTGCACATTTCAGCACTGGCGGACAAGTTCGTCAGCGACCCGCGCGAAGTGGTTAAAGCCGGCGACATTGTGAAGGTAAAAGTGCTGGAAGTGGACATTGAGCGTAAACGTATTGGCTTAACCATGCGCCTGAGCGATGAAGCCCCAGCCAATACCGCAGGCAGCGACAAGCCTAAAGCGAAAACCGGAAGCGGACCTAAGAAAAAACCTTCAGGCAATGGTGGTCGTGCGCCACAGCCACAAAACTCAGCAATGGGCAGTGCATTAGCAGACGCCTTTGCAAAAGCGAAGAAAGATTAAACAGGAATAGTTAAGCGGTAGCGCTGAATGAGTCCACGGAAGGACGAACGCGCTTATCGTAAAATGAAGAAATCATTTCGCCACGTTCGGACGATGAAAGCGTTTTTCTACCTTCTTCGGCAGGTGTTACAGCACCTGATGACGCGGATTGGCTACTAGAACCGCCTTTATTTTCACCTTCCAGACTTTTATTAAACGGCGCGTTAATACTGATATCGGGGTTTTGTTTCTCGCCTTCCTCACCGCTTTCGCTTGCCTCAACTTGCATTTGGGCTAATTCCGCCCGAGCCTGCGTGGCTTTATTAGCCGCTTCGGCAGCAATTGAACGGTCGGCAGCAGAAGGTTGTGCCGGCGCTAATGCCGCGCGACGTACCAACTGCATTTTTTGAATGGTCGCTTGCGGATCACCGTTAACCGGGCTGACATCTATTTGAACTTCGCCGCCCACAGCATAAGACTTACCGTCAGGCCCGCGTTCGTATTCATAGGAAGGCGAGCCAGCATGCTGGCCGCCAACTGCCGCGTGGGCTTGTTCGTGTACACGAACTTCCTGATCACGGCTTTTTAGCTCATCGACTTTTTCAACTTCTTCTTCACTGAGCTTCTGCTGATTCTTTTCAGCATTGTCAGTAACTTCTTTGCTAGCTTTGTCGGTGGCTTTTTTGCTGTCAGGCTTTCCATCCGCTTTCGCGTCGGGTTTTCTGTCAGCCTGGGTATCGGCTTTATTACTGGATTGATCAGATTTGGCAGGTTCGTTCACCAACGGCCGCTGCAAATTATCCCTGTTCATCGACTCCGCAGGTGGTGCCGACGTTACAGGAATAGGCGGTAACGCTGGTGAGATATTCATGTTAGAACATTAAGCGCTGGTATCAATCATTGTGCCCAACATCTCGTCGGCAGTTTCTACCGTACGGGTGTTTGACTCAAAGTTGGTCTGCCCCTGGTTTAGTGAAACCAGAGAATCAGTGGTATTGGCAGCCGTAACGCTTTGACTGGTTTCAGACGCAGTCTCTGTTGCGGCCTGGGCACCATTTGCAACGGCATTACTTTGCTGCTGAACATCATTACGACCCGATGTTGAAGCAGACGCAATTTCCTGACTCGCTTGTGATACCTGCTGGTTTGCACGTTGCATACCCTGCAGGCCTGAGTTCATTGCTGCACCAATTTCCATCGTTTCCTCCCACACACTAGGGCGTGTTACTACGAATGTATTTGTCAGTATCGTTTATATTTTAAACATTTTCAAGTACTGACAAATGCCATTCGTCGCAATTTCAACCAATAATTACGCGTGCTGCTGAATTTGATTTAATAGCGCTTTCCAGGAGCGTTTTTGCATTTCCAGCGAAGCCTTCATTTCATCAACCTGACGCTTCAACGCATCAATATCGTGATGCACATGTTCTTTCAAGGCTTTAGCTTTAGTATCCAGAAGCTTTTTACGAGCCTGATAATATGCCTTCAACTGCTGGCCCATCTGGTCATAATGTTCCTGAGCCCTTTCAAACAAAGATTCCGGCGCTGCCTGAGCTTTCAGCTGAGCTCGTTTTAACTGCATTTGCAGTTTCGCCCGCTCGACCTGATACGGCGAGCTGCGCTTTAAGTTTTTCGCCAGACCCAGCCATTTACTGGCTACGATCAGCCATTTAGTTGGGTCGAACTGCCACCAGCGAATACCGTTACGATAATCCGCGGCAAAAATGTGGTGGTAATTATGGTAACCCTCGCCAAACGTCAGAAACGCCAGCACGCCATTGTCGCGCGCAGTGTTTTTGTCGGTATAAGGCTGTTTACCCCAAATATGCGCCAGCGAGTTAATAAAGAAAGTGGTGTGGTGGTTTAGCACCAGGCGCAACACGCCAATAACCAACAATCCTGCCCACACGTCGCCCAGCATGAAACCGGCGGCAATTGGCCAGCCAAAGTTCACAAACAGAGTTAGCGGCAAGTAATACTTGTGCTGCCACATAACAATTGGGTCTTTCTGCAGGTCTTTAACGTTATCGTAGTCAGTATAACGGCTCGCCTGATATTCACGGATCATCCAGCCAATATGCGAGTACCAGAAGCCTCGCTTAGCTGAATACGGGTCTTTGTCGTTGTCATCAACGTGCTTGTGGTGCTCACGGTGGTCAGAAGACCAGTGAAGCGCACTGTTCTGCAGCGCAACCGCACCGCCAATGGCAAAAATAAAACGAATTACCGGGTTTGCATCGTATGTACGATGCGCCCACAGGCGATGATAGCCCGCAGTAATAGATAAGCCGGCGAAACACGCCGTGCCCAACATAACCCACCAAAACGCGGCACCAATGCCAACGCTGTATGCGTATAAAGGTACACCAACAATGGCGACAATAAAGGTAATAGAGAACACCAGGGTGTTTAACCAGATAATGGGGGGCTTTTCAGAAATCTTTTGCATGCATATAACCTAAAACATTCAAATAAAGGCAGGCGTCTAATAGCGTACACCTGTACGCTGAATGTACGTGTTTCGTGTTCAAATTACAAGCGGTAAAAGTGTAAAAAGCTGTGTTATCATTCTTAATATACACGCAAAGATGACTATACGACTATGGCCGGAATTCGCGCAAAGCAGAAAGAGAAAACCCGACAGGCGTTAATTAACGCGGCAATGAACCAATTAAGCGCCGAAAACGGTTTCTCCAGTTTGAGCCTGCGTGAGGTTGCCCGTGAAGCCGGTATTGCTCCTACTTCTTTTTATCGACATTTTCGCGACATGGATGAGTTAGGGCTTACTTTGGTGGACGAATGCGGTCTGGCTTTACGCCAACTATTACGCCAGGCGCGTCAGCGCATTGAATCCGGCGGCTCTATTATTCGGGTATCTATAGAAACTTTTATGCAATTTGTGGCAAACAATACCGCCACCTTCAGATTATTGCTGCAGGAGCGTTCCGGTCGTTCACGCAGTTTCCGTTTGGCGGTAGTGCGCGAAATAGATCACTTCAAGGCGGAACTGGAGGACTATTTAGTTAACGAGCAGTCGTTTAGCCGCGAATTGGCCGAGTTACAGTCGGACACTATTGCCAAAATTGTATTCAGCGCCGGAGCCGACTGCTTTGACGTAGACGAAGAAGAACGCGAAATTATTACCGAAAAAACGATTCTGCAAGTTCGCTTAGTTGCCCGGGGCGCCGAAGCGACTCGCCGATTACTAAAACGAGAGTCATAAAAAAACAATCTTAATCAGAACAAGAAACTGGAGAACATTATGCTTTTACGTGCTGTAGGCGGTATGGCATTAGCGGTCTGGGCGGCAGATATTGATGCCCGCGAGATGACGCTAATGGAAACCGTAACCACCAAAGCCATTCGTTCGGCTCAACTGTCGCCGGATGGTCAGTTCACTGCGGTTATCCGCTCAACACCCCGTACTCCGTACGAAGATGACGACGGCTCCAGCTACAGTGAGTTAGTGCTTATTAACGCTGAAGGCGAAGAAACGTCTTACCTGAGTAAAGACAAAAAGTTCGGCCGGGTCAGCTTTGGTCCGCAAAGCGAATACCTGTACTTTACTGCCAAAGAAGAAGGCGATGAGTATCAGGAGCTTTACCGCATGCCTGTGCACGGCGGCGGTATTCAGTCGGTGTTTGAATTTGACGGCAATATTGGCAGCTACGCGTTGAGTGATGACAGCGAGCAACTGGTCTTTTTGTCTTCAGGCGCGAAAGACAGCGATGAAGAAAAACTTGAAAAGAAAGGCTTTAAAGCCGAAGTCTACGAAGAAGACTTAACCTATACTCAGGTTTACCATGTTTCATTGGGGGAGGAAGACGCAGAAGCCAAAGCGGTTACCGCCGACGACCAGCACGCGCTTTCGGTTAGCTTCCACCCGAATAACGAACAGCTACTGGTTCGTACCGCACCAACTTCGCTTATCGATGACAATTACATGAGCAGCCAATATCAGCTTATTAGTCTGGACGGCGAAGTAGTCACTTCGTTTGAAAGTGAAAGCAAGCTTGGTCGTGCAGAATTTTCACCGGACGGTCGTTATTTGGCCATGATCCGCGCTGCTGACTACAACGATCCTTCTGCTGGTTCTTTATTTGTTTACGACACTCGCGAGCAAGAGCACCGCAACGTGTTGCCTGACTACAAAGGCGCAGTCAAAGACTTTAGCTGGCGTACCGATGAAGAAATTATCTGGCTGGGTCATCGTGGCACCGAAACCGAAGTTCAGGCATTAACGCTTAAGTTTTTAGAAAGCCGCAGCCTGTTAGAGTTGGGTGAAGCCATTTTCACCAGCCTGGACGGCGAAGCCGGCAAATCTGAATTTGTTTTAACCGGTCACCGTCCTAGCCACCCGAGCGAAGCATTCAAATACAGCAATGGTCGTCTGGAGCGTTTAACCGACTCTAACCCCTGGCTGGCCGAGATCGATATGCCTCGTCAGGAAACCATGACTTATAAAGCACGCGACGGGCTTAAGCTGGAAGGTATTGTGGTTTACCCAACCAACTACGAAGAAGGCAAGACCTACCCGACCATGATGGTGATTCACGGTGGTCCTGAGTCGCATTACAGCAACGGCTGGTTAGATCGCTATGCGTCGCCGGTTAAACATGCTGCAGCCAAAGGTTATGCCCTGCTCTTCCCGAATTACCGTGGCAGTACCGGTCGTGGTGTTGAGTTCTCTAAGCTGGGTCAGAACGACTACGCCGGTAAAGAGTTTGACGACATTGTCGATGCCAAGAAACACTTGGTCGAAATCGGTTTAGCCGATGAGTCGAGCGTGGGTATTACCGGCGGGTCTTACGGTGGTTACGCGTCGGCCTGGGGCGCAACAGCACAGACCGAGCATTTCGCTGCCAGCGTTATGTTTGTAGGTATCAGCGACAACTTATCTAAGTTTGGTACCACCGACATTGCCAAGGAAATGCATGCCGTACATGCCCGTAGCTATCCGTGGGACAAGTGGGAATGGTACTTAGAGCGCAGCCCAATTTATCACGCAGAAAAGGCGCGTACGCCAATTCTTATTATGCATGGTAAAGAGGACACCCGCGTTCATCCATCACAGTCCATGGAATTGTACCGTTATCTGAAAACTCACGGCAAGGTACCGGTTCGTTTGGTGTTATACCCCGGCGAAGGCCATGGTAACCGCAAAGTGGCGGCACAGCTGGACTACAGCATGCGCTTTATGCGCTGGATGGATACCTTCCTGGTAGAAAAAGCAGAAGAGAAGCCATCGTTTGAGCTGCCGCACGCTGAACAGCTTAAGTAAAGCAGACTCCGAATAAAAAGCCGGGATACTTCATTTTGAAGCTCCCGGCTTTTTTTATCCTAAACTTCCTTATTTACCAGACACGGCTCGCCAAATTTCCTTCCAGCCCGGTTCTTTTCCGTAGTACTGAATACCCATAGCGAACAATCGCCCCGCTACATTGCGCATCCAGTAGACAAAGGCCGCTAGTAACACCAGGCTCAGCAACCATTCCCATACCGCAACGTCAGTCTGCAGTAAGCGTGCGGGCATCATCGCAAAGGAGCTAATAGGCAGAATGCTCATCACCGTAGCTAAGGTCGAGTCAGGCGCACTTACCACACTAAAGCTGAGAAATATTGGCAACATAGGTACCAGCATCACCGTACTGCGGGAGGAGTGGTTAGGGTCATCGATGGTTGCGGAAAAGCCCGCTAGTAAGGCGTTAATTAAGACCGTGCCCAATAAAACAAAGATAAGACTCAACAGACCCGTGCCAATACCCCAGTCCAGACCTGAACCGCTCTTATCGGACAGTGCCGCAACCACCAGGCTTACGCCCAAAATCATTAAACCAATAAAGAGCATCGATTTCAGGCTGTGCAAGGTAATGCCGATAATTTTGCCATCCATCCACTGAGTCGGTGTCACGATAGTCAGCAACTGCTCAGTTACACGCTGTTGTTTCTCTGCCGTTATCGACATCATCATCAAACCGAAGCCGGTAAAAACGCCAACCATTATAACCACCAATAACATGCTGGCTGAGCTGTCAGTAGCATCATCAATAGAAGCTTCTTCGCTCTCTTCAATAGAAAACGCTATATCCGGCTTTTCATCAATAACCGCTTTTTCTTCCGGAGCCAGTGGTAACTGCTGAATACGCAGATCCTGCAGTTGATCCTGTAATTCGCTACGCAATTCCTGTTGCCAGGTCTGAGACTTCTTAACCCAGACTTTTGCGGTTAATTCAGGTGTTATGACAATTAATGTATCTAGCTCTTCTGGTAATTGTGCTTTCCACTTTTTTACTTCCATGGTGCCAGCACTGCGAAGGTTTAAGTCTTTTGGGGCCTCAAACTCCCAAGACTGGGGTTTGCCTTCTTCATAGAAAATAGCTCCGTGATATTCATCCGACAAAAGTTGAGCTATTGCGCCCCAGCCAGTGCTCACGACAAAAATGGCGACCAAAATGACAATAGACAAAAGTTCCTGCTTCCATTTAAAAAAGCGCTTAAACTCCCACCACGAAATAGCTTTTAACTGCTTAAAGTAACCCGGACTCGTCTGTTTCATGACTGCGCCTCCTCGCTGCTTTTCTCATCACTCGCTTGCCGACGAATCGTATTCAGATACAAATCGTGTAATCCGGGCTGAATAGGCGCAAAGGCTTTAATCGGAACCTGCTGCGCCAGTTGTGGCCACAACTGATCTATACCGGCATCCGCATCAAAAGTTATCTCCACTTGCTCATCATTCACTTTACGCATGGACTCTATTTGCTCCACGCCCTGCCAGCTATCTAACGCAAGCTGAGCATTGGTTGTTACCCGGTAAACCGGCTTAGGCAGCAAGGTATCGCGTATTTCCTGCAAGCTGCCCTGAGCTACCGCGCGTCCTTTATTCATTAACAACATGGTGTCGGCTAAACGCTCAACCAGCTCCATTTGGTGTGCACTTAACACCACCGTTTTGCCGCGTTCGCGCAACTCGTTTAATACCGTCAGTACATGCTCCTGGTTTACCGGGTCTAAACCCGAAAAGGGCTCATCCAGAATCACCAGTTGAGGGTCGTGCAGCAGCGTGGCAATAAGTTGTACTTTTTGCTGGTTTCCCTTAGACATCTGACGCAAAGGCTCGTCTTTACGATCAGTCAGTTCAAACCGCTCCAGCCAGCTATCAATATCGCTGCGTATATCGCTTAGCTTCAACCCGCGCAAACTGGCAATGTAATTCAAGTTATCCAGTATGGTTCGGTCCTGATACAAACCACGGTCTTCAGGCAGGTAAGCAAAGTCGTGATAGGTCAGCTCAATACTCTCACCACTGTTCTCAACGAGGATCTCACCCTCATCGGGCTGAGTGAGGCCAACCAGCATACGAACCAGGGACGACTTCCCGGCACCGTTAGGACCGAGTAACGCCTGAATCTTGCCGGGCTGAATATCGAGGGAGATAGCGTCTACCGCCGTTACGGTGCGGTAACGCTTAGTGACATTATTAACTGAAAGGCGCATGTTATTTTTCTGTTATTTGCTTAAGAAGCGCCTATCTTAGAAAGACAAAGGGCCCGTAACAAGTGTTACGAGCCCTTTAATTTGTTTCAAACTATGAATTTACAACTGAGGGCCTGCGGCAACCAGCGCTTTACCGTTATCAGTATCAGTAAATTTCTCAAAGTTTGCGACAAAACGTTCGGCTAAGTCTTTCGCACGAACGTCCCACTCACCGTCATCTTCGTATGTTTTACGTGGGTCCAGAATGCTACTGTCCTCAACACCGGCCAGCTCAGTTGGCATAGCGAGGTTAAAGTGAGGCAACTGCACAAATTCAGCGTCTTCAATTGAACCATCTAAAATGGCATCAATAATAGCGCGCGTCGCTTTAATAGAAATGCGCTTGCCAGTGCCGTTCCATCCGGTGTTAACCAGGTAAGCTTCTGCGCCAGCCGCTTCCATACGCTTAACTAAAACTTCCGCGTACTGCGTTGGGTGCAGGCTTAAGAACGCCGCGCCAAAACAGCTTGAGAAGGTTGGCGTAGGCTCGGTGACACCGCGCTCAGTACCGGCTAATTTAGCAGTAAAGCCGGACAAGAAATGATACTGCGCCTGTTCTTTAGTCAGCTTAGACACCGGCGGTAATACGCCAAACGCGTCAGCCGTCAGGAAAATAACTTTCTTCGCGTGACCCGCTTTAGACACCGGCTTAACAATGTTGTCAATGTGGTAAATAGGGTAAGACACGCGAGTGTTCTCGGTTTTCGAGTTGTCATCAAAGTCGACAACACCGTTGTCATCAACAGCAACGTTTTCTAATAGTGCGTCACGGCGAATCGCGTTGTATATGTCCGGTTCCGCTTCTTTCGACAGGTTAATGGTTTTCGCATAACAACCGCCTTCAAAGTTGAATACGCCGTCGTCATCCCAACCGTGTTCGTCGTCACCAATGAGTGCGCGTTTCGGGTCAGTCGACAGGGTGGTTTTACCCGTGCCTGACAAGCCGAAGAAAACAGCTACGTCGCCTTCTTGACCAACGTTGGCAGAGCAATGCATAGAAGCAATGCCTTTTAGCGGCAGGAAGTAGTTCATCATTGAGAACATACCTTTTTTCATTTCGCCGCCGTACCAGGTGCCGCCAATTAACTGAATTTTTTCAGTTAAGTTAAACGCCACAAAGTTTTCTGAATTCAGTTCCTGTTCCTGCCACTTAGGATTAATGCACTTAGCACCGTTCATGACAACGAAGTCTGGCTCAAAGTTTTCCAGCTCTTCTTCGCTTGGGCGAATGAACATGTTTTTTACAAAATGTGCCTGCCATGCCACTTCGGTAATGAAGCGAACAGCAAGACGAGTGTCTTCATTAGCACCGCAATAGGTATCAACCACAAACAAACGTTTGTGCGACAACTGCTCAGTGACCAAACCTTTCAGTTCATTCCAGGTTTCGGTCGATAGTGGTTTGTTGTCGTTTTTGCCTTGGTCAGCCCACCAGACGGTATCGCGAGTTGTGTCATCGCGGACAATGTATTTGTCTTTAGGGGAACGTCCGGTGAAAATTCCGGTATCGACAGCAACCGCACCCAGGTCCGTTACCGTTCCTTTTTCATAACCTTGCAGGTCGTCGCGAGTTTCCTCTTCGAATAGCAGGTCGTAGGACGGATTATGGACAATTTCTTCGACATCTGTGATGCCGTAGCGGCTCAGATCCAGATTAGGCATGACGTAAGGCTCCTGAGATTACGGTCGTTCGTTAACGTTAACAGCAGCAACACAGCGTAAAAAATCCTGTTTTACAGTTTGGTTACTGGCTAATTTTCAGGGCGCGAATATTAACCTGATTGTGTAAAAAAAGATAGAGCAAAATTTTGCCAGTTCGTTAGAATGCCCGCCTGACTTTTGTATGCAGCAGTGGGTTTCTGATCATTTATGCGTGACTCCTTTCACAGCCGAATTGGCTTTATATTAGCAGCCGCGGGCTCTGCCGTTGGCCTGGGAAATATTTGGGGCTTCCCTACTCAGGTTGCGAACCACGGCGGCGGCGCCTTCCTGCTGGTGTATCTTTGCGTAATCTTTATACTTGCCATACCCGCTTTATACAGCGAAATGCTGATAGGCCATAGTGCGCAGGCGAACCCGGTTCGCTCCTTAACGCAGCTGTCCGAAGGACGCGCCCGCCCTATTGGCCGCTTAATGGGTTACCTTAATGTGCTGGGCTCCTGCTTAATGCTCAGCTTTTATCATGTGGTGGCCGGCTGGATGCTAGTTCACGCTTTAGGCTTTCTGGCTCGTGGCTTTGGTATTGAAGTTGCTGCCGAATTTTTGCTGAACAGCTCACTAACCCGCGACTTAATTTTCACCGCTGTATTTTTACTCGCCACCGCTTACGTAGTGTTTCAGGGCGTGGAAAAGGGTATAGAGCGCTGGTCAAAGCGTCTGATGCCTACCTTAGTCGTTTTACTGGTAGCGCTTATTGCCTACATGCTGACCTTACCCGGCGCCGACGAAGGCCTGAAAAAATACCTTGTCCCCGACTTCAGCCTCATGACTGACACCAGCATTTTAGTGGCGGCTATGGGCCAGGCGTTCTTCTCGCTTTCCATTGGTTTGGGCGGCATGATGATATACGGCTCCTATCTAAAGCCCGGTGCTAACTTAGGTCGTTTAAGCTTGTCAGTGGCTGCACTGGATACTTTTATCGCTTTTCTGGCAGGGTTGTTAATTATTCCTGCTCTGTATGCAGGCATTCACCTGGGCGTTAATGTCGGCGAAGGCTCTAAACTCATTGGCGAAGGCCAGCTCATTTTTGCGGTACTGCCAGAGCTATTTAATAGCATGGGCATTGCCGGACCTTTTGTGGCTTTTGCATTTTTTATGTTGCTGAGTATTGCCGCTCTAACCTCGACCATTGCTCAGGCCGAAGTACCGGTGTCTTACTGCATAGAAGAACGCAAACTGAAACGACCAGTGGCAACCGCCCTGTCACTGAGCGTTATCGCGATGTTTTCATTGCTGTTGATTCTGTTCTTTGAGCCGCTGTTTGGCTGGGTTGTTACTGCGGTCACACAGTTCCAGCTGCCGCTGTCAGGGTTATTCTACTTGCTGGTGGTAGGCTGGTTATGGCACCGCAGCAATCACCTAAAAGCTATTGCTGCGGGTAGTGTCGGCTTAACCTTGTTACGCTGGCATATCCGTTATTTATGTCCGGTACTGATGAGCATCGTGTTTTATCACGTAGCCTTTGGTTAAGCGGGGTTAACTTTTACCCGGACGCTTACCGGAAAACTTCTGTTCCAGTGCTGACGCCACCCGGGCGTCAGTAAAACCGGATACGTCGCCGCCATGCAGCGCCACCTCTTTTACTAAAGAAGATGAAATAAACGAGTTTTCCTCTGCCGGCGTCAAAAACACGCTTTCCAGATTCGGCGCCAAACGTCGGTTCATATTGGCTAGCTGAAATTCGTATTCAAAGTCAGACACCGCGCGTAACCCGCGAATAAGCACTGTTGCTTCGTACTCTTTGGCAAAGTTCACTAACAGCCCGGAAAAGCCAACGACAGTGACATTATCGAGGTTTTCAGTCACTTGCTGCGCCAGCAAAACCCGCTCTTCCAGACTAAACAGCGGCTTTTTACTGGGGCTTTCTGCAATACCCACAACAATTTCACTGAACAAGTTGGCGGCTCGTTCAATTAAGTCGGCATGGCCATTTGTAATAGGATCAAAGGTTCCCGGATAAATTGCTCGGCGGTGCATAGAGTCTCCTAAACCGTTATTTGTGCAAGCACTTTATTTGCACGCTTTTCATTTGCCCTAAAGAGTACACGCAAGTGCACACTAAACAAAAGCCCGATATTCAAATTAAGGATGCGAGTTGCGACTAACATCAGTAAACTAGAGGGTAACTTACGTTTTCAAATAGTGGAGTAAAAAATGAGCTCAGCCTTTTATCAGCAACTGGCCGACCAACTGGCCGAAACCAAAGCCGAAGGCTTGTACAAGAAAGAACGTATTATCAGTTCGGACCAAAGCTCTGAAATTACTGTGAATAACCGCAAGGTACTTAACTTCTGCGCTAACAACTATCTGGGTCTGGCAAACCACCCGGACTTAATAAAAGCCGCCAAGCAAGGTCTGGACGAACACGGTTTTGGTACGGCTTCAGTGCGTTTTATTTGTGGTACTCAGGATATTCACAAAACGCTGGAACAAAAACTGAGCGAGTTTTTAGGAACAGAAGACACCATTTTGTATTCGTCATGTTTTGACGCCAACGGCGGTTTGTTCGAAACCCTAATGGGCCCCGAAGACGCTATTATTAGTGACGAGCTCAACCACGCCAGCATTATTGACGGTATTCGCTTGAGTAAAGCGAAACGCTTCCGCTACAAAAACAACAATCTGGAAGACTTAGAGGCTCAACTTAAGCAAGCTGACGCAGACGGTGCGCGCCATAAATTAATTGCTACCGACGGTGTGTTCTCAATGGACGGCGTTATTGCCAACTTAAAAGGTATTTGCGACCTGGCCGACAAATACGACGCACTGGTCATGATGGATGACTGCCATGCCACCGGTTTCTTAGGCGAAAATGGTAAAGGCACACATGAATACTGCGACGTTATTGGCCGTGTTGATATTATCACCGGTACCTTAGGTAAAGCGCTGGGTGGTGCTTCTGGTGGTTACACTTCAGGTAAGAAAGAAGTTATTGACTGGTTACGCCAGCGTTCACGCCCTTACCTGTTCTCTAACTCAGTAGCACCTGCCATTGTGCAGGCATCTATTCGTGTACTGGATATGCTGGCAGAAGGCGGCAAGTTGCGCAGCCAACTGTGGGAAAACGCCAGCTACTTCCGTGAGCAAATGACGAACGCAGGCTTTACTTTGAGCGGCGCAGACCACGCCATTATTCCTGTTATGGTCGGCGACGCCAAACTCGCGTCAGAAATGTCAGATCGCCTGTTGGAAGAAGATATTTATGTGATCGGCTTTTCCTTCCCTGTCGTTCCTAAAGGCAAAGCTCGTATCCGCACGCAGATGTCTGCGGCACACACACGTGAACAACTGGATCGCACCATTGAAGCCTTTACCCGTATTGGTAAAGAGCTGGGTGTGATTTAAGGAGTAAAGAATGAAAGCTTTATCAAAACTGCACGCAAAACCCGGCATTTGGATGACCGACGTGGAAAAGCCGGAATGCGGTTACAACGATTTGCTGATTAAAATTAAGAAAACCGCCATTTGCGGTACCGATGTTCACATTTATAAATGGGACGACTGGTCGCAGAAAACCATTCCGGTGCCTATGGTGGTCGGCCACGAGTACGTGGGTGAAGTTGCCGCTATGGGCGACGGTGTTCGTGGCTTTGAAATTGGCGACCGCGTTTCCGGAGAAGGTCACATTACCTGTGGTCACTGTCGTAACTGTCGCGCCGGCCGTCGTCACTTATGCCGCAATACCTATGGTGTGGGTGTGAATCGTCCGGGTGCTTTTGCAGAATACCTGGCACTGCCAGCTGAAAACGCTTTTAAACTTCCAGATGACGTTACTGATGAAATGGCAGCTGTATTTGACCCATTTGGTAATGCGGTTCACACCGCCCTGGCTTTTGACCTGGTGGGTGAAGACGTGCTGATTACCGGTGCGGGTCCTATTGGTATTATGGCAGCAGCCGTTGCCCGTCACGTTGGCGCACGCCACGTGGTTATTACCGACGTCAACGAATACCGCCTGGACTTAGCTCGTAAAATGGGCGTTACCCGCGCAGTGGACGTTAGCAAAGAGAAGCTGTCCGACGTAATGACTGAACTAGGCATGAAAGAAGGTTTTGATGTGGGTCTGGAAATGTCAGGTGTGCCATCAGCTTTCTCACAAATGCTGGAAACCATGAACCATGGCGGCAAAATTGCCATGCTGGGCATTCCGCCTGAAAATATCGCTATAGACTGGAACCAGGTTATTTTTAAAGGTCTGGTTATTAAAGGCATTTATGGCCGCGAGATGTTTGAAACCTGGTACAAAATGGCCAGCTTGCTGCAGTCCGGGCTGGATATTTCGCCTATTTTAACGCACGAAATGCCTATTGATGACTTTGAGAAAGGCTTTGAAACCATGATTTCAGGCCAGTCCGGCAAAGTCATACTGAACTGGGATTAATGCGTAAATGAGCAATTATCAGCTAATGGAATTACCCATCGCCGTCGAGCATTGGCAAAATGGCGATGCGATTTTTGTTGATATCCGTGATCCGCAGTCCTTTGCTGCGGGCCACATTTCGGGCTCTCAACACCTGGATAACAGCAACCTGCCGCAGTTCCTGAGTTCGGTTGATAAAAACCAAAAAGTGATTGTGGTTTGCTACCATGGCATTAGCAGTCAGGGTGCTGCTGATTACATAGCAGGTAACGGCTTCACTGATGTACACAGCATGGATGGCGGTTACACGGCCTGGTCCATGTCTTTTCCTGAACACACTGAGAGGAACTAAACCATGCGACGATTGCTCAGCAGCCGCGACTCAGACTGGATGCACAAACTGTATCAGTATTTACGTCAGCAAGGCATGCCAGTCAGCGTTACTGAACGCGGTGAGCAATTGGAATTATGGTTACATCAGAGCAGTTATGAGGCTGCCGCTAAAACACTGATTCAACAGTTTAAAGATAACCCCGAACTTGCCGCTGAGCCCGTAAAGGAACAGCGAACTTCGGAACGAGGTTCATCATCACTGTCTTTTAGTTTGCTACAGCAAAGCGGTTGGCTGACCCGAATTGTCGCGGCTATGGCGTTGCTGGTGTTCGGGATGGTGCAAATGTACCCCGAAGCGGTGCTGGAAACACTGAGAATCAGCCAATATTTTTCGGCGCTTCCCTATGATCAACCCTGGCGCTTTATTACACCGGTGCTGATGCACTTTACGCTGCTTCACCTGGTATTTAATATTTTCTGGTGGTGGTATCTGGGCGGTCGTATTGAACGTTCTCTGGGAATATCCTGGTTACTGGCTCTGCTGTTATTCTGCGGTATTACTGCAAACGTTATTCAGTACCTTTTCAATGGCCCTAACTTTGGTGGGCTGTCCGGTGTGGTCTATGGCTTGCTTGGCTTCTGCTGGATATACAGCTTCAACCGCCCCACGCCGCTTTATCTGCCACCGGGGCTCATTATCTTTATGCTGCTGTGGTTAGTAATTGGCTACACCGACATGCTGTGGGTTAATGTTGCTAACGAAGCCCATCTGGCCGGGCTGCTTTCTGGCTGTTTCGCAGGCTTGGTAGTGCGTTGGTTAAACCCTAAAATGCGGCAGCTTCACTGATAAATGTACTTGGTGAAAAGAACATCGCGGATAACCGGATTGCCGGTTTCCTGCTGCATCAGTTCTTTTGCTCTTTCTATACATTTTAAACGAAGTTGATCGCGTCCCGTCATGGTTCGCACCTGACGTTCGGTCGCGGTACTTAAAATTGTCACAAAGGCATTACGCAACAAAGGCGCATGGTGCTCTACCACACTAACGTAACTGGGATCCGGCACCATCACTTCAATAGCAACCCGAATAAAGCCCAAGCGGTAATCATTGCCTTCTTTCAGGTAATTGGTGGTGATATCAGGCTCAAAACCGTAGTACGAAACGTCGTCTGCCGACGCTACCGTTACACTGCTGAACCAAAGAAAAATACTGGCGAATACTGTTATCAGAAGTTTCATAGCCCTACCCGGCCCGATTGCTGTTCAATTAAGTTCTCTCTGCTATCATAGCGACAGAACTTAATAACGCCAACACATATGACAACAGAGTTTTATGCCACCCCGGCTTTTCCAGTTAGCAAAGCGCTACAATGGACACCGCCTGAACAACTTGAATTAACCCCAACACAAGCCGACTGGCTGCTATACGAGGGTTCACTTACAGAACGCCTGAAGCAGATAGGTCAGCAGTTCTCCGTTAAGTTACTCGGTCAGCAGTTACTTGCCCCTAACACGGAAGAAAAGCAAAGGTTAAAAGGTAAAGACCAAGCCGTTATCCGTGAAGTTCTACTATACTGTAATGAAAAGCCTTGGGTTTTTGCGCGCAGTCTATTTTCTCCCAGCGCCGAAAACGCCAATACACTGAATTTACAACAACTGGGGAATCAGTCATTGGGCGAGTCTTTATTTGCCCGTAGCGATTTATACTGCGGAGACATAGAAGTGGCAAAAGTTGCTCTGGAACACCCGGTTGCTCGGCTTAATCAGCAGTGGTTTGGGATAAACCAGAGGCTGCTCAGCAGACGCCGAATATTTTCAACGGGCGGTGAGCAACTGTTAGTCAGTGAAGTATTTCTGCAGCCCTCGCCACTGTACTCTTCGCCGAATAACAGGAGTTAGTATGCAAAAGTTAGTCGCTTTTTGGCAGTTAATGCGTGCGGACAGACCCATTGGTACCTATCTACTTGCCTGGCCAACTATATGGGCACTCATGATAGCCGGAGCCGGCGAGCCGCCCCTGCGTATAGTTGTCATATTTTTGCTCGGTACTTTTGTCATGCGCTCTGCCGGTTGTGTTATTAACGACTTTGCCGACCGCAATTATGACGGTCACGTACGCCGCACCCGTCAGCGTCCTATCCCGGCGGGAAGAATATCGGCAACTGAAGCAATGATAGGCTTCATCGCGCTGTTAGCCATTGCCTTCGGGTTGGTTATGCAGCTGAACACTGAAACGGTCATGCTCAGCTTTTTCGCTGCCGGCGTAGCGGCACTTTACCCGTTTTGTAAACGCTGGACGCATTTGCCACAAATAGTGCTGGGCATCGCCTTTAGTTTCGGCATTCCCATGGCCTTTACCGCACTAGAGTCTGACCAATGGTTTATTGCTGGCTTACTATTTCTTGCCAATATTCTCTGGACGGTCGCCTACGATACCGAATACGCCATGGCGGACCGCGAAGACGACTTAAAGATAGGCCTGCAGAGCACGGCAATTTTGTTTGGCCGCTTCGACCGTCTGGCTATTGGCCTGTTGCAACTCGCGACTCTGGCCTTATTGGGCTGGATATTGCACTTAATTACCGTTGAACTTTGGGTGTGGCTGGCATTAGCGGCTATTTTTCTGTTGTTTGCTTACCAGCACTGGTTAATACGGCACAGAGAGCCCGGAAAGTGCTTCCAGGCTTTTCTGCATAACCATTATATTGGCATGGTATTCGCTATTGGCTTAGCCGTGCATTACTGGTTCTGATTACTCTCAGTCGGCTTTTGCTCTTCTTTGGGTGCTTCTTTTTGTTCATGTTCTGCCTGCTCTTTTAGCTGCTGAACAAACTGCTCAACCGACTGACGAATGGTTTGTAGCACAGGGCCGTCAATGAGCTCATCGACCTGATCGCTGAGCTCGCCCACCGGCTCGGCAGCAATTTGCTGGCCGTCGTCATTAATTTCTACCAGACCTTGCTGTTTTAAACTGGCAATCAGCGTCGACATAACTTTCTTATCGTAAAATTCCGGGGCGTCAATACCGTGAATTGAACTTAAGCGTTCGGCCAGGGTAATAGATTGCTTTTCGAGATCTGCCCGCATAATAGGCTGCGCCTGTTGCAGCAACTCAAGTACAATACAATAACGCTGCAAGGTTTCGCTGGCACTGTTGGCCAATAACCTCAGCCGATACCACTGCGCACTTTCCCGTTGCGCTATGGTGCAAACACCGTCTTCCAGAGTAATTAGCTTTTGTCGCGCCAACTCTTCAGCAAGAGCTTCCGTCCAGAGCGGTAAGTCTTCAACATTATGACTCAAATAGAGCTCGGCTTTTAACGACGGATAAATTGCCTGCGTCCGCGCCCCAATTTCGGCCACGCTGACTTTCTTCTTAGCCATGATAATTGACGCAACAATACCGGGAACGACCATCAAATGAAGAATGTTATTCCGGTAATACGTCATTGCTATGGCTGTCATGCGCTCCAGCGACACGACTTCACCCATGGTGTCGCTATCAACCGTAAATTTGTCGGTGCGCAGTGCCTGTTGCCAAAGCTCTTCCGGTGTCTCCTCCGGCACGCTCATCATATTGCTGTATGGCACTTCGCGCAGCACGCCCAGATAAACCTCCAGTTGAGCCAACAACTCTTCTTTCATCAGCGCGTGGTGCTCTGAACTCAGTAGCGCCAATGCGGTAAGGTTAACGCTGTTTGCCGCCGCTGAATCGTTAATGCCCTGCATAACTTGCTCGGCTAAACCACCTACCACCGGGTTCAACCAGCCCGGGCGTTCCGGTTCCTGTGCCCCTCGCGTGACCGACTCATGCCAGTTAGGCGCCACTTTGTCCAAATGGTGTTTTAAATTAATAGGCTGACCGAAAGTCACAAAGCCCTGGCCAAAATTGCGCAGCTTGGCCACGGTTTTCAGAATTTGAAAAACCGACTCTTTTTCTTTGTCCTTACCTTTAAGCTCTTTCAGGTAAGTAGCCACTTCCATAATATGCTCGTAACCAAGGTACACTGGCACCAGCGATACTGGGCGTTGCTGGTCCCGCAACATGCCCTGCACGGTCATTGCCAGCATGCCGGTTTTAGGCGGTAATAAGCGGCCGGTTCTGGAGCGGCCGCCTTCACTGAAGTATTCCACCGGGTAACCCTTCTGGAACAACCAGCACAAATATTCGCGAAAAACCGCTGAATACAGTTTGTTACCCCGGAAGCTGCGGCGAATAAAGAACGCGCCGCCACGGCGGAAAATGCCACCAACAGGGAAAAAGTTAAGGTTCACGCCAGCCGCGATATGCGGCGGCACAAGGCCTTCTTTATAAATAACATAGCTGAGCAGCAAGTAGTCCATATGGCTGCGATGACAAGGCACATAGATAACTTCGTGTCCTTGTTGCGCCAGTCGTCGAATCGTATCCCCGCCTTTTACATGAATGCCGTTGTAAATCCGGTTCCACATCCAGGTCATAAAACGATCTAACACCCGGATAAGTGTTGAATTATAGTTGGCGGCTATTTCATCGATATAAGATAAAGCGCGCTTGCGGGCGGCTTCTTCACTAATCTTCTTACCTCTGGCTTCATCCGATACCGCTTTTTTTAGCGCCGGGGTATTAATGAGTGCTGACATCAGCTCTTTGCGCTGACTTAGTTTAGGGCCGGCAACAGCATGGCGCATACGGACGAAGTGAACTCGCGCTACCCGCGCCAATTTGTGCGCAATACGCATATCGGTGCCGTGGTCACGCGCCATAGTGCCCAGGCTCACCGAACGAGAGAAACGCAGTAACACTTGTCGACCAGAAAAAATTACCAGCCAGAATTTACGCCAATGGCCCGGATTATCTAAGTCACCGGTCATAGTATTACCGGCATGCGCTTCTTCTCCGGCCTGGCGGCCCCAGAATACGCCCGCAGGTATCAGTTGAACATCCAGCTCCGGCTGGTCTTTGTGCAGGGTTAATAACTGGTGAAATTCGGACACCGTTTGATCCGAGACCTCATTCGCCAATTCTTCCAGATACATGATTCGGTTATAGGTTTTACCATTAACCACAAGAGGGTCGACAGGGTCTGGCAAGCCACGCTTGTGCGCCGCCCGCTGTAAAATTGATAGATCCGCTTTAGAGGTTGAACGCATTACATAAACAATTGGCTTGCCAACAGTTGCTGAATGCTCTTCTTCAGTGCCATCCCAAATTTCCTGAAAGCGCGTTAACCAGCGTAACGGGTATTTAAAAATTGGGAAAAAGCGGCTTATTCCTTTCATATAGAGACCTCTGTTTTAAACAGAAATACAGGATACCAACTTCGTGTAAAAATGTCGTTCAAGAAATTACTTGCGAAATCAATTTACCTGTATATACTCACAGTATCACTGTACAAATAAACAGGTACATTATGCGCCCGTTAACACCAAGACAATCTGAAATTCTTGAGCTTATTAAGGATAATCTGCACGCAACCGGTATGCCGCCGACCCGTGCCGAAATTGCCCATAAGCTGGGTTTCCGCTCTGCCAACTCTGCGGAGGAGCACCTGAAAGCGCTGGCCCGTAAAGGCGTTATCGAAATACTCCCCGGCATGTCGCGCGGTATTCGCCTTGTCGGCGATGACTACGATATCGCCGATGGCCTGCCGTTAATCGGCCAGGTTGCAGCAGGTGAACCTTTATTGGCTGAACAACACGTTGAAGGCCATTACAAAATTGACGAATCACTGTTTCATCCAGCCGCCAGTTTCTTACTTAAAGTAAACGGTATGAGCATGAGAGACATTGGCATTTTAGACGGTGACTTACTGGCTGTACATAAAACCGAACAAGCACGTAACGGACAAATAGTCGTTGCACGAGTTGAAGACGAAGTCACTGTAAAGCGTTTTGAACAGCGCGGAAAAACTATTTTGCTTCATCCTGAAAATGAAGATTTCTCTACCATTACTGTCAACCTTGCCGAGCAAGTTTTTGCCATTGAAGGGCTTGCGGTGGGTGTGATCAGAAACGGAGCGACCTTATGAAAACTCAATATCAGCAAAAACTACATCACCCGGGTTTGTGGACTGCCGAAGCGCCGGTGTCGCCTTTCCCTGTAGACGCGAAACGCAGTCAGGATTCATTTGACGTCGATAGCCTGTCTCCGGTTGTACAGCGGGCTTTGCAACAAAAACCGAGCCAGTGGATAACAGTTATTGGTGGCGATAAAAACGTCATTCAGCAACTTATTGCCTGTGGCGTAGCTGAATCTCAAATCCGCTGGTTACGCAGTCATTCTGTCGAACGTTGTGAATGGGCGCTGGAACAGGCTTTACTAGCAGGTACCAGTAGTATGGTTATCGGTTATCTCGATTCGGTTTCCAGCCGTACCTGGCAGCGTGCAAAAATGGCCAGTAAATTAAGTGAAACACAATATTTCCTGTTTGATAAAAACACACTGACATCCCACCTGCACTAACCCCACCTTTGTTAGTGTGTTTTCTTCCCCAAGGCTGCTTTCGCAGCCTTTTTTTAACAGATCCGCTTATTTTTTGTTCGTTCGCGTGATTTGATCTGGATCTTTGGTTGTAAATTCGTTAATAAATGCAGTACCCGATTATAAAAATAATATAATAACGATAACTACAACAAAGAGTCAGTAGAGAAAGCGATTTCTGGGGAGAAGCTGTACCTTTTTCTGCTTACCTCTTTGTTCTTCTAATTCAGGCTAGCAAAACTTGCTTTGCTGTCTCATTGAAGAATAAGAGGAGAAGCCACGTGAAAATGAAGCCTTTGTGGGCACTATTGGCGCTAACGAGTCTACCGGCTGTTGCTCAGTCGCGTCTCAATATGACCCAAGGTGTCACTGAAGTGAGTAACCAAGTTTACGATCTCCATATGATTATCTTTTACATCTGCTGTGTCATTGGTGCGATTGTATTTGGTCTCATGTTCATTTCGATAATCCGCCATCGGAAGTCGAAAAACCCTAAACCTGCAAATTTCCACGAAAACGTCAAAGTAGAAATTGCCTGGACTATAGTGCCTCTACTTATTCTCGCAGGCATGGCTGTGCCGGCAACAACCACACTCATTGCCATGGAAGACACGGCAGATGCAGACGTGACGGTTCAGATAACTGGGTCGCAGTGGAAATGGCATTACAAATACTTTGAAAACGATGTTGAATACTTTAGTCGTTTAGCCACTCAGCAGGAGCAAATTAATAATCAGTTTGAAAAAGGCGAGAACTACTTGCTGGAGGTGGACCGTCCCCTGGTTATTCCGACTGACAGGAAGGTACGTTTTTTGGTTACATCGGACGATGTTATTCACAGCTGGTGGGTTCCTGACTTTGCCGTAAAAAAAGACGCTAACCCGGGCTTTATTAACGAAACCTGGACCAGGGTCGATGAACCGGGTATTTATCGGGGTCAGTGCGCAGAGCTTTGCGGTAAAGATCATGGTTTTATGCCCGTCGTTGTTATAGCTAAAGAACCAGCTGAATACGAAAAGTGGATTACTGAGAAAGAGGAAGAGCAACGCAAGGCACGGGAACGTGAACAAGAATTGCTTGCCATGGAAATGTCAGAAGACGAACTCATGGATCTCGGTGAAAAAATTTACAACAGTACCTGCTCTGCTTGTCACCAGGCTAACGGTCAAGGCGTTGACGGCACCTTCCCTGCACTTGCGGGTTCCGGTATCGCAGTGGATCCTGAAGCCAAAGATAAACACATCGACACCGTCGTTAACGGCGTTACCGGCACGGCTATGCAAGCCTTTGGAAGTCAGCTTTCCATGCGCGAATTAGCCGCGGTTATCACCTATGAGCGTAATGCCTGGGGTAACGATACCGGAGACCTGATTCAGGCCGCCGATATTAACGAAGTCATGAATCAATAAGGAGACGGTGATGAGCACTGTAGTGGAAGAAACACATCACGATACACACCACGATCATAAGCCGTCTGGTATTGGTCGCTGGCTATTTACAACTAACCATAAAGATATTGGTTCAATGTACCTATGGCTAAGTTTCACCATGTTTTTGGTGGGCGGTGCTATGGCGATGGTCATCCGCGCCGAGCTGTTCCAACCTGGGCTGCAGCTTGTTGAGCCACAATTCTTTAATCAAATGACCACAGTACATGGTCTGGTTATGATTTTCGGCGCAGTTATGCCTGCTTTTACGGGTTTGGCTAACTGGATGATCCCCATGATGATTGGCGCACCAGATATGGCGCTGCCCCGGATGAATAACTGGAGTTTCTGGATTTTACCTTTTGCTTTCATGATTTTATTGGGTTCTTTGTTTATGGAAGGTGGAGGCCCGGCATTTGGCTGGACAGCTTACGCACCGCTTTCAACAACTTACAGCTCGGATTCAACGGCATTGTTCGTATTTTCAGTACACATTATGGGTATTTCATCCATTATGAGCGCTATTAACGTCATCGTTACTATTATGAACATGCGCGCACCGGGCATGAATTACATGAAAATGCCATTGTTCGTCTGGACCTGGTTTATTACGGCTTTTCTGCTTATTGCCGTAATGCCAGTACTGGCGGGTGCCGTTACCATGTTGCTTACCGACAAATACTTCGGTACGAGTTTCTTTGACGCCGCTGGCGGTGGTGACCCAGTGATGTACCAGCATATATTCTGGTTCTTTGGGCATCCGGAAGTTTACATCATGATTTTACCGTCCTTCGGTATCATTTCAGCAATTATCCCGGCCTTTGCCCGCAAACGATTGTTCGGCTACTCCTCCATGGTATATGCCACGGCGGCCATTGCCTTACTGTCCTTCCTGGTCTGGGCTCACCATATGTTCACCACCGGTATGCCAGTGTTTGCTGAGCTGTTCTTTATGTACTGCACCATGCTCATTGCGGTTCCCACCGGGGTGAAGATCTTTAACTGGGTAGCCACTATGTGGCGCGGCTCCATGACCTTTGAAACACCCATGCTGTTTGCGCTGGCGTTTGTGATCCTGTTTACCATAGGTGGTTTCTCCGGCTTAATGCTGGCTATAACTCCCGCTGACTTCCAGTATCACGACACGTACTTCGTCGTCGCCCACTTCCACTATGTTTTGGTCACAGGTGCCATTTTCTCTATTATGGCAGCGGCTTATTACTGGCTACCTAAGTGGACCGGGCATATGTACGACAGTACGCTGGCGAAAACTCACTTCTGGACATCGCTTATTTCCGTAAACGTGCTGTTCTTCCCTATGCACTTTGCAGGACTTGCCGGTATGCCAAGACGTATTCCGGATTACGCCACGCAGTTTGCTGATATTAACCAGATAGCAAGTATCGGTGGTTTTGCCTTTGGGCTATCACAGCTTATTTTCCTTTGGGTGGCTATTAAGTGCGTTAAAGGCGGCGAAAAAGCAGCGGCTAAACCCTGGGAAGGCGCGGAAGGACTGGAGTGGACAGTTCCGTCACCAGCGCCTTATCACACCTTTGAAAAACCGCCCAAAGTGGAGTGATAAATCATGTCTGAACAGCGTCCCGACAACAGCATTCTGGTTAAGCGACTGTTACTGACAGTCGCTGGAATGTTCGCATTCGGCTTCGCCCTGGTACCACTTTACGACGTATTTTGTGAAGTGACCGGCTTTAACGGTCGTACCAGTAACGAAGCAGCGGTTTATCAACAGGTTGAAGTGGATGAATCACGCACGGTCACGGTGCAATTCCTGACACGCAATGCCAAAGGTATTCCGTGGAAGTTTGAGCCATCGATCAAGCAAGTCAAGATTCATCCCGGTGAAGTTAAAGTAGTTAATTTTTTAGCAGGAAACCCGACTTCCTCAAACATGATCGCTCAGGCTATTCCATCTGTAGCGCCTGCGGAAGCCTCTCTTTACCTGAACAAAGTAGAATGCTTTTGCTTTAACCAGCAACCGCTGGCCGCTGGCGCTGAAACAGAAATGCCAATGCAGTTTTATCTGGACCCGGACATTCCCGATCATATTACGACCTTTACCCTGTCATACACGCTGTACGATATGACAGCCAATACGTCGGCTGAAGCAATTGCTCAGCTGTTAAAAACAGAATAAGGAAACGACGTTATGGCAGAACAACAAAGTTATTATGTTCCTGCTTCCAGTCCCTGGCCAATTGTTGGTGCAGTTGGGCTAGGCTTAATTGCCTGGGGCGCTGGACACACTGTTATTGATATGAGCAAAGAGCAGGATGGTTATGGCAGTACTGTATTGACCATTGGCTTAGTCGTTATAGCCGTCATGCTCTTTGGTTGGTTTCGTGACCAAATCAACGAATCCATGAGCGGTAAATACAGTAACCAACTCGGCGACTCCTACAAACAAGGTATGAGCTGGTTTATTTTCTCCGAAGTCATGTTCTTTGCTGCTTTTTTTGGTGCCCTTTTCTACGCTCGCGTTATTGCCGTTCAGTGGCTGGGAGGAGACAGTAACAATGCTATGACCAATGAGGTTCTGTGGCCAGAGTTTGTTGCGCAATGGCCGTTGGTAAAAACACCAGGCGGCACTGAAACCCAGGCTATGGGTTGGTATGGTCTGCCGGCTATCAACACGCTTATTTTGTTGGCCAGTTCAGTGACCTGTCACTTTGCTCACACAGGCCTGGAACAAAATAAACGTAAACAGCTAACCGCAATGCTGGGCGTTACCATTATTCTGGGTTGCATTTTCCTCTATCTGCAAGGCGCTGAGTATGTGCATGCCTACCAAGATTTAAATCTAACGCTTGATTCCGGTGTTTATGGCAACACCTTTTATATGCTCACCGGGTTCCACGGTATGCACGTAACCTTAGGAACCGTGATGCTTATCATCATGTTCCTGAGGGTTTTGAAGGGGCATTTTACACCAGATAACCACTTCGCTTTTCAGGCGACCAGCTGGTACTGGCACTTTGTTGATGTCGTTTGGTTATGCCTGTTCGTCGTGGTTTACATACTCTAAAAAAACGCCCCGTCTAATAGGGGCGCGGGTTTAAAGGTAAAAAGCCACTAACCGTCGCCGCTATCAGTATCACAAGGATAACGGCGGCCACTCCCACCCGTTTCCCCAGATAATGGGACATGGGTGGTTTATTCGGGTCGTTGCGCAGCATACTGAATAATGCGCGGAACAGATTCACCACCATATAACCAAGCAGCAGTACAATAATGATTTTAAAAAAGACCAACATACGTTTTCCTCTTATCGCTACGTTAGTTACTCTGCTGGCAATTGCGGTGTTGGTCAAGCTAGGTTTTTGGCAACTAGAGCGCGCAGAAGAAAAACGTAAGCTATTTTCCGATTACGAACAGCAACAATCGAAAGGGGATGCAACGGCACTGTCTCAGCTAGGAACAATATCTTCTGAGTCTGATCGCTTTCTTTTTGCCAAAATGGAAGGCGAATTTGTTAAACAACCGGTCTTTTTTCTCGATAATAAAATGACCGATGGCATTGTCGGCTATCAGGTTATTGCCTTGTTTCGCCCTGACGCCAAACCCAATAATTACATTCCTGTTAATATGGGCTGGGTACCTGCTCCTGCATCCCGGCAAGAACTGCCCAAAATAAATGTTCCCGAGAGTAGACAGAATCTTACGGGCTACCTGTACTTTCCCTCGAACAACAAATTTGTCAGTAATACTTATGAAACCGAGTTAGCTGATGACCGAATACGAGTACAAGAGTTTCAGCCTAACGCCATTAGTAAAGAACTCGACATTCCATTAACCGACTACACCTTTTTATTGAAATCACCAGACACCCTGGGTTGGCAACGTAACTGGAAACCCCAGGTAATGTCGCCGCAAAAACATCAGGGTTACGCTGTTCAGTGGTTTTCGCTGGCCATTGCGTGCTTGGTGATTTTTGTATTTGCTGTTATAAAACTGAATAAACAACCAAAAAAAGAGGAGACCCGATGAGCTCCCTGAATCGCTCTCGCCGTTCCATGATTATTGTTTTCCTTGCTTTTATAGTCCCCGTTTTGGCCGCGTGGCTTTTTTTGTCTCAAAACTGGTATGAGGCGGGAACCAATAAAGGCATTTTATTGCAACCCACCATTACCTTAGAACAACAAGCCGAACAGCTACCAGAAGGTTGGCAAGTGGGATATATCGCCCCGCAGAACTGTGCAATCACCTGCGAAAATGCTTTATACGTTATGAACCAAATCGATGTCGCTATTGGCAAAGACACCGATAGGCTAACCCCTGTAGTGTTGCACCAAAGCGAAAGCCTTCAGGCTGGCTTTAATCATAGTGCCCCGCATATTACCCAGCTGGTAACGCCTGAACTGATCGAACAACTTTCAGCTCTGCCCGAAAACACCTTGTTTATTATCGACCCGATGCATAACGTCATGCTGTATTACCCCACCCATGAGGACAAAGAGCAAATGATAACGGAAGGTAAAAACGTGCTGGCGGATCTTCGTAAACTGCTTAAATTGTCCAGAATTGGGTAGGGAAATGACATGCGTTTACTGGTAAAAATTAGTGTTTTTTTTGCTTTTATCGTTATTGTTCTTGGCGCCTTTACCCGGCTCACTGAAGCAGGCCTGGGTTGTCCTGACTGGCCCGGCTGCTACGGTTTTTTGAAGGTACCATCGCAGGAGGAGCACATTCAGCAGGCGGAACTTAGGTTCCCGGATGCACCTGTGGAGCACGCCAAAGCTTGGAACGAAATGGTGCACCGCTACTTTGCTGGCACCCTGGGATTATTAATATTGACCATTGCCATTATTTCCTGGGTTAAAAGCCGTCGCTACAGTCATTACCCGACTCCGGTTAAATTGCCCACTTTGCTTCTCGGGCTAGTAATATTTCAGGCGGCTCTGGGTATGTGGACAGTTACCATGAACCTCCAACCGCTCATAGTCATGGGGCATTTGCTGGGCGGCTTTTCGGTTATATCGCTGCTATATCTGCTCTCGCTGCGGCTGTCATCATTTCGGCTGGCCGGTGGTGACCCGGAACTCAGGCGCTATCGAGGGCTGGCATTTTTTACGCTACTGGTGGTTATTGGTCAAATAGCCTTAGGTGGTTGGGTTGCTGCAAACTATGCCGCCGTAGCCTGCACTGAGCTACCTTTTTGCGAAGGTAACTGGACGGCGCAGCTGGACTTTGCCGGAGCCTTCAGCATACCCGAGGCTGACACCTATCAATACGGTGCTCATGACTACAACGACCGTATGACTATGCACGTAATGCACAGAGTGGGCGCTATTATTACTTTTTTAGTGATTTGTACTCTACTCTTTAAATGCTGGCGAAAAGCGAAGTCACACTTTTTCCGGCGCTCATTAATTGTTATTGGCTTGTTATTATCTTTGCAAATTCTGCTGGGTATTAGTAACGTAGTCTTTCAATTACCGCTTTGGAATGCAGTGGCACATAATGCCGTAGGGGCTTTATTTTTGCTGTCGCTGGTCGCGTTGAACTACAACTTGTCCAGAAAAGCGTAGAGGAGTTGAAACTATGCAATCCGTTGCCACAAATAATATAACAAAGACGCGCAACGCTCATTGGCGGGACTACCTTGAACTGACCAAGCCCCGTGTCGTCGCCTTGCTGTTACTCACCGCCGTGGTTGGCATGTGTCTGGCCACTGAAGAACTGGTGTCGCTGAAAGTACTAGTGCCGGCGCTGACTGGTATTGGACTCATGTCTGCCGCTGCGGCCGCCATTAATCACCTAGTTGACCGCCATATTGACGCAAAAATGGCGCGCACACTTCGGCGTCCGCTGCCTCAGGGAAATTTGTCACCTGCAAAAGTCACCACGTTCGCTGCATCTATAGGTGTCATTGGTTTTGTGACCCTGTATGCCTGGGTTAATCCATTAACTGCCTGGTTAACCTTTGCCAGTATGGTGGGTTACGCTGTGGTTTATACCATGTTCTTAAAACGCGCAACGCCGCAGAACATTGTTATTGGTGGTTTAGCCGGTGCGGCACCACCGTTACTGGGCTGGACCTCGGTGACCAACGAAATTAACGCGCCGGCGGTGCTGCTGGTTATGATCATATTCACCTGGACCCCGCCCCACTTCTGGGCTCTGGCGGTACACCGCGCTAAAGATTATGCCCGTGCCAAGGTGCCAATGCTGCCGGTAACCCATGGTATTGAGTTCACCAAAACCTGTATTTTTCTGTACACCGTTTTGCTGACCGTGGTTTGCCTTATGCCGTTTTTAATTGGCATGACAGGAATGATTTATCTGGTCGGCGTCAGTGTGCTTAATGCTATTTTCCTGGCTTACGCCTGGAAGTTGAAATACTCGCCCAGCAAGAAAACAGCCTTTAACATGTTTGCCTTCTCTATCTGGCACCTCATGCTGCTGTTTGTGATTTTACTGGTCGATCATTACGTATAACTGGAGTAAGACATGAGTCGTATCGTTACGCTGCTGGCTGCGCTTATCGCCCTTGCAGCCGGGTTCGCGGTTTACAATTTTTGGCCGGAAGAAAAACCGGAAGCCTTAATATATGAGCCGCCCCGCGCGTTAAAATCATTTAAGTTAAACAGCACAGCCGACGGCACTATTGAAAACGATGCACTGAAAGGTCAGTGGACCTTGCTCTTTACCGGTTATACCTTCTGTCCTGATATCTGTCCAACCACCATGTCAGACTTAAAAGGAGTGCTACCTTCATTACAGGAAGAAGTGTCTAAACCGGTGAAAGTCTGGATGATTTCAGTTGACCCTCAGCGTGATGACATTGAACGTTTAACTCAATACGTTAACTATTTTGGTGACGACTTTGTTGGTGTGCGAGCCGAGCACAAAGAGCTGTTCCCTTTCGTACGTGATTTAGGCCTAATGTATTCCATTCCCGATGAAGGCGAGGAAAATTACTTGGTTAACCACAGCGCCGCTATTATTCTGGTTAACCCGAACGGGCACCGTAAAGCGATATTTAATGCCGACCACCAACGTGGGGAAATACCGGTAGTCGACATGGAACAACTGGCAAAAGATTTTGCCATTATCGCCAATTAGTCAGGCCAACTGCCTGACTCGTTCGGACGGATAAGTGCTACGGAATACCAATAGTAACGAGACTCTGATGCGCTGGGTGCCGTGCAATTGACGCGTGAGCGCCCAATGTTAATGTCCTTTTCAAGCGTCACTCTAAACTGAGTATCGCTTTCCCATTCAGGTTTTAAGACTGAACCTCCGGCAAAGCATTGCAGCGCATCGGTACGCATATCGTTTAGTGTATCGCCCGCTTCCAGCGTTACGCTAATCGTTGGGCGCTTATTTTCATGTGCGACTAAAGGCTCTTCCGGTTGGTAAGCACTTACCGGCATGGCTTTCGAATTCAACTTGGCTTTCAGCGTATTTAAGTTCGCGTAGATACCAGACGCAGGAAAACGCGTAATAACAGTATCCTCACTCCACTTAGACCATGGGCCTGAATGCTGAGCAAAGGCCAGAAAGCCCCATTCATCCAGTAAAGCTCGCAACTCGTTGTTGTACTCACCGTAAGGATAGGCAAAATACTTCTGCTGTTCGCCTAAGTTCTCATCAATGGCTTCTTGTGCGGTAATAACGTCGTAACGCATGCGCTCCTGCCACTCTTCATCGCTTTCACCTTCCTGCTTGCGAATAAGATGCGCGTGCGTCTGTCCGTGGTTGGCAATAGTCGCCCCGTTCTGCTGAATTTCTTTAAGCTCTTCCCAGCCCATGTAATGGCCGCTGTGCTTACGCAAGAGCTCAGGGTTAACGAACACCGTATAGGGCATTTCAAACTCTTCCAGAACCTTTACAGCGTTTTCATAGACGTTTTGGTAGCCGTCGTCGAAGGTTATAACAACGGCTTTTTCGGGAAGCTCTTCGCCTTTTTCAATGGCATCACGAGCGTCAGTAATATCAATAACGTTAAAGTTGTGCTCCTGCAGGTATTGCAGATGCTCACGAAAAGTCTCCGGGTCAATAGAGGTAACAGCCGGAGTTGAGTCACTCACATGGTGATACTGCAGCACCACCACACTGTCGGCGCTGCCTGCCTGAGCTAATGGTGAGCACCCCAGCAATAACCCCGACGCGGCACTCAACGTCATTTTGTTCAACATCTTCATACTGACTCCTGATAAAGTATAAAAGCCGTTTTTAACCGAGTTTACTTAAGGATAGTTATGCACAAGCTGTTTGGATTCTCATTGTCTGATCACAGCCGCGTTTTTGCGATTGCCCTGCCAATGATTATTTCCAATATTGCTGCGCCCCTTCTCGGTCTGGTCGATACTGCCATCATAGGTCATTTGCCGGACGCTATCTACTTGTCGGCTGTTGCCGTTGGTGCCATGGTGGTCAGTTTTATCTATCTGCTGGCGGTGTTTCTGCGCATGGCCACAACCGGTTACATAGCTCAGTCATACGGTGCCGATGACATACGTGCTCAGCGCCAGCACTTTAATAACGGCATTATTATTGCGCTGGGTTTAGGTGTTTTAATAGCGGTTGCCAGCCCTTTAATTAATGACTTAGCCATGTGGGTTATCGCCCCTTCTGCCGAGCTAGAAGGCTACGCCCGCGATTACATCGAAATACGCCTATGGTCTGCACCGGCTTCGCTGATAACGCTGGTCGCTCTGGGGGTATTATTAGGCCGACAAAACAGCCGCAAAGCCATGCTTCTGGTGATAATCACCAACGCCGTGAATGTGGTGATGGATGTGATACTAATCCTCGGCTTTGGACTGAATGTAAAAGGTGCCGCCTGGGCGTCGCTTAGTGCTGAGTGGGTGACCGCTATTGTCGGCTTCTACTGGACCGCCCGCGCGCTGGGCTGGCACTTACGCCACTGGCAGCTGAAGTTTCAGCAGCTGCGTCAGTTTTTAGGCGTTAACGGTAATATTTTTATACGCAGTCTGATACTGCAGCTCTGTATGGCAACCATGACCGGCTACGCCACTCGCTACGGCAGTACCATGGTGGCGGTTAACGCCGTACTAATGCAATTTCTTATGTTGATATCGCTGGGCTTAGACGGCATTGCTTATTCTGTGGAAGCTTTAGCTGGCGAAGCTAAAGGTCAGAAGCGCTACGATAAAATCCGTTACTGGTGCAAAATTACTTTGCTCTGGTCATCACTCTTTGCTGTGGTTTATACGTTGGTTTTTGCCCTGGCCGGCAGTGCAATTATTCGCCTTATTACCGATATTCCTGAAATCATCCGGGTTGCCGAAAACTACCTGCCATGGATAGTGGTGTTGCCACTCATTGCTCACTGGAGCTATTGGTTTGACGGTGTTTTCATTGGTTTATCGTTCAGCCGTGGTATGCGTAATACGATGATATTAAGCGCTTTAATTGGCTTTCTGCCTTTATGGTGGGCGGGATTGCCGCTGGAGAACCACGGGTTGTGGTTAGCTCTCAGCGGCTTTTTATTCATGCGTGGTATTACCCAGGCAATTTGGCTTAAATACTTTAGTTCGCCAGGTCATCCATCAGGATAAGCTGCGGAGGTAAGCCGCCACTGGTTGCATCAACGGCAACTGCCGTGTAGATACCACCGCCCTCTAAAGTCAGAACCGGCGTCTGGATAGCAATGTCCTGCGTGCCTGTTGCGGTTACAGTAACCACGTAGTCACCCGGAGTTAACGAAACGTTGCCGGTGCTCACCAGGCCTTCTGCGTCAAACGCAATATCGGTAAAAGCAGCGTCTGCGCCGCTAATATCATCGGTTTCTGTAACGTAGATATCAACATTACCGGCACTTGGCGCTGCGTGAACCAACTGTATTTTGGCTGCAGTCGCCACGCTGCGACGCTCTTCAGTCAACACTTGCAGACCAATAGTACTCAGTTCACCGACAGCATAAACTGAATAACTCATTGCGTTTTCCACTTCCAGAGGCAGGTCCTCAAGCACTACGGGAGAACCTCCGGCAGCGGCAACATCAACACTGTATTCAGCGGCTTCCAGATTTAAGTAGTCTGTTGCACTTAAAAATGCCAGGTCAGCAATTTGAGGATCGGCAGCATCATTTAATGTCACATCAACATTCGGTGCATCAGCTACGGCGTGCACGACGCGAACATCCGCACCAGCGTCTGCATCATTGATTAAGGTGGTTGTTTCACCGTCGCTCACTTGCAGAGTAACGGGTGAATTCGCAGAATTAGCAGCAACATTATTGGTTGCGGCAATAATATAATCACCACCGTCAGCCAGGCTCACGGTTCCTGAGTCGTAAATTACTGCATCGTCACCCGCACCGGTTAAACGAATGCGGTAGTCACCGGTTTCCACATCAACCTGACCACTGTCTTCGCCGTAAGCAAGCGTTAAAGTAGCTGAGGCACTGCTTAACTCAGCGTCCGGAGTTGTCAAATACACATCAACAGTCGGCGCACCATACGCAACATGTACCACCTGAATACGGCTTTCACCTGCCGCAACATCCGATACAGGGTTAGAAAGAACCAATGGCTCTAAAGACTCGTCACCCAGCTGACCGGCAGCAAAAACTTCGTAGCGAGTATCAGCAGCAAAAGTTAAGGACGCCGGACCAATAGCATCAACAGTACTTTCATCGGGTAAAATACCCTGAACCGTAATGTCATAGTCACCGGCATCAACTTCCAGAACGCCGGAAGATGTATGGTAAGGCACATTTTCTAATAATGCGGTTTCACCTGCTAAAACATTAACGTTGGGTGAATCGGCAGAGGTGTGGTGTACCCGTACAAAGCTTGATTCAGCTTCAGGAGGTGGTGTGTTAGTATCGTCATTGTCACTGTCGAACCAGTCACAACCTGTGATGAGAAAAAGCGATGTCGCTATGACACCCAGTTTTTTGATCCCTTGCATAATTTAAATCCTCGTATTGATTAGGCAAATATCGTTACGAGCATTATTTGTGCAAGGGATCACATTTTTATAACATCAAAAATCGAAAGATACAAAGTTGTATAGTCGAAAGGTCTAATAGTAGGAGTGTTCTCCGGGCTCATGATCAGTGATATCACGCACGCCTTTCACTTCTTCCGGGAAACGCTCAAGCAACTCTTTTTCAATGCCGTTTTTCAGCGTTACGTCAATCATACTGCAACCATTACAGCCACCGCCGAATTGCAGAATAGCAACGCCGTCATCAGTAATTTCCGAAATCATTACCTGACCGCCATGGCTGGCCAATTGCGGGTTAATTTCAGCTTGTATAACGTACTCTACCCGCTCAATTAATGGGGCGTCATCGGCAACTTTACGCGCTTTGGCGTTAGGTGCTTTAAGGGTTAACTGAGAGCCCATTTCCTGCTCTTCAAAATCAATAGCGGCGTCTTCTAAAAAAGGCGCACTGCCTGAATCCACTACGGCGTCAAAACCATTAAACGGCAGACGCTCGTCGTCCGGCTCGACCGAATCTGGCGGGCAATAAGAAACACCACACTCTGCGTTTGCCATACCGGGGTTGACCACAAATACACGAATACACGTGCCATCGGGCTGATCGGCTAATAGCTTCTTAAAGTGGGACTGCGCTGCTTCTGAAATACGAATCATAAATACTGACCTCACGGCTTATACCTGAGTAAATTACTAGGGTATAGTGTAACCGAAACGCCCTGCAGTTTCTAGTCGTGCTGGTTATAGACAACCGCCCAGGCATCCACCGCTCTAGCCCCTTTTTTGTAGAGCGCATCGGCTGCTGCCATCATAGTGGCGCCAGTACTCAGCACGTCGTCCACAACCGCTACCGTACAGCCACTAAAATCCTGTAAAGCGAGTTGGCTGCCCCGACTGTTCTCCCAGCGTAATGCCTTTGATGCCATATGCTGCATGGGCACGGCCCGTATTTTACGTAACCCGCCCGCAATGTAAGGTAACTCAAGAGCCACTGACACATGCCGCGCCAGTAACGCAGTCTGGTGGAAGCCTCTTTTACGCCAGGCTTGTTGCGTCATAGGCACCGCAACAACGCAGTCTGGCAGTGGCTCTTCGCGATAGCAAAGGCGTAAATGAGCCGCTAACTGGTTTGCCAGTAAAGGGGCCAGCTCGGCTTTATAGCGAAATTTAAACTGAGTAATAAGCTGTTGTACCTGCGGCTCCCAGCGCAATGCACCGTACCAGTAGCGGCACGGCTTCTGCTCCGCCACTAAATGCTGTTCAATATCGGACAAATGCTGACAACAACGCGGATACCAACGCGGCAGTGCTTCTTCGCAATAAGGGCAAAGGCTTGCCGCGGCCACCTTAGAATAACCGCAACTCCAGCATGTGCCCAACTCAAAAGCATTGGCGAAACGCTGTAAAAACGCTAGCATACCACCCCTTAATTAATAACTCGGACAGGTAGTATAGTGAGCATTTCGGTAACGTGCTGTGGTACAGGAACCCCTATTGTTGTACTCCATGGCTGGGGAATGAATTCGAACATCTGGCAACCCGTGGTACCGGCATTAAGCGAGCACTTTCAGTTGTATTGCGTCGACCTGCCCGGTTTTGGCGACTCTGTCTGGTCATCAGAGAATGACGTGTCACTGGAAAGTTTTATTGAACAAATTATGCCAGCCCTGCCGCCACGCTTTCACTTGCTGGGGTGGTCTTTAGGCGGGTTAATTGCGACACAAATTGCGCTGACGCATTCTGACCGGGTTATGTCCCTAACCACCGTTGCATCGTCACCGCACTTTGTGGAAAGCAACGACTGGGCTGGAATCAAACCTGACATTCTTGAGCAGTTTCAACAGCAACTGGACAGCAACTTTAAAAAGACCATTGAGCGTTTTTTAGCGATTCAGGCCATGGGCAGTGAGGACGCACGCGAACAGGTTAAGCAGGTAAAACAGCTGATATTTACCAAGCCAATGCCTGACCAGGGTGTGCTGAAACAGTCCTTAACCATTTTGCAAACTGCAGATTTGCGCCAGCAGCTACCGAACATTGAAGTGCCCTTTAACCGTTTTTACGGACGCCTGGACAGCCTGGTTCCGGAGCGCGCTATCGACGATATTTCCGCACTGGCGCCGGAGTCAAAAGCTGTGGTATTTACCAAAAGCGCACACGCCCCGTTTATTTCGGAACCGGAGCGCTTTATTAGTGAATTGTTGAAGGTTGTTGAGAACTAAGAGTTAAAAACCAAACTAGCGCTGGCACTGGGTGCAGTACACGGTGCTGCGCTGACCCAGACGAACTTCTTTCAACCGGTTACTGCACACCATGCAAAGCTTACCGCCACGCCCGTAAACCTGAAGTTTCTGAGCGAAATAGCCCGGGTTACCGTCCACCTGAGTAAAATCTTTTAAGGTAGTACCACCCAGTTCAATAGCACTTGCCAGAGTTTCTTTTATTATCGGCACCAGTTTCTGGTAGCGCACTTTACTGATTTTCCCGGCCGCCCGTTTCGGGTTGATACCCGCCTTAAACAAGGCTTCGTTCGCGTAAATATTGCCAACACCCACGACCACTTTATTATCCATAAGAAAGGTTTTCACCGACTGCGAACGCCCGCGTGAGCGCTCAAATAAATAGTCGATATTAAACGCGTCGGTTAACGGTTCCGGGCCAAGCTGGCTTAGCAGTTCATGCCCGCTTACATCACTCTCACTATATAGCAAAGCACCAAAACGCCGCGGATCATTTAAACGCAGGGTTTGCCCGTTATCGAACTCAATATCAATATGGTCATGTTTGTAGTGAGTCGTTTCGGCTGGAACCACACGCAGCTTACCCGACATACCCAAATGCAATATCAGACAGCCATTATCTGTCTGCAACAACAAATATTTTGAACGGCGGCTAACCGAACGCAAAACATGCCCTTCAACCTTGTGCACAGTTTCAGGGACTGGCCAGCGCAGGCGCTTATCGTGAACCTTAACCGACTTAATTGTGCGGCCTTCAATGTGTGGAGAAATGCCTAAACGGCTGACTTCAACTTCGGGTAACTCTGGCATAAACCTAAAACATCCTTAATGGCCCAGTAACTGACTGGCAGTAAATTCTATTACGCGATAATTCTGCTGCTGATTCGGCAAGCGGATCATCAACTCGGGGTCTGCGTATAACTCAACACGTGCTTCTTCGCCCCCGACAAAACCAAAATAAATTTCCGTTATTAAATTTTCAGCTGGCTGTTCAGTTGGTGTCATGGTTAATGCCAACCAATTTTCAGCGACGCTAGCGGCCGCTTTTTCCGATAAGCGACATGGAGCCTGGCATTGCCATTGTCCATCATTTAACGCTAACTTCAGTTGGTCAATTTGCATTGCTCTCAAGTTTCCGTCATTCGGTATCAGGCCAATGACCTCGCCCGATTCAGCCTCTTGCACAATGCTATCATCCGCTTCTTCTTTAACCGGCGGAGCGACATACCAGAACACCACCATGATAATTAATATCACGTAAACCAGAACGTTGTTCCATGCTTTTCGGGTCATGGTCAATCCAAATATTTTTCGCTTCTCATTCACTTTCATCGGCTTGCGCTCTTTGTGCTAAGGTTCGAATAATCTTCTTGTTGCCGTACTCCTTGTTACTGGAGACAGAATACCCTATATTCTCGCGCGACAACAAAGTACGGAGCTTTATTGCATTATGGTGCTATCTGATATTATCGACAAAGTTGCCGACCACGGCTACTGCATTATCGATGATTTTCTGCAGCCGCGGCGTTCGCAGGCTCTGTATCAATACGCTCAGCAATTACCCGCGCAATACTGGAACCTGGCAGGTATAGGCCGCCAGCAAAACCAGACCATTAATACCATGGTTCGTAACGACCGCATTTACTGGCTAACGTCCGAAGAGCCTCGTCATAAAGACTACCTCAGCATTATGGATGAGTTACGTCACGAATTTAACCGCGAGCTCTTTCTTGGCCTGTTCGATTACGAATGCCACCTGGCGCATTACCCTAAAGGCGCGTTTTATAAAAAACATCTGGATGCGTTTAAAGGCAGAAGCAACCGAGTGCTCACAACGGTGTTTTACCTGAACCCTGAATGGCAGGAGACCGACGGCGGGCAATTGGTTATTTATGGCGACAAGGGACAGGTGCTGGAAACCGTACTGCCTAAACAAGGGCGTTTAGTGGTGTTTTTAAGCGACCGCTTCGTGCATGAAGTACAGCGCTCGGAACGTGACCGCTTCAGCATTACCGGCTGGTTCCGTATTAATGCCAGCATCTCGGGCATTATTGACCCGCCACGATAAACTCAAACGCCACCCAATAAAAAACCCAGCCGAAGCTGGGTTTTTTGTAAGCTTTGAAACCAATTACTTGATTTTAGCTTCTTTGAAGATCACGTGCTTACGAACCACTGGATCGAATTTTTTGATCTCCATTTTTTCTGGCATGGTGCGTTTGTTTTTGTCTGTGGTATAGAAATAACCTGTACCAGCAGATGACACTAAACGAATCTTATCGCGCATAATTTAGTTCCTTAAACCTTAACACCACGGCCGCGGAGATCCGCTAATACCGTATCGATACCGTTTTTATCAATGATACGCATACCTTTAGTAGAAATGCGTAACTTAACCCAACGCTTCTCGCTTTCTACCCAAAAGCGGTGCGATTGAAGGTTCGGCAGGAAGCGACGTCTAGTCGCATTGCGTGCGTGCGAGCGGTTGTTACCGACTACCGGACGCTTACCTGTAACTTGGCATACTTGTGACATGTCTTTACTCCAAAATTGCTGCAAGCTCGCCTGTCGCCCAACGTGACCTTGCCTATAAATCCGAGGGCGCATTTTATACAGCAAACTGCCCTTCTAATCAAGCTTATACGACGGAAATTTGATCGTCATCGATCGTTCGGTGCGGATTTTACGTGATTTTTAACCAAACCGCCAGTACAAAACTACAACAATCCGCGCTCTGCAAAAGAAATTGGATCGCCGGCACCCACCACGAAATGATCCAACAGCGCCACGTCAATTAAAGTCAGGGCTTTTTTGACCCGCTCCGTGACTCTCTGGTCAGCCTGGCTGGGTTCTGCAACGCCCGATGGATGATTATGTGCCAGAATAACCGCCGCCGCATTATACTGCATAACCAGCTTTATTACCTCACGTGGATACACTGGCGCGGCATTAATGGTGCCCTGAAACAGCTCTTCGTAACGTAACAGCCGGTGCTGGCTGTCCAGCAGTAAAATAGCAAAGACTTCGCGGCCCTGATGACGCAACTGTGAGGTTAAATAGTCTTTGACCATGGTAGGTTCGGTAAAGCCGTCTGAACGCTCCAGCTGCCATTTCAGGTAGCGTCGTGACAATTCCAGCACAACCCGCAACTGATTCACACGGGCCGGGCCTATGCCGTTGCAAGCCAATAGCTGCTCAGGAGTGGCTGTTAACAAAGCGCCTACACCGCCGAAGTCACTTAGTAAACGACGCGCAAAACTGACAACGTCCTGCCCGCCACTGCCGCTACCAAGTAAAATGGCTAATAATTCTGCGTCACTCAGGTATTCTGCTCCCTGAGTCTGCAGTTTTTCTCTGGGTCGTTCTGAAACGGGCCATTCCTTGACGCTCATTATTTTCTCCTTAATTCTTACCTTAATTCTTAAGAGAGAAGTATAACGACCATCTACCCAGTTACGGGGTCTCATGTTATCTTTACACGACTTAACACTAAGGGGTTCGCATGGCACAGCTGCAGAACAAACACATACTTTTAGGTATTACCGGTGGCATTGCCGCCTATAAGGCGCCTGACCTGGTGCGCCGTTTGCGTGAGCAGGGCGCAGAAGTTCGTGTGGTGCTGACTGCCGGTGCCAAAGCCTTCGTAACCCCACTTAGCTTACAAGCTGTGTCCGGCTTTACGGTCAGCGACGACCTGCTGGATCCGACAGCAGAAGCCGCTATGAGCCATATTGAACTGGCTCGCTGGGCGGATCTTATTCTTATTGCTCCGGCCACGGCTAACACCATTGCCCGTATTGCTCACGGCTTTGCCGATGACCTGTTGAGTACCCTGGTTTTAGCCAGTAAAGCGCCGCTCGCCATTGCTCCGGCAATGAATCAACAAATGTGGGCGGCTACTGCGGTGCAGGAAAACATTGAAACGCTACTCAGCCGTGGTGTGCAAATGATAGGCCCGGAAAGTGGCGAACAGGCCTGTGGCGATGTCGGTTACGGCCGCATGAGTGACCCTACAGAGATTGTGCAGGCGTTAATAAAAAAAGCCCCTGAAGCCAAGCAAGACTGGCAGGGTAAAACCTTTATTATTACCGCAGGCCCAACCCGTGAAGCCATCGACCCGGTACGCTACATCAGTAACCACAGTTCCGGTAAAATGGGCTATGCCCTGGCTGAAGCCGCCGCTCATGCAGGAGCTAAAGTCATATTAGTATCGGGGCCAACGCAACTGCCCACGCCCACCGGCGTTCAACGCGTCGATGTGGAGACTACAGAACAAATGCTAAACGCGGTGCAGCAGCAACTGCCAAACTGCGATGTGTTTATTGGTTGTGCCGCTGTGTCAGACTATCGGGTTGCCGAAGTTGCCTCGCAGAAAATTAAAAAAGAACAAAACAACCAGCCACCGCAACTCAAACTGGTGCAAAACCCGGACATTCTGCAGCAGGTCGCCAGCTCTGAAAAACCACCTTTTACTGTTGGGTTTGCGGCCGAAACTGAAAATCTAAAAGCTAACGCGTTGCGCAAACTGGAACGAAAACAACTGCAAATGATTGTCGCTAACGACGTCAGTCAGGTTGGGCTGGGTTTTAACAGCGACAGCAATAACGCCATTATTTTGAGTAAGGACAGTGAGCAGTCACTTCCAACAATGAGCAAGCATGATATGGCTATTGCAATTATCGACGCGATAGCCAAACGTTATTTTAATACCACTGCCAATTAATAAGAAAGTGAGAACTCCATGACGCAAGTCGAAGTAAAAATTTTAGATGACCGCATTGGCCAGTCTATCCCGCTTCCTGAATACGCCACACAGGGCTCTGCCGGAATGGATCTGCGCGCCTGCCTGGACCAGCCGCTGACTATTGAACCGGGTCAAACCCAGTTAATAGGCACCGGTATTGCCATGTACATTGGCGACCCAAATTATGCGGCCACTATTTTGCCGCGTTCAGGGCTGGGTCATAAGCACGGGCTGGTGCTGGGTAACCTGGTCGGTCTTATCGATTCGGACTACCAGGGCGAGCTTAAAGTGTCCTGCTGGAACCGCAGTAACCAGGCTTACACCATTGAGCCCGGCGACCGTATTGCGCAACTGGTGATTTTGCCGGTTGTGCAGGCGCAAATGTCGATTGTTGAAGAGTTCCACGAGACGGATCGTGGTGAAGGTGGTTTTGGTCATTCTGGTCGTTCGTAGTTACAGCAACTAATCATTCTGGCCTCTCAAATAAGGAAAGTTACTGTCATGGCAGAACAAAAACGTAACCGTCGTGAAGAAATTTTACAGGCTTTAGCGGCAATGCTGGAAACCAGTCCGGGTCAGCGCATTACTACAGCAAAACTGGCGGCTAATTTAGGCGTTTCAGAGGCGGCTTTATATCGTCACTTTCCGTCGAAAGCGCGGATGTTTGAAGGGCTTATCGAGTTTGTTGAAGACACCCTGCTAACCCGTATTAACATGATTATGGACGAGGAGAAAAACACCCTCTCCCGCTGTCACGCAATATTGCAGCTATTGCTGACGTTTGCCGAGCGCAACCCCGGTATTACCCGTGTTATGACAGGTGATGCATTAATGGGTGAACATGACCGTTTGCGTGGTCGTATGGAAGATTTGTTCAACCGTATAGAGAGTTCAATTAAGCAAATACTGCGCGAGAAAGCGATGCGCGAACAGCAGCGCTTTATTGTGGACGAAGCGGTATTAGCGAACTTATTGCTAAGCTATGCCGATGGCAAAATCAGTCAGTTTGTACGCTCTAACTTTAAGCGTTTACCGACCGAGCATTTTTCGGCTCAGTGGCAGGTAATGGAACAACAGCTGATCAGTGCGTAAATAAAGGCGTAAAACAGATCACTCCGTTTTACGCTCACGGCTTAATAAATCAATAGCGGCCTGTTGCGGTTCTTTACCTTCATAAAGGACCGCATATATCTGCTCACAGATGGGCATTTCCACTTCGTTGCGCGCTGCTAAAGCAACCACTTCACGGGTATTACGGTAGCCTTCAACCGATTGCCCGATACTCTTCAGCGCTTCTTCAACTCCTTTGCCCTGACCTAAAGCCATGCCAAAACGGCGATTACGCGACTGATTGTCGGTACAGGTGAGAATTAAATCGCCCAAACCTGCCATACCAGTAAAGGTTTCGCTTTTTGCGCCTAACTTCAGACCTAACCGGGTAAGTTCAGCCAAACCGCGGGTAATAAGCGCCGTGCGGGCATTAGCACCAAAGCCAATACCGTCGGCCATACCAGCACCAATGGCTATAACATTTTTAACCACGCCACCCAGTTGCACGCCAATAAAGTCGTTGTTGGTGTAAACCCGGAAAGAGCGGTCACAATGCAGAAGCCCGGAAAGCTCTTCGACAAAGGCCTGATCAGTTGACGACATCGAAATGGCAGTAGGTAAGCCTTTAGCCATTTCAATAGCAAAAGTGGGGCCGGATAACACCGCTAGCGGATGCTCGTCGCCCAGAGTTTCTTCTGCGACTTCGTACAAAAGACGCCCACTGTCCGGCTCTAATCCTTTAGTTGCCCAGGCAACGCGGGCATGTTCCGCTAACAAAGGTTTTGCCTGCTTCAGCATGGACGAAAACGAATGACTGGGAACTACGACCACCACGTTTTTCACGTCTTTAAGGGCTTCGCCTAAGTCGGCAGTAACCTTTAATGATTCCGGAAACGGGCACGCAGGCAGGTACTCTTCGTTTTCATGAGCCGTTTGCATAACGGCAACTTTATCGGCATCCCGCCCCCACAAGGTGGTAGGAATACCTTTACGGGCAAAACAAATAGCAAGGGCGGTCCCGTAAGAGCCCGCCCCTAATACTGTCACCTGAGGTGTCTGCATTATTGTATCTGCTTACGCGTCTGCAGTTTGCTGACCCTGAGCCTGTTCAGCTTGCTGCTGCATGTGACGCTGGAAAATCGCATCAAAGTTAACAGGAGCCAGGTTCAACTGTGGGAAAGTCGCACGGTTAACAAGGTTTGAAACGCACTCACGAGCGTAAGGGAACAAAATGTTCGGGCAGAAAGAACCCAGCATGTGTGCCAGTTGGCCGTCCTGAACTTCTTCACCAATAGTGAAAATACCCGCCTGATGTACTTCACAAAGGAAAGCAACGTCGTCTTCAACTTTGTTAGTTGCCGTCAGAGTCAGTACCACTTCGTAAACACCGTCTTCAATTTTTTCGTGTTTAACGTTCAGGTCTAATTTAAGGTCAGGCTTCCATTCTTTACGGAAAATAGCCGGAGAGCTTGGAGTTTCGAAAGAGATGTCTTTAGCGTAGATACGCTGAATAGCGAATTGTACTTGCTGCTGTTGGTTTTCAGCTGCTGCGCCGTTTGCTTGCTGTTCTTCAGCCATGATTTTACTTCCTATTCTTTTTTAAGTATTAGACGAATTTTATTATTTTTTCTGCGAAACCGGCAATTTGGCGCTGCGCCATGTGTTCATACCACCTTGCAGCACAGCAACTTGAGTAAAGCCTTCAGCCGTTAGCTGGCTAACTGCCGATTTTGCCGTCATTCCTGTTGCACAGACTATCACAATGGGGGCTTCTTTGAACTTTTCAATAGAGGAAAGTTCTTTTTGTTTAATTTTTTCCATCGGTAATGACACCGATCCGTGAATGTGTCCTTTCTTAAATTCATCCGGACTACGAATATCAACAAAAACGCCATCACCGCGGTTTACCCATACCGTGGCCTCTTGCGGTTCTAAATTTTTTGTCGGTGACATAGCCGAGCGAATCGTGGTCACAATCAGTGCGACTAGCAGCACAACCCAGATACCACTCATCATCGGGTTGCTTTTGACAAATTCCATAATTTCTTGCATAAGACCTACCAGTATTCGTCGGTAACAGAAAAGAGTTGCGGGTCAAGAGTATACCTGTACAAATCGCAGTTTCCAGAAAAATCTTGGGTGGATGCGTAAGCTCTGGAAATCGAGTAGAATGTTGGCTAATTTCATCTGTGAAAACACCGAGCAATGAGGCCCATTATGACTCCTACGATAAAACCTTTGGTATTGTTGATTCTGGATGGCTGGGGTTACCGTGAAGATGCACCTGATAATGCGATAGCCAAAGCGAATACTCCGGTTATGGATCGTTTATGGGAAAAATACCCGCATTGTTTGGTCGATGGCTCCGGTGGCGCAGTTGGTTTACCTGACGGCCAAATGGGTAATTCCGAAGTCGGTCACGTTAATTTAGGCGCTGGCCGCATTGTTTATCAGGACTTTACCCGCATTAGCAAAGCCATTTCTGACCGCAGTTTTTTCAGTAACACGATACTTTGCGACGCCCTGAAAAAAGCCAAAGCTGCTAAGGGTGCAGTCCATATTATGGGGTTGCTCTCTGCCGGCGGTGTTCACAGCCACGAAGACCATCTGGTCGCAATGATAGAAATGGCGGTTGAGCAAGGCGCAGAAGACGTTTACCTGCATGCTTTCTTAGATGGTCGTGATACACCACCGAAATCGGCACTGCCTTCCATTGAACGTTTTGAAGCTTTATTTGCACGTTTAGGCAAAGGTCGTTTCGCCACCTTAAGTGGCCGCTTCTTCGCCATGGACAGAGACAAGCGCTGGGAGCGCATTGAACAGTCTTACAAAGCGGTTTATCACGGTCTTTCAGGGGTAACATCTGCCAACGCAACAGACGCAGTAGAAAACGCCTATGAACGCGGGGAAACCGATGAGTTTGTCACTCCGGTAGTTATTGGTCAGCCTGCTCCAATTGCTAATGGCGATTCCGTATTTTTTATGAACTTCCGTGCTGACCGTGCCCGTGAAATGACTCAAGCCTTCGTCGACAAAGACTTCGACGGTTTTGATCGTGGCTCGCGCGCTGACATTAGCGAATTCGTTATGCTGACCCAATATGCCGATACCTTAGAAGCGCCCAGCGCCTTCCCACCCGAGCCTTTGAATAATGTTCTGGGTGAATGGCTTGCTAAGCATGATAAAACTCAGCTGCGCATTTCCGAGACCGAAAAATACGCACACGTTACTTTCTTTTTCAGTGGCGGACGCGAGCAGGAATTTGAAGGCGAAAAGCGTGTTCTTATTCCTTCACCTAAAGTTAAAACCTACGACTTACAGCCAGAAATGAGCTCAGAACAACTTACCGACGAGTTGGTTGCAGCCATTGAGTCTCAGGCCTTTGATGTTGTGATTTGCAACTACCCGAACGGTGACATGGTTGGACATACTGGTAATTTTGATGCCGCCGTTAAAGCTTGTGAAGCCGTTGATCATAGTGTCGGACGAGTGGTTTCGGCATTAGAAGCTGTTGGTGGTGAATGTCTGATAACGGCAGACCATGGCAACGCAGAGCAAATGAGTGACGCCACTACCGGGCAGGCACATACCGCTCATACGAACGAACTTGTGCCTTTTATTTATGTGGGCCGACCGGCTAAAGCCCGAAATGGACGCCTGTCAGACGTTGCACCGACCATACTGCATTTAATTGGCATGGAGCAGCCGGACGAAATGACCGGTACGTCGCTAATGACGTTAGAACAGGATTAACTTATGCCAATAAGGCTGTTTTGGGCAGTGGCGCTGGGGCTGGTTGTTATCAGCCCCGGTTTAGCGCAGGACTATAGCGAGGATGATAAAGCCTCGACTCAAGCCGAAATTGCAGCGGTTAAAGAGGAACTGGCTAAGCGTTTGCAGGCTATAGAAGAGCGAAGCAGTGCACTAAACTCAACTGAACGACAACTGCGTGATCTGGAAATAAAAACCTCAGAAATAGCCGGCTCTTTGCGCCAGACCGAAACCGAACTTAAAGAAATTACTGCAGAAATAGCTGACTCAGAACAACGCCGCGAAGAGCTTAAGCAAAAACAAAAGCAGCAGATGACACAACTGGAAGATCAGCTGGTTTCCGCTTATATGAACGGTAAACACGACTTTCTGAAAATGCTGTTAAACCAGCAAGACCCTGGCCAGTTTGAAAGAATGTTGAGCTATTACCAATACATGAATGCCGCCAGAGTTGAAGAGATTGAAGTTATTCGGCGCACTCAGGAAGAAATTGCCACGCTGACAGAACAACTTAAGCAGCAACAAAACCAGTTAGCGAGCTTACAGGCCGAACAACAAGAACAACGCGCACAACTGGAGCAGCAGCAACACCGGCAGGAAGAGAAGTTAGCAGAGCTGCAACAACTGCAACGTAAAGACCGGTCCCGGGTGAATCAACTGGAGCAAAGCCGGGAGCAATTAGAGCAGGTATTAAGTGCCATTGAAACCGCGCTTGCTCAGCAAAAAGACGTTCGTCTAGTTGGCCTGCAGGCAGTCAAGAATCAACTTCGCTGGCCAAGTGACGGAGATGTGAAACGCTTGTTTGGACAACGCCGCGAAGGTCCGCTTGAATGGAAAGGTGTGCTCATTGAAGGACAAAACGGCCAACCGGTCCGCTCTATTGCTAACGGCCGCGTGGTATATGCAGACTGGCTGCGAGGCTTTGGTTTAGTCATCGTTATTGACCACGGTGAGAGTTATATGAGCTTATATGGCCACAACCAGACATTAACAAAAGCGGTTGGCGATAAAGTCCGTAAGGACGAAGAAATTGCACTGATGGGTCAGTCTGGTTCACGTAATAGTGCGGCACTTTACTTTGAAATTCGCCATCAGGGGCGTCCACAAAACCCAAGTAACTGGATACGCTGATGTTGAAGCTTGTACTTTCTTTGGGTTTACTGGTGTGCCTGATGACGCCAGCTTATGCCTCTAAGATAGCCATTGTTATCGATGATATAGGCAATAATAAAAACGATTTAAAAGCAGCTCTGCTACCTGGTAATATCAGTTTCGCAGTGCTGCCCTATACCCCTTATGCCCGCGCCTTCGCCTTACGCGGCCATCATCAGAAAAAACAGATATTACTGCATATGCCAATGGAAGCCGTTGAAAATAACCGCCCGGGTCCCGGTGTGGTTACGGCAGATATGAACAATGCACAGATCAAACTGCAACTGGTTGATGCCCTGGACTCAATACCTTACGTTACTGGTGTCAATAATCATATGGGCAGCAAGTTAACTCAGCTACACATGCCAATGCAGGCAGTGATGGAAACATTAGCCTCCCGCAAACTCTTTTTTATTGATAGCCGGACATCTGAGTTCAGCGTTGCAGAACAAATGGCGGGAGAATTTGGCGTACGGACATCGCACAGACATGTGTTTCTTGATAACCAGGTTGATGAGCCCTATTTACAGCAGCAATTTGAGCAACTGCTGAGTATAGCCAAACGTCAGGGACAAGCCATAGGTATTGGACATCCTTACCCGGAAACCCTGAGCTTTTTGCAAAAGCAACTACCGCAATTACAAGAACAGGGTATTGAGTTGGTATTCGTATCTGAGTTAACCACTGTGGCTAACCGCAATGGGTATCTTCTTCCAGTGACGTCAGCAAAATAAGCGCTTCGTCGCGAGTTTCACCACAAACATAGTCATCGGCAGAAAACTCGCCACACACTTTCGGCCGCTCTGGCTTCCCGAATAAACGACACAAATTATCATCATCGAGTTGAACACAACGCACACCCGCCGGTTTGCCGTTAGGCATACCGGGGATGGGAGAACTAATTGAGGGGGCTATGCAGCAAGCGCCGCAGCCAATGCGGCACTTCATTTAGCTCATTGCGAGACGAAGTTTTTTCATCGCGTTTTGTTCGAGCTGGCGAACACGCTCTGCCGAGACTTCGTATTTTTCTGCCAGGTCATGCAGCGTCGTTTTGTCTTCCGATAACCAGCGAGACTGGACGATATCCTGACTACGCTCATCTAAGTGACTCATTGCACCCAGCAGTTTCTGCTGTGTGTGGTTTTCGTAGTCTTTCGCTTCAATTTCTGCAGCTAAGTCGGAGCGCTTGTCTTCCAGGTACATCGCCGGAGAGTAGGCACTGCCCTCTTTCGAGTCATCGTCGTCTGAACTCAGTTCAAACGCTTGATCGTGAGCGCTCATGCGAGTTTCCATTTCCAGCACTTCTTTAGTACTGACACCCAACTCGTTAGCTACCGTTTCAACTTCTTTCTGGCTAAACCAACCTAAACGCTTTTTCATTTTACGCAGGTTAAAGAACAACTTACGCTGTGCTTTAGTGGTTGCCACTTTAACAACGCGCCAGTTACGCAGCACGTACTCATGAATTTCTGCTTTTATCCAGTGAACAGCAAAAGATACCAGACGCACACCAACCGATGGGTCAAAGCGTTTCACGGCCTTCATTAGGCCAATATTGCCTTCCTGAATTAAATCGGCTTGCGGCAGACCATAACCCGAATAACTACGAGCTACATGTACCACAAAACGGAGATGCGACATGATGAGTTCTTTCGCTGCATCAAGGTCACTGTTCTCGTATAATCTTGTTGCCAACGCCTTTTCTTTTTCGGCGGTGAGCATAGGAATACGGTTGACTGACTGAATATAGCCGTCGAGTCCTGCCCCTTGGGGAACCGATAATGCCATAGTGTTTAATTCAGTGCTCATTTAACAACCTCTACTTAAAATACCGACTTAATTACTGCTTTTTCAGTCAGCTTTTAAGACCCTTTTTGAGTCTAAAAGTTCCATTATGATCATTGCAGATCAGGTAATTCAGTATAACTAAGCCTATGGCTTTCGCAACCCCATTTTATTCTGGTTCTATGCTTTGTATATGACGTCTTACAGCTAAGTAAGAACCTGCTAAACCTAATCCCACAGCGACCAACCATATAATCAACAGCTCGCCTAACGTCAGACCATTTAATTGGAAAGGCGTTTCGTAAAGTTCAGTTAAATCTACTACGGCGCTCTCGACCCACCAGATCAGTAACGCGGTTGCCAACCAGGCAACCAGCCCGCCAATAATGCCGTACCAGACACCGGTGTATAAAAAAGGACGCTGAATAAAAGCGTTAGTCGCGCCGACCAGTTTCATCACCATAATTTCGTCACGTTTGGACAGTATATTTAACCGAATGGTGTTCCCTACAATAAGCACCACCGACAAACACAGCACCACAGCCAGCGCTCCAAGAATATCTTCAATTAAATTGAGAATTCCCTGTAGTCGGTTAAGCCATTCCAGGTCCATTTTCGCGTAAGCGACTTCGCGTTGTTTTTCCAGCCGGTTGAGCAATTCCTCGGCCCGCTGGGGCGATCGATGCGACTCAGCCGGAATAACGACCAACACGTCCGGCAGCGGGTTTGATGACAGGTAATCCAGTGTTTCACCAAAGCCCGACTCTTTCTTAAACTCTTCCAACCCCTGCTCTTTTGGAATAAGGCGCACTGACTCAACACCTTCGGAGAGTTCCGTTTGCGTTTTTAATGTATCGACTTCAGATTGCTGCAGATCCTTCCTTAAAAACAAGGTAACTTCAGAGGCTTCCTGCCAATTATCAGCAATACTGGTAGTATTTTTGACTAACACGTAAAGTGACGACGGTAGCGTCAGACTCAGCCCCAGTACCGCCATGGTCATAAGAGAAGCAAAAGGATTACGCCACAACTCGCCTAAACTCGCAATGGCCTGCTGGGCATGATGCACAGGAACCATAACGAGTCTGCGCCACCAGGGTAAGCGCCCGCGATTACTGGCACCTTTTTCAATGCTGCGGTTGCGGAACAATAAACTCATAGTTCACTGTCCTCCAGACCATCGTTAATCATACGTCCGTCTTTTAAAGTGAGCGTGCGATAGCGTAGGCGCGCAATAAGGCCTAAATCGTGAGTGGCAATGAGGACAGCAACACCCACTTTATTAAATTCCTCAAACAGCCGGATAATTTCCATCGACAGCTTAGGATCGAGGTTACCGGTGGGCTCATCGGCCAGTAGCAAAGGCGGTTTGGTCACAATAGCGCGGGCAATACCCACTCGTTGCTGCTCACCACCGGATAACATTTTCGGATAATGTTTTACTTTGTCGGCTATACCCACTTTCTCCAGCGCAGCCACGACACGCTTGCGCGCCTCCTGAACACTGTAGCCTTCAATAATCAACGGCAGCGCAACGTTATCAAATACAGTTTTATCCATCAGCAAGCGGTGATCCTGAAAAATCATGCCAATGTCACGGCGCACATAAGGCACTTGCGATGGCTTAATTTTTCGCAAATCGTGCCCGTTAATCAGCACCCGGCCTGCGGTTGGTCTTTCCATTAAACTGATGAGTTTGAGCAAGGTACTTTTACCCGCGCCGGAATGACCCGTTAAAAAAGCCATTTCACCGGGCTCTACGTGAAAGTCGACATGGCTAAGCGCCTGATGGCCTCCACGATAGGTTTTACTGACTTGCTCAAAGCGGATCATGATTAACTCGCTGTTGTCTGTTCTGATTCATCTACGTTACGGTCAAATAGCGCCGCGATAAAGTCCTTTGCCACAAAAGGCCGTAAATCTTCTAAGCTTTCGCCCACACCAATATAGCGAATAGGAATAGCGAACTGGTCTGCGACCGCGAAAATCACCCCGCCTTTTGCGGTGCCGTCAAGCTTAGTCATCACAATACCCGAAACGCCCACAGCCTCGGTAAAGAGTTTTGCCTGACTAATAGCATTCTGTCCGGTACCAGCGTCAAGCGTCAGCATCACTTCGTGCGGTGCTTCCGGATCCAGCTTTTTCATTACCCGAACCAGCTTTTTCAGTTCTTCCATTAAGTTGGCTTTATTTTGCAGGCGTCCGGCGGTGTCCGCAATAAGCACATCAACGTCTCGAGCTTTAGCAGCCTGCAGCGCGTCATACAGAACAGAAGCGCTGTCGGCTCCGGTATGCTGAGCAATAACCGGAATGTCGTTACGCTCGCCCCACACCTGAAGCTGTTCTACCGCCGCCGCACGGAAAGTATCGCCGGCGGCCAGCATTACCGACTTACCTTCAGCTTTAAACTGCTTAGCCAGCTTGCCAATAGTGGTGGTTTTGCCCACACCGTTTACGCCGGTCATTAGAATCACATAAGGCGAGTCAGATTCCGGTATCTCCAGACGCTTATCGACTGGTTTTAAAATCTCGGCTAACTGCTCTTGTAACAGCTCATACAAAGCTTCCGCGTCTTTTAACTGCTTGCGGTCAGCTTGTTTTGTCAGATTATCAATAATTTTGGTGGTGGTCGCGACACCCAAATCTGCCATTAATAGCTGAGTTTCGAGTTCTTCAAACAGGTCGTCATCAATTTTCTTACCACGGAATACGCCAATAAGACCTGAACCGATAGAACCGGAAGTTCTGCGTAAACCTTGGGTCAGACGTGCCCAGAAACCTTTCTTCTCACCCTTCTCTTTCGGTGCGACTTCGGTTGGTTCTGGTTTATGTTCTGGCTTATGTTCAGGTTTAGCTTCGGATTTAGTTTCTGATTCTGGCTCTGGTTCAGCTGTGGGCTCAGGCTCGTTAACCACTTCTGGTTGAGCTGCTTCTTTCGCTTCCGGAGCAGTTTTTGCAGCATGCGATTCAGCAGTAACTTGCGCACAGTCGTCAACTGCACTGGGCAATTCTTCGCGTGTCTCGGTTCTTTCTGGTTTCGGCTCGTCCTGAGGCTTAGATTCAGGCTCAGCTTCTGGTTCAGGCTCTTGCTGCTCCTGTTCTTCTACTACTGCATCTTCTTTTTTCTCTTCGGCCTCGGGTGCTTTCTTATTACGCTTTTTCTTAAACAGCGAAAACATCGACATATTGGTTTCCTTGGAACTGACACGCAGGAATCGTTAAACTATAGGCTTTAGTTTACCATGCTGTTAACAAACTGACGACGGTCTGAATAAAGGAAGCCACAGAGTGAGACAAAAACGCCAGACAAGCGCCAGCGGCGACTATCGGATTATTGGCGGAAAATGGCGCGGTCGTCGCCTTCCCGTTGCCGACAGCCCGGGTTTACGTCCCACCACGGACCGCGTACGCGAAACTCTGTTTAACTGGCTGCAGTGGGACATTACTGACGCCCGGGTGCTGGACTTATTTGCCGGCAGTGGCAGCTTAGGTTTCGAGGCTGCGTCGCGTGGAGCGGCTCAAGTGACCCTGATAGAGGCCGTAAAAACGGTAAGCCTGCAGTTACAGAATAATGTCACCTTGTTAAGCAGCGAAAACATTGATGTTATTACTCATAACGCACTCGACTGGCTGCAAACTGAATCCGCTGAAGCCTACGACATGGTTTTTATTGACCCGCCGTTTCGCGAAGGTCTGGCTGATAAAACATTAAAACTACTGGATGAAAGCAACTGGCTGGCAGCCGACAATCAGGTGTATCTGGAAACAGAAAAAGAGTGGCCTTTGAAATTACCGGCAAACTGGCGTGTGTTCAAAGAGAAAACTCACGGACAAGTTTGCTTTCGCTTACTGACGAAGGACATAGCATGAAAGTTATTATTATTGCGGGCAAAGTGGTTTTTGCCGTTATCTGGCTGGGTCTTTTTGCTCTGCTTGCAGGAGCTAACGGCGAGCTCAGCACTCAGTCCATTGGTTTGCTGAGCTTATTATTAGCCATTATGGTTATTACTCACTTGCTGCTGCTTGGTATTTTTGTTGCCACTATGAAAGAAGCCTTTCCCTGGCGCAAAGGCGACAGCTGGCAAATTCTGGCCTTTGGCATTTTCGCCTGGCTGTCTATTCTTCAGCGTCCAAAGCCAGACCAAGGTTCGACACCCCCTCGTCGTTAAGCATCATTTTTAACTGGCTTACCAAAGCTCTGTTTACCGCAGGCTGTTGTTCAAGAAAGTTGATCATAGCCTGCTGAATCGCAACTTCGTATTCCATTAATTCATGGTTCTGAACGTGTTCTTTTAACTGCTCGGTACCCACTTCTTCGGCGTCATTTAATTCAATAAATTTCGCCACACTGGCTTGTGATATTTTTGCCACATCCAGAAAGTTAGATCCGTTATCGTCCAGCAGCCCCTGCAACAACGTACTCAACGCCGTGCAGGCATCCATTGCCGGGTAGACACCCAGCATATCGTGCCCGTATTCACTGGGCGTTTGCTCGTCGACTTTTTCCTGCCAGCGGGCAAAGTTAATCTTCGTTTTCTTCGGGTTCGCGACCCAGTCCCAGCAGGCATTTAGCGTGCCGTGCAAAGGTTTACTGTCGCCAAAGCCGGTTAACTGATGGAAGAAGTCGTAATTAGGAACCATGCGTTCGCACAAATATAACGCTATAACAATTTGCTGTTCACGCGGCAGTTCGCGTATGCGCTGAAAGGTATCGAGTTGACTCACGTTCCGGCTCCAGACAGTGTATGCTTATCACTGTGTCGTTTTATTCGTTAAGGGCTCGTATTATGCCGAAGTTATCGCTCCCCTGCCATGCCGATGTCGTACAAGCGCAGCAAAGAATTAATAGCTATACCGTCAAGACCCCTGTGCTGACAAACCCTGCGTTAAATCAGCAATTGGGCTGCGAATTATTTTTCAAATGCGAGAATTTGCAACGTACCGGGGCCTTTAAGTTCCGTGGTGCCACTAACGCGCTACTTAAGCTTAGCCCGGAGCAGCGCCAGCAAGGGGTTATCACCGTGTCTTCCGGCAATCATGGTGCGGCATTAGCCCATGCAGGTAAAGCTTTGGGTGTAAAAGTAAAAGTGGGTGTACCCATTAATGCTCCCGCAATAAAACGGCAAAATATTGAAGCCGGTGGTGCGGAAACTACCGACATAGAACCCGGTATGGCAGCGCGTGAAGCCATTGTGGCCAAGTGGCAAAAGGAAGGTAAAAGTCACTTTATACCGCCTTATGATCATGCCGACATTATTGCCGGTCAGGGCACAGCAACACTTGAGTTACTGGAGCAAACTGACGCACTGGATGCTGTAATCACGCCACTGGGTGGTGGGGGCTTGCTTTCAGGAGCTTGTCTTGCCTGCGACGGTACCGAAATACAAGTGTTCGGTGCGGAGCCGGAATTAGCGAATGATGCTTTCTTGTCATTAAAAGCCGGAGAGCGGCAACCGGCGTTACCCGCGAAAAGCCTGTGCGATGGCTTACTGACTCAAATCGGTGAATTGCCGTTTGCCATTATTCAGCAACGTATCTGCGGTATCTTAGTCTTGAAGGATGAAGACACCCTAAGCGCCATGAAGCTGATTTGGCATCATCTGAAAATTATTGTGGAACCGTCGTCTGCTATCGCTTTAGCTGCGGTTATACAAAATAAGTCGCTATTTGAAGGTAAACGAGTGGGGTTGGTGCTGAGCGGTGGTAATGTTGCAGCGCAGCCGGAAGATATAAAGCTGCGCCAGTAGTCGAGCCTATATCAAAACTTAGGTTGCGAAGATTTGACTGTCGTCGTTGAAGGTCTTGAATTCTAGCGCATTACCGCAGTAATCGTAGAAAAACATGGTGCCCTGCTCGCCTGGCTTACCTTTAAAGCGAATGTAGGGTTCTATGACAAACTCAATATCCGCAGCTTTCACACGTTCTGCCAACGCTTCCCAGTCGTCACGTAATAAGACAACGCCAAAATGTGGAACAGGAACCGAATGACCATCAACGCCGCTGTGATTTTTTAAACCGGCAACATTGGGTGCTACATGAGTCACAAACTGGTGACCAAAGAAGTTCCAGTCTATCCATTCGTCACTGCTGCGTCCCTGTGACAGCCCAAGCACATCGCCATAAAACGCACGGGCATTATCGAGTGAGCTGACAGGAATGGCTAAATGAAAGGGTCGTACATTAGTTGTGTCTGACATACTGCTAAATTGCCTTGCTCTTTAGCCACTTAATGGCTGAGCTTTGCCGTTATGTTTTGTGGTGTACTGGTTTGCGGCGAACGACGCCACATTCTGACACCAATAGCGAACACAAGAAGCGCCCAGTTTACCGGTGGAATGAAACCGGCGGTTAATACCGCTAACAAATTCCATAGTGGTTTTTTCTGATGCTGGCCCACTAAAGTATAAAACAATAGAGCGGCTACGAGTCCTTGGAGTACCATGAGGCTCAATAGCATAAGTCTTTCCTTTTCGTTATTTAAAAAACGTCTTTGCGTTTCTGTTTTTTGTTCTAAATCAGCTTTTACTCGCAAGTAATTACTGATAGATAAAGACTACTCAATTATGACTAAACTGTAAAACTTTGTATAAGTCTATGAAATTAAAAGTAAAAAACCGACCCAAAGGCCGGTTTTACATATTAAATATTGAATTTTTAATCGTTAATAGCGATTAAAATGCATTAAGCGCGTTGTCTAAGTCGGCTTTAAGATCATCCAGATCTTCAATACCAACAGACACCCGCACGAAGTTATCCAGAATGCCTAACTTCTCACGATTCTCTTTTGGAACCGATGCGTGAGTCATAATAGCCGGGTGCTCAATCAGCGATTCAACGCCGCCCAGGCTTTCCGCCAGAGCAAACACTTCTACCGACTCCAGGAATTTGCGCGCCGCTTCTAAATCACCTTTCAGTAAAATAGAAATCATGCCGCCAAAGCCCTGCATCTGCTTTTTAGCCAACTCGTGCTGAGGATGGCTTTCAAGTCCCGGGTAAATGACTTTTTCCACTTTCGGGTGTTGCTCAAGCCACTTAGCTAATTCCATTGCCGCTTCGTTGTGATGACGCATACGCAATGCCAACGTCTTCACGCCGCGCAGTGCCAGGTATGAGTCAAACGGACCGGCAATAGCACCTGCTGAGTTCTGTAAGAACAGCATACGCTCAACCAGGTCGTCATTGTCGCCCACAACAGCAATACCGCCGACCATATCAGAGTGACCATTGAGGTATTTGGTTGCCGAATGCATAACCATGTCTGCGCCCATCTCCAGCGGACGCTGGTTAAACGGCGTAGCGAAGGTGTTGTCCACCACCACAATAATGTCCGGGTTCTTTTTCTTCGCCAGTTTAACGATGGCTTCAATGTCGACCAGTTTCAGCATCGGGTTGCTTGGCGTCTCGACCCAAATCATGCGGGTGTTGTCCTGAATGCTGGCTTCCACTGCGCTTAAGTCAGCTAAGTCGACATAAGAGAATTTCAGGCCAGCAGAGCGTCCGCGCACTTTATCGAATAAGCGGAAGCTACCGCCGTATAAATCGTCCATAGCAACGATGTGATCGCCGCTGTCCAGCAGTTCAAGAATGGTCGAGGTTGCTGCCATGCCAGACGCAAAAGCCAGCCCTTGCTTGCCACCTTCCAGCGATGCAACCGAACGTTCCCAGGCAAAACGCGTGGGGTTGTGTGAGCGTGAATACTCAAAACCTTTGTGTTGGCCCGGGCTTTCCTGAGCATAGGTAGAGCTGGTAAAAATAGGAGGCATTACCGCACCGGTAACAGGCTCCGGAGACTGCCCGCCGTGAATGGCGCGCGTCGCGAATTTCATCGTTTTTTCATTTGCCATGATTCGGTTCCTTAATTTACAACAAGTATTACAGCAGGTTTTGCTCACGCATCCAGTCGTCGTTGAACAGCTTGGACAAGTAACGGTTACCCGTATCACAAGCTAGCGTCACAACGCGTTTTGGCTCGGTTTGTTGTTGGCAATAACGCAGCGCCGCTGCAATTAAAGTTCCGCTTGATGAACCGACCATAACGCCTTCTTTTTCCAGTACTTTACGCGCGGTTTGCATGCCTTCCTTATCAGAAATGGCAAATGCAGTATTGGCTAATTTAATATCACAAATGGTCGGGATAAAATCTTCACCAATGCCTTCGGCCAACCAGCTACCAGCTTCCACTTCTTCGTTACGGTTAACCAATGGTTCTAAAATAGAGCCTGCCGGATCAGCCAATACTAAGTCGATATCGCTTTTTTGTTCGCGTAAATAACGGCCAACACCGGTTAAGGTTCCGCCAGAGCCAACACCACAAACGAACGCATCCAGTTTACCTTCCATTTGTTCCCAAATTTCCGGACCTGTGGTTTTGTAGTGAGCATCGACGTTTGCCGGATTCTCAAACTGGTTAACATAGTAATAACCGTTCTCTTCCGCCATGCGCGCTGCCATATCCTGATAATACTCAGGGTGGCCTTTTTGTACGTCGGAGCGCGTCTGTACCACTTCGGCACCCATAGCGCGCAGGTTGTTTACTTTCTCCTGGCTCATTTTGTCCGGCATAACAATTTTCAGCGGATAACCTTTGCTCGCCGCCACTAACGCCAGACCCAGCCCGGTATTACCGGCAGTCGCTTCAATAATGGTATCGCCCGGCTTTAATTTGCCTTGCTTTTCAGCCTGTTCAACCATTTCCACCGCAATACGGTCTTTAATTGAGCCGCCCGGGTTCTGCAGCTCGAGTTTTAAATACAGCTCGCACGGGCCGGTGTCCATATTGGTAACGCGCACCATTGGCGTGTTGCCGACCATTTCCATTACATTATTAAAAACTTTCATATTGGCTCGCTTTGTTGTCGAGTGTCTGGTTCAATATTAGGCCATTATCCCTTGACTGAGCTCGCTAAACAACCTTGCGCTTAGAACCGGATGATAGTTGTTATAACTAACCCCAAAATGAGGCTGTTATGCTGGATTTACGCAGTGATACCGTAACCCTTCCCAGCGCTGCAATGCGCACTGCAATCGCCGAGGCTACCGTCGGCGATGATGTCTATGGTGAAGACCCGTCAATTAACGCACTGGAAAAGCGGGTGGCAGAGTTGCTGGGTAAAGAAGATGCTTTGCTGTGCAGCTCGGGTACCCAAAGTAACTTGCTGGGGTTAATGAGCCACTGTCGTAACGGCGAAGAGTACATTGTCGGTCAGGAGTATCACACATACCGCTACGAAGCCGGAGGCGCTGCAGTTTTAGGCAGCATAGTGCCACAGACGGTAGAAGTAGAAGCCGATGGCACCTTGTCGCTTGAAACTATTGAAAAGCGTATAAAACCCAACGACCCGCACTTTCCCATTACCCGCTTGCTGGCCTTTGAAAATACCCACGGCGGGCAGTTAATAGACCAGGCCTATTTTGATAAAGCCCGTATTCTGGCCGATCAAAATGGTTTGTCGATGCATTTAGACGGCGCGCGCTTGCCCAACGCCGTTGTTGCCAGCGGCCGCAGCATGGCGGAACTCGCCGCGCCTTTCGACAGCGTGTCTCTATGTTGTTCAAAAGGTCTTGGTGCGCCTATTGGTTCACTGCTGGCAGGCTCAAAAGAATTAATTGCCCACGCTCGACGTTGGCGCAAAATGGTCGGCGGCGGTATGCGTCAGGCCGGGTTTGTTGCCGTAGCCATTGATTACGCGTTAACGCATCAGTTTGAGCGTATACAGCAGGACCACGACAACGCGAAATGGTTGTTTGAACAACTTTCTGAGTTGCTGGCAGGTACCGAAGCCAAAGTCCGCTATTCCGGTACCAACATGACCTTTGTCGAGCTATCGGACAGTTTACCGGCGGACAGCTTGCGGGAACTGATGACTGAGAATGATATTAAACTGCCCAGCGGCCAAAAGCTGCGGTTGGTATGCCATCTGGATGTCAGCCGTGAACAGCTGGAACGTTTTGTCGAATTGTTCAAACAGTGGCTTATTCGCGAGCACTGAGGTTGCTGGCTTCGTAGCCTGACGTTCACGTCAGGTGGGGGGTCAAGCTAACCACCAAAAGTTATTTTACCTCTTGGCATAGACAGGCAAATCGCACCTGACGCAATAGCGTCAGGCTACCCTTCTTCGGCTTCTTTATCTTCTGGGCCCTTGATTTCCATGACCTGAGCTCTTTGCTTCAGAACTTTCTTTTCCGATGCCACAAATCGCTTCAGGAGTTGCCTAATTAGCGGTTGGTATCCCAAGTTATAATGCTCTGCGATGGTCTTCAAATCGTCGATGAGCTCTTCTTCCATACGAATAGATATAGGCCGCAGTCGCACAGACTGATTGATTGCATCTTCAATTGCCTGGTCAAATCCCACACGTTCTACATAAGCTTCTTCTTGACCTAATTCACCACTATCCCATTTTTCATCTTGCTCAACCGCTTCTCTGATATCTTCTTTTTTCATACGACTCTCCAATTCATGCCGGGATATTTTTAGCTTCCATACTTTTCATAGATTTTTTGCTCTAACGAATTAGCTTCATAAGCAGTCTTTATATAGATAACTCCGTTAGAATGAATGAAGCAAACTTTTAGCTTTACCCCGTTATCTGTCTCGGATACAAACCATTGAGTAGGTGGAATGGTGCCATGCTTCTCTCTTTGATCTTTCAAGAAGCCACCTTGTCTATTTGCAAAAGCCTCTCTGATCATGCTTTCTGAGACGTTATGCTTGTTCTTTAGTTTTTCCCTAACTTTATCGCTAATTTCCAGCACAACTCCTCCATTGAATTGTAGCGTAATACATCTGTATATACAAAAGGCTCATAAATAAATTGGGACCGAACCTGATGCGGCAGCATCATAAGCTCTGCACCTGCTCGATAAGCCGATCCAACGCACGATAATTCAATGCCTCTGCCAGATGCTGTTGTTCTATTTTTTTGCTGTCGGCTAAATCGGCAATGGTTCGGGCTAAACGAAGTGTTCGGTGATAGGCCCGATGCGACAATTTCATTTTCTCGGCCGCTTTTGCCAAAAAAGCTTCGCTTTGTTCAGACAAAAAACATATCTGCTTTAACACTTTTGGTTTTAACTCGCTGTTTAAGCAACCTTGTCGCATTAGTTGGCGATGCCGAGCTTTCTCGACTAAGCTTTTTGCTTGTAATGAGGTCATGGGCTGAGTCTTGTGCTTAGTTGCCCCCTTTAAACTCATAGACTCGCTCTCTCGGGGCACCATCACCTGTATATCAATACGATCTAACAGCGGTCCTGAGAGTTTACTTAAGTATTTTAAGATTTGATCCGGGGTAGAACGGCAGTTAGCTAAGGAGCCATCGAATTGACCGCAGGGCGAAGGGTTCAGCGCGCAAACCAGCTGAAAGTTAGCCGGGAATTTGACGTTGTATCCTGCACGACTAATGGTAATTTCACCGCTTCCGAGTGGTTCACGTAAGCAGTCCAATACATGTCGACTGAACTCGGGCATCTCATCTAAAAACAATAACCCGTTGTTTGCTAAGGATATTTCTCCCGGACGAACAGAATTACCCGCTCCACCTCCCACAAGCGCAGCGGCTGTACAGGTATGGTGCGGATTTCGCAGCTCGCGCCGTGTTAACGCCTCCGCATGATGGTAATCAAAAGACACCGACTTCACCGCAGCAATTTCCATGGCTTCCTGCTCGGTCAGTGGAGGTAATATGCCATTAAGCCGTTGCGCAAGCATGGTTTTTCCCGTACCTGGCGGCCCGACGAACAACAAGTGGTGCTTACCGGCCGCCGACAACAACAAAGCTCGTTTTGCCTGCTCCTGCCCAACCACGTCGGCTAAGTCGCCATCATGGTTCGATGATTCCTTTGCCCAATTTATCGGCTTTGATTCCCTCAGTGGCTGGTGATCGTGCAAATGTTCATAAACACTGACCAAATCGGCCGACAACCAGCTCTTTTGTTCACGTACTAACCCGGCTTCCTGCTCGTTAGCAATAGGCACAAACGCCTGCCGCTTTTTATTACGACACGCCAATAAGGCTGGGATTAAACCATTCACAGCCCGCAACTCGCCGGTTAACGCCAGCTCACCATAGAATTCTGCTTGCTCTAAAATACTGTCCGGTATTTGTCCCGAAGCCGCCAATATCCCCACCGCTATGGCCAAATCATAACGCGCCCCGGTTTTGGGGATATCCGCTGGCGCCAAATTCACTGTAATACGCGTGGCTGGCGGGTATTCAAATCCCGCGTTCATCAAGGCGGTTTTGACCCGATCACGAGCCTCCTTAACCGTGGTTGCCGGCATGCCGACCATAGTAAAGCCTGGCATTCCCCTTGCCAGATCCACTTCAACCCGAATTTCCGGCGCATGAATACCTATCAATGCCCGGGTATAAACTCGCGCTAACGCCATCTGTCTCTCCGTGACTAAACAACGGCGTAACTATAAGCCTTGGGGAAATTCCTGTCTGTAAGCTAAACACTTCAAGCAACGACCGATATCATTCCTTCTCTCACTTGCTTTTATACCCACTTCTGTCATCATCTTGCCTTAATTAAGAGTAAACCGAATAACCAAGGGTCACCAAAAGCCATGTTCCACCAACTGAATCAACAGTGTCGAAAAGGTCGGTATATAGCACCATTGCTATTCCTGGTTTTTATGCTGTGTTGGGGACAAAACTTTGGTTGGCTGGAAGGCTGTCCTAAGCATCAGGCTGCACCCGCGGCTGAACAGCTTGTAGGAAGCCATGCGGACCTGGAAGCAAAACACGAAGGCGCCGAAGCCGACTGCGACAAGACAACGCACTTATTGCAACAATTCAAGTCAGACATAACCTACGCGGCACTGTCTTTCTTTGTTCTTCTGACTTTGGCGCTGAAAGCCACTGTGAACAAGCAATTAGCGCCTCCCCTCTTTTTCTTTTCCTGTAAAAGGCGACCCCACGCCGTATTTTGTTGCTTTCTGGAGTAAGGCTTCCAACAGGTTTTTACCTTTGGAATACTAACTTCAGGAGTAATGTATGAATAAAATTTTACCGTTATGGCTCGTATCGCTTATTGCTGCGCTGCTGATTTACAGCGCGCAAAGCCTAGCAGAAACGCCGTCTACCGGTTGGCTGAGTCATGAAGATCATCCACCGGTGTCGGTGAAGCTAGAACTGACCGGCCACTATGAAGCTGAGCGCAACCTACTACCCGCCCTGCTGCATGTTGAGCTGGATGAAGGCTGGAAAACCTACTGGCGTTCACCCGGCGAAGGCGGCATACCGCCAACCTTTGACTGGGCTAAATCAGCCAATATTAACGATATTGAGTGGCACTGGCCGGTGCCCTCGCGCTACAGCATTCAGGGTATTGATACCGTTGGGTATCAGGGATCGTTGACCTTTCCGTTAATGGTACAACTAAGCCCCGATGCCCGGCAGGCAAACATTAGCGGTACACTGACTATGTCGTCCTGTACCACCGTTTGTGTGTTAACGGACTACCCAATTGACTTGCACGTTGATCTGGACACCCTGACCGTCGACAGTGATCGCGCGTTTGCCTTTAATCAGGCCACGGGCAAGGTGCCTCGCGAATACGACAGCAATAACGTGAAGCAGGCTATTTGGTCCGACGCCAACCAGCGCGTTCAATTGACCATAGAGCGTGACAGTGGCTGGCAAAACCCACAGCTGTTTATACACAGCAACGACGAGACTTTGGCCGACGCAGAGTTTTCATCACCAGATATTCAGGTGGAAAGCAATTCGCTCACGGCGAATGTTGACGTTAGTCACTGGCTGGATCTGCCGGACCTAAACGGCGCTGAACTTATAGCGACAGTCAGTGATGAAAAGTTTGCCGCTGAATATAAGATTCAGCTAACCGCAGGCACTATTGCTAATAACGCACCGCCGCTGTGGGCCATTTTACTTATGGCATTAGCTGGTGGGCTTATTTTGAACATTATGCCTTGCGTGTTGCCGGTACTGGGTTTGAAAGTTCAGAGCCTGATGCTGTCAGGAGTACAAGAACCGAAGGTCGTGCGTAAGCAGTTTTTCGCGTCGTCATTAGGTATTATCAGCTCGTTTCTGGTCATTGCCCTGGGGCTTATGGCGCTTCGCTGGTCAGGCGGTTCTGTCGGCTGGGGTATTCAATTTCAGAACCCTTACTTTATTGCCGCACTCGTGGCTATTACCTGGCTGTTCGCACTGAACTTAATGGGCGCCTTTGAGTTTAAATTGCCGTCTTCTTTGAGTACCAGTGCCGCAACCGCCGGCGATGACAGCTACAAAGGGCACTTCCTGCAAGGCATGCTGGCCACCGTTTTGGCAACACCTTGTACAGCGCCTTTTTTAGGCACCGCAGTGGCCTTTGCATTAGCTGCTGAGTCATCGGTTATTCTGCTGATTTTTGCCGCGCTTGGGGTTGGTATGGCGCTACCCTGGTTACTTATAGCCGTGTTCCCGAGAACCGCAAAATTACTGCCCAAACCCGGTCGCTGGATGCAGTGGGTGAAACCCGTTTTCGCCATTATGATGCTGGCAACCACGGTCTGGCTGACAACCTTGCTGAAAAACTTTATCGGCAACGAGTTATTCCTGGCGCTAACCGTCGGTTTATCGGTTCTGACATTGGTGATTATTGGTAAAGTGCATGGCCGTAAGGCGCTGTTTTTATCCATTGGTGGCTTTCTGGTATTAGCTGCCGTTGTCGGTACGACGTTAATTCTTACCGCAGACCGTTGGGTCAACAAACTACCGCAGGACCACCAATGGCAGCCACTAACCCAGCAACGTATTGATGAAGCCGTTGCCAATGGCCAAACCGTGTTTGTGGATGTGACCGCAGACTGGTGTGTGACCTGCCAGGCCAATAAAGTCGGCGTATTACTGCAAGACCCGGTATTTACAGCCTTAGGTAAGGAGCACGTCACCCGCCTGCGCGGCGACTGGACCAAAGCCAACGAGAGCATTACCCAATACTTAAAGGCAAACAATACCTTTGGTGTGCCCTTTAACAAAGTTTACGGACCCGGCGCTCCGGACGGTATAACCCTGCCCGTAGTACTCAGTAAAGATAAAGTTATGGACGCGCTGGAGGATGCTCGTGAGCAATAGCAAAGTGAAGCCGTCATGGGCAAAGCGGCTACGAACCGCAGCGCTTTATATTGTGCTGTTCTCGGTCGTCGCTTTCGTAGTCGATGCCTTTCGTAATAGTGACGTGCCGGAGTCTGTTCCGCCGGAGCTGTCGTCACTAACGGACATAAACGGCGAGCAATATAACTTACGCGAGATGAGTAAGGTCAGCCCGGTTGTGCTGTATTTCTGGGCAACCTGGTGCCCTGTTTGCCCGGCGGTATCGCCTACGGTTGATTACGTTGGCAACCACTACCCGACCATTAGCGTGGCACTGCGCTCTGGCGACAACCACAAGCTGACGCGCTACGCGCAGGCGAAAGGGTATGAGTTCCCTATTGTTAACGACAACCTCAACCGCGTCTCAAATGGCTGGCAGGTATCTGCCACGCCAACCATCATCATTATTGAAAACGGTGACATTGTTTCGGCGACAACCGGAGTCACAACACCTCCCGGTTTGTTTATTCGTCTTTGGTTTCACCAGTTTTTTTGAAGTAACTCATTTTTAAGTAGGAAAGTTGTATGAATTTTATCTATAAAACGTTTTTCGTTGTTGCTTTTATCTTTAGCAGCAACGTATTTTCGCAAGATTTAAACCCACAACAAGAAGAAGATTTAGAGAAAGTAGAACAGCTGTTACGTGAAAATCCGGAGCTTATTCCAAACATTCACCGAGGCTTACAGCGCTTTTTAGAACAGCAAAGTGAGCAGAAAAACGCCTTTGCTAACCATCAGGAATGGCTGTATCAGTCGGCGGCACATCCAATTTTAGGTGACCAAGACGCGCCACATAAAATCATTGTGTTTACCGACTACAACTGTCCGTTTTGCAAGAAGTTAGAGCCTGGCCTTCATAAACTGATTGAGGAATACCCGTCTATTCAGGTTGTGAACATTTTTGTGCCATTGCGCCAACAGCAGGTTGATGGGCTCAAAACCAACTCAGCTCTTTATGGGCTAAACCTTTGGCGCAATGACCCTAAGGCATTCTTTGAAGCTCACAACTTAATGATGAAAAAGTCGGGCATGCACACCGCTGATTCACTGCAAAGTGTTGCGCAAGTCACGAGTACCGAGGCCTTTTTGTCACCGTCCGGCGAGAGCGAGGCGGTTATCCGCAAAAATATGTCGGCGTTTCGCGATTTAGGCTTTCGCGGCACACCGACTATTATCATTGGTCAGCAGGTAATGCCTGGTTACATCCCTTATGACAAGCTGGAAGAAATAGCGACAACACAGTTCAATCTGAATTAATCAGTGTCGTTTTATCACTAGCCTAGTGTGAAACCTCAAGGAGAAAGGGTTAACCATCTGAAGTTAACGTTGCCGGAGCAGACTTCCGAGTGTATTTAATAAATGGTTCTGATGGAAGTGAAGAGTCGAGCGGGCTTTACGGAACGACCGGTTATCCGCCGGCGGGGACTTATTATTGGGCTGTAGAAAATCTAGGTGGTGGTGATGGCTCCGGTTCCTTTGAATATGAATACGGCTATACTCGTTAGCATCATTTAAAAAAACAATAACCTGACTCATCCTTAATCAGATTGACAGGTCACGTTTCAAGGGGCTCAGAAAGAGCCTCTTTATCTATTGATTGATAAAACTCACGCATGTTCGTCAATAATAAAGCCTCCTTCTTCAGGTAGTAATTCTAAAGCCTGAGCCTGAAGATTCCTTATATTCTCCCCCATAAGAAACTCAGTCATCGTATCTAAATTCTTATCCGCTATCCTTACAGCGTCTGAATAGCTTGAGTGTTCCGCATATTGTCGATTTGCCCATTCTTGGCTATTTTCAAACACATTAGCTACTTTTCTATCTGATATATCTCCCTTTTCAGGGAACAGTAAACGTACTTTTAGTACACCTGCAGAAAGGCTTAATGGATCATCAACACGAGAATAACCTTCTATCGTCTCTTCTTTAAACGTCATTACGCTCTCAGCCAGAGCAATATATTCTTCAACGGTTATGTCTTTGGCATTTTCGGGATCAACCGACAACAGTCCTTTGAACTTCTCCGCCTGCTCATCGGTAAGCTTTGAGGTATCAATCGCAGGCTCCGGAGGCTTAGTCTCGTTTACTTTCGGCTTTTCTGTGGGCTCGGCTACCACTGTCGATGATGGTTTTTTTATGGTGAACGAGAAATCACTGATGGTTAAAGGTTTCATAAACACCTCCTGTGTTAACCCTTTATATCGGCGAATTATTGGGCAACTTTAATATTCGAAAGTAAAATTACCAGTAATTTTCAGAGGTCACATTACCAGGCTTACGGCGGGTGTTTTTGGCAAGCCCTAATTCCGCAAGCGCAGCGCGTGACTCTTTTATCATGTCGGGGTTACCACAAAGCATGACTTGCGCGCTAGTGTCTAACGGCGTTTCAAGTGCGTTGCTTAACTGTCCTGAGTTGATCAGTTCAGGAATGCGCGCAGAGAGAGCTCCGGGAATGTTTTCACGGGTAATCACCGGTTGATAGCCTAACTGCCCGGGGTATTCTTGTTGCCACTGCTCTATTTGCCCCTGATAAACCAGGTCTTCTGCCACGCGTACACCGTGCACCAGATTAATCCGTTTAAATCGTTCCCACGGCTTTTCGGTTCTTAGCATAGAAATGAACGGACCAATGCCGGTTCCGGTAGAAAGCATCCACAAGCTGTCGCCGTCCGGCACTTCATCCAGCGTGAAAAAGCCACCTGCGGGCTGAGTTATGTACACGCTGTCACCCGGCTGTAACTGAGCTAACTTGGTACTGACCTCGCCATCTTCCACTTCAGCAATCACAAAGTCCAGTATGGCTTCGTCCGGAGCGCTGGCTAGTGAATAGGCGCGCAACAACTGTTCACCACCAATATTCAAACCCAAACGCACAAACTGTCCAGCCTTAAAATCAAACGGCTCAGCCACAACTCTTAAACTGAAAACGCCAGAACTCCAACGGTAATTCTCGACAACTTTTCCACTAATCCATTGGATCATACGGCTGACTTAGTCCTTGTTCTGGTTCTTGGTCGCTTCCAGCTCTTTTTCTAACAGTTCAACGCGCTCGCGCAAACGCAGTAACATTTGCTGCTGCACGTCCAGTTCTTCGCGGGTGACTAAGTCGAGTTTTGACAGCTGTGATTGCAGTGTTTGCTTAACCCGCTGTTCCATGTTTCCGGCCAGTTCTTTCACGCCGGCAGGCATGCTGTCGTTAATTTGGCGAGCAATATTCTCTATTGTTTTGTTGTCCATAAGTCTCTCTTTGTGTAAATCGTTGCTTATGCGTTTAGCTTAGCAGGAGATTCAGGTAAAATCCGAGCTTCTTATCAGCTTTTTCACGAATCAGGAACTCCGCGGCGCCCATGCTGAACGATCGCCAGAACCAGGCTGTACATTACATCCAGGGCCCTTTATTGGTGCTTGCCGGCGCTGGTAGTGGCAAAACCCGGGTAATAACGGAGAAAATTGCTTACCTGATCCGCCAGCAAATTTACACCGCCCGGCAAATTGGTGCAGTAACTTTTACCAATAAAGCCGCCAAAGAGATGAAAGAGCGTATTGCGCAAACCTTACCGAAAGCGCAGCTGCGCGGTTTAACCGTGTGCACTTTTCATACTTTGGGCTTGAATATTATTCGTCGGGAACTCAGCACTCTGGGGTTTAAGCCCGGCTTTTCATTATTTGACGACCAGGACACCTACGCCCTGCTTAACGCCCTGACTGAAGAGGTATTTGAGGGCGACAAAGCGCTGATTCAAGCCTGTCAGCACCAGATAGGCCACTGGAAAAACGCCATGCTGTCGCCGGAGCTGGCTCTACAAAAGGCGTCGAACGATCAGGAAAAGGCCTTCGCGCAGGTCTATCAGCAATACCAAAACAACCTGAGTGCCTGTAATGCCGTGGACTTTGATGACTTGATCCGCCTGCCGACGCAGTTACTGGCGACCAACGAAAACGCCCGCGCACGCTGGCAGAAAAAGTTTCAGTATTTATTGGTGGACGAATATCAGGACACCAACACCAGCCAGTACCAACTGGTCAAGTTACTGGTGGGCGAACGCGCTCGCTTTACCGTGGTGGGCGACGACGATCAGTCCATTTATTCATGGCGTGGTGCGCAGCCTAAAAACCTGGCCTTGTTGAAGCAGGACTTCCCACAGCTGGACGTGGTTAAGCTGGAGCAAAATTACAGGTCGCACGGGCGTATTCTGAAAGCCGCCAATATTCTCATTGAGAACAACCCACACGTATTTGAGAAAAAGCTGTTCTCAGAAATGCAGTACGGCGAGCCGATAAGCGTTATTTTTGGTCGTAACGAAGAGCATGAAGCAGAGCGTGTGGTTGCCGAAATTGTAAAACAACGGTTCCTTCGCAAAACGCCGTATCATCACTTTGCTATTTTATACCGGGGTAATCACCAGTCGCGCTTGTTTGAAAAAGCGCTGATGAACAACCGCATCCCTTATAAAATTACCGGTGGTCAGTCGTTCTTTGCCCGCGCGGAAGTCAAAGACATTATGGCGTATCTGCGGTTGCTGGTGAACCCTACCGACGACACCGCCTTTCTGCGCATTATTAATACCCCGCGGCGCGGCATTGGCCCGCAGACCGTTGAGCGTATTGGCCGCTTGTCGCAGGAGTTAGGTTGCAGCTTATTTGAAGCCTGTCAGTCGCCCCATTTAAAAACGCAGCTTAGCACCGGTGTGTTTCAGCATGTGGACGTGTTCCGCAACATGATAGATACCCTGGCCCGCCGAGCCGATCATCAGGAAGACGCCAGTGACGCAGTAAAACAACTGCTAAGCGAAATTGGCTACGAAGACTGGTTGTTTGAGCAAAGCCCCAGCGCGAAAGCCGCCGAAATGCGGATTAAAAACGTGTACGAACTGCACCGCTGGGTATCGGACATGCTAAAAGGCGACGCCGAACATGAACCCATGGAATTGAATCAGGTGGTCAGCCGCTTGTCACTGCGCGATATGATGTCCCGTAACGAAGACGACGAGCAGTTTGAACAGGTGCAGCTAATGACCTTGCATGCTTCCAAAGGTCTGGAGTTTCCACAAGTGTTTTTAGTGGGTATGGAAGAAGGCCTGCTTCCTCACCAAAGCAGTATTGATGAAAATAACATTGAAGAGGAACGCCGCCTGGCTTACGTCGGCATTACCCGCGCCCAACATAAGTTAGTCTTTACTATGGCTAAAGAGCGCCGTCAGTTTGGCGAAAAAACGGAGCCACAACCCAGCCGCTTTTTGCTGGAGTTACCGCAGGACGATTTAGAATGGGAACACCGCAAGCAAAAGTCCGACGAGGAACGTGAAGAGCAACGAAGTCAGGGTTTGGAAATGTTGAAAAACGCACTGAAAAAGTAGTGCCAAACTAAGCGGATACGAAAGAGGTGTCGTCGTCTTTGGCTACAGTGCCTTCATAGTTTTCGTCAATGAAGCTGCCCTGCCCCATCATAACACCTTGCTTTTCCACATCATTTTTTTGCGTTTCGGTTTCCAGTCCATCGGCATAAACAGCAATATCGAGCTCATGACACAAGGTCACAATGTGCTTTAACATGGCCTGCGCCCTGTTATTGCTGCTCAAACGAGCAATATAATGGTGGTCCAGCTTAAGTATGGTAAACGGAAAGTTATACAAGAACTGAAGCGGCCCGGAGCCACTGCCAAAGTTGTCTATAACCAGCTTAAAGCCAAATTCGGAAAGCCGCCTTAAACTGGCCAGTACCCGGCGGCCGTCTCTGACCAGATCAGTTTCATCAAATTCCAGTGCGATGTTCTCTGGTTTAACACCGCTTTCAGTCACGATATTCACCAGCTCATTCAAGTGACTGGTTTTCAATAAATGCCGCACAGATAAATTCAGGTGCAGCATAGTTTCAGCACTGACACTATTTTCAACAAGCCACTGGCTGGCTGCCCGTAAAGCAAAGCGGTCAAGCTTCACAATAAGGCCGGTGCGCTCGGCCAGAGGTAACAACTCTTCACTTTTAAAGCTGTAGCGCGGGTCTTCCCACACCAATTTAGCTTCTACGGCTTTGACCTCGCCTGTTGTTAAATTCACTATTGGCTGAAAACTGACAGCGAAATCTTTCTCAACTTTCGCATGGCGCAGTGCCGTTTCTTTACGAACACTGTCCACCAAATTTTCATGCATGCTGTCATCAAATAATACATAGCGTCCACGCCCCATACCTTTAGCCTGATACATGGCGGCATCTGCGTCGCGTAACAGCCGTTCAGCCGAATCGGTCTCTTCCAGACACTCGGCAATACCGATACTGGCGCCGGAGTAATGCTCTTGTCCGTTCAGGTGAAAAGGCTCACTCATTTGCTGGATCATACGCTTGGCAACGTCTTTGGCATCATCAATACTGGTAATGGTATCCAGCAGAATAACGAATTCATCGCCACCTAAGCGCGCCACCATATCGTTGTCACGTACGCAGTCACCAATACGCTTGCTGACTTCCAGCAAGAACTCATCGCCAGCAGAATGTCCAAGCGTGTCGTTTATATTTTTAAAGCGGTCCAGGTCAACAAATAGCACCGCAAAATGGTGCTCAGGGTGCCGTCGTTTATGCGCCACGGCCTGCTGCAAACGTTCATTGAACAATATGCGGTTAGGTAAGCCGGTCAGGTTATCGTGGTGCGCTGCGTGGAATAAGCTGGATTCGGTCTTTTTCCGTCGTTCTATTTCGGACACCAGCTCTTCGGTACGCTCCGCCACTTTCTTTTCAAGGAACTGGTTTACTCGCTGAATTTCTTCCGCTGAGCGTTTTCTGTCAATGGCCACGGCAACGTGTTGCGAAACAAAATTCAGTAGTTCTAAATCATCACTATGGTATAAGAAGTCACCGTCGTAGGTCTGGACCGCAATAACCCCAAACACCTGCCCGTTCATCATTAAGGGGCTACCTAGCCATTGCTTAGCCAGTTTCATGCCACCGTAGCCCAGCTCAATCTCGTTTTTCTTCAGCAGTTTTTGACGTACAGGAGCGTCGATAAAGGCCGGTTCACGCATTTTAATAACGTATTCGGTTAAACCTTTGCCGGCTCGTCGGCATTCAGCTTTAGCGCCTGTTTCATCCACATGGTAGGGAAAATGTATAAACTTTTTATCGTCTGATAAAAGCGCGACAAAGAAGTTGTCGGCATGAATCAATTTGCCAATTTGCCTGTGCAACTGACGATAAAAGGCGTTCATATCGTCAGAGGTATTGGTCAGTTCGGAAATAGCAAAGAGCACCGAGGTTTGCTGCTCAGCCCTTTCACGAATGGTAATTTCGCTCATTAAGCTTTCATTCGCATGGCGTAGTTCAGCTGTCTGGTGCTCTATTTCGCTTTGCATTAAGTCGCGCTGCTTTAAACGCTCTAAGGCATTCACCACGTGTTGCGATACAAAGGTAAGCAAATCTTCATCTGAGGCGTCATAACGAACGTCAGCGCTGTAGCTCTGCACCACCATAACACCTATGGTCACGTCACCACGTTTTAACGGAACACCTAACCAGTCCTGATGTTCTGCCCCTAAGCCTTCTATTTCGGCGTTATCAATTAAGCGTTGGTACACTTCCGGCGGGCAAAGCAAAGACTGGCCTTTTCGCAAAACATAACCCGTTAAGCCTTTCTTCAATTGCTCTATAGGAATGCGTTCAAATAAGGTGTCCTGATCAATTTCATCGACAAAATAAACAAAATCGACCAGCTCTTCCTGAGGTTCGTAAAGGCAAATATAAAAATTACGGGCGTACATCAGCTCGCCGATAATTTCGTGCAGAGACTGATAAAAGTTGTCCATTTCGCGCGCAGAAGCCGCCAGTTCCGATATTCGGAACAGCGCTTTTTGTACGACTTCAGCAGACCGATACTTTTGGGTCAACCCCTTTAGTCGGGCGATGACTTTGTGCAAGCGTTCATTTTCAGTTTTTATATTCTGAAGCTGTTCCTCGCTATGCGTACGGTCTGTCATTCAGGTTCACCCTTAGACACTGACACTCCTTGCCGCGAAATACATTTTGTTAACACTTGTTGCGTTTAGTAACAGTCGTACAGTATAGACCTGTGTCAAAAAATAGAAAAGATCTGGTTAAAAATTAATTAGCGAAGGAAGTTAAGAGAGCGAATTAACGTCGATTGACACAAAAAAGACCACCGGGTGGTGGCCTTTTGTTACTGAAGATGCAAATAAAACTAAATTTCTTCAGTCATGTAATTTATTGCAGCTTGAATTTCTTCTTCTGAGCAGTCGCTACAGGTTCCTTTAGGCGGCATGGCATTAAAACCTTCAACTGCGTGCTTCAATACCGTTTCCATGCCCTGGTCTAAACGTGGTTGCCAGTCGGCAGCGTTGTTTCTTTTTGGAGCTCCCATAACACCACTGGTATGGCAGGCTGTGCAGTACTTATCATAAACTTGCTGGCCTGAACGCGGTCCACTGCTTTCTTCAGCAGCACTGCTTTCACCAGCCACATAATGTTTTCCCAAAGGCTTAATACGCTCTGCAATCGCTTCACGTGACATATCATCCTGCACTGATGCCGCACTAATACTCAGCGCAAACAGCATTGAAATAGTGCCTAAAACGCTCTTAACGAAAAATGAATTCATAGCTTTCACTGGTTTCTCCTACAAATGGCTGGTGTTCTTGCACGCCCAGTTAGTGGATGCGATTATAACCACAAATGTGCAAAGGATAAACACTTGGCTGAAATTGCTCGCAAAATAGCTTTGCTGGATTTGGATGCGTTCTTTGCTTCGGCTGAAGAATTACGCGATCCAAGCCTGAAAACACGCCCTTTTGCTGTCGGTGGCGGTGGTGAACGAGGGGTCGTTGCAACGGCAAATTATCTGGCTCGTCAGTTTGGCGTTAAAAGCGCGATGCCGGGTAGTCATGCCCGCCGTTTGTGCCCGCAATTAACCTTTATAAGACCCGACGGCAACTACTACCGAGAACTGTCCGACAAAGTGCTGGATATTTTGCGTGAATTAACGCCTCGCATTGAACCTGCTTCTATTGACGAGTTTTATCTGGACTTAACTCATTTGGAAGGCTTTAAAGGCAGCGCAACTTTGGCCATGGACTTTGTTCGAGAACAAATTAAGACGCTGGGGATAACCGGCTCTGCCGGCATTTCAAACCAGAAAATGGTAGCCAAAATTGCCAGCGAAGAGCGCAAACCCGATGGTCAGTTTGTGGTTCGTCCGGCGGAAGTTATGGACTACATTGCGGCATTAAACCTCAAACAAATCCCCGGTGTTGGACCTAAAAGTCAGCAAGTGCTCACTAACTATGGACTCACCACAGGAAAAGACATCCAGAATATAGAGCTGCAGCAATTACAGGCCATTCTTGGTGATAAAGCCGGGTATGTACTATTTGAGCGCTGCCATGGGCGGGATCGCCGCGAAGTTGTTACAGAGCGCATTCGCAAAAGTGTCGGGGTTGAACAAACCCTGGCAACGGATATGCGACTGGAATCGACAGCTCAGGCTTATGTTCAGGACAATTTATTACCGAAACTGCGTCAACGAATGAAAATTACTCACTGGCGCGAGCAGCCCATTCGTAGCCAGACACTAAAGCTGAAATTCTCGGACTTCACACAAACAACGGTCTCACGTAGTGCTCAGTTTATTTCACCCAGCCTGTTTTATCAGTTATTAGATGAAGCCTGGCAGCGTGGAAAAGGGAAAGGGGTAAGGCTGTTGGGGATCAGTGCAACATTGCCTGACCCCAACGAGCAATTACAACTCGAACTCGAGCTGGATTAGTCTTATTTCACTGTAATAGTGATTTTTTCTGAAACCACGGCCGGGTTATGCGGTACGTGGTTCTTATCGCCTAAGATAATTTGTAGCGTATGTTCACCCGGCTCTAAAGTCACGGTAGTTTCCGTCTGGCCACCACCAAAATGAGTCACATCACCGCCCATAGGCTTGTCCATGGCTGGTAGTTCGTCTTTATCAACCAGCAAATGGTGATGTCCGGTATTCTTCACATCGACACCGGCCGGCGCTACGCCCATACCGCTTAAGCCAAACTTCACTTTAAAGGTTTTACCAACCACTTCCCCGTTTTGCGGAGAAATAATATAAGCCTGGGCTTGCTCTGATGATTCTGTACGTTCTACTGCCTGAGCTGTTGTTGCCAGAACAGGTCCACCAAGTAGTGCTATGGCGCCAATCATCCATGCTTTGTTCATAGGTTTGCTCCAATAGTTGATTTCGATCAATTCAGTTTAAACTGTGTTACCAATTGTTCCAAGCGTTCAAATGCCGTATTCAGCTCACGGCAAGCTCGCTTAGTATTATTTAGATTGTCTACGCTCTGATCGTTCATACTGCTTATATCCATAATGTCACGATCGAGCGTTTGGATCACTGAAGTCTGTTGTTCGGTTGCCGACGCCACTGAATGATTCACATCGTCGATGGTAACAATAATGGCGTTAATTTCAGACATGTGCTCAGCTGACTCTTCCGCGCTTAACACACAGGCACTGCTTATTTCCTGACTTTCCTGAATAACCTGAACAACACTGCGTGTTCCGGCTCTGACCCGCTCTATCATTGTCTCAATTTCGCCTGCCGACGACGAAGTCCGCTGAGCCAGGCTACGCACTTCATCCGCAACTACCGCAAAACCACGACCAGCTTCCCCTGCGCGTGCAGCTTCTATAGCCGCATTCAGAGCCAGCAAGTTGGTTTGCTCAGTTATGCCTTTAATAACTTCAATGATCTTGCCAATGTTCTGGGTGTCTTCATCCAGGGTATGAATTGCCTGGCTGGAGGCATCCATACGTTCCGACAAGTGCTGAATCTGCTGGCGATTATGTTGCAAAGAGTCTCTGGCAGATGACGCTTTTTCGGTACCTGAGCTTGCCTGTTCGGAGGCTTTTGCGGCATTCTCGGCAATTTCATGAGCACTCGCGCCCAGTTCATTCACCGCCGTTGCAACAGAACTGGCTTTTCCGGCCTGTTCGCTGCCGATGTCCATTGAATCGTCACTCGCTTTAACCATGCTGCGAATGTTGCCTTCCACTTGTTGTGCGGCCGCATTCACTTCCAGCAAGGCTTGCTGGATTTTCTCAATAAACTCGTTCATACGGCGTGAAACAAGGCCAAATTCATCGTCGGATTCAACCGGCAGCCGCTGCGTTAAATCGCCCTCGCCGCGGGCCATATCGGTTACCGCCTCATTTAAGCGACGCAAAGGCTTGAGTAATAAGCGCAGTAACCAGGTCAAAGAAACGACAACCGCGACAATACCGATTACCAGATAGATTATGGCTGTCCAGGCAAAGGATGAAACGTTGCTATACGCCTTCTCACGGTCAATGACGACTCCCAAATACCATTCAACTCCCTGAATACCCTTTATTTTATGGAATGACACGAGGCGGTCTGCTCCATCAATACGGTATTCGGAAAATTCAGAGCTAAAAGCAACTGACTGACCAGCGTAATCGTTCACAGATTTTTCAATCCAGTCTTTGTTGGGGTGTGCCAGAATATTTCGATCACCGCTAACTAAGAAGGCATAACCCAGACCCATAAAATCGATGTCGTTAACAATGTTAGAAATCTCATCCAGCATCATATCGCCACCGGCAACTCCCACCAGCCGGCCATCGCGACGCATGGGTACCACCGCAGTAATGGTCAACTCATTGGTGGTAACGTCAATATAAGGCGCAGTATAGGTTGGCTGCCCCTCATCAACCGCCAGCTGGTACCAGGGACGGCTGCGGGCATCGTAATCGTCCGGCAGGTCGATGCTGGGATCATCGAGCAGAAAAGTACCGTCGAGCAAACCGTAATACACATTTTTGAACTTACCGGCGGCTTTGGACTGTTGAACCCGCTCTAAAGCACGGTCTGTGGAATCATCAACACGGTAAGCATCGGCGGTTGCCTGAACAATGCTCATGCGATCATCAAACCACTGCGAAATATTGTTTGATACTGAGTCAGACAACGCCTGCATTTGATGCTGTAAATTACTGCGGGTTTGATTCGACATCTGCAAAAAGTTGGTCAGCGTGAAGACACCCAGCACAAGCACCAGTATCAACGACGCAACAATAATAACCTTTTGCGTGAACTTTAATTTCTTCAGCATCTTGAGAGTTTCTCTTGTTATTGTTCTTATAGGCTCATTCGTTTGTCAGCAGATTATCCCACTTGAATATCGGTTTCCGGAAAGCGTATATGCCGTTTTCTTGGTGTCGCCAAAAAATAGGCCAACGTTAATGGCCCAACCCGCCCCGCGAACATTAAAAACACCAGAACTAACTGACTTGCCCCGGTCACTTCTGCAGTAATTCCCCGCGATAACCCGACCGTCGCCGAAGCCGACAAAACTTCAAAGGTTATATCTATAAACGGCAGCGGATTCAAAATCATTAGGATAAAGATTCCGAGGAACATCAAAGTAAGGGTAACCAAAGTGACCGCAAGAGCTTTCATAACCAGCTCCTGAGGTACCGTGCGGTTCAACAAAGTGACATACTCTCGACGGCGGAGAAAAGCATAAGTGGCGACCAGTAAGACAATAAAAGTCCCCAGCTTGATGCCTCCGGCCGTACTCATTGAGCCGCCGCCAATTAGCATCAGCAACATAGTATAAACTGCGCTGGCTTCTGTCATTGCCCCGGTATCAACCGTATTAAAACCTGCGGAGCGAGGCGTAGTAGCCTGAAACCAGGCTGCCATCGCCTGGTCACCAAAGCTTAAATTGGCAAAGGTGGCCGGGTTATTCATTTCCAGCAGCCAGATAATAGCAACGGATAAAACATTAATAATTAATGTCGCCCACAAAATAGCGCGGGTATAAACCGAGAACTTATACCAACGGCGCTTTTCGTATATGTTGGTAATAACCGAAAAGCCCAAGCCGCCAATGACAAATAAAATACTGATAATAAGATTAACCGGAATGCTGTCGGCGTAATCCACAATTCCGTTGGGCGACAGCACAAAGCCTGCGCTGTTAAAAGCGGATATGGCGTAAAATATACTTTCAGCAAAGGCATCGACGAAACCTTTTTCCTGCCACCAGGTTATTGTCAGACCAACCACCGCTATAGCCTCAACAATCAGTGCCAACGATACCACCGCTTTTGCCGTACGCCCAATGCTGGCAAGACTGGTTTGCTGCATAGCCTCTTTTGCCAGTACCTGATGCTGAATCCCGACATGGCCGCCTATCGAAATAGCAGCCAATACCGCAAATGTCATGAAGCCTAACCCGCCCGCCTGAATTAACAGAGCCAAAACGCTCATTCCAAACGGTGTATAAGTAGCCCCCGTATCGACAACGACCAGCCCAGTCACGGTAACGGCAGAGGTCGCCGTAAATAAGCTTTCCAGCCAGGTTATTGGTTGCTCAGTTGAGAAGGGTAACTTTAGTAACAAAGTACCTAATAAAATCAGACAGGCAAAGCCACCGGAAAGAATAACCGGAGGGCTGGCTTTAAAAGCTCTACGCCTTTTACGCCCGGGACGACGATACAACCAGGCTATTGAAGGAGCCCACTGTTTCATGAAGGTTCTTTTAGTTTAGGAGCAACAGATTTTAATGCTTTCAAACTGCCGGCCATCACCAAGGTTTCGTTACCCTCAAGCGTCATTGATAAAGAGGGAGTCACAGTCACCTCATCGCGACGCTTTATTAACAATACATGAAAAAACTCACTGTCGTCCGGCATAATGTCGTCGAGAGTTTTTCCTTTTAAATACTCACCAATACTAATTTCCACACAGAACCAGTTATGACCCAACGACATATACTCGTTCACCATAGGATAATTCAGCGACTGCGCTACCCTTATTCCCATTTCTTCTTCCGGGTGAATAATACGCTTTACACCCAGTTTCGATAAAATTTGATGGTGGGATTTAGAGGTCGCTTTGGCCCAAATTTCTTTCACACCAATAGTTTTAAGGTGTAGAACACACAATAAACTGGCTTGCAGATCTTCCCCAATAGCAACCAGAACTACCTCGCAGTTAGTTAAGTCGAGTTCTTCCAATGCTTTTTCATCAGTCACATCGGCAATGGCAGAATGCGTTAACACATCTGCCATTGCTTCAACGGCTTTTTCGTCTGAATCAACGCCTATGACACGATGTCCGAGATCGAGCAGTTCTTTTGAAGTTCGGGCACCAAAACGCCCCAACCCTATGACACCAAATTCTGCCATGTCAGACTCCTATTGTGCTTTTGCCGGTGCCAGGAACAAGGCGTTCATCAGCAAGGTATTTAAGCCGTCCATATAGGCACGGTACGTGGGTTCCTGAGTAAAGCTGATAATCATGCCTTTACCGCTTGGCTGCCACATTAGCAGTGGCTTATAAGGTAATTGCTGCGCTATATCGTCCCATAAAAAGCCACTGGCTAACAGGCTATCCGCGCCAGCAAACCACGCAATGTTGCGACCGTGATCAATATCAATGGGGGTAAATACGTCATTGCCGTTATAAATACTCACAACCTGCGGTTTAACGCCGGCGCTTAACCAGTGTTTTGTATCCACTTTGGCATTTAATAACGCACCGGGCACCCAGTCGGGGTCAGCGCCGTGCGGTTTTATCTCCGTTAAGAGCTGCTCGCGGCTTTCAATCACTTTACCGTCAACTTTAATTTCTTCGTCAGGCTCAGTAACGCCCTCTTCCGGCACTTTGCGTTCCAGTTGGGTATTAAGCAGACCGGTTTCAACCGCCCAGGCAGAAGCGCTGCCTAAGGTCAGCAACACACCGCCATCCGACACCCACCGTTGAATCTTTTCAACGCTTTTGTCGTTAAATACGCCAGAATAAGCACCTTCCGGTAATATCAGAACATCCAGGCCATCAAGGTCATTTTGCAGTAACTGCATGGTACGAATAGCCGTTACCGGGTACCCCATCTGACGTTCAATCACAAAGCGGGTATGCCCTGCACTGTAAGGGCTAACCGGCTCATCCCAGGCAATAGCAATGTTCGGTGCTTCCAGTTTGCTTACGTTGTGCGAACCAAAATTAGGTCCTTCTGTCATCCAGCTTGTATCAACACCTTCAACGGTTGCGCCTGACGCCTCAGCGAGCTTTTGTAATTTAGTCTGCAAGTCATCAGAGTTGTCAGCGCGGGTTAAAATCAATGAGCCACTGGGGAATTCACCGGCACTTTCGTGGGTGAAGGCTAATTCGCTTTGGCGAACCTCCAGACCTTCGCGCAATGCAGCAGTGAGGAAACGTCCTGCATTCATATCCCCCCAACGAACCAAAAAGGTCACTTTGGCGTCAGGGTTAATCACTTTGCCAGGCTCAATGCGCCCCTCTTCTACAAAGGCTGTGGCGACGTCAGGTAAGTCATCACAGGTGTGGCTGTCGACATTGAACATCAACGGCAGTGACCAACCGGTTACGTCGTAAATTTGGTCCGGCAGGTTATTGTTACGGCGCTGCTCCTGCTCTGCCAGGAAGTCATCCGCCATATCCACTTGCTTATCCATTAAGGTGCGTATCATGCGGTGTGCAGGTTGTGCCATATCAATGATATAAGCACCAGCTTCATAATCAGTACCGCACACATCAAACGCCTTTTCCGCCTGCTTCACTTCTGCACCCTGTTCAACCAGTAAAGAAGCCAGTTTACGTGCGGCAGCCGGGTCGTCCTTGGCGGGCAGAATAATAGAACGGACATCACCGTCTTCGCCGGCTTCAACCGCTGACTTGCGGTATTCCCAGAACTTCTGCAATAAGGCTTCGCGACGCTCAGAAACTGTCTGAATCGTCGAGATAGACGCTATAAAATGCTGCTGAACACCATCGGCGTAGGTCAGTACGTCACCGTCTGTACGGTCAAACAAATGCCCGCGCGCTGAAGCCATCTCGTAGGTCATTGCAACTGAGCCCTGATACAGCGGCCAACTGGCACCGTAGCCCGGGTAAAACGCATCGAAAATTTCGCGGGTAAAATAATCAAAGCCCTTTTCGTCGAACCACTGGCCGTTATTTTTACCAATCCAGTTCAGCGTTTCGCGTTGTGACTCGGTAATCAGTGGATTATAAGGCCGAGCCTCTGGGGTGAAGTAATAAGTGGAATCGCCACCCATCTCATGCAGATCAACAAACACCAGCGGATAGTATTTTAATAAAGCATCTATTTGCCCGCTAATTTCAGGCTGAGTCAGTGCTATCCAGTCGCGGTTCATATCAAACAGGTAGTGGTTCGTGCGTCCGTTAGGCCAGGGTTCGTTGTGCTCCGCACTGCGGCGATCGCCTGAGTGCTCAAGCCCAACACTCATGTAATAACGATCCACAAAGCGGGCACGCCCGTCCGGGTTTTGCAGTGGATCAATGAATACCATGGTGTTATCTAACCAGCGTTGGGTCTGCTCACGCTGGTCATGCAGCAAATGATAGGCGGTTACCATAGCGGCTTCCGGTGACGAAATTTCATTGCCGTGAACGCCATAGGACAGCCAGATACTACCGGGCAATTCGTCAATTAACTGCTCAGCCTTATCGCTGTCGGTTTTGCGCGGGTCGGCTAAGGCCTGCATGCCCTTCATAAAACCGTCAAAGTCAGCCATATTGTCTTCACTGGAAATAACCGCGTAATAAAGCGTACGCCTTTCCCAGCTTTTGCCGTACTCAAGCAATTTTACTTGTTTGGGATAAGCCTGCTGCAGAGCTTCAAAATAACGGCTCATGTCGGCCGGGCTGGTAATTTTAGTGCCAAGCGGATAACCCAGGACCTGCTCAACAGTCACTTCTGAATTACTGTAGTTCGCTTCGGGAAGTAACGAACTCTCGCCCGAGAGTTGTTGTGCTTGAGTCGGCATGACCAACCATGAGGCGGCTATCAGCGCCGCAAATTTGAGACTGCGCATCTTCATTCCTGTTGTTTTATGCACTTTTAAACTGTGCTTGGGGTTTCTTTTTATGTCTCTCTAATGTAAAAGCTTGAACAAGGGAAGTGAAGCTCAATTTAGGCGCTATGAATAAAAAGACTCAATTAACCACTCTGCTGGCGGCTATAGCCACAACGCTAATTTTGGCAGGATGCCAAATAACACCTAATAACGTAAAACGCGTGGTCAATTCCGGCGTGCTTAGCGGTAGCGACCCAAGCGCCGTGGTGGAGTCTATGGCACGTGAACGTTTGCATAGCTACCGCAGCAACCCACAACTGCTTATTAGCGACATTGAGGACTTACGCGAGGCTTTGCGCGACCTGCGTGCCGTTGCTGAAGCCATTTGGGGCGACGAGGAAAACACGGTTCCCAGCTCAAAAAAGTACGTTAAATACAGTGATAACTTTCATGCCAAAGCCGTTGTCGATTTTGAGCAGGGCCTGCTGACCGTTGCGACATTGCATGACAGCAATGATCCAGCCAAAACCCGGGAACAACTCAAAGCCGCTATTGTGCGTACGCTGTTAACGCCAACCGACCTCACTGCCGTTGATATTTTTACCGATAAAGAGCCTGAACGGACAGGAAAACCGTTTTTGCGCGGACAAGTTGTTGACCAGGACAATGTGGTAGTCGAATACGAATGGCGGGCCAATCGCTTTGCCGAGTATTTGGTGAAAAACCAGTTGCGCACCCGGCGCGCCAAAAACAACAAGGTGTATGAGGTTCAAATTGCTTTGGTCGATGAACACCAGGAGCTGCGCAAACACCAGTATGCCGACTACGTGATAGCCGCAGCGCGACGCTATAACCTGGAGCCTGAGCTTATTTATGCCATTATTGAAACCGAAAGCAGTTTTAACCCTTATGCGGTGAGCCACGCTAACGCTTACGGCTTAATGCAGGTAGTGGCATCGACCGCCGGACGTGACGTGTTTGAGCGCGTTCGTAAAATTCCCGGGCAGCCCACGTCTCAACAATTGTTTGACCCGGCTCAGAACATCGATATTGGCAGTGCCTATTTGCACATTTTGAACACCCAGTACTTAAAAGGTGTGCAACATCCGCGCAGTCGCGAATACGCTATTGTTTCAGCATACAATGGTGGCGCCGGTAACGTGCTGAAAACCTTTTCTTCCAACCGCAGCAACGCGGTTCAAATTATAAACCGAAGTCAGCCCGGCATTGTTTACCGGGACTTAACTTCTAAGCATCCGTTGGCGGAGAGCCGTCGGTATTTAGAAAAGGTGATGTACTTTAAGCAGGGTTACTGACACGAACCGCAACAAAAATCTTTACCGTGCTCAGGTGCCGATGCTTTCTTTTCGACAAAAAGCAGATTGTTTTCCAGGTGAATATGCTCGTGCAAATCATCCTGCAGCTCTTTTAAGCCTTTATAAAGAGCTGTCCAGGTACCACAGGCGCCTTCCGGTAGCGTTAAGTTATTGGTCAGTTCGCCAATTCTATTAAGTTCACCTTCATGCTGAACGTGTTCGCTTTCCATTACTGAAATTGGCCCGCCGGGATAAACACCACGAGACAGCAAAGGAAAAAGAATTTGTTCTTCTTTTGTCATGTGGCTTTCCAGCTCCTGCATCAGGTTATCCAGGTGTTCAGTCAGACCAACCGGGGCTTCGGGGTGATCACCATGAACGGCTTCAACGCGCATGGCCAATTGCTTTAACTCAGGAAGCTGTTCGCGATGGCGCTGATGAAAACGCAGATAAATATGCTCTATCAAATGCTTGGGTGAAGCGTCCTGCCATTGTTGCTCGGCAGTCTGTAAACGGTCATCGAAAGTACTCATGGGTCACTCCTGTTTGCTAAATAAAGTTTCTTACTCCGGTCAGGACTGCAACAAACAGGCCAGCTCCTACCCCGTTAGGATTATTGACTCTCCGGGGTGTCACGGTACTATCAACCCAACCAATAAGGGTATTTTTAACCTGGGCAGTCAATTTAACCATGTTGCAAGAAAGTCTATTAGCAGACCTGCTTACCGAGCAGCCTGCAGCGGTTCGTTTACAAAATCTGGTCAACACCTTGCGCAGTCACTTCAACTGCGGCGCAGTGGTTTTATTAAAGCTGGATAATGAAGTGCTGCAACCGGTTGCTATTCAGGGGCTGGTACGCGAAGCCTTGGGTCGTCGGTTTGTTGTAGCACAGCACCCCCGGTTAGCGGCATTGCTGGCATCTCGTAACCCCGTACGTTTTGAGCACGATTCGTCATTACCAGACCCCTACGACGGACTGCTCGCTGAGCAGCCAGGTAATGCGCTGCCCGTTCACGACTGCATGGGTATTAGTTTGTACCTGGAGAATAAGTGTTGGGGTGTACTGACCTTAGACGCACTGCAACCCGGTACATTTACCGACAACTCAATGATTGAACTGCAAAAGTTTAGCTTGTTCGTTGAGACCGCCGTTCGCATTGGCCAGCTGGAGCAAAACGTCAGGGCTCTGCGACAAGGCCAGCAGCGCACCATGCCAAAATCCGGAACCACAGAAAGAAACGAGTCGGAAATTATCGGGCACAGCAAAGCTATTGAAAGTGTGCTGAAAGAACTACGAGTGGTTGCCAGTGCCGATTTGCCCGTACTGCTACTGGGCGAGACTGGTGTCGGTAAAGAGCTGTTTGCCCGTGAACTGCACATACTCTCACAGCGCAGCGACAAACCCCTTATTTATGTAAATTGCGCGGCTCTACCCGAATCACTTGCAGAAAGCGAGCTTTTTGGTCATGTAAAAGGGGCGTTTTCCGGCGCAACCAGCGACCGTTCAGGACGCTTTGAAGTCGCTCACGGCGGTACGCTGTTTCTGGATGAAGTTGGCGAGCTGCCCTTATCCATACAGGCCAAGTTACTGCGAGTACTGCAAAATGGTGAAATTCAGCGTTTAGGCTCTGACAAATACCGCAAAGTAGATGTTCGCCTTATTGCCGCCACCAACCGCAACCTACGCCAGCAAGTCAGTAATGAAACATTCCGTGCTGATTTATACCACCGCCTTTCGGTTTATCCTTTGCCAATTCCGCCATTACGCGAGCGCGGTGACGATGTGTCTATTCTGGCCGGGCATTTTCTCGAGCTAAACCGGGCTCGTCTGGGGTTGCGGGCTTTACGCTTATCGCCGGAGGCTGAGCTTGCTATACAACAGTACCAGTGGCCGGGTAATGTGCGTGAACTGGAACATGTTATCAGCCGGGCCGCTATTAAGCTGCTTAGCCACGGTGTGGAAAAAACCGATATTGCCACCATTGAACCCGACATGCTGGATCTGGATGTGCAACTGCCTTTTTCAGCCACCACCGACTCTGGAAAAAACTCCGTAGGAGCCAGCTTACCTCCGGCTAACGTGTCGATGAAAGAAGCGGTAAATTATACTCAGCGTAAGATGATAGAATCGGCTTTAGGCCGCCATAACAACAGTTGGAGTCAGGCCGCTAAAGACCTGCAGCTGGATGCCAGTAACCTGCACAAAATGGCCAGTCGATTAGGAATGAAGTCGTGACGCGGGAGCTGTTAATTCGATTATTGTGGCGCGCTCTGGCGCTATTTTTTGTATTGCTTGGACTTATCGGCATTGCCCTGCCGGTAATGCCCACAGTACCTTTTCTCATTGCTGCATTGTGGGCTGCTAGTAAAGGCTGGCCCCGGCTTGAAGCCTGGCTACTTAACCACCCCAAATACGGCCCGGACATAAAAGCCTGGCGCGACCACCGGGTCATTAAACGCCGTTCTAAGATAATAGCCTTAGTTATGATGGCAACAGGGTACCTGGTACTATGGTTATTTGTTCCGCAAGTTCCGGTGTGGCTAAAAGCAATTGTCGGTGTTGTGCTGGTTGTGGTCGGGTGCTGGCTGGCTACGCGCCCCGACCACTCTCCGGAAGAAACTTAACCCGGGTTACCGTCGGCGCGGGGTGTTGTCAGCACCTTAAAATAAACCACAACATAAATGCCATAAGCCAGAGTCCAGGCTAAAGCACTACACATTAACCAGTGGCTGGCTAAATCGGGAGCCAGCCAGATTAAGAAGACCCGGGTTAAAGCGGCTATTAACACCAGTAAAAATGCGCCGGTCATTATCAGTTTTGGTTGCAACGGACGCCCACTATGACCCAACGAAACGCGCGCTATCATACTTAGGATCATATTTCCCATAGCTCCTGCGGTTAAGGCGTGCAGCGCCAGACTCTGCGTCAGGTCGAAACCCGCATAACGCAATGCAAATAACGCCAGACCAATGGGGATAAACCAATAAGCTAAATGCAGTGACCAAAGCAGCGGTACTCTCCAGGTTATCCAGATTTTCCAGCGCGCAACTCTTATCCCGGTTGCCGCCGCTGAAACACCAAATAAAACGACCATCATCTGGTTAGGTAACAGCGTGTGCAGATTCAGAAAGTGCACAGCGAAGATAAGCCACAAGCTGCCTAAAGCTATGCGATCAAGCCAGACTATTGGCGTTACTTTAGGTGTTTGAGTCCCGTTGGCAGTAAACATTGGCAGCACTCGTCCGCCAATAATGGCCATTAACAAGGTCACCAGAAATACTGCGTTGTAAGCGCCAAGCACCTGAATATGATAGTGACCAAAGTGTAAGCCGTAGTGCATAAGCAGGTTGCAGACCGTCAGCAACAGCAAAATGGGCACAAAGAATAAATTCCGGGTCTGATTGACTTTTAACACCATACGCCCGAACAGAAACGCGGCAACAGGTAAGAGACTGACATCCACGGCTGCAACCAACCACCACGGCAAGTCACCGCCCAACAGCAACATTAGCCTGGCGGCAGCCCATAAAACGGTCAGAATAAGCAGAGTATTGCCATGCGGAGCCCTAAGTCCGGTCCAGTTCTGCACCGCCGTTAATAAAAAACCCAGAACTATGGCAACAACAAAGCCAAATAGCATTTCATGGCTGTGCCAGAACATAATGTTGCCGTATACAGGCAAACTGAGCTTTCCACCAAGTGCTAACCCCCACAGCAGCATCGCTACGGCACTGAACCCTGCCCCCAAAAGGAACAGTGGGCGAAATGCCTGCCGCAGAATAGGAGTTAACTGCTCTTCTTTTTGTCTGTCTGTGATTTGCATCACTGTCACCGCTTATTAATAAAAGGTACATTTTTAATATACCTTTTATTTTGACGAAGATCGACGCTCTACCACTAAAAGTCAGTTAATACCTATTTAGAGATTCTAGCCTGTCGCTAACCCCGCCAGTTGCAACCAATAGCCATTGTTCTCTTTGCTCGTCAGGGTCACGGGGTGTTCCCCATTGATATTGCTGCGGAAGCGTTGTAGCCAGTCGAAAGTTCCCTCGGGTTGCGGACTGATACGCACAATATCGACCAGGCCATTCATACCCGGTAGCTGGTTTATCAGGTTATAGCGTGTACCCGATTGCGTCTGAATACCATTAAGTACAAACACCTGCTGACCTTCCTGGCTTTTCACTTCCCGGCCTTCCGGGTATTTTATGCAACACAGCTCGCACTGATCTTTCGGGCGGTTCTCCGAGCGGGCAGTAAAGCAGCGACCAGACCAGGCCAAGGGTATATGACCAAAGGAAAAAACTTCCACGTCAAAGCAGTCCCTCACGGTGTCGATAAGGTTGTGCTGTAAGACGTCCTGCAGCCAGTCGCGGGAAAGTTCAAATGGAACCACCCAACGTGTCATACCCATATCAATTAAACGGCGCAGACTCTGGTGATTATAAATATTAATGCCCGGCCCTGCGGTAAAGTTCAACCCCTGCTCCTGCAGCACCCCAATAGCACTGACATCATTGGCTTCAACATCAAACTCGCCATTATCGCAATATTTACCCAGCTCCCGGAGCTCCGCAGGCGCTTCCAACAAGGTCATTGTCGAGAGCGTTACTTTTTTCCCGGCTTCTCTTAGCATATGCGCTATCGCCAGATAGTCATCCAGCTTTAACTCACGACGCTTACTGCAAACGGTTTCGCCCAGATACACGTGTTCAACATCCGACTCGGCAGCTTGCTGATAAAAATCAAAAACCTGCTGTTTCGGCCAAAAATACAGAATAGGTCCTAATGAAAACTTCATATTGGTTACTTCCATTTCCGGTGGTACGCGCCCAGCGTCGTTTGACTGCCTTCAGAAAGTGAGGCCAGAACCGAATTCCAGTTATCTTCAACTTCAAAGGCGTCCGGGTCGGTCATAACGGCATCGATAGCCTGACGCCAGACTCTGGTAATTTGCGACACATAAGCCGGGCTGCGCTGCCGCCCTTCAATTTTTAACGAGGCAATGCCTTCTTTATAAAGTTGCGGCAACAAACTTAAGGTATTCAGGCTGGTCGGTTCTTCCAGTACATTGTAAATTTCGTCGTCAACCGAAAAACGCCCTTTGCATAAAGTGGGATAACCCGCTTTTTCGTTTTCATCAAAACGATCGATAAGCACGCCGTTAAGCCGTGACTCCAGTTTATTGTCCTGTTCGTCCCACTCCACAAAAGCCGCAGGTGAGCAGGCTCCAGCGGTATTAGGAGACTCGCCGGTTAAATAGGAGCTAAGATAACAACGCCCCTCCGCCATAATGCAGAGGCTACCAAAAGCAAAGACTTCCAGCTCGACGTCAGTAGTGCGCGCCAGGGCTCTGACTTGCTGCATAGACAACACACGCGGCAAGACCACCCGCGACACGCCAAACTGCTGATAAAAACGGATGGCTCCGGCGTTGGTTGCAGATGCCTGCACCGACAAGTGCCTTTCAACTTTGGGGTACCTTTCAGCGGCGTAAGCCAGAACCGCGAGGTCTGCAATAATCAATACATCAGCGCCGGCCAGAACAGCATCATCAACTGCCCGACGCCATTTCTCCCAACAGTCGGCATGCGCAAAGGTATTAATGGCAACGTGCAGTTTACGACCATGCTTGTGCACATAGTCCGCTGCTTCTGCTAGCTTCATCTGATTTAAATTCAGACCAGCGAAATGACGCGCATTGGTTTCATCCTTTAACCCCACATAGACCGCATCGGCACCATTTTCTATAGCCGCTTTTAATGCAGGGATACTTCCGGCCGGACAAAGCAGTTCCATTTAAAACCTCTATTTAATATTTTGTAGCACCCTAATTATTAATTCATTATAGTGCTCACAACTTTTATTTTGTTGTTGTAAACGGAGCAAAATATGAATACCACCAACTGGGTATCTTATATACCTAATATAATTCGACCAATAAACAAATTAATTCCATCGAAATTTATTAACTTCGGGTCTGAAAAGTTATTAAACCTTTTATTCAAGGAAGAAATTTCTTCAGGAGAGCTTAATTTTATTTCTGGAAACATAATAGAGATAAAGGTTAAAGACATTGATTTATCTCTATTTTTGACGTTAAAAGTAAACCAACTAAAATCCCTTAAGAGCCCAGTTGAACCCGACGTAAAGCTCTCAGCAGACGGTGACGCACTGCTTTTACTGATTTACGGAAAGGTTGACCCCGACACTTTATTCTTTAATCGAAAACTAATGGTAAAAGGCAATACCGAATTAGGGTTACATTTAAAAAACTTCTTAGACACCATTGAGGTAAATCAAAAGCTACCAAGGACCTTATATTTAATAGGAGACCGGTTTAGTGATTTTATTTATAAAGAAAAAGGTGAAACAATACAGACAAGTTAATTAAATAGTTTTTGACTGGGGTCAAGAGGTGGTTATGAGTACAGTTACCTGGGATAAAGAGTTAATAGAAAAATACAACATTAATGGACCTCGTTATACGTCTTATCCCACAGCGTTAATGCTTTCCGAACAATTTTCAGAAAGCCGCATAGAAACCGCGCTGAAAAATGCAAATGACGGACTGTGTCTGTATTTGCACTTACCTTTCTGCCACAAGCTTTGTTATTACTGTGGTTGCAATAAAGTAATTACCCGCCACCAGCATAAAGCGGATAAGTATCTGGATTACCTCGCCGGCGAAATGGCGATGTACCAGCCTATGGTAAGAGACAAGAAGATCCGTCAGATTCATTTAGGCGGTGGCACCCCAACCTTTTTGACTGAGCAGCAACTGACCCGCCTAATGGAACTGGTTCATCAGCATTTTACCTTCGCGGAAAACCCTGAAGTCAGCATAGAGATTGACCCACGCAGCTGCAGCGACGAAAAACTTCGCCATTTACGTAAACTGGGGTTTAACCGTGTCAGCTATGGGGTGCAGGACTTCGACAAGAAAGTGCAAATTGCTATCAATCGCGTACAGGACATTGAGCTTATTGCGCATCAGCTAAAGCTCAGTAAAGAGCTAGGCTTTGAGTCAATTAACTTAGACCTTATTTACGGCCTGCCTTACCAGCGCCCGGAAACCTTTAAAAAGTCTATTGAGCAAGTCATTGAAATGGATCCTGACCGCATCTCGGTATTTAGCTATGCCCATTTACCCCAGCGTTTCGCTGGTCAGAAGAAAATACCGGAAGAGTCCATTCCGCAGCCGTCGGTTAAGCTGAGTTTGCTGGAACAAGCCATTACACAACTGAACGACGCCGGTTACCAATTTATCGGCATGGACCATTTTGCAAAAAAAGACGATGGCCTTGCCATAGCTCAGCGCGAAGGCCGCCTGCAGCGTAACTTCCAGGGCTACACCACCGACGGTCAGGACGCACTGCTGGGCTTAGGTGTTTCATCCATTAGCCAGGTAAACGGTGTACTGTGGCAACACGAAAAAGAGCTTCCTGCCTACTACAAAATGATAGATAACGGACAAAAACCCATTATAAAAAGCATGGCGTTAAACGACGAAGATAAGCTGCGTGCCGCATTAATTTCTCAGGTTATTTGCCATTTCGAGCTTGATATAGAAGCTTTTAAAGCAGAGTGGGATCTCGACGATTTTTGGGCTCATTTCGCCGAAGCCATACCGCTACTAAAACCATTCATTGAAGACGGTCTAGTCGACGTCTCCGACAAAAAGCTCCGCGTCACTGACTTAGGTCGCCTCTGGGTTCGCAGCATCTGCGCCTGTTTCGACGAATACCTCGATCACGGCCAGAACCGCTACTCCAAAGTCGTTTAGCGGCTGGGGCGGTAACCCGGCCTCGGTTACGCTTGGAGAGCTGGTAAGAAAGACGCCGTAAACCCATCCCTGGGGGCTTGGGTGGCGCCATCCTTGGCGCCACACACTTTCTTACCAGCTCTCCGGCGCATATTGCGACCGGGTTACCTCTATCAGCTGACTTTGGAAAGCAAACCTTAATAGTCAGATCAACGGTAGCTTCCGAAAAGCGAGTGCGACGAAGCATCCAACTAGATAGAGGTAGAGCAACAGGGGAAGGTGTTGAGGGAAAGGGCTGTTGCGCTCAGAGAGTGTGTGGCGCCAAGGATGGCGCCACCCAAGCCTTACAGGGACGTACTTGCAGGCGTCTCTCTGAGCCGGGAACCTTAATCGCAAGAGAGTCCTTTCCCCTTCCCCGCTAGCTGAGGAAGGTGGCTTGGTTTAGCCATAGGTGTAGCAGGATGCTGGCTGCGTAGCCTATTGCTATTACCGGTGTCCATTTCAGGTGCGACATAAAGGTGTAGTAACCTCTGGCTTGTCCCATTAAGGCAACGCCTGATGCGGAACCGATAGAGAGCAGGCTGCCGCCGGTACAACAGGCCAGGGTTATTAGCAGCCAGTGTCCGGTGGACATTTCAGGGTCCATGGACAGTACTGCAAACATCACCGGGATGTTATCCACAAGAGCGGAGACCACGCCGAGAATACTGTTTGCTATGGTTGGGTCTAAACCACCGTAAAGAGACTCGGACAGTAAACCTAAGTAACCCATAAAGCCTAAACCGCCAACGCACAGCACAATGCCGTAGAAAAACAGCAAGGTGTCCCATTCGGCACGGGAAACCCGGCTGAATACGTCGAATGGCACGACACCACCAAGTTGTTGCAGGCGTTTTTGGTCGCCCTCGCGTGCTGCCATTGCTCGCTTGCGCGCCAGTGATCCCGGCAGGGTCATACGCAGGAAGTAACCAAAGAACTGTAAGTAGCCCAGCCCCATCATCATGCCGAGCACCGGCGGTAAATGCAGCCAAATGTGGCATGCAACGGCGGTTGCGACTGTTAATAAGAATAAGAACGTAATGCGCAGGGCTCCGCGCTTAAGCTCGACTTCGGTATGCAATGTTGTCGGACTTTTGTTCTCAATAAAGAAGCTCATGATAACTGCGGGTATTAAGTAGTTCACTAACGCGGGCACAAACAGCTGTAAGAACTCGGTAAACTCTACCTTGCCGGACTGCCACACCATAAGCGTGGTTATGTCCCCAAACGGGCTGAAGGCACCGGCGGCATTAACCGCTATAACAATACTGGAACAGCAAAGCGCGACGAACTTTTTATTGCCCTCGGCAACTTTCATGACCACAGCCGACATTAACAGAGCGGTAGTCAGGTTGTCCGCAATAGGCGAAATGAAAAACGCTAAAAAACCGGTTATCCAGAAGAGCTTTCTATAGGTAAAGCCCTTTTTCATCAACCAGGCGCTGAGCGCATCGAACAAGCGTCGCTCTTCAAGAGCATTGATGTAGGTCATTGCCACCAGCAAAAACAACATCAGCTCTGCGAACTTTAATAAGTTTTCCCGGAACGCCTCTTCCGCCAGAACGGCATTGTCGCCAGTATAAACAAACCCTATGAGGATCCAGATAACCCCTGCCGCAACCAGCACAGGCTTGGATTTTCTCATGTGCAGTTTCTCTTCACCCATCACCAAAATATACGCAAGAATAAAAATGACGATGGCGGCGTAACCAACGGTCGATGAGGTGAGATCGATACGGTCAGCAGAGGATTCTGCAGCCAGTACTGATACCGAAAACAGCAGCGAAATGACGGTAAACAGCAATCTTTTCATAGCGTTTTTTCAGTGCAGTTCAGAACCCAAAGATAAACTGCACCAACTCTCCTTGTTGGTTGGTGGTTAAGAATGAAAGTGGTTGATTATTCCGGCAGGAATTTTCGCGCGGAGATTACCACAAAACTCGAATTCTGAGAGCTACAGAAAGAGGGAAAACTCATCCCTCTCTGTAATCATTTTGTGCCACTTTAGCTTGCTCGGCGAAATACCCTATTGGATTGTGCCGCACCCACAGCAACCTCGGCTGGCTGCTTGCGATGATAATGACGCAAATGGTGCTCTTTTCGACGGCCTGCACTAAAAGCAGACACTCGTTTTAAGTAACCAATAACCCGGGTTCCGTAGTCAATGTCCTCAGAGCCACAGCTGGAACATTCGCTTAAGGTGCGTTTATCAATCTGCTCGCAGGCGTTACAAATGGTAATTTTGACGTTAATGCAGAAGTAATTACAGCCCGTTTTCGCGGCAATATTGAGTAACGACAAATAGCCTGAGGTGTTGAGCTTTTCATCAAGGTTCAAATGCAATGCCGAACCGCCATCCAGGTATTCAATCAATTCTTTTCCGTGAAGAACCAGTTTATCCAGCGCATTGGCATCTTCGTCTTCTACGGCATAAAAGTAGGAGTTGTAGCAGTCACGGCTCACTTTATAACCGTCAGATCGGTCCCACTTGGCGTTCTTCACACCCAGGTTTTCTGCGGGCACAAACTCGGTGTTAAACATATATCCGTATTCTTTTTTAGCGGCCTTGTTTGCGTCATAAATCACTTTTAGATGGCTTTGCACAAAGTCTTTATAGGCCTCGTTGTTTCCCGCAGTAATGCCCTGAGATTCAGCCGCTTCAACCATGCCGTTAATACCAATAGTCAAAAACTGCTTGTCCAGGGTAATAAAGCCCGCGTCGTACACGGTTAATAAGCCCGCTTTCTTGTATTCTTCCATCAACTTTCTGTAAGCCACCTGATATTTGTGAATTTTGCTGACTTCTTCCTCTAAATCTCTGCCATCCTGCACCAAACGGTTCATGTTCATGGTAATGACATTAATAGAGCCTGTAGCGACACCACCCGCACCCAGGGTATAAGAAAAGGTATTGTCGCTAATTTCGCTGCGTAGTCGGCAACAGGAGGCTAACGAGTCGGCATTGTCAGACAAATAAACAAAAAAGGAATTGCCATTTGCCATTTCCCCGGCGATTTTTTCGGCAAACAACTGATCTTTGCATTCTCCCTCGTTGGTCAGCATAGCAACCGTCACCACCGGGAAGGTCAATATCGTTTTTTCCCTTTCCTTATTAAACCAATCCAGGAAGAAGTCCTGTAGTGCACTCACCGAGTTCCACTCTGGTTTAGTGAAGTCCGCAGGGAAAACAAACTCACCAAACATACTGTCAAAGTAATGCTGGTCGTAAATAGAGATATTCCAGAACACACTCTGGTAGCCGCGTGCTGCCGCAGGCTGATTCAGCGCATACACCACGTGCTGCAGATGGTTTTCAATCTGGTGACGATGGGTATTTAAATAATCGTCGCCGTAGTCTTTACGGGCAAAGTAATCAAAGTAAGTTAAGAACTCGACCGTGGCAACGGCTCCGGCAAACTGCGAGCTCACCGCAAAAACAAAGTTAACAAAGGTGCCGCAAAACGATTCCAGGTGCTTGGGTGCCTGAGATTCACCGCCCAGCTTGGTTAAGCCATCACGTAAGAACGGGTACATAGTGACCGAAACACAGTAAGGTTTAAGGCTGGTTTCGTCATGCACGTAAATTTCATGGTCTTCAATTTGACGAACGTATTCTTTTGCCAGCTCGTTACCAAAAAGCTCACTGATTTTATTGCTGACTTGCTTACGGTTAACCTGCACAAAAAAGTCTTTCATTAACTCGGCTTCAAGCGTTGCTATATTCTTTTGTGTGACATTGGCGTTGGCATCCATTTTCGAGCCATCGGCCGCGTTTTGAGCATGCAGATACTCGTGAATGAAATCGACTTTGCCAGTGACTTGTTCCTCGTTTAAGCGCAACATAATTATTCTCCTGTTTGAAACTTGCAGTTCAATAACTGCCGGGTCCGTAAATCATAAAAGCGTTGGTTGGTGGTTGGGCTTTCCAGCCCGCCCCGGGCAGCAATCCACGGCCCGGTTTTTAAGTAAGTCAGTTGTTCGCGAAGGGATATAGAGACGCTTTCATAGCCTGTATACAGGCAGGTCTCCAGCCCTTCGTTTCGTACTTGCTTTAATAGTTTCAGTAGTGCTGTGGGCTGCCATTCACCGCCCAGAAATAAAACACAGGTTATTAACCCACGGTATTTTTGCAGCTGCTGTGCCAGATGTTCCTGCGTTAAAGGCGACCCGCTTCCCACCGGCCAGCTATCCACACTGTGGCAGCCTTTACAGCCAACCGGACAGCCGGTAATGGTGTAGGCTAAGGCAACTTCTCCCGGCACTTCTTGCCAGACAACTTGCTCCGCACTGTAATGTAGGCTTGTAGGGGAAACCGGCATAAAACACCATATATTGTTATTAATTTAAAAATAATCACTACATATTGTGCTTCAGCATAGTTAAGTCTGTTTCGGGCGCATTGATCCCGCTCAAGATTTAAGCGAGAAGAAAGAAATGACAGGAGCCTTAAAGAGATACCCATTAAAGGGTAGAAATAACCTTTAGGGTACTTTTAACCATAAAAGTAAAAACAACCTAATAAACTTAAGTCATAAATACCCTTTTAAAATTAAATTCCTTATTTATCAATAAATTAAAATATGGCCTCAATATTGCACTTAGGTAAATGCATAGCGAATTAATAAAAATTCTCTGCTCATAAATCTATGGAGTAACAATATGAAGCTGTTCAGCATCAAGGAGGTCAATTATGGCCGGTTATCGTAAGCTTTGGTGGACGTTAATTGCGGTTCTCGCAATTACCTTTGGACTTTTAGGGTATTTTGGAACGGAAGTTTACCGGGAAGCTCCGCCTATTCCGGATAAGTTCATGAGTACCAATGGCAAAGTCATTGCAACCGAAGAGTCTGTTTTAGACGGGCAAACCGCCTGGCAGTCTGTTGGTGGCATGCAACTGGGGTCAATTTGGGGGCACGGTGCTTATCAGGCGCCCGACTGGACAGCTGACTGGCTACACCGCGAACTTCTGGCCTGGCTGGACATTCGCGCCAACGAAGTCTTTGGTAAACCCTACGAACAGCTAGCGGGCTCGCAGCAAAACCAACTAGAGTACGAGCTAAAAGAAGAGTATCGGACCAATACTTACGATAAAGCTTCAGATACCGTTATTCTAAGCGAACGACGCATTCAGGCCATTGAGCAAACCGGCGAGTATTACTCAAAACTGTTCAGCGATGATCCGGAGCTACGCCCTACCCGCGTTAACTACGCCATGAAAGAAAATACGCTTCCTTCAGAAGCACGTCGTGCGGTAATGAACGACTTTTTCTTCTGGACAGCATGGGCCGCGTCGACAGAACGTTTTGACTCAGATATTACTTATACCAACAACTGGCCACATGAAACCTTGATAGATAACGTGCCTAGCGCGGAAAATATTATCTGGTCAATTGTCAGTGTTATTCTCTTAATTGCCGGTGTTGGCTTCTTAATCTGGGCATGGGCGTTTTTACGTCAACACGACGAAGAAGACCCTGTTGCTCCAGAGCATGACCCCATAGCCAAAATTAAGCTCACGCCGTCACAAAAAGCCTTAGGTAAATACCTGTTTATTGTGGTTGCGTTGTTCTCGCTACAAGTTTTACTGGGTGGCTTAACCGCACACTACACAGTCGAAGGACAGGAATTCTACGGCATTAATATTTCAGAGTGGTTCCCCTACTCTTTAACCCGTACCTGGCACATTCAGGCCGCTATGTTCTGGATTGCCACCGGGTTCCTGGCTGCTGGTTTATTCCTTGCCCCAATTATTAATGGCGGTAAAGATCCTAAATATCAGAAACTGGGTGTCGATATCCTGTTCTGGGCACTGGTGTTAGTTGTTGCTGGTACCTTTATCGGTAACTGGTTAGCCATTGCGCAAATTATGCCGGAGCACCTTAACTTCTGGTTAGGTCACCAGGGCTACGAATACGTCGACTTAGGTCGCTTATGGCAAATTGGTAAGTTCCTCGGTATCGTTTTCTGGCTGGTACTGATGATGCGTTGTGTTGTCGGTGCATTCAAAGTCAAAGGCGATAAGAACTTACTGGCATTATTTACCGCTTCAGTTGTTGCCATTGGCCTATTCTATGGCGCTGGCTTCTTCTACGGCGAACGTACTCACATTTCTATCATGGAATATTGGCGCTGGTGGATTGTTCACCTGTGGGTAGAAGGTTTCTTCGAAGTGTTCGCAACGGCGTCACTGGCCTTCATTTTCCACAGCATGGGCTTAGTTTCCCGCCGCATGGCAACCGTGGCTGCGTTAGCATCTGCGTCACTGTTCATGCTGGGTGGTGTGCCAGGTACTTTCCACCACTTGTACTTTGCCGGCACAACCACGCCAGTTATGGCCGTGGGCGCTACTTTCTCAGCGTTAGAAGTGGTACCGCTTATCGTACTGGGCTACGAAGCCTGGGAAAACTACAGCCTGCAAAAACGCGCAACCTGGATGCAACGCATTAAGTGGCCATTACTATGCTTCGTTGCAGTTGCCTTCTGGAACATGCTGGGCGCAGGTGTACTCGGTTTTATGATCAACCCACCTATTTCGCTGTACTATGTGCAAGGCTTGAACACTACGCCAACTCACGCACACGCAGCTTTGTTTGGTGTGTACGGTTTCCTGGCGCTTGGTTTCGTGCTGTTGATTCTGCGCTACATTCGTCCGAACCTGCAATTCGACGAAAAACTGATGAAAATGGCGTTCTGGACCATGAACATTGGCTTAGCACTAATGCTCTTCACCAGCTTATTGCCTGTCGGCTTCATTCAGTTTTACGCCGCTGCCAGCGAAGGCTTGTGGTATGCGCGCAGTGAAGCCTTTATGCAGCAACCTCTATTACAGAACCTACGCTGGTTCCGTACCCTTGGCGACATGGTCTTCATCGTCGGTGCGTTAGGTATTAGCTGGCAAGTTGTAAAAGGCTTAAAGCATAAGTCTGATTAACCCTTAATAAACCAGGCTTCTGCAATCGTTGCAGAAGCCTGGCTTTCTTTTGTGAGGCGTTTACTGGAGGACGTATGAGCCGCAAACCCGATACCAAAACCGCGATGTATCAATTACTCGATGTCATTCGTAAGCACATCCCTTTTGGCTTAAAAGAAGCCGATATGTGCCAGGGTATTTGTCGTGGCTGCTCTAAAAAAATGATGGAAATGCTGGATGCTGAAGTCAGCCAATGGCAGGCCGACCTGGACAACGAACTGGCAGAACCAACCTTAGCGGACTTAGTTTTTATGGAGAAGTTAGCGCGCCGAACCGAGAAAGTTCTTCACCGCAATAAACTGATGAATTAATCCGCACTTATTTGTTCCCCTCTTTCGAAATGCTATATCATGTACCGGAACTTTCACTCAGGACGTCGCCCGGAATGATACGCAACGCTTCTATAATTAATGTCTTCAGAGTATCGCTTGCGCTTATCGTAATTGTTGCCAGCGCCTCTTCTCTCTCTGCATTCTGGCTTTTGGAAAAATCAGAGCAGGACGCGGAGTTGATTAACGTTGCGGGCTCACACCGAATGAAAGCCTATAAGTTTGCGCTGCAGCTATCTAGCGGCAAGAAAGTTCAGGCCAGCGAAACGGCGCAGGAAATAGATACACTCTGGGAACAACCTCTACTTCATCGTCACTTCGTAAAAGCCGGCGGTAGTATTCAACAGCTAGCTAAAGACGCTAGAACCGAATGGCAGCGGGTGCACTCGGAAATAGCAGAGCAGGATTTTGCTCGCTTTTCCCAGCAACAAAGTAACGCCATAGACAACTATGTGAATCAGCTCGACACTCTGGTTGGCCAGCTGCAAGAGCATTCAGAAAGACGAATGGAGACGGTTCGTAGCTCGCTGGCTTTAGCCTCATTTTTTATCGTTGCCATATTTTTCTTTTTACTTACCGTGCTAAAACGAAAAATCAACCAACCGCTTCGACACCTGCTGGCGGTTTCCAAACGTTTGGGTCAGGGCGACTTTACCGCTAAGTCAAAAATCGATAACGAAGATGAAATAGGCCAGCTCTCCCGCACAATGAACAAGATGTCGGAAACCGTCAGCTACTTTTACGGTGGTCTTGAACGCCGGGTAGAGCAGCAAACTCAGGAACTGTCGCGCAAAAACAAGGTGTTGTCCTTTCTGTACGATACCGCCCGCTCCATTATCGTGCACAGTTATGACTACAATAATTACCAGCAAGTTATTGAAAAGCTCTACGAAATTGGTGAAGTAAATGACATTGAGTTATGCCTGCTAACGGAAGAAGGCAACCGCCCGTTTTTGCAACTGCAACCGCGTCCCAGTTCACACGAACCCTGTGAGGCCGGTGACTGCGCTACCTGCCTTAAAGCAGGCCCTGGTGCTTCGGTAATAGAAGACAAACTGGTTTATCGCTTTGTGCTAAAACGAGAAGATCAAAACTACGGTGTATTAATTGTTCGCTGCGAACAAGGACAGCCTCTGGCGACCTGGCAACAGCAATTGATGAGTTCCACAGCGGATCAGCTTGCTCTATCACAAAGCCTGAAATCTGAGGAAGAGCAAGTGCGGCGGCTGGCGTTAATGCACGAGCGTACCGTTATAGCCCGTGAACTGCACGACTCACTGGCACAGGCTTTGTCCTACTTAAAAATTCAGGTTACGCGGCTACACAAGGGGATTGAGAAGAACGATCGCGCCACGATAGATGATGTCAGTAACGAGCTGAGAGAGGGCCTAAACTCAGCCTACCGGCAGTTGCGGGAGTTGCTCACGACCTTCCGCTTAAAAGTAGATGGTTCAGGACTTTACAGCGCATTACAGACGACGGTTAAGCAGTTAACCGAACAAAGTAATATGGTTGTCCATCTGGATTATCGCCTTAATAATATTCCACTGGTGCCCCACGAAGAAATCCATTTATTGCAAATTATTCGTGAAGCCAGTCAGAATGCGGTAAACCACAGTCAGGGAAGCGAAGTACACATTAGCCTATCGCAGCCCAGTGGACAGGACGTGGAACTTAAAATTACTGACGATGGCATCGGTTTACCTGAGAATGCGGAGAAGGTTAATCATTACGGGTTAGCCATTATGCAGGAACGCAGTCGTAATCTTGGTGGTGAAATAAAAATCTCAAGACTGGAAAGCGGCGGCACGGAAGTTTGCTTCACCTTTACACCGGACTATTTGCTGCAATAGTGAAAGACACCGTCCACACTCTTAAGGGTTATAGAACTGGCCGCGTCGGCGCAAATAGACAAAACCGTTTAACAAGAGCCCGATAACATAGAAAACAATGAAGTCGATATAAACGGTGTCCATGTTTTGCGACTGCAAAGCCCAGGCAAAGCGCAAGGGCAAATAAACCGCGCCCAGCATAGCGATAGTGCCCGCCCAAATTAACACTCTGTGAGTATAAGTTCTGGGAAAGACTTTGGTCATACTGACAACGACTGAACCGTTCCCCAAGGCGCTGGTAAAAATCAGTCCCAGCATGCTGATGAAGAAAGGCTCAAAGTAGAGTTCAGTGGCACCATGTTGAGCAAAATACATGTAGCGGCCAGCCAAAGCCCCAAATATCATCATCAGTAACAGACTCACTTGCGTTATCAGAGCGCCACCAAAAATAGTCGCCAGCCAACGTCCGAAAGGCCTGGCTAACAGAGCAATAAAAGGCCCCATCCAAACCAGAATTAAGGTGCTGTAACCAAACACAAATTCCAGCATCAGTGGCAATGCCATAGTAAAGCCAATAAAGCTACCAAACGTCATGTTGTACAGAATACTGCAATACCAGACGTGACCATTGTGAGCCAGCAGCTTTCTTAAAGTGACTTTGGGTAATGACTGTTTGTGGTTTGACAATAAAGCAGCCGCGGCGCTCAAAATGGCTGTCAGGCCAAAAAGAATAGCCCAGACAAAACTGAAATTGTTTAGCAAAATAGTCTGGCCGGCCTCGATGCGAGCGAAAAAATGACCACTGCTGCGCTCGAGTATGAGAGCGGAATCTACCGCAGCTAACTGCCAGGTAGCCAGCAGAGGCACAACCAGCTGAGCTAAAAACAGAGAGAATATCATCATGCCGATAACCAGGCTCATGGACAACGGCAAGGGGATCATGACCTTTGACTGGCGGGTTAAGTCGAATGCAGGCGCAAACATCATGCAGCCCATGCCTGACCCCGCAGCTAAAGCAACCAATATAGGATAGCTCAGCTGCACAGCTGAAAATTGCACATAACTGATAATACTCATTAACAGCATAAGAGTGGCAATAACTGTAGGCATCCATCGTCCGAGGATATTGACTAGCAAAGTTCCTAACAACTTGGACACAGCACCGCTTGCCCCAGCAATAGCGACTAATGACAGCAACTGAACCGGGCTTAAGTTAAGGTTTGATTTTGCCAGTAATACAACGATAACGCTCCAGCTTGCCCAAAATGTGACACCAAGCAATAACACACTCAGCGTTAACCCACGGGAAAGCGCGCGAGAACCGAGGTAATCACGAACATCGCTCATTGTATTCGCTTGCGAAACTTTACCCATAACATTGCAATTCGTTGTCATATTCACAGAGTAAGGACTTTGCAACTATGAGGGTTTGGATACAACTCACATCAAGAGTTAGTTTTAGGTTTATTATGGAGTAAGCAGCTACCTCTTTCGGAGTAGAATTTTATTCAGAAGTGTAAGTAATGCTTGTCTGCGGTGAATTTGTGCACAAGCTATGTCAAACTAACCAGGTTAAATTTATAAGGGAGAACACTATGACAACCGAAGCGGCCAGCATTATGCTCGTGGATGATCATCCACTACTGCGCAAAGGATTAAAGCAGTTGATTGCGATGGAAGATGACATGACCGTTGTCGCAGAGGCCAGTAATGGCCCGGACGCCTTGCTGCTAGCAGTAGAGCACGACCCTGACTTAATCGTTCTGGATTTGAACATGCAGGGTATGGATGGCATAGAAACTCTGAAGAGACTCCGCGACTCAGGAGTCACCTCGCGGATCATCATGTTAACAGTGAGTGATGCTGATGATGATGTGGTTGCGGCAATTACCAATGGTGCTGACGGTTACCTGCTAAAAGACATGGAACCCGAACTGCTGTTGGAACAGATTCATCGCGCTGTTACCGGCAAAATGGTTTTAAGCGAAGCCATTACCGAAATACTGGCGACCGCACTGCGCCAACCAACGCAGTCAACCACTTCTCAATTGAGTAACTTAACCAATCGCGAGCACGAGATTTTAAGCTTAATTGCCAAAGGCATGAGTAATAAGGTCATTGCCCGCGAACTGGATATTTCAGATGGCACAGTTAAAGTACACGTAAAGCACCTATTGAAGAAACTGGGGCTACGCTCCCGGGTTGAGGCCGCCGTATGGATGGTCAACCTACAGGGTAATAAAGCGCCTCAATAAGGACCGATAATAATCGCCCGTAATCGCGAGGGTAATCTGCCAACACCTACCCTCGCTACCTCTCCTTGATTTGCGTCAAGCTGCCAATTCCCTGATTCTGCTATTCTTCACCGTTAATTTGGTGATACAGGTGTTTTATGTCAGCCGCAGATTTCCGTCCTGAGTTACTTTGTCCTGCCGGTAGCCCTGAAGCTATGCGTATGGCTTTTGCTTACGGTGCAGATGCCGTTTATGCTGGCGAACCTCGCTATAGCCTGCGGGTACGCAATAACAGCTTTACCCTGGAAAACTTGGGCGAATGCATTAACGAAGCTCATCAGCAGGGAAAGCGTTTTTATGTTGTGGTCAATATTGCGCCGCACAACGCCAAGCTGGCCCGTTTTGTTGAACACATTTGCACCATTGTCGACATGAAGCCCGATGCCTTAATTGTGTCTGACCCCGGCGTGGTTATGTTGCTGCAACAGTACTTTCCCGACCAACCTCTGCACTTATCGGTCCAGGCCAACACGGTCAACTGGGCTGCACTTCAGTTCTGGCAACAACAAGGCATTGAGCGCGTTATTTTGTCGCGCGAACTGGGACTCAAAGAAATTGCTGAAATGCGCAAGCAAGTTCCTGACATGGAAGTTGAAGTATTTGTACACGGCGCACTCTGCATGGCCTACTCCGGGCGCTGCCTGCTGTCTGGTTACATGAACAAGCGCGACCCAAACCAAGGCGCCTGCACCAATGCCTGTCGCTGGGGGTATGAGGTGCATGAAGCAAAGGAAAACGCTGTGGGTCAATATGAACCGGTACTGCTTGGTGATCCGAAGCGTCCACAGGATTTAATGTTGCTGGATGAGGACATACACGGCTCCTACATCATGAACTCGAAGGATTTACGCGCGGTTGAATATGTAAAGGACTTAGTTGAGATGGGTGTGCATTCCTTAAAAATTGAAGGCCGCACTAAGTCAGACTATTACATTGCCAGAACAGCTCAGGTTTATCGGCGCGCAATTGACGACGCCGTAGCCGGTAAGCCTTTTAATAACGAGCTGCTTAGCGAACTGGAAGGTATGGCAAATCGAGGGTTTACTGCGGGCTTCTTACAACGCCATACGCCACAAGACTTGCAGAATTATGAACGCTCGCACAGCGAAGGCGAGCATATTCTAGTCGGACAACTGGCAGCAGCAACCGCCGACAACACCTTATATGAGGTTGAGGTGAAAAATGGCTTTTCTATTGGTGATGAACTGCTGCTGATGACACCCAAAGGTAATTATCCGTTTCAATTGGCCCGCATGGAGTCGCTTAAAAACGAGGCCATGATCCGCGCGCCCGGTTCCGGTTATCAAGTGAAACTGCAGACACCGGTTAGCATCGAGAAGAACGATATTCTCTTTTGTTTTCTGATAAAAGAAGCAACCGTGAGGAAAGTAGCATGATTGTCATTAACGATGGCTGTATTAACTGCGATGTTTGCGAACCCGAATGCCCAACCGAAGCGATTTCAATGGGCGACAGCATTTACGAGATAAATCAGGATAAGTGCGTAGAGTGTGAAGGCTATTACGATACACCGAACTGCTACGCGGTATGTCCGGTAGAGGCTGTCGATATTCTACAAGATAAGGGGTAACTCTCATCTCTCTTTAGAGGTAGATAAATTTGCTGGAGGGTTTTGTATAGTGAACCAGATCAATAATTCAGCAGATGAGATGACTATGCGTACCCCAATTCAATGTAGCCAATGCAGCATGCAATCAATTTGCGTTCCCGCCGGTTTAGTGCCAACCGATGTCGAAATTCTTGATAAATGCAGCCGCGAACCGCACCTTTTTAACAAGCGTAATGTTGTTTTTAGTGAAGGGCAAAAACTCAATTCAGTTTTCGCAATAAAAAGCGGCTCGGTGAAGTGCTACACCATTGACAGCAATGGTAAGCAGCAAATTACCAGCTTTCATATGGTTGGCGACATTGTCGGTCTTGAGAGCTTAGCCAGCGGTTCAGCAGCTACATATTGTGAGACCATGGAAACCTCTATGCTGTGTGAAATTAGACTGAGCAAATTATTTGCGCAGGAACTTCCTAAAGTTGAAAGTAACCTTCTGCAGCTTATGAGTCGACGCTTAGCAAATTGCAGCAAACATTACTTAAACGTTGTTAATACCAGTGCTGAACAGAAAGTTGTGGCCTTTTTACTTTCAATAAGCACGCACATGCATCAACATGGATTGTCCCGTAGTGAGTACCGATTGCCAATGACACGCACGGATATTGCTAATTATCTGGGCCTGGCTGTTGAAACTGTCAGCCGTATTTTCACTGCCCTGAAAGAACAGCAGCTGATTAACACCGAGCAATCCATTCTCACTATTAATGACTTTACGGCTCTGGAAAGCCGGGTCGCTTAGTACTTTTTTCAGGAGGTTACATGTCATCCGCTGGTTTTAATTGGTCCGATCCGCTCAACTGGCAAAACACCTTGTCAGATGAAGAAAAAATGATTCAGGAAAGCGCTCATCAGTACGCTCAGGAAAAGTTGATGCCTCGCGTACTGGAGGCCAACCGTAATGAGAACTTTGATCGCCAGATTATGAACGAACTGGGTGAGATGGGGCTACTCGGCGCGACCTTACCGGAAGAATATGGCGGAAGTGGTGTGAACCATGTTAGCTATGGACTTATTGCGCGGGAAATTGAACGTGTCGACAGCGGCTACCGTAGTGCGATGAGTGTGCAATCCTCTTTGGTTATGCACCCTATTTACACCTTTGGTACCGAGGCTCAGCGCAAGAAATACTTACCTAAATTAGCCAGCGGTGAATGGGTTGGGTGTTTCGGCTTAACAGAACCCGATTCCGGCTCAGACCCGGCCAGTATGCGCACCACCGCCAAGCGCACTGACAAAGGTTATGTGCTGTCTGGCTCTAAAATGTGGATAACAAACTCGCCTATCGCCGATGTGTTTGTCGTCTGGGCAAAACTCGACGGCGAAATTCGCGGTTTTGTACTGGAAAAAGGCATGAAAGGCCTGAGCGCCCCCAAAATTGACGGTAAGTTCTCGCTACGTGCGTCTATTACCGGCGAAATTGTTATGGATGGCGTTGAGGTATCTGAAGACCACATTTTCCCGGAAGTTAAAGGCTTAAAAGGCCCGTTTAGTTGCCTGAATAAAGCGCGCTATGGCATTGCCTGGGGCTCGCTCGGCGCAGCAGAGTTCTGTTGGCATGCCGCACGCCAATATACGCTGGAGCGCAGCCAATTTGGTCGCCCGCTGGCGGCTAACCAGTTAATACAGAAAAAACTGGCGGACATGCAGACCGAAATTAGCTTGGGATTATTAGGCTGCCTGCAAGCTGGACGCGAGCTGGATAAGGGTACACTGAACCCAATAGCGATTTCTCTCATTAAGCGTAACAGCTGTGGCAAGGCGCTGGATATTGCCCGCCAGGCGCGCGACATGCACGGCGGTAACGGCATTGCCGATGAGTACCACGTTATTCGCCATGTGATGAATTTAGAAGCGGTTAATACCTACGAAGGTACACACGATATTCACGCGTTAATTCTGGGTCGTTCACAGACCGACATTCCTGCGTTTTAGTAGCGAGGCTTACCATGCGTTGCGATATTGAGGGCTGGCAACAGGACTTTATTGAGCGACTGGCGCAGGAAGATTTACCTGCGCCTCAATCGCAGCACTCAAATTTAAACGACTCAGATCTATTCGCACTTTTTCACAGCCAGGTTCTGAGCCGCTTCATTGATATCGAATCGCGTCGCCTGCAGCGCCAGGGCAAAAGCTTTTATACCATTGGCAGCGCTGGACATGAGGGCAACGCTGCAGTTGCAGCGGCTTTACGGGTAACCGATCCGGCTTTTCTGCACTATCGCAGCGGGGCATTCTTTCTACAGCGTGCCAAGCAGTTAGAAGGCTCGAACTCGCTATATGACCTCATGCTGTCGTTTTGTGCCTCCAGTGAAGACCCTATTTCAGGCGGTCGCCACAAGGTTTTAGGCAGCCTGGCACTGAATATACCACCGCAAACTTCAACCATTGCTTCGCACTTACCCAAAGCTATGGGTACCGCCTACGCCATTGGACTCAGTAAACGCTTAAAGCAAGCTGGCCAGTGGCCGGATGATGCCATTGTGCTTTGTAACTTTGGCGACGCCTCAGCAAACCACTCCACCGCCGTAGGGGCTCTAAATGCCACCGGCTGGAGCGCTTATCAGGGCATGCCGATGCCTATTCTCTATGTGTGTGAAGACAACGGCATTGGTATTTCTACCTCGACTCCCAGAGGATGGACAGCTCATCAGCTTCAGAATTACCCAGCAATACGCTACTACTATGCAGACGGCGCTAATGTCAGTGAAACTTACGCAGTAGCCCGTCAGGCAGCTGAGTATATCAGGCGTACGCGAAAGCCCGCTATTTTACATTTGAAGACTCAGCGCTTCTTTGGTCATGCCGGTGCCGATGCAGAAGTTGCCTATCGCAGCAATGAATCGATAGAACAAAGTTTTGAAACTGACGTGCTTTTGCAAAGTGCAGCGCAAGTTATTGAGCGAGAACTTTGTACCGGCATTCAACTCTCGGAAAAAGCACAATGCTGGTTACAGCGCATTCGTCGGGTGGGCACTGAGGCCTCTGCCCGACCCAGGCTCGAATGCGCAGAGTCGGTCATGGCTTCCATTGTGCCAAAAACTCTGGCCGACGATACTCAGCCGCTAACCAGCACCCAGCAACAGGCGGTATTTGCGTTTGATAAGCGCAACTTTAAGAAGCCTCAACCCTTAGGCAAAATGATTAACTGGGCATTGCACGAAATATTGGCGCGATACCAGAACACCGTGGTATTTGGTGAAGATGTTGGCAAAAAAGGTGGGGTATACCACGTGACTCACCACTTGTTCGATCACTTTGGCGCAAATCGTGTGGTGAATACCTTACTAGACGAGCAAAGCATTCTTGGCTTAGCCATGGGCATGGCGCAGCAAGGCTTTCTGCCCATACCAGAAATACAGTTCCTGGCTTACGTACATAATGCCGAAGACCAAATTCGGGGCGAAGCCGCCACTCTACCCTTTTTCTCTAATGGTCAGTACCACAACGGTATGGTCATTCGTATTGCCGGTCTGGCCTACCAGAAAGGCTTTGGCGGACATTTTCACAATGACAATTCCTTCGCCGTATTTCGCGATATTCCGGGCGTTATTGTGATGTGTCCATCAAACGGACACGACGCCGTGCTCATGATGAGACAAGCGGTTCAGCTTGCTCACTGCCAAAAACGCTTAGTGATTTTTCTGGAGCCTATTGCGCTTTATATGACCCGCGACTTGCTCGCAGAGGGCGACAAAGGCTGGCTGCATGAGTTTCCGTCAGCTACCGCGCCGTTACCGGCTCTCGGCGAGCCTTCCCGTTATGGCGAAGGCGATGAGCTGGTTATCATCACCTATGGCAACGGTTATTACTTAAGTCGGCAGGCGTGCAGCGAACTCGCGCTTGAAAAGCGAATCCGCATTCTTGATTTGCGCTATTTAGTCCCACTGGATATTGAGAAAATTGTGGCGGCCGTTGGCTCTGCGAAACACATTCTGGTTGTCGACGAATGCCGTAACCGCGGTTCGTTAAGTGAAGAGCTGGTAACCGCTCTGTACGAACATCGGCGTGACTGGCAGCGTGTTGACCGTATTACCGCCAAAGACAGTTTTATTCCTCTGGGCTCTGCCGCTTATAAAGTTCTGCCTGGAAAAGAAGACATTATCCACTATTTACAGGAGCATTTAGGCCAATGAAACAAACTGCCGTTATCGTCTGCCCCGGTCGTGGTGGTTACAACAAACCTGAATTAGGCTCTATTACTGAACGCCATTTGCCAAAGCAAAGCGATCTCATTAACCAGTTAGACAAAGTCCGCGAAAACGAAGGTTTTATTAGCGTTTCGGAACTCGACCAGAAAAGTAAGTTCGATCACCGTTTGCATTTAAAGCCGGAGAACTCTGCAGCCTTAATTTTTGCGGCCGGTTACGCCGACTTTAAAGCCGTTGACCCCGAGCAGTATGACATAGTGGCAGTGACCGGAAACTCCATGGGCTGGTATACCGCTCTGGCCTGTGCCGGTGTATGGCAGCCGGAAAACGCAATGTCTATTGTCACCGACATGGCAAAGCGAACTGCCGCAGCCGACGGTGCGCAGCTTATTTACCCAATTATGAACGAGCAGTGGCAACCGGACAAAACCCGTGAAAAAGCCGTCAGTCAGATGTTAGAACAACACGCCGGGGAGCTGTTTTTATCCATTCGTTACGGCGGCTATGTTCTGCTGGCGGGTACACAGAATGCGGTAACCACTGCCAGTAAAGCACTAGAGCCTGTTGATAACCGCTTTCCTATGATCTTACCCGGCCATGCGGCATTCCATTCACCGTTAATGAAAGAGGCGTCAGATCAGGCTCTTTCCGTGTGGGACAGCAGCCATTTCAGACAACCCGAACTGCCACTCATAGACGGCCGAGGTGTTATTTGGGAGCCGCCCGGCTGCCATTTGGATGCCCTGCAACGCTATACTTTTGGGCACCAGGTGACCGAGTATTACGACTACACCAAAGCCATTACAGTTGCCTTAAGAGAGTTCGCACCGGATAAATTATTACTGCTGGGGCCTGGCAACAGCCTGGGTGGCGCCACCGGACAGAGCCTGGTGGCAGCCAACTGGCGAAACCTTTCCAGTAAAGATGACTTTACCCAGCGACAAGAAAGTGAAGAAGCCCCGGTGATTAGCCTGGGGCTATAAATTCCCTAGTGAATACCTTTGCTGTTGAGATGCCCTTTATAAGCCATATCGCTTTTCATAATGTGGTTCATGAGCCAGGCTTTTACGAACTCCAATAGCTCATCAATCACGTCTTCGTGGCTATCAACCCGGTGTTTGAAGCGCATCACATCCTGCACTAAGTCGCGGTGCTTAAGCTTGTGGTTTTCTAAGTCAGGATAGCCGTTACGCTCCATTAGCAACTCTTCGTAGTTAAAGTGCGTAGCCGTGTAGTTAATTAACGAGTCCACCAGACGCTGTAACGCATGCTGATCACCATCGCGAAGCTTCAGGCGATACAGCTCATTAGCAATGTAAATTAGGCGCTGGTGCTGACGGTTAATTTCTTCAATGCCCACATCCAGCTTCGGCGACCATTCAATGAGTACGTCTTGTTCTGAAAGACGTCGCTCTATCACGTCTTTTTCAATGTAATAGCGGTCGCCAAGAGACTTAATTTCGCCGCCTAAAGTCGTTAATTGAGCTGAGCTTTCTAACGCTTCTTGCGAGCGTTCATCAACAATTCGTGCACTTTCAGAAAGTGAATTAATGTTTTCCTGAATATTTATGGTTACCGCAGACTGCTCTTCCGTTGTGGAGGCTATCTGAATATTCAGGTCGTTAATGACACCAACATTTTCGACAATGTCAGATAATGAACTTGCAGCCCGGTTCGCTTGTTCAACATTTTCGCCCGCCAGGGTTTTATTGCGCTCCATGGTTTGCACTGCATTGTTTGTGTTGGTCTCCAGCCGACCAATGACACTTTGTATTTCGCCAGTGGAAGCCTGTACCCGTTGTGCTAACTGTCTGACTTCATCAGCTACAACCGCAAAGCCCCGACCGGACTCACCGGCTCTGGCGGCTTCAATAGCAGCATTCAGCGCCAGCAAATTAGTCTGGTCGGCAATGTCATTAATGGTCAGTAATATCTTCGAGATAGACTGGCTATCTTCAGATAATGTTTTTATAACACGCTGAGATTCGGACACTTCTTGCTCAAGTCTCTGAATGGCAGTCACCATGGTATGAACAACCTGCTGCCCATTTTTGGCGGATATCAAGGTGTTATCAGCTTCTGTTGCGGCTTTCTGAGTTGACTCTGACACTTCACTTATCGCCGAGGTCATTTGCTCGACTGCCGCAGCTGCGCTTTGCATTTGCGAAGCCTGAGCTCTTGCCCGTTCGGCCAGCTCTTTAATTGCCTGATAATTACCGTTACCCAGCCTGTCCATACCGTCGCTCGACTTACGTATGGCATCCACTGAGTAACTGGTCTCAATAGCGACCGAGTTCAGGTAATGAGTTATTTTCGACAGCTCATCATGCCCCTCTGTCGAGCTCAAACTATTTAGGTCGCCATTTGCCAGCTGTTTGGCCATTTTAATATTGGCAGACACCGCCCGGTAAATTCCTAAATATAAGCTGGTAAATAACAGTAACTGCAATAACAACACCCCGACAATCAAAGCCGCGTTGGTCCAAATCACCGTATCTAATTTTGTCAGGCGCTGTTCAAGTCTCGAGTGATAAGCCGGAATAACGCTGTCGTAAAAAGCAAATAACGCCCCTGTCGCGGCAGTTCCTTCACGGAAGAAGTCACTGGCCGACATATTGCGTTCCATTAGTTTGCTAGAAGCAGTTTCGCTAAATAATCTTAACTGCTGTTCGGCTGCCTTAGCCTGCATCAACAAGCCCTGGTCGTTAACTTCTTCGGATAAACTCTCGACAACGTCCACAAAGTCGGAAACCTGGTTTTCCAGCACGTAGCTTAAAATGGTGACATCCTGCTGTAGTTCGGGGCTTTCCTTTCCGCTTAACCATTGAGCTCCCAACCCCCTTAAGCGACCTCCCTGCTCAACTAACTGCGGCAGCTCTTCAACCGAAAGACGTGCTAAGAACAGGCTTGGTAAATCATTTTCCAACAGTTGTTGGGAGTTTTTGCCAAGCAGCTTTAACGCACTTTGGACCTTTTCCAAAAGCTCAGTATGCTGATGAAAAGTGTCCGTTGAACCGCTTAAGCCCTGCCATTTACGGCGCAGCTCCAGCAATAATGATTCTGGCAGCAAATGACTTTGGCCTGGTTTACTTTGGAGGTCATCCAGAGCACTAAAATGACGATTAATGGCTTGCACTGAACGGTTTATTTCACTGGAAAACTCTCGTTTTTGAGCTTCACTCCCAGTCATTCCCCGGTGCATGGCGATATGCTCTAAAAGCCCTCTTAATTCTGGCCAGTATTGAGCGGCTTCATGCTTTTGTTCAACCTGATGGCTTTTTTCCAGTGAGTCATTAACCATCAACGAACTCAGTACAATAACCGGAATAAAAAGTAAAAAACCAATCAAGCTAAATTTTCGTCTAAAACTCAGTAAATTAAATAACTTTTGGACAGGGCGAGTTAACCAATCGAGCCACTTCATAACCACTCCACTACAGGCAGAATCTACAACCACAAACGGCTTATTCTGCTCATTCATCGACATTAGTCACACATAATACAGTGTTGTTGGTTGCCAAGTGGCTTTTGCTTGATCGTGATCAATAAACTAGTAAACTTTCTAAAGTCATCTTGGTCATTTCGTTAAAAGCGGTCTGTCTTTCATTAGCCGACAAGCCATTGCCCGTTCTTATTTCATCAGAAACTGTCATAACGGCTAAAGCCTGTTTCTTATGAATCGCGGCTACCGCATAAAGAGCCGCTGCCTCCATATCTAGCGCCAGAACATTCATGGCTTCCAGCCGAGACTCCAGTTTTTTGTCCGGATGGTAGAAACTGTCAGTAGAAAATACATTGCCAACAGCTACACGCTGGTTCTTCTTCTGACAATAACCGACGAACTCACTTAACAATTTGTAATCTGCAATTGCTGCAAAGTCATAACCGCCAAACAGCTTTTGGTTCATTGAAGAGTCAGTACAGGCTCCCTGGGCAACGACCAGATCACGCAAATTAAGGTTTGCTGATACGGCACCGCAAGTGCCTACCCGCACTAAGCGCTCAACACCGAAATGCTGAAACAACTCTTGCGCGTAGAGTGCACAAGACGGCATCCCCATCCCGGATCCCATCACCGACACGGGTGTACCGCGAAATTGCCCGGTAAATGCCAGCATATTTCGGGTATCACTTATGAGTTCTGCACTGTCCAGATGTGTTTCAGCAATATGTCTTGCCCTTAACGGGTCACCAGGAAACAAGCAAAGTTCAGCAAAATCACCGGCTTTTGCCGAAATGTGTGGTGTGGTCATAGAAGTCGCCTTGTTATTTTTTCATCAAGATAGATGACAACTCAGAAATAATCGACTATATTTCGAATTATTCTAAATTAGATTATCAAGAAATAATATGATCGATGTTATTATGAAATTAGCAACAGGCTATCGCAGAAGCGTCGTTTGGACGTTGACGCTGATCACTATTGCTGCCGCTGCGTTCATCCCGTCTATTACCATTGATACCGATCCGGAGAACATGCTGCCGGATGACAACCCGCAGCGAGTTTTCCATAATGAGGTAAAAGAAACCTTCGCTATGCATGACATGATTGTCGTTGGCGTAGTGAATAAGAACACCGTCTACAACCAAAAGACTTTAACCGACCTGCATACCATGTCGAATTACGCGGAGTCACTGGACGGAGTTATCAGTGACGACCTGATGTCACTGGCGAATGTCGATAATATTACTCAGGAAGAGCCCGGCACCATTCGTTTTGAATGGATGATGAAACAACCGCCAGAAAGTAACGCGGAAGCGCAATACATCCAGAAACAAGTAAAAGACCTGCCATTGCTTTATAACACCATTGTGTCCGGCGACGACAAGTCTGCCGCTATTTATGTACCCATTGAGAGCAAAGACCAGAGCTATGCTCTGGCGGAGCAACTGCGTGAAAAAATTGCCACTTTGGAAACCAATGATGACTGGCACATTACCGGTTTACCCGTTGCTGAAGACCAGTTTGGCTATGAAATGTTTGTACAAATGGGCATTTCAGCGCCGCTAGCAGCAGCGGTAATTTTCGCTCTGCTTTGGTTTTTCTTCCGCAATGTGCGTTTCATAAGTGCAGCAATGATAGTCGCCATGTCGACAGTGCTTATTACCATGGGAACACTCATTGCTCTGGGGTTTACCGTACACATTATGTCGTCGATGATCGCTATTTTCCTGATGCCTATTGCGGTAGTCGACTCAGTGCACATTATGTCCGAGTTTTCGGACCGATACCGTGAAAAAGGTAATGCAAAAGACACCATAAAAGACGTGCTGAGGCACCTGTTTACACCCATGCTATTTACCTCAATAACCTCGTCTATTGGCTTTTACTCGCTGATGCTAACGCCAATTCCACCGGTGCAGGTGTTCGGCGCTTTCGTTGGCTCCGGAATTCTTTTGGCCTTCTTAATTACGGTGCTTTTCGTGCCTGCCTATATTTGCGCACTGAAACCATCAACGCTGGAAAGCTTTACTCAAGTGACTCATGACGAGCATAAACAAGGTTGGCTGCAAAAAATGGGGGCTACCGCGGCTAGCCACGCCAAATTGTGGATAGCCTTTTTCCTGGCCGTTCTGGCTTTTGCCTGGTTCGGTATTCAGCAAATAAACATTAACGACAACCCGGTGCGTTGGTTTAAACCTGACCACGAGGTTCGTATTGCTGACGAAGTATTAAACGACCACTTTGCCGGGACGTACAACGCGTATGTAGTATTTGAAAATACCTTAGATACGACCGAAAAGGCTCGCTCAGCGGTTCGTGACGCCCTGAATAACGACGCGCTGTCTGAAGAATCCCGCGATGCTATAAGCGCTCTGCTTGAGCAAGAACAAGTGAACTTTAACCAGTGGATTATCGCTATTGATGATCTGCTCTTCAGCGTTGGTTCCGACCAATTAGAGCCGTTAGAGCGCTTAATGACAGAGCTCGAACAGCTGAATAGCGCCAGCAAAGCATTCCAAAGCCCGGAATTACTAGCTTACATAAGCGAGATGCAAGCGTACTTGCAAACGACAGGCTTGGTGGGCAAATCCAACAGCCTGTCCGACGTGGTCAAGACGGTTAACCGTGAATTACGCTCGGGCGAAGAAAAAGACTACGAATTGCCGGACAATGCCAACGGCGTTGCGCAAACCCTGTTGCAGTATCAGTCATCGCACCGTCCGCAGGACCTCTGGCACTTTGTTACGCCGGACTACAAACGCAGTTTAATGTGGTTGCAGTTAACCAGCGGTGACAACCAACACGTAACCCAGGTCGTCAAAGCTGTTGATAGCTATATTCAGGATAATCCTCTGCCTGCAAACACTGAAATGGACTGGGCCGGCAAAGCTTACCTGAACGTCGTGTGGCAGGAAGCCATGGTCGAAGGCATGCTCGACAGCTTAATCAGTGCTTTTGTGGTGGTGTTTATTATGATGGTGCTGCTGTTCCGCTCAGTGGTCTTCGGTGTACTGGCCATGTTACCGCTGAGTCTGACCATTGCCTTTATTTACGGACTTATCGGCTGGGTCGGTAAAGACTACGACATGCCCATTGCCGTGCTGTCATCGCTGACGCTTGGGCTGTCGGTGGACTTTGCTATTCACTTCATTGAACGCACCCGCGCTACATTCAAGCAAACCGGTAACTGGAAAGACACTCTGGTAGTTATGTTTGATGAGCCCGCGCGGGCCATTTCCCGCAATGCCATTGTCATTGCCATTGGCTTTACGCCACTGCTGTTCGCACCGTTAGTGCCCTACATTACCGTAGGCGTATTCTTAGCCAGCATTATGGCCATATCCGCCATAGTGACACTTATTATGCTCCCGGCGGTAATGACCGTATTTAGCCGCCTTATATTCCGTGGAGACCAATCATGAAACACCTATTTTTAACCGCTTTATCCGCCGCCGTTTTATTCGTTAGCGGCCAGGCTATTAGTGCCGAAAAAAGCGCGCGTGAAATTGTCGAGCAAGCCGAGTTAAACGCCTATTACTCTGGTGATGACGGCCGCAGCGCAGCGCGAATGATCATCACTGATAATCAGGGCCGCGAACAAATGCGTCAATTCACCATTTTGCGCAAAGACCAGGAAGACGGTGGAGTTCAGGACATGATGATATTCTTCTCACGCCCTGCCGATGTGCGTGACACTGTGTTTCGCGTGGTAAAACGAGTCAACGACGACGATGACCGCTGGCTTTATTTACCCGATCTGGATTTGGTTAAACGCATATCAGCAGGCGACAAGCGTACGTCTTTTGTCGGTTCACACTTTTTCTATGAAGACGTTTCCGGTCGCGATACCGCTTTAGACAGCTATGAAGTTCTGTCGGAGGACGATGCAAAGTACGTGCTAAAAGGCACACCTAAAGACTCTGACAAGGTTGAGTTTAGCTACTACGAAGTGGTCATTGATAAAGAGCACATGCTGCCAGTAGAAAGCACCTTCTATAACGACAGCGGCGAAGCTTATCGCAAAATGGAAGTACTAGAAATTGAAACGGTTCAAGGCTACCCAACTGTGACTCATTCACGAATATCGGATCTTGAAAATGGCGGTAAAACCGACATGCAATTCCGCTTTATGCAATACGACATTGGCTTACCGGACAGTATTTTCAGTGAGCGCAGCTTACGTAACCCTCCGGCAGAATGGTTACAACTGAGAGACTAATTATGCCATACCGGAAAATTTTAGCGTTTACTGTTCTTTTCACTTTGGCTCAGGCCGCATCGGCACAGGACTCCTGGGGGGATGACGAATGGGAAAGTGACTGGGGAACGGAACAAGACCAGGGTATTGATGTCTATGGTTATGTTGAGGCGGCAATAGGCGGACGATTTGAATCCTCCCCCTATCACAAGCGTCTGTCTATTGCTGAGCCTCGACTACAGTTGGGTTTTGACGAACGCTGGCAAGATATTGCCTGGACAGCAAAAGCCGACGGCTGGTACGACGGCTTTGATGAAACCTGGCACGGTCAAATTCGCGAACTTAATGCTCAGTTTACGGTTTTCGATAACACCGATATAAAAATTGGCCGTCAGGTACTCACCTGGGGCACTGGCGACTACTTATTCCTTAACGATCTGTTCCCTAAAGACTGGCAGTCCTTCTTTGTCGGACGTGACCAGGAATACTTGAAGGCGCCATCTGACGCACTGCGTATCACCAGCTACTTCGACTGGTTCAATCTCGACTTTGTCTGGTCTCCTGAGTTTGACCCCGACAATTACATTCGCGGTGAACGCATTTCTTATTTTAATCCGCTAACCCAGCAGCTGACAGGCGACGATCCGTCCATTCAGTTTGTTGAGCCCACGCGCGATGAGTACGCTTTGCGCTTGTTCCGTAATCACGAAGGTGTGGAATACGCCGTCTATGGTTACGACGGCTTTACCAAAAGCCCGGAGGCAGTGACTGACAACTTCCAACCCACCTTCGGCCGCTTAACCGTGGTTGGCGCCTCCGTTAGGATGCCTCTGGGACCAGGACTGGTGAATACTGAAGTCGCCAATTACAACCGTCATGATGCAGAAGATCATTGGCGCGCACTGGTTGGCTACGAGCAAGAATTATGGACGCGCTTTACCGGCGGCTTTCAGGCTTACGTAGAGAAAGGCGACAACCAAACACGCACCGTATTCACCACCCGTCTAACCTGGCGCGACGAGCGTGATGATCTGAATCTGTCGTTGTTTGCTTTTGTATCACCGAATCAAAGCGACGGCTATTTACGGCCGACTTTTGACTACCGCATTGACGATAACTGGTCATTAAGCGGCGGCTTCAACCTATTTTTCCGCGAACGTCCAGAGACCTTTTTTGGCCAGTTCACCGAAAACAACAACGCGTATCTGCGTATGCGGTATGCGTTTTAATAGAAAAACTAAGGAGTTCGATAATGAGTGTAGAAAGAGCTATAACCGCATTTGCAGGCTTTATGGTATTGTTATCGGTAGCTTTGACTTATTGGGTTCACCCCAACTGGGTATGGCTGACCGTATTTATTGGCGCCAATCTATTTCAACAATCTTTCACGGGTTTTTGTCCTGCAGGCATTTTTATGAGAAAAGTCTTAGGATTAAAAACAGAGCGTGAGTTAGAAAAATCAGGAAAATAACGACACCATGAGTGCAACTGAATCACAAGAGATGCATCAGGAAGAGGCGCAGAATGCAGCAAGCTTTCTGCGCTCTTTAGGTAACCCCCACCGTTTACAAATTTTATGCCGACTGGCTTTAGGTGAACAAAGTGTGGGTCAGCTTCATCAGTTTTTTGACTTAAGCCCGTCAGCTTTTTCACAACATCTTGCGGTATTGCGTCAGCAGCAATTGGTCAGCATTCGTAAAGAGTCGCAAACCGTGTACTACTCCATAAAAGACCCGGATACCGAAGCTTTTATGACGTTATTGAAAGATAAATTCTGCCCTTCGCTTTAAGTGGTACTACTAAAGGGATGCTACCTTTTGTCGCATCCTAACCACCTAAAAAATAGAGAATAATAGCGACATTACCTTATTAAAGGACAATGTCGTATGAAAGCTATTTATCCTCTGGCAACTTGCTTACTCTTGCCAATTGTCAGTTACGCTAACGAAACCACCGATATTCAGGAAAGAATTGTCATTATTGGCGAATCGATGCAGTCGCCCAGTGAATGGGTGGTCGATTCGAAACAACCCAGACAACCGCTGCCTGCTCACGATGCTGGTGATTTTTTAAAAAGCCTTGCTGGATTTAGTGCAACCCGCAAAGGTGGAGCCTCTGCTGACCCTTTATTCCGCGGCATGGGAGCAGGCAGACTGACCATAGTTAATGACGGGCAAATGCTGCAGGGTGGGTGTAGCAGCCGCATGGATCCGCCAACGGCGTACATAACCCCACAAAGTTATGACAGCGTGACGATTGTTAAGGGCCCACAAACCGTATTGTTCGCCGGTTCAGCGGCATCTATTCATTTTGAGCGCGAAGCAACATTCTTTGAAGTACCCGAGTTTACCGGTTACTTAAATGCCACCACAGCGCAGTACGGCCGCCTGAATACCACCGCTGATTTAACCTGGGGAGCGCAACCAGGCTATGTACGCGTGAACGCATCTGCCGCAACCGCCGATGACTACGAAGATGGCTCGGGTAATAGCATTAACAGCCAGTATGAACGCTGGAGTGGCGATATTGACCTTGCCTGGACACCCTCACGGCAGCATCGTCTGATGCTCAAGCTTGGCGTCAGCGATGGCGAGGCAGCCTACGCCGATCGCAGTATGGATGGGGTGCTCTTTGACCGTGAAAGCGTCGCACTGAATTACCAATGGCAACCTGACAACCGTTCGCTCGAAGAACTTTCTGTTAATACCTATTTCAATACCATTGACCACGTTATGGACAACTATTCTTTGCGCGAGTTTACCCCGTCGATGATGATGCCCAGCCCAACCGCCAGTAACCCGGATAGATATTCCCGTGGTTTTAAAATTGCCTCCGAATGGCAGTTACCCCCTTCCGGGCAACTCAAAACTGGGCTTGAACATAATGAGTCGGCTCACCGTAACCGTTCCAGCAAAGATCAGTTTAACCAACCATTTGAAAGCCTTAACCGAGTTGATGACGCTTTTATTGAGCAAGATGGCATTTATGCAGAATACCGCCACTCTATAGATCAAGAATGGCAGTTAGTCAGCGGTTATCGGCTTGATCACTGGAAAATGACAGACAAGCGCACCGACATTCAACCTATGTCAGCTCCGGCTCAATCCAACCCCACGGCGAATGAAACACGCAGTGAGAACCTTCATAGCGGGTTTCTTCGTATAGAAAAACAGCTTAAAAATGGTTATTGGTATGCGGGTTGGGGTCAGGCGGAGCGGTTCCCGGACTACTGGGAGGCCATTGGTAACAGCCGCCAGTCACCAACGTCAGAATCGGCTTTTTACACCGACGCAGAGACCAACCAACAATGGGATATTGGTCTCGATATAAACACCGATAAATGGCGACTGGACGCGTCCATTTTCTACAGTCGGGTCGATGACTTTATTCTTTTGCAAAAAGGCATGATGATGCAGCCGGATACCGTCCGTAATATTAATGCCCGAACCTGGGGCGGGGAAACAACCTTAAGTTACCAACTGACCCAAGCCTGGTCGGTGTCATCAGCACTGGCCATAACCCGCGGAAGTAATAAAACCGATGATAACTATCTGCCGCAGCAACCTGCTGATGAACTGCGTATTGGCACTGATTACCGCCACAACGCACTGACTTACTCTTTGCTCTGGCGCCTGGTGGATAAACAAGAGCGCACAGCAGTGAATCAGGGCAATGTCATTGGCTATGATATCGGTAATAGCCCGGGTTATGGTGTTTTATCGGCAAATATCGACTGGAAAATTGATCCAAAGTGGCAGCTAAGTTTAGGAGTCGATAATATACTGGATAAAACCTATGCAGAGCACTTGAGTCGCTCCGCCGCCAGCATTTCCGGATACCAGCAAATTGACAAAGTTAATGAGCCGGGTCGTACTGTCTGGCTGCAGACCAACTACCACTTTTAAGCCCGATGCTGACATTACTGACCTATAAATTTATTACTCATAGAGCCTGGCCATTGTGCTTAGCCTTATGTCTGGACATAGTACTGGGCAACCTCTTGGTTGCCTTTAATGGTGGTATCAGTAATCCGTTCACTTCGTTATTACTGATATTTATCGTCATCGCGTTTTTATTGTTACCACCAACTTTTGCTTTGATTGTTGTGTTGATAAGCATTCTGGGGCAAGTTGCCCAAATAGGATTGCCTTCACTTTTGCCCGGGCAGCAAAGTCACACCGCCCATGCCTTAAGCGACGAGATGCTGAAACACGCCATGGGTATGGTCAGCGGCTTTGTGATTGCAGCGGCTATTATTGCTTTATCAATGTACTACCTAAAGCGGCAATGGTTTCAGTCAGAAAAAGCATTACAGAATGCACGTGAGCGCCAGCTGCGCGACGAACAGCTTTTGACCATAGGTGCAGCCGCAGCTCAGTTAACTCATGACGTTGCTACTCCTGTGCAGTCGTTACGGTTACTCAACGAAGAACTTCAGGAATGCGATATTGAGCTGTCACTAAAACAAGAGTTTAGTGAGCACCTGGGCAAAGTTGAAGCAAGCCTTGAACAATGGCGGGACGCTGCTGAAGACGTGCGCACCAGGCGCCAGCACAATTACACTGTCGGGGAAATTATTACTCAGTTACGTCAGCTTCTGCGAATTGCCCGACCCGATGCTCAGGTCAACTGGCAATGCCCCGAACGCTTTAAAACCACCATTATTAGCGCCGACCGCACCCTGTTCCCGGCTATCGCTAACCTGGTCATTAATGCTATTAGCGCTGGCGAGCGCAGTCATCAGTTGGTCGTATCCGTGCAACTCAACCTGACGTTAGTTGATGCGAATCCTCAGCTCACCATCCACATTCTCGATAATGGTGATGGGTTAAGCCAGGCGCAACAACGAAAAATAGGCAAATCAATGGCCTTAAGTGAAAATGGTATGGGTATTGGCGCGGTTATCAGCCATGCCACACTTGAACGGCTTGGTGGTCAGGTCAGCTGGCAATCCACTTCCGAGGGCACGCTCACGTTGGTTCTTTTACCGGTAACAGCCTATGAATAAATTCCGGCTGCTTATTATTGATGACGATGAGGGTTTCTGCGGCATTTTGCAACGGCGTCTGGGGCATCATGGTGTTTTGGTGCAAATGGCACACTCGGGTCATCAGGCACTAGCGCTAGAAGGTCATTTTGACGGTATTCTGCTGGATATGATGCTGGGCGACGACAATGGACTGGCACTTATTCAACCACTCAAAGAACGCTACTCCCCCTGTCACTTAGTGGTACTAACCGGCTACGCCAGTATTGCAACAACCGTAGAGGCGATGAAGCGCGGCGCAACGGACTACCTAACGAAACCCGTGGGTACCAATGAATTACTACGTCGCTTTACTAATGAGAAACTGGAGTTAGAAGACGCTTCGGTAAACCGTTTAACGCCAACTCAAATTGAGTGGGAGCATATTCAAAGAGTGCTCACGGATAATCAGGGAAATGTTTCTAAGACAGCACGAGAACTGGGAATGCATCGGCGTACGTTACAGCGCAAATTGTCGAAACGCTCACCACATTAAAAATGCGCCGCCCGGGGGCGAGCGGCGCAAAGGCTTTAGAAGTTATAGCGAACACCGGCCATAGCAACGTAAGGGTCGATATCAACATCAACACTTTCAATGGTATTACCGTTCACACGAACATCACCCGTGGTATCGATATCCATGCGGCTGACCATGAAGTGAAGACCCCAGTTTTCACTCAAATCGACATTTACACCAGCTTGCAGAGCATAGCCCCAGCTGTTTTTCAGCGCTAAAGAGACATCGTCATTGTCGGTAACAACACCCAGGTCGCCTAACGTTGAGCGCAACTGCGGGTCGACTTGCTCATCAAAGAAAGCTGTGTAGTTAACACCAATACCGACGAAAGGTTTAAACATTTCACTGTCGATATCAAAATGATATTGCGCCAGCAAGGTTGGTGGCAAATGCTTGGTTTTACCTATTTTCAGCCCAGCCAACGAACCTGTTGCCGTAATATCATGGCTGAACGGTGTTGCTGCAACCAGTTCAAGCGTCCAGTTTTCAGTTAACTTATAATCAAAAGTTAAACCTAACTGAGTATTCGTGTTTACACCAACGCCAGTACTGTTCTCTGGTAAACCAGCTACTGACTCAACAACGTTCAAGTGACTACTGCTGTCATCAGGCATGACAGAGATGGCACCAACGTTGATAGAAAAATCATTTGCTAATGCAGAAGTGCTTAGCAAGCCTAACAATACACCGCACGATAATGCTTTAAGCTTCATGGGGAACTCCTTGTTAATGAAGACCCCTGAAGTTTATAAGGTTTACTGAATAACCGAGTTGATCTGCATCAACCTAGTGTTCGGCATTATGGTAAATGTTTTGAACGTCATCCAAATCGTTCAGCATATCCATCAAACGTTCAAACATTGGTAAATCATCTTCAGCTATACTGGTCGTTACCTGAGGTAAAAACTGAATTTCGTCGGCTTCAAAATCAATATCAGGAAACGCATGAGTTAAGGCCTGACGGGCTGCCGCGTACTCGGTATTTGGCGCAAATACGGTAACCAGACCATCTTCGAATTCGACGTCGGTAACATCAACATCAGCTTCCATCATGGCTTCCAGCACTTCGTCTTCATTGTCATGCCGGAAGGCAAAAATCGCACAGTGATCAAACGAATGCGCAACACTGCCCTGAGCGCCAATTTTTGATTTACTTTTGGTAAAGCAGTTCCGGACATCGCCAAAGGTACGGTTCGGGTTATCGGTTAAACACTCGACGATAACCATACAGTTGCTGGGTCCGTAACCTTCGTAACGCGCCGGAGAAAAGTCCTCTCCTGCTCCGCCCTGCGCCTTGTCTATTGCTTTTTCAATAACGTGAGCAGGAACCTGATCTTTTTTCGCCCGATCTATTAAGCCTCGAAGCGCGAGGTTGCCATCAGGATCTCCACCACCTTGCTTGGCGCAAACGTAAATTTCACGGCCATAACGGCTATAGACTTTGCTCTTTGCATTCGCCGTTTTAGCAATTGAATCTTTTCGGTTTTGATAGGCGCGACCCATTCTGAATTTCTCACTGGTTAATTAAAGACCCAAAGATTTTACACAGGCAGCTGTTACGGGTCGAGTACTAGCAGAAATAAGTACCGGCTTAATTGCAGATTATTGATATAGCCAAGCTGTCTACCATAGAAGATTTTGATTCTTCAGTTAACGCTGCATAGCAACGTAAACTCAGCCCCAGAAACAACCTGTTGAGTAAATTATGCAAAGCCCGATACCTGTATTATCCATGCGAAAACTTTATCTCGGAGCCTCTGACCGCCAGCAATTCATTGCTGACCTTGGTAGAGCGGCGCGTGATGTTGGCTTCTTCTACCTGGAAGACCACGGTATTTCACTGGCAGAACAAGTTAAGGTGCTGGACACCGCTAAAAGCTTTTTTGCACTCAGTGATGCAGAAAAGAAACAGGTCCAGATGATTCATTCACCGCACTTTCGTGGCTATTCAGCAAACTACTCGGAGTTAACGGCAGGCCGGCCGGATCGTCGTGAACAATTTGATATAATGGACGAATTGCCTGCTCTGTCTGCATCCGCTATACACCATGAGTGGCAAAAACTCATAGGCCCTAACCAGTGGCCTCGGCAATTGCCTGCCATAAAAAGCCAGTTGTTGTCCTGGCAGGACAAGCTAACCGAAGTGTCTCTGCAGCTTTTGGCGGCGTTATGCGAAAGCCTGGAGCAACCGGCTGACGCATTGGCTGAAACCATCAGCAACGGTCCTTACCGTCATACTAAGCTTATTAAATACCCCGGCAGCCCAGAAGCCTCTGGTCAGGGTGTTGGTGCGCATAAGGATCCGGGCTACCTCACCTTAGTTCTGCAAGACGAAAACAGCGGACTGGAAGTGGAGTACGAGCAACAATGGTACAAGGTGGCTCCGCGCCCCGGCGCTTTTGTGGTAAATATCGGCGAATTACTGGAGCTGGCGTCTAATGGCTATTTAAAAGCGACTAACCATCGTGTTAGCAGCCCTAAAACTGGGGTTACTCGTTATTCGTCGGCATTCTTCATGGCCGCTCAGCTGAATGCTTCGGTACCGGTGTTAAAACTCCCTTCCCATTTAGCAAAACACGCGAAGGGGCCAACCAGTGATCCGGGCAACCCCTTGCTGCATAACGTTGGCGAAAACGTGATGAAAGGCAGAAAGCGCTCCCACCCGGACGTATCAGCGCGTTTTTACGCGTCAGAAGAAAAATGCAGCTCCTGTTAATCAAGTCTTGCTATAAAAATATAACAAAACGATATAAGTAAAGTTGTGTAAATCATTCGTCATTTTTAAAAATGACGTCAACTTACGTGAACGTTGACTTTCAAGACGTTAACATGGGGTAACAAAAACCCATAAAACATAATATTAGTTATATTTCCATACTGTTAGCAAGGTTTACTTTTTAAGCATTCTCTACAGAATCTACTTATGTAACATAACGTTACGTATCTAGTGATGCTGTTTATCACTAAATTTAAATTCACAGAAAAACAACAAAGAGAATCTTATGATGACAAAAAATAAACAGCATAAGACGTTAATTGCTATCGCACTGTCAGGCTTATTAGCTGGCACCAGCGTAGCAGCTGAAACCTTATCGCAGAACGGATCTGATAACGGCAATAATGGCGCAAAGCCATCACTGAAAGAGCGGTCAAACGGACCTGCAACCAGCTTTATTGTTAAGCTTAAAGATGGCTCTCAAGTTGTGCAGCAAATGCAACAACAATCGGCAGAACACCCTTCATCAAATGCGGCGGCTGTCGCCCAACAAATGCGTGGCTTTACCTCAGTGCTTTCTAAACGCACCGGCAAAAGTGTCGCCTTTGAGCGTTCCATGGCTTTACAACAACACTTCGTCGTAAAAGCACAAGGCCGCTTAAGCCCGGAAGAAACAAAAGAATACCTTCAGTCACTTAAAGCAGACAGCGACGTTGAATTCGTAGAGGAAAATAAAATTCTCCGTCACTTTGCCACACCAAACGACCCTAACTATGACGACCAGTGGCATTATTATGAGAGCGTTGGTGGACTGAATGCCCCAACTGCCTGGGATTCAGTAGACGGCAGCGGCGTTGTTGTAGCCGTACTCGATACCGGTTATCGCCCACACTCTGATTTGGCCGGTAATATTTTACCCGGCTACGACATGATTTCAGACAGCTTTATCGCTAATGACGGCGACGGTCGCGACAGCGACGCACAAGATCCGGGCGACTGGGTCAGTGCCGGAGCCTGTGGTAATGGTTACCCGGCTCAGGATCAAGACTCTAGCTGGCATGGTACTCACGTTGCAGGAACCATTGCCGCTGAAACAAATAACTCCACCGGTGTCGCCGGCGTTGCCTATGGCGCTAAAATTGTACCCGTACGTGTTCTTGGTCGCTGTGGCGGAACCACAGCCGATATTGCCGACGGTATTGTCTGGGCCTCAGGCGGTTCGGTTCCGGGAACAAGCCCTAATGCTAACCCGGCCGATGTCTTAAACATGAGTCTGGGCGGCAGCGGTACCTGCTCCACCACAACCCAGAATGCAATCAACACCGCTCGTAATAACGGCGCTACAGTAGTCGTGGCTTCTGGTAACAGCAACGACAACTCAACCAACTACAATCCGGGTAACTGTAACGGTGTTGTTAACGTAGCCTCTACTGACCGCAATGGCGATCGCGCTTACTATTCAAATTATGGTTCGAATGTTGACGTTGCAGCACCTGGCGGTGCAATGCAAAGCGCTAACGACCCTAACGGTGTGCTGTCCACTTACAACACAGGTACTTCAACACCAGGCTCTGATAGCTACGGCTACAGCCAGGGCACGTCAATGGCAGCACCTCACGTAGCAGGCGCGGCCGCTTTAATTAAAGCCGCTGATCCTGCAGCGACACCAGATGATATCGAGCAGATTCTGCGTAACTCAGCCCGCTCTTTCCCGGGTAGTTGCAACGGTTGCGGTACTGGTATCGTTGATGCCGCTGCGGCAGTAGCACTGGCTTCCGGCGGCGGAAACGGCGGTGATAATGGAGGCGATGATGGTGGCGATGACGGCTCATCTGGCGGTGGTGGCACTGTCGATGACTTATCAGCGTCCACTAATGAGTGGAACCGCTTCTATCTGGACGTTCCGGCTGGCATGTCTACATTGACAGTAACCATCACTGGTGGCAGCGGCGATGCGGATCTATACCTGCGTCAGGGCAGCCAGCCGACTCAGTCAAACTGGGACTGCCGTCCTTATAATGCAGGAAACGAAGAAGTCTGCACTATCGACAACCCTCAGGAAGGTCGCTGGCACATTGGTGTCTTTGCCTACAGCGCATACTCAGGCGTCGATCTTGAAGCGCGCTATGAACCTTAATTAACCGCCAGGTATAATTGAGCATAGAAAAGGGCACCGACTGGTGCCCTTTATACGTTACAACTGTTGGCCTAACTCAACTCAGCATTAGAAGCTGGCTGTAGCTGACTGACAAGCTTCTGTTCCGGTTTCACACAGTTCATAAACTACGTCACTACCATCTGACTTAAAGCGATCGCGGTATCGACCTGAATTATCCAGGGTTTCGATAAACTCACCGTCACGGTAAAGATCAACATCTCCGGCAGCACCGCTCCAGCGTAAATCAACTAAGGTTGTATCGTTACGCAAATGAGTTGCACGATAAACACTCAGTTCAATGTCCGTTATGCTGACATTAACCGACTGCGTTACGCTATCAGACAGCTCAGTTGCATCTGTAACCGTTAATGTTACATCGTAAATTCCGGCTTCAGAGTAAGCGTAAACCGGGTTAGCTTCAGTCGATGTGCTACCGTCACCAAACTCCCAGAAATAGCTGGCAATATCGCCGTCACTGTCTGACGAAGTATTGCTAAAGGTTACGGTTAAATCATCAACACTGGCTTCGAAGCTGGCAACCGGCGCATCCGGCAAACCATCATCTTCTTCCACCGCCGTTAACGTTAATGACCAATGATTTAATGTGCCTGTATCAGCGCCGGCATTATCTGAAACGGTCAGTGTCCAGTCACCCGTCATATCTTCACCATTAAAGGTATCAACAGACCAGCTGCGCACTAAATCTTCAGTACTACCACCAGCACGGTCGTGCAATACATGCTCAGTACCTTCAGGCGAGGTTAAGCTGACAATCAGGTCGCCCTGCCAGGTATGAGTAATATCAACACTCACATCCGCACCAAAAACAACACCCGTTTCAGGCACATTAATGACTCGCGAAATACCCTCATTGTCATCATCCGGAATATCCGTATTTGCTGCGTCTTCATAATAGAAGTCTGACAAACCTTGCGGCAGAACATACACAGCCGAGCTCACTTCACGGGTAATTTCGCCCGTTTCAACATCTGAGCCACTGACAGTGATGCTGTACTCACCCCATTGTGTCTCATCGGTTGTATTCACCTGTACATCGACACTGTCTCCTTCGTCAGCCTGACTTGAGGACAGCGAAACATCCAGTTCAGGCTCAGCCGCAACACTTAAATCAACGGTACCCGACCAATCTGCAATACTGCCAACATCCAGAGTAAAGGTTGTGCTGTCACCAGCGACAATTTCCTGTCTGCCCGGAGACAAAGTTAACCGGTAAGCAGGATCAGGGTCGGCAGCCTCTAAAGCACTTAATGCATTCAGGCGCTTTCCGGAGACCGTTTTACCCGATAACGCAGGAATACTCTCACCGGAATCCATAAGAATTTGCTTCACTTCGGCAATTGTCAGGCTTGGGTCAATTGACCAGACTAATGCAGCAACACCTGCAACATGTGGACTGGCCATTGATGTTCCGCTCGCCGTTGCATAGCCATCATTTAAGTAAGTGGAAAGAATTTCAGTACCCGGAGCACCTAAATCAACAGACTCCAGACCATAGGTTGACGTTCCGGACATACTGTCGGTACGCGTTGTATTAGCAACATTCACAATACCGTCAAGATCGTACCCACCAGGGTAACTTGCCGTAACGTCTGCATCGATACCATCGTTCCCTGCCGCTGAAACAAACATAATACCCTGATCAATACTGTCGCTGATGGCTGTTTTTAACGACTCTGAATAAGCACCGCCACCCCAGGAGTTATTAGTCGCAACCAAATTTACCCCATGGTTAACCTTTAAATTGGCCATATAATCAATACACTCGATAGCGCCAGCTGTACTACCATAACCATCGGCATCGAGGAACTGACAACCTATAATTTGCACATCCCAGTTAACCCCGGTAACGCCCACGCCATTGTTTGATGTTGCACCAATGGTTCCGGCAACGTGCGTGCCATGGCCGTTTTCATCCATTGGATCACCGCTGGATGTTATAGCCGAGTAACCATAGCAATCATCGACAACACCGTTGCCATCGTCATCTTCGCCGTTGTCGCAGATTTCACCCGGGTTAACCCACATATTTCCGGCTAAATCAGGGTGGGTGTAATCAACACCACTATCGATTACGCCAATAACAATATTACTGTCGCCGGTCGTAATATCCCAGGCTGGCCGGGCATCAATGTCCGCGCCCGGCGTACCTCCGCTCTGCCCCGTATTTTCCAGTGCCCACATATCACCGAAGCCAGGATCATCCGGGGTAGCAAGAATATTGAACTTGGGATCTTTTGAATCGTTAATACTAATAACGTAATTAGGCTCAGCAACCTCAACCAGCGGATGCTGAGACAGACGCTTGATTAACGCATCACGCTGTTTTGCATTGCGTACGTTAACTTTAGCAATTCGGCCATCAGCAATATGACGCATTGCTATATCACGACCACTGTCATCGAGTGCGCGTAAACTGCCGCCCGCATTTTTGATTAAGTCTTGACGTTGTTCTTTCGTCACTGACTGCTTAAACATCACCAGCAATGAATCATCATCAGCTTTCTTATCGGTTGCCGCTACAGCTGAACCTGCGGCCAACGCTATAGAAATACCAACGACTAACTTTTTAATATTAGCCATTTTGCTTCCTCTGTCTTGTTGTTTTATGAGTTATCGTCGTGCCTAAAACTTAAGCACTAGAAAATAACTAGCATATTTTTGACGTAAAGATATCTCGAAAGATATAGCTTTACGAAATCTGATCATAAATACGAATAAAGGACTAGGACGTTTGGTGCAGGGAAGCGATTAAAAAAAATCAAGGCAATGAAAATTAAAGATATTTCAATTCAAAAACATCATCAATAAGTCACATAAAATACCCCTTTCATACGATTGTTCAGCTCTCTGAACCACCTATTCTTGTTAGCGGAATTATTAACAAAAGGTGTTCCGCTTTGACTTACAAAAAACAACTTTTAGCAGCACTGGTTTTGCTTTTTGTCTCACTCCCCGGAGTCGCAAAAGACATTCCTGTTGCGCTAGCAGGGTTACTGGAGCGGCAGGCCCTTGCAAACCATGCAGAAATTGCTCAACTCGGATCTTATAACCTCACTTCTGTTATCCAGTCAGGCGAGCAAAATTACGCGTATTTGGTTCAGTCGGGTTTTGAGAACACTCTTAGCCTGGAACAGCAAGGGTTCAATAATTCTGTCACTGCAGAACAATCAGGACGCGGTAATTCAGCAATCATCCTGCAGTTGGGTAATAGCAATCTTATTCAGCTACAACAGCTGGGTAACGACAATGCTATCACTATCCAACAATCCGGCTCTGCCGCTGAAATGTCCATCACGCAGTTTTGATTACAACAATTACGGAGAACAATCATGTCGAAAATACTAATAAAGAAAAGTGCCATCGCTCTTGCTTTAGGCATTGCCTTTGCAGGTAGTGCCGTTGCGGAAAACCACATCGCTGTTATTAATCAAGAATCGGCTGGCGCCGTTGAAATTGGTAACGAAGTGTATGTTGAACAAGCCGGAGCTGCACACTGGGCGTATGCTGACCAGTACGGTGACGATAACGTTACATCACTGTTGCAGTTTGACGACTGGCACGAAGCTTATGCTTACGTTACCGGCGACTTCAACTTGGTCGAAGGTGAGCAGTCTGGACTCTGGAACGTTTTCAATGCCGACGCCGTCGGTGATGACAACTGGTTATCAGCTTACCAGGAAGGCAGCTTGAACTCGGCCAGTATTTTCCTGCAGGGTGACGGTAACACTGCAGTTGCTGAGCAGTCCGGTGATGCAAACGAGGCCGCCATTGACCTCAGTGGCGACTACAATACAGCAGAAATTTACCAGTCAGGCGATTCCAACTGGAGCAACTTCCAGATTTCAGGCAGTGACAACCTGTTCTTAAGTGAACAGTCTGGCTCACTTAATGAATCAGGCTATTTCAATGCGTCGGGCGACCGCAATACCTTCGAAGCATCACAAGAAGGTGATGGTAACGTTGCAGGTGTTGTTGGCGCGGACGGCGACGACAACGAAGTTTATGCTCAACAATATGGTTCATCGAACATTTTTATAGCTCGTGATTTAGAGGGTAACGAAAACTTTGTCGATGTATTTCAGGACGGTTCAGCAAACGAATTCCTGATCCAGCCTATTCAGGGCGAAGCTAACTTTATTGTTGTTCAGCAGCAAGGTAACTCAAACGTTGTTGAAGCCGCGAATGGCATGATTGGTAATGACAACCTAATTGATGCATACCAACGCGGAGACAATAACTACGCAGTGTTCGCAACCGAGGGCGACATGCATAATGTTGAACTTGAGCAGGCTGGCGATAACAACACTGCCGTAGGTGAATCTTACGGTGAGCAAAATGACATTATGGTCAGCAGCCGTGGTGATGACAACTTTAACGGAGTGGCTGTACAGGGCGTTTCTAACGATATCCAAAGCCGTCAGCGCGGTGATGCAAACACAGCCGAAGTTGTGTTTGTTGGTGACGACAACGATGTCATGTCTAGCCAGGTTGGTGATGGCAACGTCACTCTTGCTTACTCTTACGATGCAGGCACAACCTCAGGCAACACGTTAGATTCCGAACAGCAAGGTGATATCAACTTAATAGACACCATTATCGGTGGCAATGAGAACCTTATTAGCTTCTACCAGGAAGGTAACAGCAACGTTATCGCCGGAGATGGCGGCTCGTTCATTGTTGGCGGTAGTAATGGCAGCGTTGATATTCAGCAAGTAGGTGACTACAACGTTGTTACCGGCGGTCAAGCCAGTGACGGCAACACTATGAGCGTATATCAGCAAGGCGACTATAACGTCGCTACTGTTGTTCAATACTAAGAAGTAAGGTTAGCGGCTGCGTCATTTAGGTGCAGCCGCTTTCTTAGTCTTTATGCTAAAGAAACTCATTCTACTCGTTCTGTTGTTTACTCCGGTTAGTCAGGCTGACGAAATAGAGCTTGGCGGCATGGTGCTGGACCGAACCATTTCACGTTTCGGTAAAGACTTCTTCTTTTACTACACCAGCTATTGGCGTGACATCCCTTCAACCAATGGTATTACCGTTGTTATTCACGAGCAGGTCTATCCTCAGGCTGGCACCTATTTGTGGGTTGAGATGGAGCAAACCAAGATATTCCAGACCTACTTTGGAAGACGGCAAAACGATGTCAAAAAAATGGCCGAGAAAGCCATTTTGATCAGTATTAACGAAGTCGCGCGAGTAAAAGCGGACTCTGTATTTGATACGCCACAAGATAATAATTTTTAAAGGCGCAGATTATGAAATTACGTTGGCTCTTCATTGGTTTTTTGTTTACGGCAGTGAATGCCGCAGCAACAGAAATTGTCTATCAACCTATTAACCCGAGCTTTGGTGGAAACCCATTGAATGGGAACTTTTTATTACAAAAAGCACAAACTCAGAATGCTCATTCAGCACCTGATTCCGACCGCTCTTTTGTTGACCGTTTCCGCGAAGCGTTAGAGCGTAATATCATCAATTCACTTACCCGCCGCATTGCAGATGGCGAAATTGTTGAAGGCCTGTACGACACAGGTGAGTACACGGTTGAAGTTGTTGGTCAGCCAGACGGTAGCGTTATTGTCTACATCACTCATAACGGCAGTGGTGAACAGACAGTTATCACCATGCCTTCAATATAAGTGAGGAGAATAATCATGCGTAAAGTTTTCCTCATTCTAGCTTCACTTGTTATGAGCGGCTGCGCGTTAATGCCCAAACCGACGGACATCAATATACAGCCCGCTGAAATTGACGCGCCCAGCTCTACAATGACGGCTTTGAAACAAAGACAATTACCCCAAACCCGTATTCCGGTATCGGTTTATGCCTTTAGAGATCAAACCGGGCAGTATAAACCGCAAGCTAATGTTTCCAGCTTTTCTACCGCAGTAACTCAGGGTGCAACCTCTATGCTCACTCAAATGTTACTGGAATCAGGTTGGTTCTTACCTATGGAGCGTGAAAACCTGCAAAATCTGTTAACTGAGCGAAAAATTTATAACTCAGGCGACAATAAAGAACTTCCTCCATTGAGTGAGGCCAGACTGTTGCTGGAGGGCGGAATTATAAGCTACGACACCAATGTTAGTACCGGAGGTATCGGCGCAGAGTATTTTGGTATTGGTGCATCTGAACTCTACCGGGAAGATCAGGTATCCGTCTACCTACGAGCGGTAGACGTTTATAGTGGGCAGGTGCTGGTGTCGGTATCAGCAAATAAGAAAGTGTTCTCTCAAGAACTACGGGCAGGCCTGTTTCGCTACGTATCTCTCAACCGGCTGGCTGAATTCGAGGGCGGTTATTCAACCAACGAACCGGTTCAATTGTCGGTAAAGCAAGCGATGGAAAGAGCGCTGGTGGAGTTAATAGAAAAAGGCCTGGAAATGGGTTATTGGCGTGCAGAGAGTTAACCAGCGTTAAACTGATGTCGCGTAACTGGACCACTTTAGTAACTCTACCCGGTTACGCGCGCCAGTCTTTCGAAAAATAGAGGATAAGTGTGTTTTCACAGTATGAGCACTGATATTTAAGTGCTCAGCAATTTCCTTATTGCGGGCACCAGTAGCAACCAGCTCTATAACTTTTAACTCTTGTGGTGTAAGGGAGTTAATTTGAGACACGGTAGTAAAAGAGTCATCCGCTTGCCGCCGCAGCATCATTTCTTCAATTTTATCTGAAAGCAATGAGCGCGGATAATAGAGTTCTCCCTGGCTAATAACTTTTATCGCGGTCAGTACTCGGTCTAAATGGTCGTTTTCGTAAATAATACCGCGAGCACCAAGGTTCAGGGCTTGAATAGGACGAACATCATCTTTTCTCGCATTAACTAGAAATAAAGGGTAGGTTTTAGTTAATGCAGCAATTTCACTGGTAATGTGGGAACGAGATAACTGCTCCGATCCAAGAGAATAAGCCACCATGGTCTCGGGCTCTGGTGAATGATCAACCAGTTCAGAAAATGCACGATGGACGACTGATATTTCTAAGGATTCTGCAAGCAACCCTAAGTTCTGCGTACGTTTTTGGTGTTCGATTAAAGCTAACCGCGTATAACGTCCCATAACAGCCCTCCCTAAACCTAAAAGCTTATTTTATTACTGTACTTTTCTTCTTATATTCTTCTTATATTACATTTTTACAACGATTGATGTAGCTCTTTACAATATATGATTAAATTTTGTACTAAAAGACATAGCACCTTAGAACATGTAACAAAATGTAACAACCATTCTAATTTACCTTATGGCATTTAAAATAAAGAGCAACAGGCTTACCTTACCCGGCGAAATAAGCGACAAAAAGGCTGTGATCCCGTATAATGTTGGTCAGCAGATAAAGTTGAGTGTTTTAGTCAGGTATTTTATACTGTCGGCCAGTAACGGGCGAAACTCCCATCCGCAGCTTTTAGAGTGGGTAAATCATGAGTGAACAGATTGATCAGGCGCTTGCGCGTAAATACGACGCAGGCTTCATTTCAGAAATAGAGTCAGAAACTTTCCCAATTGGTTTGGACGAAGACGTCATTGCCCGTCTGTCTGCCATTAAGGGTGAGCCTGAATGGATGCTGGAGTGGCGTCTGAAGGCTTATCGCACCTGGTTAAAAATGGAAGAGCCTGACTGGGCACACGTCGATTATCCTAAGGTAGATTACCAGTCAATTTCATACTACTCCGCACCTAAGAGTATGAAAGACAAGCCTAAGTCGTTAGACGAGGTTGATCCGGAACTGCTACGCACATACGAAAAGCTGGGTATTCCTCTGCATGAGCAGGAAATGCTCGCGGGTGTAGCTGTTGATGCAGTCTTCGACTCAGTATCCGTGGTCACAACATTCCGCGAGAAGCTGGAAGAAGCAGGAGTTATCTTCTGCCCTATCTCCGAAGCCCTTCATAAGTACCCGGATCTGGTTAAAAAATACTTAGGTACCGTAGTTCCACGTGGCGATAACTTCTTTGCCGCACTGAACAGCGCCGTATTCACCGATGGCTCGTTTGTTTATATTCCAAAAGGCGTTCGCTGCCCTATGGAACTATCAACTTACTTCCGCATAAACGAACAGAATACCGGTCAGTTTGAGCGTACCTTAATTGTCGCCGAAGAAGGCAGTCACGTTAGTTATCTGGAAGGTTGTACCGCACCACAGCGTGACGAAAACCAATTACACGCGGCCGTAGTTGAGCTGGTTGCACTGGATGACGCGGAGATCAAATACTCTACGGTGCAAAACTGGTATCCGGGTGATGAAAACGGCAAAGGCGGTATCTATAACTTTGTCACTAAACGCGGCCTGTGCGAGAAAAACGCGAAGATCTCCTGGACTCAGGTAGAGACAGGCTCTGCCGTTACCTGGAAGTATCCAAGCTGTATTCTTAAAGGCGATAACAGCGTTGGGGAATTCTACTCAGTTGCGTTAACCCGCGGCAGACAACAAGCCGATACCGGCACCAAAATGATCCACTTAGGTAAGAACACTAAGTCCACCATCATTTCCAAAGGTATTTCCGCCGGCCGCAGTAATAACGCTTACCGAGGTCTGGTTCGTATGGGCCCGGGTGCCGAGGGCGCGCGTAACTTTACCGAATGTGATTCGCTGCTTATTGGCGACCAGTGCGGCGCACACACATTCCCATATATTGAAAGCAGCAATCCAACTGCGATTGTTGAACACGAAGCCACCACCTCTAAGGTGAGTGACGATCAATTATTCTTATGTCGGCAACGAGGCCTGGACCCTGAAAAAGCAGTCTCAATGATTGTAAATGGCTTCTGTAAAGAGGTATTCCGCGAACTACCAATGGAGTTTGCGGTGGAAGCCGGTAAGTTGCTTGAAATCAGTCTTGAAGGTTCAGTGGGGTAAAACATGCTATCGATTAAAGACCTGCACGCACGTGTGGAAGAAACAACAATTTTAAAAGGCCTGAATCTGGAAATAAAACCCGGCGAAGTACACGCCATTATGGGTCCTAACGGTGCCGGAAAAAGTACTTTAGGTTACGTTTTATCTGGCCGCGATGGCTACGAAGTTGAAAGCGGCAGCGTTGAAATGGACGGTAAAGACTTACTGGACATGGAAGTAGAAGAGCGCGCCCAGGCCGGTATATTTCTGGCTTTCCAATACCCTGTTGAAATTCCAGGCGTAAGCAACATGGAATTCATGAAAGAATCCGTGAATGCCATGCGTGAAGCTCACGGCGAAAGCGCTTTGAGCTCAGCTGAGTTTCTGAAAAAAGCCAAAGAAGCCTGCAAGCAAGTTGAGTTACCGCTCGACTTCTTAAAGCGCGGCGTCAATGAAGGCTTTTCAGGTGGTGAGAAAAAGCGTAACGAAATTATGCAGATGATTATGCTTGAGCCAAAAATTGCAATTCTGGATGAGTCTGATTCCGGGCTTGACGTCGATGCTCTACAAGTTGTAGCTAAGGGTGTGAACAGCCAGCGCGACGGCAAACGCAGTTTTATCGTGGTTACGCACTACCAACGTTTGCTCGATTACATTGAGCCTGACTATGTGCACATTCTGTCCAAAGGCAAAATTGTGAAAAGTGGCGGTCCTGAACTGGCGAAAGAAGTCGAAGCCTCAGGTTATGCCTGGTTAGCTGAAGCAGAAGGAGCAGATGCATGAGTCAATGGTTAAACCACGTTTTAGAGCGTGCCTCGACCGTTGACGATTGGCTATCTCCGGTCCGGGCCCAAGCCTTGGACACGTTAAAGCAACAGCAATGGCCGACACGCCGCACCGAAGCATGGCGTTATACCTCGTTGCATCCGGTTGCTGATTTAGAGCTGAAATCCAGCACCGGTAACGCGACCGCCGAAGCACCAGTCATTGAAGGCTTAAACAGTCTGGATTTGGTGTTTGTGGACGGCCAGCTTAGTACCGACATCAGCAAGCTTAAGTTACCTGAAGGCATCACTATTAGTGAGCTGTCAGCGCCCAGCGAACCCGCTGAAGCTATTTTTGCGCAAGTAAAACCCAGCCGTCATTTGTTTGGCCTGGTAAACGACGTATTGGCGCAGCAAGGTGTCGTTATCGACATTGCGGCTGGCGCTAAAGTTGAACAACCCATTCGCATTGTTAACTTTGCGTCTGCCGGTATCGAGTCTCATCAGCGCACGCTGGTACGTGTTGGTGAAAATGCGCAGGCAACCATTATTGAGCACGGCAGCGGCTCAGGTAACAGCCTGAATACGGTCTTTGCTGAATATGACATAGCCGAAAAAGCGCGTTTAGAGCATTACCGTTTTGCCCTGCACGAAGGCGAAGCGATTCATATTGGCGGCAGTCACTTTAAACTGCACGATCACGCCAGACTGAACAGCACCCTAATTGGCTACGGCAGTCAGTTAACGCGTCTGGACGTAGACATTGAACACGCTGGTGAGCATGCGTTCGCCAAGTTTAATAACGTGTATTTACTGGCTCCACGCCAGCACTTCGATCTGCACAGCACCATCGAACATGCCTCACCTAACGGCACGACCGAAGAGAACGCCCGCGGCATTATCGGTGACAGGGCAAAAGCAGTATTTAATGGCCGCATTCATATTCACCGCCATGCGCAAAAAACCCTGGCCGAACTGAATAATCGTAACCTGCTGCTGACTCGTGGTGCGCAAATTAATACTAAGCCCGAGCTGGAAATTTACGCAGACGATGTACAGTGTGCGCACGGTGCAACGGTTGCTGAAATTGACGAAGAAGCATTGTATTACATGCTGACGCGTGGCATCGACAGGCAACAAGCGCTGGTTATGCTCAACTTTGGTTTCGTACAGGAAATGGTTTTCCAGATGCCAAATAAAGCCCTGGCCGACTGGTTGCAGCCGATTTTGAAAACCCGCTTTGAAAGTATGATGGAGAAGCAATGAGCCTGAACGTTGCACAAATTCGTGAGCAGTTTCCGATACTGCAACGGCAGGTAAACGGTAAACCACTGGTTTATCTGGATAACGCTGCCACCACGCAAAAGCCACAAGCGGTCATCGATGCGCTGACGGATTACTATACTCAGTGCAACGCTAATGTTCATCGCGGAGCTCATTATCTTTCTGATGAAGCCACCCGTCGCTACGAAGCGGCACGTAAAACCGTCGCTGATTACATACATGCTAATCGTCAAGAAGAGGTTATCTGGACCAGCGGCACAACCGAGGGTATTAACCTGGTCGCTAATGGTGTTGCTCAGCGCTTAAAACCCGGTGAAGAAGTGCTGGTGACCGAAATGGAGCACCATGCGAACCTAGTAACCTGGCAACAGGCGTGTAAGCGTTCTGGCGCCACATTGAAAGTCGTACCCATTAACGAAGACGGTTCACTGAATACCGAGCAGTTTCACGCTCTGTTGAGTGAGAACACGGCTTTCGTTTCAATGCCGCACATTTCCAATGCGCTGGGTACCATTAACCCAATTAAAGAACTCACCGCTGCCGCTAAAGCCAAAGACGCACTGGTCATGATAGACGGTGCTCAGGGTGTTGCACATGGCGCTATCGATGTGCAGGACATTGGCTGTGATTTTTATGCGTTTTCCGGTCATAAGCTATTCGGGCCAACCGGCATTGGCGTGCTATGGGGTTGTTACGAGGTTTTAAAAGACTGGCCTATATGGTTAGTCGGCGGCGAAATGATAGCCACAGTCAGTTACCAGGACGCCACCTGGGGTGAATTACCCAACCGACTGGAAGCTGGTACACCAAATATCGCGGGAGCCATTGGTCTGGCGGCAGCGATAAACTGGTTACAGCAATTTAATAAGGCCGATATTTTAGCTCACGAAACCGCTTTACTGGCACGCGCAACACAACTAGCAGAGCAAACCGATGGCTTAACCATTGTTGGTCACGCCGACAATAAAATTGGCGTGCTAAGCTTTATTTTAGAGGGCGCACACCCTGCTGATATTGGCTTTTTGCTGGACAAGCAAGGCATAGCCATTCGTACTGGTGACCACTGCGCTCAACCGCTTATGAAACGCCTGAAGGTACCAGGTACTGCGCGCGCGTCATTTACCATTTATAATACGCTAGACGAGGTTGATAAGCTGTTCGAAGGCATCAACAAAGCTCGTTTAATGCTAGCCTAATGGCAGGAGGAGACTCATGTCTGTAGAAACATTTGTACCATCGTCTTCGTTAATTTCGATGACAGAAAACGCTGTACGTTACTTTGAGTCACGCTTAAAAGATGAACCGGGCAAGCTAATTCGCCTTTCTACTAAGCAAAGTGGCTGTACGGGTTATGCCTATGTGCTTGATTCTGTCGATGCGATGGAAGACGGCGATGAAGTGGTCGATATTAACGATAACATCAAAGTCGCTATTGCCTCTAATGCGTTGGAACTGGTGCGTAATACCGAAATTGATTACGTAAAAGAAGGCATTAACGGCGTGGTTAAATTCAACAACCCGAATGTTGTTAATGAGTGCGGTTGCGGCGAAAGCTTCAACGTGCAGTAACGGAAGTTTAAATTATGCAGCAGAAAATGGTGTCCACCACCCGTGAAGTTAAAGCGCGTCGCGTGCCAACGGGTGAGCCTAAAGTTATTCCTAAAGGTGAGTTTGTTACTATTACTCAGGATTTAGGCGGTAACTATACGGTTACCTTTCAGGGTAACATGCTGCGCATAGACGGCACGGATGCGGATGCGATTGGCCGTAAGCCAGAAAAGCTCGACTTTGAACCACCAGCAAACGGAAAAGTTTCAGAAGATCAGGTCTGGGAAGCGTTAGAGACCATTTATGACCCGGAAATTCCGATTAACTTAGTTTCGCTGGGGCTTATCTACAAAGTCGCGGTTGATAAAGATTCCGGCACCGTTACTATTGATATGACCTTAACCGCACCAGGCTGTGGTATGGGTCCGGTATTAGTGGGTGATGTTGAGTATCGGGTTTCTCTGGTACCGCACGTTAAAAATGTGAATGTTGAACTCGTTTTTGACCCACCCTGGTCACGCGACATGATGAGCGAAGAAGCTCAGCTTGAAGCCGGTGTTTTCTTTTAACATGAGTCGTTCTTTTAACTTATAAGTGAAGGTTATTGGTCAGCATGAATTTACCCAGTACAGATGAAATCATTGATGACTTAGAGTTTTTAGATGACTGGGAGCAACGTTACCAGTACATCATTGATTTAGGTAAAGCATTGCCCGGTCTACCGGAAAGCCAGCATAAAGATGAGTATCTGGTGCGCGGCTGCCAAAGTAATGTCTGGCTTATTAGTGAAGAAAAGGACGGCAAACTGTTGTTGCACGTTGATAGCGACGCTGTCATTGTTCAGGGGCTACTGACCTTAGTGATGGCGGCTTACCACGACAAAACTCCGGAACAAATTCTTGCTTTTGATATCGACAACTACTTTGCTCAGCTGGACTTAGAAAACCACATTACACCGACTCGCGGAAACGGCTTACGTGCTATTGTTGGAAGAATTCAGCAACTGGCAAAACACAACAGCCAGGCTTAAATGGTATTAAACAGTTCCTGTACTTTAGTCGACACGCTCTGATAAGTCGTTAACAGACGCGAGTCGACTTTATCCAGCCCTTCTTTCATTCGAACTAAACGTTCCAGTTTAAGTGCAATGCGTAAGCATTGCCCCATAGGTCCGTCACAATCCTCAACCGCTTTTCTAGTTTGTTCAGATAACGGCAGTTTTTCGAAAAAGCTGGCTTTATCCACGCCCAGCATAATATCAACACCCGAGAGTAAACCCACGAAATAGCACTGATCGGCATCTAAACCCGGCGAGCTTTTCCATTTAGCCAGTTCATAACACATTTGTGCTCTCACCAGGACCATTCGCGAAGCTTCAGGGCTACTAGCTGTTACTGCGCCAATTAAGGCTATCCAGCGCCGTAGCTTCTCAATACCCAAACGCATAATAACGTCTTTCACCCGGGTTATCGGACTGGCTGTCGGGTATAGGGGACTATTTACAATTTTCAGTAAACAAACTGACAACTGAGGGTCTTCAGAAATGACCCGGGAAAGCTCGGTCAAGTCAGGCTCTTCCTCAAAACAAAGCGACAATACTTTTGCCAGTTGCAATGATGAGGGTTCCAGCCTGGTTCCGTAAACAATCGCCGGTTTCGCAAAGTAATATCCCTGGAACAACTCAAAGCCTAACTCTTCATAAGCCTGCTTAGTGGCTTCGTCTTCGACTCGCTCCGCCAGCCACTTCCCTTTGAAACCACTCAGCTTTTGCTTAAATACCCGGGCTTGCGCCAAAGTTAGGGTCGATACATCCACTTTTATATACGACGCATACTGCAGCAGCGGCTCCCAAGCGGGGTCAAACTCGAAGTCATCCAGTGCAAAACGAAAACCTTTCTCATACCAACGCGCAACCGCATTGACTACTGCCCTGGTCGGCTTAATTCGTTCCACCAACTCAATAACCACTTTATCCGGTTCGAGAGGTAAAAAGCTTTGTGACACTAAAAATTCGCTGGAAACATTGATAAACGCGGTTGCGTCATAGTGCTCGGTTTGACTAGTTATTCCGGCGCAAAGGTTAAACACCACTTCGCTGGTTGCCGCTGTGTCTCCAACTGTTTCCGCTGTTAAATTCAAAGCACTGCGGTAAAGCAGCTCAACCGCATAAAACCGATTTTTATTATCGTAGATGGGTTGAGCCGCCAACAGCGGAAAGGTTTCAGCCATCTTTTTTACTGTCTTTAGCCGCTTCCATTGCGCTTAAAATATCCGATGATAAGGAGTCAAGCTGACCCGTTGGTTGTGGCAGCATAATCACTTTACTGGCGGCGGTATCGAAAGAACCCAATACGTCGACATAATTCGTAAATTTCAGCAAATCGATGACATCTTTAGACGTTATGTCATTAGCCTGATCGGTAACCATGGCAATAGAGTCCCGCAAACCTTCTGCTATTGCTAAGCGCTGGCCTGCAATGCCCTGTCCTTGCAAAATTTTCGATTCTTTGTCGGCTTCAGCCTGCTTCACCAGCATGATTTTTTCAGCTTCTGCCTTATGTTCTGCCGCACGGCGCTCTCTTTCTGCGGCGTTAATTTGGTTCATTGAATCTTTAACGGACTGGTCCGGATCAATGTCTGTCACCAGCGACGCAATAATCTCAAAACCATATTCTTCCATGGTATCGCGCAACTGCTCTTTTACATCTTTAGAAATAGAGTCTTTATTGTCGAACACCGCGTCCAGGTTCTGCTTAGGAATTTGTGCGCGCACCGTATCAAACACATAGGACTGCATTTGCCACTCGGGGTTTTCCAACTGATAAAATGCATTATAAACTGCGGTTTCATTGCTCACGCGATACTGCACTGACACCCGGACAATGACAAAAACATTATCGTTTGTTTTGGTCTCAACATCGACATCCAGCTGCCGCGTTCTCATCGACTGTTTATGAGCGACCTGCTCAATAAGCGGGATAATAAAGTTAAGCCCCGGCGTCAGCATGCGGCGATAACGCCCGAACAACTCAACCAAATACACGCTTTGCTGCGGCACAATGCGCACCGACGCTATCAGTAAAAGTAAAACAACTACAGCGGCAACTACCCACATAATATTAAAATCATTGTTCATTATTGAATCCTTATAATACGAGAGTGGGAGTGAAAAGAGATTAACGGGAAATGAGAAAAATATCGAAAGGATGATATGCAAAGGCTTCGCCGTCTGTAGCGAAGCCTTTACTGTTCAGTCGTTACTCAGGAAGCTCTTCAAACCCCATGTGATACAAAGTAAAACCGAAAATATCGGAGTACTGCTCAATGGTTTTTGAAACCGGTGTGCCAGCACCGTGACCGGCATTGGTTTCAATACGGATAAGCTGAGGATTTTCACCGCCCGCTTTGTCCTGAAGCTCCGCCGCAAACTTAAATGAGTGCGCAGGAACGACACGGTCATCATGGTCACCGGTAGTAATCAACGTCGCCGGATAAGCCACGCCTTCTTCCACGTTGTGAACAGGCGAATACCCTAACAAGTACTCGAACATTTCTTTACTGTCATTGGCTGTACCATAATCGTATGCCCAACCTGCGCCAGCGGTGAAGGTGTGATAACGAAGCATATCCAGAACACCGACAGCAGGTAAAGCGACTGCAAATAGCTCTGGCCGCTGTGTCATTACCGCACCGACTAGCAAGCCACCATTAGAGCCACCGCGAATGGCTAAACGTTCCGGTGAGGTATAGTCTTTCTCAATTAAATACTCGGCCGCCGCGATAAAATCGTCAAACACATTCTGCTTCTGCATTTTGGTACCAGCTTTATGCCAGTCTTTGCCGTACTCACCGCCACCGCGCAAGTTAGCAACGGCGTAAACCCCGCCCATTTCCAACCAGGCTGCATTAGCAATGCTAAACGACGGTGTCAGACTGATATTAAAGCCACCATAACCGTACAAAATTGTCGGGTTTGAGCCATCCAGCTTGGTGCCCTTTTTGTAGGTAATGATCATAGGCACTTCAGTACCGTCTTTCGAGGTATAAAACACCTGCTTTGATTCGTAGTTGGCAGAATCAAAATCAGCGCCAGACTCGGCGTAAACTTCAGAACCGCCCTGATCCGGGTCGAACTTATAAATCGTTGACGGTGTGCTGTAATTAGTAAAGGTATAGTACAATTCGTCCGCTTCTTTTTTACCTGAGAAGCCACCTATGCTGCCTACGCCCGGCAACTGCACTTCACGAACCATATCGCCGTTATAAGCGTATTGTTTCACCTTAGCTACGGCATCGACCATGTACTCGGCAAAGATATAACCCGCACCGGTTGATACGCTCAACACATTTTCTGTTTCTGGAATAAAGTCTTCCCAGTTTTCAGGCGTTGGATTACTGGCATCAACGGTCGCAACACGCTGGTTTGGCGCATCTAAGTTCGTCACTAGATAGAGCTTTGAGCCGTCGTTATCTAATACACGAGTATCCGAATCGGTATGATCCAGAACGGTGACCAGCTTACTGTCTTCTTCTGTAAGATCTTTAATAAAGAGCTTATTGCCAGAGGTGGAGTTTGCCGCCGAAATCATCAGGTAACGGTCGTCATCGGTAACGTAGCCGCCAACGTAACGGTGCTTCTCAGCACCCGTTCCACCAAACACCAGTTTGTCATCAGACTGGTCTGTACCCAGCTCGTGGTAATACAGCTTGTGCTGGTCGGTCTTTGCAGAAAGCTCACTGCCTTCTGGCTTATCATAACTGGAGTAGTAGAAACCTTCATTGCCTACCCAGGAAATACCGCTGAACTTCACATCCACTAACGGCTCTTCCAGCTGTTCTTTGGTTTCGGCGTCAATAACCCGAATTTTACGCCAGTCACTGCCGCCCTCAGAAATTGAATATGCCGCTAACGAACCGTCGTCAGAAAAGGTTAACTGCGCCAGCGAGGTTGTTCCGTCTTCACTAAAGGTGTTCGGATCCAGGAATACTTCCGGATCTTCGTCACCTTTCTGGCGGTACACCACATACTGGTTTTGCAAGCCGTCGTTTTTGTAGAAATAAGTGTAATCACCTTCTTTAAACGGCGCGCTGATTTTCTCGTAGTTCCACAACTCCGTCAGACGCTTTTCTATCGTCTCGCGATATGGAATAGACTCTAAGTGTGCGAACGTCACTTCATTCTGAGCTTTCACCCAGTTTTCGGTCTCTTCGCTACGGTCATCTTCTAACCAGCGATATGGATCCGCTACTTCGGTACCAAAGTAGGTATCAACCACATCGCCTTTACGCGTTTCCGGATACGACATAGATTGCGTATTCGCCTCTTGTTCTGTTTCAGCATTTTGTGAACAGGCTGTCAGCAAACTGACTGCAACTGCTCCCAGTAGATATTTCATTGTTATTATCCTTATTTGAATTTAACCACTTCACCCTTCAAGGCAACACCTGCCATTAAAAAGCCAGCACCACACTGAAATTCCTCGGCACTGCTGAACTCATTATGATCATAATTTGATTTAATGTTAATTACTGCATCGTAACCGTTCTCGCGCGCATTGTCTTGCAGCACTTTAAGTGCCGAGAGCAATACCCATTCACAAGCTTCGCGGTCGGACTTATTCACTGCATTAGTTTTACGGCTGGTGGTAATAACGCCCTTCGACTGCGCAACTTCAGGATGCGATTGACCAGCAAAATAAACCGGAACATCAAGCAGAGCCTCTTTCGCCTTATTACTTTCCATAACAGGCTTGAGCTCCAGAGTTACCAGGTCATCACGCGCTTCGGCTTGCAGCGACAATAACGAACTCAATAAAACCACAGTAGCAACAAAGAGTTTTTTCATTTTCTATTTCCTTATATTAATTAGAGTTATTCCATCGTTTAAAAATCAATGAAGTATTAATGCCACCAAAAGCAAAATTATTTGTCATGACATAGTCCGTATCAAGCTCACGTGCCTGTTCGGTTATATAATCCAAATCACCACACTCCGGGTCAATATCGGTTAGGTTAAGTGTGGGCGCAAACCAGCTTTCCCGCATCATATTAATGCTGGCCCAGGCTTCAATTGTACCGCAGCCGCCCAGCGTATGCCCCAGGTAGCTCTTTAATGAACTGATGGGTACCGAGCGTTTAAATACGCTTGCTGTGGCCAGAGACTCCGCAACATCGCCCCGGTCTGTGGCTGTGCCATGCGCGTTCACATAGCCTACTTGCTCCGGTTCAAGTTGCGCCTGCTGCAACGCAAGCTTCATAGCAATGGCCATGGTATCGGCCGTAGGTTGAGTCACATGGGCGCCATCAGAGTTCGTACCAAAACCGACCAGTTCAGCATAAATGTGCGCGCCACGTTCCAGAGCATGATCCAACTCTTCCAGAATAAAGGTGCCAGCCCCTTCGCCAATAACCAGTCCGTCGCGATTTTTATCAAAGGGCCTTGGCGTCAGCTGTGGCTCGTCATTACGAGTACTGGTGGCAAATAAGGTATCAAATACTACCGCTTCGGACGGACACAACGCCTCTGCACCACCAGCAATCATCACTTTCTGATGACCATAACGAATAGCTTCGTACGCATACCCCAGCCCTTGAGATGCGGATGTACAGGCCGAGCTGGTGGTATGAACCCGTCCTTTCACATTATAAAAGACGCCCAAATTCACAGCGGTTGTATGACCCATACTCTTTATGTAAGTGGTGGCGTTCAGGCCGGTCATATCACCGCTTTCCAGCATATTGCCGAAAATTTTCATTTGCTCGGTATCGCCGGTCGAAGAGCCATAAGCAACGCCACAGCTCCCGTCGCTAATACAAGGGTGCTCTAGCAGCCCCGCATCGGTTAATGCTAACTCGGTTGCTCGTGTTGCCATTAAGCTTACCGTGCTCATTGAGCGTACCGCTTTGCGGGAGTAGTGCGAAGGCTTTTTAAACGCCGGTCGAATGGGTGCCGCCAGGCGTGTGTTCAGGCCATCAAAGCGCTCCCACTCTGGCATACTAACCACGGCGTTCTTGCCACTTTCCAACTGACTGCGGAAGCTCTGCCAGTTGTCACCAAAAGCCGTCAGACAGCCCATACCGGTTACGACCACACGTTTCATTAAACTAACCCACCATTAACCGAGAAAACCTGGCGCGTAATGTATGCGGCCGAAGGCTGAAACAAGTAACCGACCAAACCAGCCACTTCTTCCGGCTTACCTGCACGGCGCATGGGTATCATCGACAAAATTTCCTTACCGTGTTCCAGCTCTTCAGTCATGTCCGTTTCAATGAGCCCCGGCGCTACGCAATTGACAGTAATTTTGCGCTTAGCCAACTCCAGAGATAAAGCTTTAGTAGCAGCAATCACACCGCCTTTAGACGCACTGTAATTCACCTGCCCGCGATTACCGGCGATACCGGAAACTGAAGCAATAGTCACCACACGGCCACCCCGGCGTTGCTGAATCATCGGCATAATTAACGGATGCAGCACGTTATAGAAGCCACCCAGATTCGTTTGCAAAACGCTGTCCCAGTCATCTTCGGTTAACGATGGAAAGGCACCGTCACGGGTAATGCCTGCATTACAAACCGCACCATAATAAGCGCCATTATCAGCAATATCCTGCTCAATTGCGTTGCGTGCAGCCTCGCGGTCACTGACATCAAAAACCAGCAAAGACGCTTGTCGACCCAGTGATTTCACTTCATCCACAACTTGCTCTGCTGAAGCTTTGTCTGAGCGACAATGGATGGCCAAATCAAAACCATCTTTTGCCAGCTGCAAGGCAATTGCACGTCCTATTCCCTTACCGGAACCCGTGACAAGAACTCGTTCAGCCATACCTTCAACCATAATTTTCCTCTATAAATGCTGTTTCGTCGGGCGGTTGATACACATTTAGCCGAGCCTGCGCAACGACCTTGTCGTTGTGGCGAATATCGCATTCAAAAACACTCAGACCCGAAGACTCAACATGCAGTTCTTCAACAAAAATATCGTATCTTTCTCCCAGCTTAAAACTGTCAATATCACATTGATATTTCCGGCTGCCCAGCAAGAAGCCCAGCTTTATCTCCCCACCGTCGGTTTTGCTTTGATAACCGGCAACAGCAGCGATAGTCTGCGCCATTAGCTCAATTCCGACATGCACCGGCAGGCCCTTATGCTGCTCACTGTAAAACAGGTTGTCACTGGTCACAGTAAGACAACACTGCCCTTTCCCCTGTTCAGCCGAGCACAGCTTATCAATCAACCGCATCGGCGGTTCGTGCTTGATAAGCTCAGCCAAATCATGCCCCATATTATTTTCCTCTACTAAAAACGAGAGAGACATTGTTGCCGCCAAACGCAAAAGAATTACTCAGACAATGCTCTATTGGATATTGCAGTGACCCACCTTGATACAAATGGATATCTGCCAAATCAGAATCTTTAACGCCATCCCATGCGTGCTTTGGTAAGCCGTCCTGTTTCGCCAACGCCAGCCAGCAGAACACCGCTTCAATTGCCCCTGCCGCTCCCAGGGTATGACCGGTCAGCGCTTTTGTTGAACTCGCGGGCACGTTTCCAGCACCCAATGCATTGACCGCATAAGCTTCCATCAAATCGTTTAACGGCGTAGCAGTGCCATGCAAATTAATGTAACCGAGTTGCTGTGCAGTAATACCAGCATCGGTCAGCGCCCCCTGGATTGCCGCCAACGCCCCTCGTCCCTGTGGATGAGGAGCCGACATATGATGAGCGTCTGAAGTTGCACAGGCACCGGTTAAAGTCACTTCCGACGGCTGTAGGTTGTCCTCTTCGCGGGTAGCAATAAAAAGCCCAGCAGCTTCCCCAATGGTAATGCCGTCGCGATTCGCACTGAACGGATTGCAGCGCCCTTCCGAGGTCGATTCCAGCGCTTTAAAACCGTTTAATGTTAGCCGACAAAGAGAATCAACACCGCCGACAACCACCGCGTCGACGACGCCTAAACGCAATAAAGAGCGAGCACTCATAAAAACTCGGGCACTGGACGAACAAGCCGTTGAAATACTGTAAACCGGACCGGTAATACCTGTTAGCGCCGCTATACACTCTGCCGGAGCAAGCATTTCCTGCATGGCATAGTAAAATGTATCGGGTAAACCGCCTTCAGACTCGTCGTATGCTAACGCCGATTCACCAGAGGCAATACCGGACGTACTAGTCCCCAATACTACCGCTACTCGATCAGAGCCCAACCTATCTATCAGCGCCAGCAAGGGTTCTTCAATTTGTTGTAAGGCAGCCGCAACCAGTTGGTTATTACGGGTGCGCATGGCTGCCGGCAGACTACCAATGTCGGGCAACTTATTATCTGCAACTGAACCGGCAAACAAAGACGTACCATCGTTGGTATTGAATGCTGCAGGCTTCAGCCCGGCTTGATCGCCTGCCAGTGCAGCCTGCCATAGGCTTTCGCAATTATGACCCAGCGCGCAAATTGCGCCCGGTTCACTTAAGGTGATTTTCATCAGTTTCTAATAGCTCGTACTCGAGAGTGGTTATCGTCAATTGATAACCCATAGGTTTGTTCTGAATCACTCGCTGCTGGTTCTTATCTTCACTAACCGATGACCACAGCAATTCCCCATTACGCCATAACTCGCGTCCGGTTTGAGTAGCTTGCAAACTCACACCACTCAAATTGGCATTGATACTGTCAAGTGGCCACAACGCCATTTGTAAATCTGACCAGACCTGCATAGCCAGCCGCGAGTCGTCAAAAGCTTCGCTGCCTTTAAAGGTGACTCCGTTTGCACGACTGAGTTCGCTCCGAAACAGCTCATTGCCAAAGGGAGATAATGCCACCAGCAGTAATCGTTCATTATCAAAAGCTGCCGACACCATGAAAATGCGCTGTTGCTCGCCTTTTTTCCATTCAACTTTTTGCCATAGCTGCACCGGCTCTCGCGGCCAGCTATGCTGCAACTGGTAACTACCATCCGCGATAGGAACCTGAGCTGGCTGTCCGCCTAAAGACTGGCAACCGGCAACCATTAACACCAGCATTAAGCCACTCACGACTCTTAGCGACTTTATCCACATAATTCTGCCAATACGTTCAAGCGGCGTTCGCTTTCGCGGACATAAGGGTTGCCTGTATCCCACGCATAACCTGCCAAAATGGAACAAATCATTTCTTTAACCTGTTGCTGCTGGTGTGGATAAAAAATCACATCCTGAAAGCGGGTATCATACCAACCCTTAACAAAAGTGCGAAAGGTGGTAATACCCACACGTAAAGGGTCACTGTAAAGCTTCTGCCAGTTCTGAGGCTCATCATTCAGCTCTTTCAAGACTAACGGCACCGCCAGCGATGAAGACTGCATTGCAATGGTCACACCTGATGAGAAAACCGGATCTAAAAATTCACCAGCATTCCCTAGTAAAGCAAAGCGGTCACCAAACAAGCAATTTACATTAGCTGAGTAGCCGGTAATACGTTGCTCAGCACGACTGACCTGGTATTCACCTAACACTTCAAGCAGGTAAGGCTCATCTGCCACCAGTTTCCACAATGCTTCTTTCTCGCTGTCGCTTTCTGCAAAATACTCAGTCGCACCAACCACACCAATACTGGCAGTACCATCGGCAAAAGGAATTAACCAGTACCAAATTTCAGGGTTCTGTGGATGCACAGTGATAAGAATTTTGCTGCGGTCAAAGTTCCCGCCCGCCAGCTCAGATTTTACATGACAAAAAACGGCCTGACGCACAGGAAAGTCCGACGGCGATTCTAACGACAGCAAGCGTGGCAGCACTCTACCGAAACCGCTGGCGTCGAGCACAAAACGTGCCTTTGCTTCACTTGTTCCTGCGGCGCCGGTTAAGCTCAATTTGACCGTATTCCGGTCATTAAAATCAATAGCTTCTAGCGCAACACCATGTCTGATTTCAGCGCCTTTCTCTGCCGCACCCTGCGCCAATAGCTGATCAAAATGTTCGCGTTTCACCTGATAAGTTGTGCCCGGACCTTCACTCGACTTTTTGCGAAAATCAAAGTTAACCTTCTTACCCTGATGATAAAAAGCAGCGCCTTCTTTGTACTGAAACCCAAGACGCTCTGCATTATCCAGTACCGCATCTAATAGCCCGGCTTCTTCAATAAAGGTCATACATTGAGGCAGTAAGCTTTCGCCAATAGAAAACCTTGGAAACTCTTGTTTCTCAACTACCAACACGCTTTTTCCGACATTCGCCAACATCGCTGCTGCAGTCGAACCTGCCGGGCCGGCACCAATGATCACCACATCATAAATCGACTCTTCCATGATTCTTTTCCTTAGTTATCAGGTGACTCTATTATCAACGGACTGAACAGGGCACTCATAAAAACCCCAATTAAAACAATAATTCCAAAAGCCGCAATGGCTGGCGTCGAGCTGAAGCTTAAGGCACCAAAAGCCACCATGGTCGTGAAAGCTGACAGATAAATGGCTTGCAGCGCATGTTCGCGCTTCAACCGTCCGGCGCAAAAAACGCCGTAATCAATGCTGAGCACCAGTACGAACATCGCACCAATGCAATGAAACAAGTTCAGTGGTTGTATCAGCTGTGCCAACAGCAACGCCGTCGACACGGACAATGTCATCACACAGGTAACCTGCCATGCAGCTTGAATCCGCCGTTTGTTGGCTTGCTGATTGCGCAAAAACATTGCCAGTATAGGCAACGACACAAGCAGCAAAGCGATAAGCCACAACTGCATAGAATGTCGGTACTCGGCCAGTGCATCTGATGCATGCTCAATGGGGTTAAAATGCTCCAGTTTCCCGGGGCTCTCGGTGATATCACCATGGTTAAAGGGCTGCTTTAGCCGCACAACACTCATCCAGCCTTCTTCCGTCGGATATAAAAATTGATTCTGTAATGGGTGCTCTTGCTGATCACTGGCGAGTACCAGCTGTCCAAGGCCTAACCATTGCATATAAGTCTTCCCTTCCGGGCTTTTAAATAGTTCTTGCTGCTGTTGCAGCAGTTGCTGCTGCTCTGACGCTGGCAACATATAATCGTACAAGCTAACACTGCCATTAATGTCACCAAGGCCACCTGTCCGTTCCAATGCTTGCTGCTGGGTTTCTCCCGACACTAACAATACATCTGGCTGAAAATAAAAGTCCGTAGTTTTTCGCAGGTGGTTTTCCTGTTGCAGTAACGACTCGGGTGAGCTGGCCAGCAAACGAACATTGTCATTGGCGGTAAAAGACCAAAGCAACAGGCCCAGTGTTGCTAACGCCATAACACTCAACCATGCAGTAGTGTCTGGCTGGCGCATCTGTCGGTAAAGCTGCGCCATGCTATGGCAAAATCGCTGCCAGCCGGGGCGCGAAGCCCCTGGCTGCGGCAACCAAGGTAACGTAACAACCACCAGAACAATGGCAGTGAATAAAGCCACTGCCATAAAAATACCTAATTGCTGTAACAGCGGTAGTGGTAGCAACAGAAGCAAAATATAACCGAAAATGGTGGTTAGCCCGCTAAGCCACAAAGCCGGCTTCAGTGCCGACCAGGCCTTAGCGCCATGACTGCGGGCGATAAAGCCATGAATAACATAGTCAATGCACAGTCCGATAAAGCTGGTGGCAAACACCAACATCAGCACATGCGGCCGGGAGCTTAATAACAAAGTGGCCAATAGCCCTGTCGCTGCCGACACACTTAGTAGTAGCAACGTATAAAACAATTGCTGACCAGAGCGGAATACCCAGAGTAATAAAGCTAACACCAGCAGAAGAGACAGCCCGCCAAACCAGGTCATTTCCTGCTTCGCCTGCTTTGCCGCCGCATCGGAATGGAATAGCAAGCCGCTTCGATAAACATTAATACCGGGTAGTTGCTCAGTTACTTTGGCAATAAAGTCATTTATAACCAGAACTGACTGCCCTGACTGAGTCACGCTTAACGCATCACCCGCAATACGCAGCGGCACTAATACCTGATGAATAGACTCCGAAGTGCGGGTATACAGCCCATTATGACTCTTATATCCTGGCATTAAGTCCGGTAATTGCTGTACAAAACGTTTTGTCAGCAATAGTGGGTCCTGCTTCAAAGGCACTAGAACAGGCGCTGGGCTTTGTAAGGCTTTTTGTGCTTCACTTATTAGTGTTCCGTAGTCGCCGCTCGCAAGCGCTTGCATGTCGTTCGGTGTTGCTAAACGACCGGCCTGATTCTGGTAAAATGACAACACCGCTTTCGGATTTGTCATTTCCGCCAGTTTAATAGTCGGCTCAGCTTCAGTCAGTAATTTCAATTGTTCTTGCACAATAGGCAGTATTTCGCTGCCGGAATACTGCTGTGACTCAAAACCCAACAGCAATTGCTGCGCATTAGGTTGCTGACTTGCTAAGTAACTGCGCTGTAATTCAGAGACTTCATTTGGCAGAGCATCGGCCAGACTGCTGCTCCACTGAGTATTAGAGAGTTGCGCCGACAACGCCGCTACAACGCCAACAATGACAACAAATAACAGCAGTAATCGAGTCGCCAAAGCTGCGCGTACACCCTTCATGCCATCTTACCTTTTGCTCAGTTCTATACGGGTGGTGTTACCGTTTTGCTCAAACAGCTCCACAAGCTCAACACGGTCAGTACCGCAACTGTGTATTTTTTCAATCACACTGGCTAAAGCGTCAGCTTCCGGAACCATCACCACACAATTCTGCTCTAGCGAAAGCCTGAACTGCTGCTTCAATACGGCTTCATCCTGCTGCAGAATCGCCAGTAACAATTGCGCAATGGTGTCACTGCCACTTACCGAGTCTTCATTACCTTGCTCAAAAATACCCTGACGGTTAATGGTTAACTGTTGCTGCTGTGGGTGCTCTGTTGTCCAGACTATTTCGTCTTTTCTAATATCCAACTGGCCTGCACTCACCAAAGGTCTCGGCAGACCCGATAACTGTTTTTTCTGACTGAACTCCAGCGACAGCGGCAAAGGTTCTGATTGCTTTTCAAGTGCCGACAGCGCCTCTGCTGTCGCATCGTCGTTTGCAACGGCTATTACTGATAGCATCAATAGAATCGTCGTTACAAGTAAGCGGATCATGAGCGCTCAACTCCCAGCTTTTCAAACACAATGTCAGGAGATTCAAACAGCATTTCCCGCGTTTCTTTGCACACGGCTACCTGAACACTGGTGGCTTTGGTTAATAGCTCGTTACTTTCAACACAGCGAATTTCATAGTTCATTTTCAGCCGATGTTCCCACTCCACCAAAGTAGCAGTCACCCGAATGTGTTGTCCGTATGTAGCCGACGCAACGTACTTTAAGCGCAAATCGACAATAGGCCATAAATGGCCATTGGCTTCCATGTCGGGGTAATCATAATTGAAAGTACGCAGTAACTCGCTACGCGCCATTTCAATATATTTTATGTAATGACCGTGCCAGACAACATGCATAGCGTCGACATCAAAAAAGGGAACATCAATAATTAAACTGGCTTGTTTCATGCTGGCTCCTGATACAAATTCCATACTTTTAACCGCAACTGGGTAAGCCAATAACGTAATTCCGGCTCCAACTGGCGGTCTTCTGTCAGCAGTTCAAACTGATCAGCCAGACTTCGAAGCATTTCTAAGACACCGGCCGATGGGTTCACCGGTTTGTCTGTAATACGCTTACGCAGTTCAACACCTTGATAAGCTGCCAGCAAAGTGGCAACAACCACCTGTTCGGTCAGTTCCAGAATACGAATACAGTCACGGGCAGCAATAGTACCCATGCTCACTTTGTCCTGGTTATGACACTCGGTTGAGCGCGAAAAGACACTGGCTGGCATAGTCAGTTTTAATGCTTCCGCAGTCCAGGCTGAGCAACCAATCTGCACCGCTTTAAAGCCGTGGTTAATAGACTTACGCTCACCTTCTGCCGCAGACAAGTTCGAGGGCAAACCGTGGTTCATCTTTGTGTCCATCAACAACGCCATTTGCCGGTCGTGTAAATCCGCCAGGTTCGCCACAGCAGTTTTCATCGAGTCCATCACCATAGCAATGTGGCCGCCGTAGAAGTGCCCGCCGTGCAGAACATGCTCACCTAAGCCATCAATAATGGGGTTGTCATTGGCGCTGTTTAATTCATTTTCTATGGTTTCTTTAAACCACGGTAAACTGTCTTTAAGTACGCCGATAACATGAGGCGCGCAGCGGATGGAGTACCGGTCCTGCAGACGCGATGAATTCCTCGGATGCTCCACATGGTTCAGATCTTGTTGGATCCAGCTGGCGACCTGTTGCTGCCCTTTATGGGGTTTCACGGCAAACAGCAGGTCATCAAAATGGTTACTGTTGCCTTCCAGAGCTATGCTCGCCAAGGAGGTAATGCGGCTGGATAACCGGGTTAAGTACTCCGCCCGGTCCCAGGCAAGGCAAGCCAAAGCCGTCATCACGGCGGTACCGTTCATAATGGCCAGGCCTTCTTTTGGCCGCAGTTTGTGAACCGACATACCAAGCAGCTCAAAGGCTTCTGCGCTGTTCATCACTTTATTCCGGAAGCGCACGTCACGCTCACCAATAAGCGCGCCGGCAATGTACGACAAAGGCGTAAGATCACCACTGGCACCAACACTGCCCTCTTTTGGAATAAGCGGCAGCATGTTTTCATTCAACATCACCACCAGGCGTTCCAACAGCTCCCAGCTGACACCGGAATAACCTTGTGCCAACGAGCTTAAGCGGGTTGCCAGAATAGCGCGGGTTTCCTGTTCATCAAAGGTGTCACCCAGGCCACAACCATGAAAACGCGTAAGATGAATGGGCAACTCGTTAACCAGGTTCTCCGGTACCGATACTGTGCAGCTGTCTCCGTACCCCGTTGTCACGCCATAAATCACGCCGTCCTGCTCTAACAGCTCATCCAGAAAACGAACCCCGGCATCGACTTTTTCGACAAACTCCGGCGCGTCGCTTAACGCGATCTGCGCTTTGCCATTGGCTATTTCTACCACGTCTTTAATGGTCAACGGGCGGCCACCAAAGGCTATAATCGATGTCGTCATACTACTGACTGTCCTTCTTCCAGAAATCAAAAAAATTAAACCACTGATAAGGGTAGCGCATCGCCAGCTTCTCCAGCGTTTCACTATAAGCTTTCAGCACTGGCTGCAAAGCTTCCCGCCTGCTTTTCCGGGGGAGTTTGAGTTGGTCACACGCGTGGTTCAGATATAAATCGTAATGCCCGTCGTTGGGGTTCTTTAAGCAGAACAAAAAATACACCGGGCATTCTAACACACTGGCTAATATCCACGGTCCTAAGGCAAATGAGACTGGCTTACCTAAAAAGTCCTGCTCTATGGTTTGTCCGGGCTGAGTCACCGAAGTGCGATCACCGACAATAACCACAAACTCGCCTTGTTCAATGCGCTCTTTCAGCAGTATAGTCAGCCCCATATCAATGTCGGTCACCTGAATCAGGTCGATATCGACTTTCGGGTTTACGTCTTTCAATGCACGGTTAAACGACTGCGCATGCTGAGTGAACACCAGTACATTCATGCGCCGGGTATACTTTTTTGAAGCCAGCGCTCGCGCAACTTCCAGATTACCCAGATGGCTACCAATAAGAATGCCGCCCTGGGGCTGTTTCTCTAAATCATCAAAGTGGGTATCACCACAGTTACGCACCTGGTTTTTAGACACCTTACCGACCCAGGCATCAATTTTTGCCAGAGCGTGCAAACCAAACTGCCAGAAATGGTACCAACTTTGGCGCCAACCCGGCTCAGCAGTAAAAGGAGACCGTTCAGCAGCATATGAATGCACGCGACGAAGGAAGTCGAGAGAGGCCCTACGAGGATCCCCCCCGGTCAAAAAGAAGTAAGTGATCACTGGCGCTAGAATCAGCCGCATTAGCCAATGGCCGCCATACTGATAGGCTCGAAGAACAATAACGATGCCCCAGTAGCTGCCGCGCTCTTTCTTTTTCGCCCAGTGCTTCTCCACCATAATTAGCTTTTAAACCTGCGCAGTAATATAAGTGGTATGCGCGGCAACATGCCGAAAAACAGGCGCGTATGCAGCCAGGAAATTTTCAGGTTGTCCTGCAGTGCGCGAAAATGTGACTGTCCGCCTTGTGGATAAATCACTTTGGTTGGAATAAACAAAACCGGTGTACCTGCCCAGTATAGACGCACCATAATTTCAATATCGAAATCCATGCGTGTGCCGATATGACGACGCTTTATCAAGCCGACCGTCTGGTACAAGGGATATACCCGAAAACCACACATAGTATCCTTTATCTGCATCGATAAGGTTTCGATATGCACCCAAAAGTGGGTGATCTTGCGCCCAATGCGTCGGCTGGTCGGCATGCTCTCATCGTATTGAGGGTATCCACTTATCAGCGCACCGGGGTTTTGCTTTGATAAGGCTAAAAATTCAGGAATATCGTTACTATCATGCTGGCCGTCTGAATCTATTTGCAGCGCGTGAGTAAAGCCCTCTTCAGCGGCTACATGAAAGCCAGCCATAACCGCTCCGCCTTTGCCGCTATTTTCGGGAAGCGTGTGCAGTAATACAAGCGACTTATGCTCTTCCGCCAAAGTCGCCAAAACTTCCTTGGTGTGATCATTTGAGCCATCATCAACAATAATAATTGGCAACTCATAAGGCAGCAGTCGCTCAACCGTCGCAGTGATGGTCTTATCGTGATTATAAATAGGAATAAGAAAGCAATACTGAGACATATTAATTAAACACCAGGCGTCCGGAAGACAGCGCTTTATCACCGTCAGAGTATTTAAACGTGATGCAGTCATCGCGCTTTCTTTCAATCAGCAAATCGACTGTCGCACCAGGCAAAATCATGTCGTTAAACTTTAGCACTTCAATACGCTGAATGGATGTTGGTGTCGACCAATGTTGCCCCGCTAGCTGAATGACCCAGTCCATTTGAGCAACCCCGGGAAGAATCGGGGTTGAAGGAAAATGCCCTTGCAAATAAATACAGTCCGCTGCCAGCTTAAACCGACCGCAAAGTAGAGGCTTTTCTTTGTCACTGAGCCCTTCGGAGAAACTTATAAAATCAGGTAATTGAGTCTGCATGTTATTGCTATTCCTCTTCGAACAAAGCCTGTAGATCGGTTTGTGTCACTTTACCGGCACCGTTATATGGCAACTGCTGCACATAACGGAAACGTTTAGGTACAACCACTTTTTCAAATCTCTGCAGTAAGTGGTGTCGCAACTCTTGTCGCGCTTTAAATCGCCCCTGAGTGCTAAGCTGATTAACGCCTTCAGGCGTTAATATTAAAACTAAGCCCAGTTCAACACGCGGGCTATGTAACACACAAGCTTTAGCTGACTCGACCCAGTCATGGCGCTGAATGAACTGTTCTACTTCGTTAAGAGCCACTCGTTTTTCGGCAATTTTTACAATTCGGTCCTGCCGCCCCAACAACTGAAAATCTCCCTGCCCCTGAAGCCGGGCTTTATCTTCTGTTGTGTAAGGCTTTTGCGGATTATTCAGATACGGTGACTGAATAACCAGTAAACCGTTGTGATTGCAGCTCGCATCCACTCCCGCCAGAGTCTGAAAGTTTTCATTAGAGCCCGGGTTGCGCCGACGCCAGCCTATACCCCCTGTCTCCGTACTACCATACACTTCAATTGGCGCGTTTAACTCATGTTCAGCAAAATCTTCAGGAACAGAATTGGATAGCGGACCGCCTGATGAGAAGACCGTGGCCAAAGAATGGCTGTACTTAGCAAGCTGAGGTAAATTATCCAGCCGCTGCAAATGCGCAGGGCTGCTTATTAAAGCGTAACGCTGGCGGTTAGCTTTCGCCAATATTTGCTGCAACTGCTCAGGGTAGTCGACCAAAGGCAAAGTCACCGGGCGGCGCGCAGCAAGAGGCCAGAGTACCGTGAATAACAATCCGTAAATGTGCTGATGTGTGACCGTTGACAGTATATTGGCCGGCCCTAATTGCTCCGCAAAGGTTTGTTCCAGCGTAATCACTTCTAACCATAACTGCCTGAGCGTTTTTCTGACGGCTTTGGGTTTGCCACTGCTGCCCGAGGTGAAAAAGGTCAGTTGAGAATTTAAGCTGCCATTTAGCGTTAAAGGCGGCGCTTCAGAGCTGGCGTGTTGAGGTAATTCAGAAGGGACTCTGAACGAATAGTGCAACGACAGCTCTGATAAAGTTGCCGGCTTATCATTTGCTGGCAGAACAATTCTCTTTTTACTATTGAGTAAAGCGAACAGCCAGACACTAAAATGATACCAGTCGCGATGATAAAGCAGCGCATCGCCGTCTTGTTCACTTAGCCAGTGGGTTGCCGCCGCAATATCCTTTCGCCACACCGATGCGCTGATAGACTGTCCTTTCACTACGGCCAGCTCAGCATCTGCTTGCTGCCATTGCAGCTGCCATTGCTCAGTGTTTATGTTTAACAACACGTCGCACACTCCACTCAATCACAAAGAGTAACCCAATCAGAACATAGGAGATAAAACCGTTGTATAGCGTCCAGAGTTTGAGGTCGCCATGCACCGCAGTTACCAGCGAAATAGCGCCATTCACGAGGAAAAATATCGCCCAGACCAGCGTCACTTTTTCAGTGTAAGCAACCGCTTTATCTGACAAGGAACCTTCCATAAGCATGGCAAGGCGAGTTATCACCGCTGGTTTGCGCCATAATGATGCAAGGAAAACCAGCAACAAGGCGCTGTTCATCCAAACGGGATAAAACAGCACGCCAGTCAACTGGTCTGCGAAAATAGCTGTCACTGAAACAACCAGAAGTACTGCCAGCGTAAGCCAGCTTCTGGGGTGACGAATGCCCTGGGAAACAATACTTAAACTCAGTAATGCCAGCAGAACCAGCAATAACCAGTTAGTTAGCCCGTTCTGCGCCAGCCACCAGACAAGTAGCGGGTAGGCAATCAGTAAACCACTGATTAATAAGCGCAGACCGTTTTTCATTAGTCGCTGTGAACGAGTTTATAAACTTCTTCGACAACATCTTCGACTGTGCGCACAGCTTTAAACGCGTCCGGACTGATTTTCTTGCCGGTAATTTCGCGTAATTTCACGACTAAATCCACCGCATCAATCGAATCAAGGTCAAGATCCTGATACAAGTTAGCGTCCAGAGAAATGTCGCCAGAATCGATTTCAAAATCTTCTTCCAGAATTTGAGTCAACCGCGCATATACTTCGTCTCTTGTCTTCATCGTTCCCTCGTTTACTCACCACGGTTATTAGCGACAAATTCCGCTAACGTATCGACACTATAAAAATGCTTTTTTGTTTCTGCTGAATTAGCGTCCAGCTTCACGTCATATTTTTTCTTTATCGCCAGACCTAACTCCAGCGCATCAATAGAATCAAGATTCAAGCCATCGTCATCGTCTCCGAACAACGCCGCCGAATCATTAATATCTGCTATCTCTACGTCTTCAAGATCCAGCGACTCGATAATCAAGGCTTTGATCTCTTGCTTCAGGTTTTCCGTCATCTTCTAACACCTTTTCATAGTAATTCTGTAAATCGCGAGTCAGTTGACGCGCAGCAATACTGAGTTTTTCAGCATCGCAATAAGAAGCTGAGTCGATTTCACCAAGATAACGCACCGATAAAGTCGGTTTCCGTTCAGGCGCGCAATACCAGGCTTCATTTTTAATCAATGTCACCGGCAAACAATCCACTCGCAATGCCGTAATTTTTGCCCTGGTACGTAATGCCAGATGCGCCGCGCCACGCTGGAACTTTATTCTTTTTCCCGGAGTGGTTCGTGTGCCCTCAGGAAAAATTATTAGGTTATTACCACGCGCTAAAGAGCGTTCACAATCCGTAACCAAACCTTCAGGGTCATCATTGCTGATATAACCTGTTGAGCGGATGACACCGCGCATAAAGGGGTTTTTCCATAGATGGGACTTAACAACGCAATCCGGGTTCGGCACAAAAGAAATTAATGCTACCACGTCAATCAAACACGGATGGTTTGCAATAATAACGTGACCCCGGGTTCCTTTAAGTTGTTCAATCGCTTGAAAGTCGAAGTTGAACACACCAGTCCACTTCATTATTCCGATAAACCAGCGGAACGTCATTTGCACCAAGCGCCTGGCTCGTGCTTCGCGCTGTCTCTCATTACCATTGGATAATAACGCCAGCGCCGGCAGTGCAGTAATAGACAGCAATAAACCGCCTAGCCCAAAGACGGCAAAGCATAGCCCGGTAGCGAAACGCCGCCAGGTACGATTTATTATCTGCCAGAGACTAAGCAACATGCCAGCTCCACCGTACTCCGTTATAGTCCTTAACCACCTTGCCGCTACAGGAGTCCAGCATCTGTTGAACGCCGTTGGCAACTAACCAGACGTCCTCCTGTAACTGACTTTCTTTTTCAACAAGGCGATCCAAAATCAGTTTCTGTCCGTTTTCTCTATCGAGCAAAACCGCATGCGCAAAGCTTCTCACTGGCGAGTGAACCTGACCAGAATAGACAGCCGGTGGTACCTCATCAGCATAAACCAACAGTACCTGCCTGGTTTCGCTTTGTACCTGGCTTACAGCTTCCAGCCACCCCAGGGGGTAAGTTTGCTCACCGGCAGACAAAGTGGTCATAGCCTGTCGATTGTCTGCCGCCATACTGTATTGCCCCAGTACAGCATTATTCACCGACAACACAAACTGCGTTGGCGATAAGACCTCGCCACGAACCAACTCCCGTAGTAATTTTTCAGTACGGTGCAAGTCGCCATGCCGCGTTGCCAAAACCACTGGCGTCTCTTTTAACTGCGGATGTCGTTCGCTTAGCTCCAGTATGGCTGTCATTATGACTTTTGCATACGAACTCAGTCGCCGCCGGGTAGAAGCTGGTATTTGCTTCAGCCGCTCACGACATTCGGTTTCGACTAATGTACTATCAGCAACAAAAGCTCGCATAGGATTCTGGGCAGATACTCAAAAAAGAAGCGGAATAGTACAGAATCTCAGCGGACATTTCAAAAATATAACATCGCATATGGTTATCGGATATAGACTCTACAACGAAGCAGCATCAAAGAAACAGGTCTCGGCAGCCGCTAAAGATCTGCTGCTGCGGCTTGTCAAAAAATATTGGCCTGCTACTGAACCTCAGCGAATTTCTATTGAAAACAGCGATTCCGGTGCGCCGCTGTTAAATGTGGATGGATGCCCTGTTTACTGTTCTCTTTCTCATAAATCAGGGTGTATCGCAGCGGCTTACTCGACGACAAGTACTATAGGCATTGACCTGGAGAATGTGCATACACGAAAAGACTACCACCGTATTCGCGACTATTATAAGGACGGTTTTCTGGCTGGCAGTACCTTAACTAAAAGTGATTTTTTTCATCACTGGACTCTGGCTGAAGCTTTCGCGAAAGCCTCGGGTGTACCTTTACTTAGCGTACTAGAGAGGCCTCTTCACAGACAAAAGCACTCAGCAAAATACTTTCAGATAGAGCCTTTTTTACTCTGTGCTTATCAGAGCGATTCATCTGAGAGAGAAGACGCTGTATTGCTGTATCAATTAGATAACGATAACCAATGGCAGTAATCCCGGGCTATCGTCTGCAGATCATGTTCGGCCCTCCAATTTAATTCCTGAAGTGCTTTATCAGCCTGAGCGTAACAGCTTGCCACATCGCCCTGGCGACGTTCTGAAAAGTTAACCGGAATAATTTGCCCACTTGCTTGTTCGAATGCATGGATCACGCCCAGTACCGACTCGCCCTTGCCGGTTCCCAAGTTAAAGATATGGTGTCCGGTGCGGGCAAACCCCGCTTCCAATGCCGCAACATGACCTTTTGCTACGTCACAAACATGAATGTAGTCACGTATTGCTGTGCCATCACAGGTCGAATAGTCACCACCATAAACCTGAACAGAGTCAACTTTTCGGGTTATTACATTGCCTATGGCCGGGATCAAATTAGCTGCAGGTTTAATGGGTTGCTCACCAATAACTCCCGACGGATGAGCTCCTGCCGGATTAAAATAACGCAAACTTATAGCCGAGAAAGCGAGGTTTTTCTCACAAAACTCAGCCAAATCACACTCGGATCGATATTTGTTCTCGCCATAGGGATTGGTTGTCGCTCCGGCCGGAGCCGATTCAGCAACAGGGACGCACGACGGGTTGCCGTAAACAACGGCTGAAGAGGAAAAAATTAAATGGTTAACTGAACAGTCTTCCATTACCGCTAGCAGTCTCCGTGTTCCTTCCACATTGGTCAGAAAATATTTCTCTTTTAAGTGGTAACTTTCCTGAGGATTTTTAAGTGCCGCAAAATGCATAACGGCATCGAAAGCGTATTGTTTAAATAGTTTGGTCAGCGCATCCCGATTGCAGATATCAACCTGATGAAATTCTGGTCGCTCACCCGTAATACACTGAATCTTATCAATTACCGAGGCGTTGCTGTTACTCAGGTCATCAATCACAATCACCTGGTAGCCGCTAAGTATCAACTCAACAACCGTGTGCGAACCAATGAATCCGCAGCCTCCGGTAACCAATATCTGTTTCTTCATAGGTGGTGTGCCCAAAAACCGTAGCGCCGTTATAAATCAAAGGGGCGAAATAGTATCGGCTGACTTTCCCTAAGGCAACTTAAACTCATGCGCCAGCCTCAACGGCTTTTAGTTATTTTCACCGCACCGGCCAGTCTGCGGCATCAACGCTGTCTATGGGCTGCCCGGACAAGTCGCCGGCCCAGCGCTCAATAAACTCATTATCCGGGTCGTAGCGTTCGGTCTGCTTTTCCAGGTTAAACTGACGATGCCCTCTGGGGTCGGCTCCCACACCCGCAAGATACTGCCAGTTTCCCCAGTTGGAGGAAACATCGTAATCAATCAGCTGCTGTTCAAAATAGGCAGCGCCGTAGCGCCAGTCCAGACTCAGCTCGTGCACAAAACAACTGGCAACCAGTTGGCGCCCCCGGTTCGACATATAACCGGTGGCATTCAACTGCTTCATGCAGGCGTTAACTATAGGATACGGCGTATTGCCAGAGCACCATTTCTGAAACCTTTCAGAATAAAAGCTGGTTTTGGGTGACTTACCGGAGAGGCCGGAAAAAGCGAACAGGCGTTTCCCGTGCTTCAGTGCGTACCAGAAGAAGTACTCGCGCCACAATAATTCAAAACTTATCCAGTAGCTGGATTCATTCTCACCAAACTCTGTTTCATACGCCCTTAACGCCGCCATTATTTGCCGGACAGAAAGACAACCCTGCGCAAGCCAGGGCGAAAACTTAGTCGAACTCGAAAAGTCGTCTAAGGCATTTCGTGTTTGTTTATAAGTGCCTGCTGACTCACCGGAGAAGTAGCTTGTTAAATGCGTTAAGGCGGCTCTTTCTCCACCTTCAAAGTCATCTGACGCCAATTCATTCAGAGTTTCAGCCTTGAACCCCGGATAACTGATGTTCTTCGGTAATGAAGGCAAAGCGTTTACCGGCTGCACCGAAAAGTTACGGCTCAACGGCTCTACTTTTTTCCGAAACTGAGAAAAGGTTTCCGGCAAGTCCGCTAGCTCAAACGGCAGTTCCTGCTCTGAAAACAAGGTGTTGTTTGGTGTTTCATGAAAAGGCAGAAACGGAAACCGTTGCTGCAGCAAACCCAGTTGAAGCCGTTCATAGTAACCCTGATGCTGGCTCAGGAATATCGCATCCACCTGACGTTCGGAAATGAGTTCGGTTAAAATTCGGTCAAATGTCCCAGTCAAAACAATAAGTTTTTGTCCACGCATTTCCAGCTCGGTTCGCAGTTGCTTTAAGCTCTGCTGCAAAAAGGTAAAACGATGTTTACCCATTGCCGGAATACCATAATGACCGTACTTATTCTGTGTCGGATTAAAACAAAAGCAGCAGATAAGTGTTTCACTGCGCTGCGCGGCCTCATAAAGCGCCAGGTTGTCTTCAACCCTGAGATCATTCCGAAATACAAATAGGCCTAACCGATAATCTGCCATAATGAATACGAGTTGTTGTTTAGTATTCATTACATAAGTCATTTAGAATTGGACTAAACGTAAATTGAACAATGACCGTAAAATAATAATAACTGACTTCTGGTGGACTCATTTTTTATGAACAAAGGTAAAAACTGGCTAATTTATACTCTGGGCTTTTTAGGGCTTATTCCCTTTCTGGCATCGTCGCTTGCGGCTTTAATGCATACCGGAACCTGGTGGGGAATTTCACCTTTAGAGTTTTTAATTACTTACGGCGCTGTTATTCTCAGTTTTCTGGGCGGTACTCTATGGGGCCGGGCACTGCACCGCGCGGAAAGCGAAAAAACCACAGGTTTACTGTTATTAAGCAATGTTTTCGCTTTAGCGGCCTGGTTCACAATTTTAATTAACGCACCGGCCTGGTCATTAGGTATGCAGATGGTGGGCTTTGCCTTGGTTCTGTACTTTGAACAAAAGCTGGCTCGCAGTTCGGCTATGACAGCTTATATGGGCTACTACCGTATACGGGTGTTATTAACGACCATTGTCATCGTCTGCCAATTACTGGTCTTTGGTAACCACATTTTGTAGCGCTAGCTGCAGCGCTATTTTTTCTCGTGATACCGAGCCAGAGTTTCCGCGTAAATATGGCGTACGTCATCACTGAATTTTTCCACCGAATAATCACGGGCAAAAGCCAGAGCATTTTCTGCCAGGCTCTGGCGTAACGCCTCGTCATCCAGTAACTGTTTCACCCGCTCACACCATAAAGCCTGCTTAGCCGGTGTCTTAAAACCGTTATGCCCGTCTTCAACAACATCGTCGATACCGCTAGAGCGCACCGCAACCACGGGTAAGCCCGCAGCCATAGCTTCCAGAATGACCATGCCCTGAGTTTCTGACTGCGAGGCAAATAGGAAAGCGTCTCCTAGCTGATACCAGGCGGCCATTTGCTCAGGCGGAACTGAGCCTACCAGAGTAATGTACTGCTGCAGTTTCATGTTATCGATGCGTTCCTGTAACCGGTGGCGTTGATGACCGTCGCCCACAATCAGCAAGCGGAACGGCTTATCGGTTTGATCTTTCAGTTGCGCCACCGCCTCTATCATAAAGTCGATATTTTTCTCATTCGACAACCGGGACACACTAACAAATACCGTTTCATCCCCTAGCTTTTGTTGCTGGCGCAGCTCCTCTATTTGCTTGTCGTCAACTTGCTGGAAACGCTCAAACTCAATACCTGTTGGCTGTACAAAGGTCGGCTTCTTAACCCCTATCATACGCAGGTATTCTTCCGTCGATTGCGTCGGCACAATTACGCCATCGCATTTGTTGGCAAAGCGACGCACCAAAAAGTGCGCAATAATATTGCGGAACAACGAACCGGGTAAAAACACAAAGTGCGCATAATGTTCTAGCCGCGTGTGATAAGTATAAACCACTGGCACTTTCAGGCGACGCGCAATAAAGACCCCAAGCGAACCTATCCAGAACGGATGGTGAACGTGAATAATATCCGGTTTAAAGGCTTTAACCTTTTTACGCACGGCACCGGAGAAAATATTGGCAAACTGAAACTCACTCTTTTCACCAAAAGAAAACAGCGACGGCATACGCACCACATGCTCTTCTTTTTCACTACTTTGCTGATAGCGCGGCGCAACAACCAATACCTTATCTTTGAGCTTAACTAATCCCAGACGCAGGCGCTCGATAGAAATTGGCACACCACCGATAAAAGGCAGATAGTTATTCGTGAACATGGCCACGCGCAACGGCTTTTTGAACCAGGGCTGCGGGTCAATATCGTAGTCCGGGTAGTAATCTTTACCGACGAATACCGCGTTGTACAATTTGGTACTAATAACCAAAAACAGGCTCACCAGCAGAATAAAATTCAGGTAGCCCACGTAAAATAACGAATGAATAAAGAACCACAGGCTTTCCAGCTGTTTCAGAATGGGGTGCTGACCAATTTCCAGCTCTTCAACAGAGTGCTCAACCGAGCCATCGGCATTCACTGTTACTTTCACATAATGATAAAAGCTTTCATCCTGATTCAGTACCAGACCACCCGCACCACCGGTAGTGATATAGGGAATACCGTTGTGCTCACGCTCTGAGTAAATAGAGATATTGGATGAAAAGACGCGATCAACACCGAAGTTGCTTATTGTCTGCAGTAACGCATGACGGAACTCCATGGGTTGCAGGAAATCGTCCTCCTGGGCTAAAAAAAACTCTTCTTCAGGCTCTAAAGGTGGGTGACCAATAAAAACAAAGCGATGCTTTGAATCGTCGGCTTTAAGAATATCGGTTAACCAGCGAAGCTGCCATTGCCATGGCGTTTTTCCCGTGCTGTCTAAGAAAATAAAGCGGCTGTCATCGGCAGTAAAACTGAAAAAATGCGGACCGTAATGGTCATAAAAGCGGAAGCTGCCAAACTCTTCATACTCATTGTTACCGAAGGTCAGTAAATACGGCATATCCAGCCGCGACAGAGTACCTTTTATTGCCCGGTATTTGTCTTCTCCTCCACTGCTCACAGCATTCCCCGCAGACACTAAAAAATCAATGTCGGTGTCGTTCAACATAGGAATAATGCGACGCTCGAAAATACCAACCGAATTATTGATATTACCCACGACAGCAAAGCTGTAACTGTCCTGTCCTTCCAGCCGGGCACTAATGTCTGAGAGCTGTTCGGTATGCTCCGCCTCAAATTCAGAAGTCACCAGGTTCAAATAAATTTTATAGCCAATAAGCCCAACCACAACCGCAATGTTGAGGTAAAACAGGACTTTCAGTAACTTGGTTTTATTCATTGTATGCCCTGCACTTTAGCCGACTGAACTAAGTAGCGCTGTAAAATAAAGAGTCCCAATAACATACCAAGATAAATGGTTAAAAAGCGCCAGCTAAAGGTGACTAACAGTAAATGGTTATTGGCTAAAATGTCATTAAAAAAGCTACCAAACACACCTTCGGAAATTCCAGAAGCACCGGGCGTTGGCGCGAAATACATGATAAAGGTGGTAACCACCAGCAGTCCCAGGCTGACGAGGTAATCAACGTCGTATCCTAAACCCCACATTAGCAGCGCGGGAAAACTGAATAAGCTGAGCAGAAAAACGACGGTGGACAATACCGACAGCGCAATAGCCACTTTAGAGCCGCGACAATACTCCGAAAAACTCCGGGAGAAACGCAGCATTTCGCGGCGAGTTTTGTATTGCCAGCGCAGATGACGCTCAGGACTAATCAGTTGCAGCTTATGCACCGCTTTACATAAATAGCTTAGCGGCCCAATTAACCAATGTGCCCGCAACAAAACCACCGCGAAGAAGAGCAGATAAAGCACAATGAAAACGGCAAGAGCCGTACCAATTTCACCAATAATAGCTTTGTTCTGCAGTGGCTCCAGCACCAGCAAGAACACCGGCGTCAGCGAAAAAATAAAGAAAATAGCCAACACCGTACGAATAGTAGTGGCAGCGGTCGCCCGCCCAATAGGCACGCCGTGCTCGTGTAAGAACCAAACCTGCGCGAAACCGCCACCAGTGGCCATAGGGGTAATATTGGAGAAAAAGATATTAATAAATACCAGTTTAGCCATGGCTTTTTTAGGAATACGGTAACCCAGAGCGCGCAAAGTGTAGTAAAGCCGCAAACCGTCGGCGGCGAAGTAAACCAGTAACAGCAAGACTGCGGCACTTAAAACTTCAGGGGCAAACAAACGAAAATCGAAGGTTAGGCTGCGACCGGAAAAGTGGTCATAAATGGCGTAAAACCCGGCAGCCGTGAGTAAAACAAATAACACACTAAATAGCGTTAAGCGTTTCCACGAGGCTTTGTATTGTTTTTCTTCTTCCGCTGAAGCTGCCATCTTGCTGCCGTTTACTCCCCACAAAGCCTAAAGATTAAGGATTATGGAGTTGTGGGGAGGGGATGTCAAAAACCCTTACATTAACTTAACGGCTAAGCTCACCCGATTGCCAGTCTATAATGAAATTATCGTCAGGCTCACCTTCTTGCAGCGCAAGGAAAATATCCAGCACCGGTCCGAAACGATGCGCCAGAGCAGCCGCCAACTGGTGTTTACTCTCGGTTTCCTGAACCACTTGTTCAGGCGCCTTAACCTTTTTCGCGAGCTCGCTTAGGCTAACGGCAAGTAACTGATACTGACGCAAACGGGACTTCGAAATATCCTTGAGTGCTAACCGGCCAGCATTACGAATGCGGTAGAAATCGACCGCAAATTCAAAGCCCGTCCACTGCGAAAAGTCTGACGGTTTGAAGCCTTTAGAGCGAGCTAAAGACTCGCCTGCTGCTTTAGCCTCCGGCCAGGATCTCTGCTCTGTCAGCTGCGATAATGACAACAGTTGCTCGCCGTTTAGAGAAAACACCCAGTCACGTAAATCAGCCGGCCAGTCGTCAGGAAGAAAACGCTGGCGGGTCAATTCGCGAATATGCCAACTGGTAAATTCCTGATAATTTTTTGCCGTTAAAACCTCTTTGTCCCAGAGTTTATCCGCCTCTGTCGACAGCAGCTGCTGGTACTCTTCTCTATAGTGCTCAAACAGTTCGTTAAAACGCGGAACCTCTTTAATAACAATGGTTTCAACTGCTAGCGAGCCCGACTTACCAGGCCTTAAAACTTTATACGCAGGCACATAAGCCGCAAGTGACGGTGCTTGTATATTCACTAAAAACTGTTCGCCGCTGCGGGTAACGCCGGTGTCGTTCATATGCATATGACCGCCCACGTGTACTTTGAGCCCGGTTTCGGCTAGCAGTTTACTAACAGAGTCATCTGGCCGCCTCGCCAGTTGAAACGTCGCCTCACCGAATAATTCAGATATCGTGTCAGACTGTCCGTCATAAAACTCTGTCATAGGAAAATGGCTAAAAGCTAACAGCGTTTTTCCCCGCTCGTCGGCTTGCTTTACAATATCCTTTATCCAGCCCATTAAATGCTTTTTATGCGTCAACACTTTGTTATAGCCAGCGTTACCGGAGCCATGAAAGTCATTAGCCGATAACGACTTCTTGCCTGTCTGCGCTTTAGGAATATAAACATTGGCGTCTATGGCCAGTAACCACAAACCCTCAACCGGCTCCACCAGATAACTGGCATCGGTAATTTCCCCGCAGTTAACCGCGTTTTCAGCCTTAAATTCGCCACCGCTGCCGTTGCTGCAAATTTCGTATTGTCTTGCAGTGAGTTCAGCGCTGGCTTTTCCCTTAGCTAAGTCATAATCTTCGTAGCTGTAACCGCTAAACGGCGTTTCCCAGTAGATATATTCCGGCTGCGGCGAAAATCCGTGCTCGCCCAATATCGATAAAACACCTTTATACCCGAGTTCCTGCACTTCTTCTGTGCAAATGGTCGGCAGCGGGTTTTCGGTTTTAATAACCGCCTGCTTGCCTTTATACCCGGTACATTCTGCGGCACCTTTGCTGAATATTCGCTGTCGGTGGCCGTCTGTGCCCAAATAATCCGGTTTACCGGCGGGACGACTGAAAGGACGAACCGGGTCATGGTTTCCCGGTGCCGCAAAAAATCGCATATCGTACTTCTGCTGATAATGCTTGAGTATTTTCTGCAGCCCGCGCAAGTGCACCTGTTGTCCGTCATCGCTGAAGTCGCCGGGAAGCGCAATGAGTTTAATCCCTCTGGCTGCCGCATCATCTAGCGCGGCAAGCAGTGCGAAGTAGTTTTCGTTAAACAGACGGGTAGAATGCAGTTGAGCCTGCATAGTGCGGATAGTCGCGTGATCCTTACTACGAGAGTTCGGCAAGCCTTTGAACGAACCGTCGTTAAAGTCGGCATAAACATCGTGAAAGTGAATGTCCGGCATAAAAGCAACTGCCGGAACCTCTTTATTGTCAGCTTTGACTTGCGCTGCCATAAACAGCAGCGCAAGTAACATCGTACTTAATAAACACTTCATAGCTTAGATACTGCCGCGAATGCCCAGGCTTATCCGACGTCCCGAAAACTCATACATGGTCGGGAATTTAGGGTCCATCGTATAGCCTTTAGTCGCTTCGTCGGTTACGTTAATTCCTTCAACCACCACTTTAATTGAGTCGTTAATTTTGTAACCTAAAGAGACATCAACCTGACCGTAGGCGTCGCGGTACACTGGGTACATACTACGTTCGATACGCTCCACGTAGTCGTCTTTGTAATTGTATGAAACCCGTGCATCAAAGCTATTGTTCTCATAATAAGCGGTAAAGTTATAGGTGGTTTCAGCCAACCCCGGCGGTGGTGTTGGAATACCCAAATCAGACGACCCCGTTAACGAATTGTCCAGCTTGGTGTAGTTAGAGTTAATGCCAAAACCTTCTAACGACGAATGCAGCGCTTTAAGCGGGAACTGAGCAATTAATTCAATTCCCGATACATCGTAAGAACCTTCATCGTTCACCTTCTGATACACGTCAAAGTCATAAACGCCATCCAGAGTGCCGTTATCATTGTATTTGGTCACGTCTTTTACAACCCCGGTTAAAGACTCACGGACGACGCCTTCAACGGTTTTGTCAAAATAGGAAGCAGCCAGAATACCACCGTTATCTAAGTACCACTCAACACCAAGCTCCCATTGGTCGGCGTAAGTCGGTTTCAAATCAGGGTTACCATCGAAGTATTTGAACTCGTTGACACTGACTGTCCGTTTATAGGCAATGTCGCCTAATGCAGGACGAATAAAGGTTTCGGAAGCAGCAGCTCGCAGCAAAACGCTGTCACTTAGTTCAACCACCATATTCAGGCTGGGTAAAACCTCTGTATAGCTCCCTTTTTTAGACACGGGCTCATCTGTGTAACCCGTGCTGCCGTCAGGCATCTGAACCTGATGGTAACCAAAAGACAAAACAGAGGTATCAACAGCGCGCACGCCTGTGTTCAGAGACACTGGGAACTGGCCGATATTAAATTCAAAATCTGCCATTGCGTAAATGCTCAGCACTTCCTCGTCCACGCGGTAAAACTGGTTGTCCTGGAACGGCACATTAAAGCCGTCGTAACGAAATTCATTACGCGCATAGCCATTAGAGACCTGACTCCAGCCACCTTTCCCTTCAACTTCCGGCAAGTAAGCGCCGCCTGGTACTAAGTCTGAAATCAGCGTCAACTCGCTGTCCTCTAACGTTCGCTCACCACTCCAGGAGCTGTCTCCCGCAGTTGGTCCTTTTACCTGAACATTGCCCAGGTTCCGCTCTTTAGACTTGTCTGTGTAACGCGCGCCGAACTGGACCTTAGCTAATGCAGGAAAGGCATCCCAGAAAATACCGCGGCTGAAGTCAAATTGTGCGGCGTATTTATCGTCGGTAATCTCTTCAAGGTCAACATCGTAGAAATCAAACAAGTACGAACCGGGCGAATTATACATATCGATAGTGTCAGGATTATCGCTCGGAATAGTTTCACCGCCAGTGCTGGTGTAACGCGTTCTGGATGGCGCATAAGCCGTATGTTTTAGGTTAGTGCGGTCCGACGTTTTCTCAGCCCCAGAATACCCCATCAACCCGGTAACCGTCCATTCGCCAAGCTGCCAGTCTAGCGACAAACTTAACTGACTAAAGTCCGTTTCGTGTACGTTTTCTTTGCTTAAAAACTCGTGCTGCGTTGCAGCATAAGACACATCTGAAAGCACCACCATGCCGTACTCAGAGAAGGTCGTGTCATCGTATTCGTGAATGCGTTCTAACGCACTGACGCTTGAGGCTGAATAAGCGGCTGCATCGTATTCGTCCTCGGTATTGTCATAACCGCCTAACATGGCATCAAGCGTTAGGCTGAAGTCATTACTGGGCTTGTATTGGATAGACGCTGTGGCACCCCACTTTTCCTGCTCGTTTAAATAAGCACGGTCACCGACCTTGTTCATAAAAACCGCACGGCCGGTTTCGTCACTATCTAACGGATCATCAATAACAACGCCAGTGTCTCGTTCCAGCACGGCAATGGTTTGGTCGGATTGCCACTGTGAATCACCGGACTTTTCAGTCCAGCGTGACAGTGGTCGGAAATCGATGCCGGAGTTAGAATCGGTTCGGTTGGTGCGTTCGCTACGTGAAAACGATACCAACGCGCCCCAGTCGCCGAAGGTGTCACTGGCAAGGAAAGAGAACTTCGGGTCAACCTCTTCTGAAATAGAGTTGTGAGCCGCTTCTACCGAAGCCACAAGCTGTGTTTCATCGTAATCAAACGGTCTGGCAGTGGAGATAAGCACAGAGCCTGCAATACCGCCTTCTTCATCAGCCGCCGTTGGCGACTTTTTCACGGTTACTGACTGGATAATTTCGGATGCGAAAATATCGAATTCAACATCACGCCCGCCACTACCCGAGGCCGTAGCCAGGCCGTTAATGGATACATGGGTAAACTCTGTCGGCAAACTGCGAACGTTGACTCTTGAACCCAGCCCTTTGTTACGCTCAATCGTCACCCCTGGCATGCGCTGTAAAGCTTCTGCCAGGTTTTGTTCAGGGAAGTCAGCAATATCTGTCGCGACTATCGAATCAGAAAAGCTGATGTTGGAGCGTTTGATATCAACCGCTTTTTCCAGACTTTTAACGTAGCTCCCGCTAACTGCAATCACTTCAATATCGTCTTTTTCAGCACTATCATTTTCGTTCAACTCCTGAGCCTGAAGCGCATAGGCCGATGAACTTAATGCCATACCCAGTAAAACCTGTTGTACTGCCTGACTCAGTTTTGTTTTTTTACTGACTGAGTTTTTATTACGATATTTTCGTGCTTTCATTAACAAAATCCTATTAATAGTGAGTGACTGCCAGGGTTGCTACCAAACGAAAGCACGTATGATAGATGTGGTAGTGTTTCAATAGGATTTCGTTTAACTTACAGTTTTATTAAGCTTATTGTATTAAGGTATTAATTCAAAAGTCAGGCTGCAATAACATTTCGGGCCGCATTGGTCATTTTCACTAATTGCTTTCTGACCTCACCAGAGGTCACACAGTCCGTTTCAAAAGGAATGAAAACACTGCGTTCATCGGCAATTAGATGGAACCCGTCCGGATAAATACTGCTCATTTTGACGCTACCTGCATAGTTCCTGAACTCCACTTTCTGGTGGCGCAAAATAAGGCCACAAGCGTCAGCATGGTCATCATTCATATGCTGGATCATCTGCAATGCGTCTGTTGAATTCCATTGGGGTTCAGGTAGCAGCCATTCAGCAGGGTTTATCCAGAAAATTTTGCCGAAGCCACCAATATAACGAATGTGCTCAACGTCCATTTGCCAGAATTTAAAGTCATGAGCATTGCGATAACTTAAAGCGTCGGGGAAACGCTGGAAGTACAATTCCCCTAAAGACTCATCCACTAAAAACCGGGCATTTCCTGTTAACGTCAGTCGCCCGTGAGTATTCTGGTCACCGCTTTCAGCCGCATCGAACACGGTAATACTTAAACGGTTATCTACTGATAAATTACGGGCATGCTGGGCAATATCAGACACATAAAATATGACCTGACCTTCTGCAGAAAGCATAAACGGTGATACCGAGCCGAACGGATATCCCATTAACTTCTTCGAGATAGTGGACAGCACTGCAGTATCGCTATTTTGTGCTAGTACTCGCGCTTCCCGCGCCGCTTTTATTCGTTCATTCATTATAAAATACTCCCTAATGTCTTGGCTCGGTGAAAATCATTGGCTTTAAAAAGCTTGGATGCGAGCTGACGTGCACCGGTGTACGATAGGTTCTTTCCAGAATATCTTCCCGAAAAACACTCTCGGGACTGTCAACATGCTGAATACAGTTATTGCCTAAAACTATGACCTGGTCGGCATACAACGAGGCCAGGTTTAAATCGTGCATAACCGACAGAACCAGGTTGCCTTTTTGGCTGAACGACTTAATTTCATGCAACACCGCATGTTGATGATACACATCCAGTGCGGAGGTCGGCTCATCCAATAGCAACAATTGTTCGCCAGGCAAATCTTTATCTAACTGACATAAACACCGGGCTAAATGTGCCCGCTGTTGTTCACCACCAGACAAGGTTTCAATGCCACGCTCCCCCATTGGAGTTAAATCAAAGCGGCTTAACCATTGGGTTGCGCGTTGCTCCGCATCGGCATCAGACTCCTGTGACCAGTATCGTCCCATGGCCACCAGTTCCTTAACCGATAACCCTTCAGGCGCGGCCTGGTGCTGCTCCATAACCGCCCTTATCGGCGCCAGTTTCAAAGCATCCCACGAGTTCAGTTCTCTTCCATTTAAGTAAATAGAACCGTTATAAGGAAGCTCCCCTGCTAACATATTTAAAAAGGTGGACTTACCCGCACCGTTTTCGCCGACAATGGCAACAAATTGGTGGGCTTCTAAACTTAGGTTCAGTGACGTTAACACTTGCTGCCGACCAATAGATAGATTCGACACATCGATATCAAGCATAAAACCTCCGTCGTTGCTTCATAAGCAAATAAATAAAAAATGGCGCGCCGATAGCCGCTGTAATAATGCCAATAGGTAATTCCGCCGGAGCAACCAGAGTTTTTGCCAACCAGTCAGTAAGCACTAAAATGGCTGCGCCAAACAACATGGATACCGGCATTAACCAGCGCACATTAGCGCCAACCAGCATTCGTGCAATGTGGGGAATAATCAGTCCGATAAAGCCAATCATGCCGGTTAAGGCAACAGCTCCGCCTACACCAAGTGCAACGAAAAAAATTATCCGACGCTTCAGAGTGCCGACATTAACGCCCAGGTAACGCGCTTGTCGTTCACCTAAAAGCAGAGTGTTAATTGCCCGGCGGTGAATAAAGAGTGCAACGCAGCTAACGCCCATAAACAAAAAGCCAAGTGGTAACTGTTGCCAGTCGGCTCCGGCCAGAGAGCCCATCTGCCAGAAACTCATAAGCCTCAGGGCGTCATCGTTAGCGTAGTAGCTGAGCAACCCGAGAATGGAACCGGCCAGCGCATTGATGGCAACACCTGCCAGCAGTAAGGTGGCAACATGAACTCCGGAACGCCCACCAGCCAAATGGTAAACCACAAAGGTGGTCAGCAGAGCGCCGGTAAAAGCCGCGCCGGAAACCCAAAGCTGTCCCTGTAACCCGAACTCGGGACCTAAGGCAATAACTGCCAGTGCGAATACAGCCGCTCCCCCCGAAATACCAATGAGCCCGGGATCAGCCAGCGGATTACGACACAAGGTTTGCATTGCAGTACCACTCTGCGCCAACACCGCGCCCACCATTAGTCCTAAAACCAACCGGGGTAACCGAATATCGATTAATACCGTCTTTTGGATATCAGTAGCTTCAGACAAGACTCCCGGTAACCAGATAAAGGGCAACCGCCAGTCCGACATCACCGGTCCGCTGGAAAGCAACAGAACGCTGCTGACAGCAATACCCATAACACCGACGAGTAACCAATAGCGACGTTCAAGCGGCATAGTCTTACTCCCGGCCCGCCGCTAATTCATTGGCAAACTCAGCAACCACTCGTTGCGCCTCTGCAATGCGGGTTGTCATACCCAGCGCCAGCAACGAATCCATAACCAAAACCCGGCAGTTTTTTCCGGCTTCCAGTAGCTTAAGTGCCTGCGCCTGACAAAACGCTTCTTTACTGCCGTGGCTTTTAACCACGTGCTCAGGAGCAACTAAAAAATCAGGCTGTTCTGCCAGTAAATATTCAGTAGAAACGGTCTTGAATCCGACGTGAGAAAACACGTTGTTAATATCGGAGTAACTGAAAAGCAAATCCGGTACTGTATCCGTCCCGGCTGCCACCACGCCTCGCTCTGACGCCTGCAGAACGAACAGAGCCTTCAAAGGCTCTTTACGCGAGCTAGTCGTCGTCAAATCCGACTTGATACCGGCAATCACCTGCTTTCCTTCGGCTTGCGCACCGAAGCGATCCGCCATGTTTTCAATTAGCTCGTACAGCTCCTGAAGCGACGTCGGCTTATCAAATACAACCACAGAAACTCCGGCCCGCTCAATTTGCTGCAAAACTTTATCGCTACCGCCGCCTTCCAGCACCCACAGGTGTTCAGGCTCAAAACTCAGAACGCCCTCAGCGGATAAATTACGGTAGTAACCGACTTTCGGTAACCGGTTAACAGCCGCAGGCGAAGTGCTGGAAGTATCTACGCCAATCAGGCTGTCGTCTTTATGCAGCGCAAACACGATATCGGTTAAGGTTCCGCCTGCGGTTATTAACTGGTTAACGTCCGTATCCAGCGTATCTTCAGCCTGGCCGAACCACGAAAACAACAATAGAAAAGCGGCTCCGGCATGAACCAGAAACTGTCGTCCTGTCATCACAATCAAACTCCTGAATTAGATTTTCTTTTTTGTCCTAAATCAAAAATAGTAACTTTCACTTGCAAATGCAAATCATTTTCGTTTAGATCTTATTGATTTTTTCATACGACGTGTTAATCAGGATTGGAGATGAAAAGTGAATAAAAGACATAAGACAACTCGAGGCTTTGCAAAAAGCTTATTGGCGACAGCCATTTTCGCTACCTTACAAGCCACTGTTTACGCAGCTGACTTGGCAAAACCCACGCTGGAAACCGATGAAATACTGGTAGTAACCGGCTCCCGCAGTAAAGAAAAACTGGAAGATGTTGCCGGTGCAGTTAGCGTGGTGACAGCCGAAGAAATTGATATTCAGGTTAGTAACAGTCTGTCGGATATTTTTCGTTATGACCCCAGCATTAGTTCAACCGGCAGTCAGGGTCAGGCACAAACCCTGTCAATACGTGGCATTGGCGGTAACCGGGTGGTCTACATTAAAGACGGCCGACGCTTAAACGACGCCTATGCCGGCGGTGGCGGCTATCTGGTTGGCCGGGGTTACCTGGATGTCTCACAATTGAGTCAGGTGGAAGTTGCTAAGGCCGCTGCATCGCCACTTTACGGCTCCGACGGGTTAGGTGGGGTTATTGTTCTGACTACGCCTGACCCTGACGATTTGCTACAAGGTGAATCGAACGCACTCTCCCTGCAGGCGGGTTTTGATAGCATTGCAGACGAACGCAGTTTAGGTGTGCAGGCGGCAAAACAGTTTTCCGGATCACAGGCATCCATTCAGCTCACCGCCCGCAAAGGAAACGAAACCCAGAACTACGAGGAGTCGTTACCGGAGTTTGATTACGACAGTGTTGGTGTCCTGGCTAAGTGGGCTATCGCGCTTGAGAATAACAATGAACTTAAGTTTACTCTGGACCATTACCAGCAAAACAATGAGCAGTTGCAGGAGCCGCCGGAGCAAACCGAAGATGAAGACAAACAAACCGCCTTTTCCATCGACTATCTCAATAATAGCAGCAACTGGCTGACCGATACCCAAAACTGGCAATTGTATTTGAGTCATTACGAGCAAAACAGTGACCAGATAGTGCAAGGTGCGGACCAGGGCGGTCCTTATATCGACAATAACGATTACGGCTTTGAACAACGTATTATTGGTGCCCGCTGGCAGGGCGAAACCTTGTTGTCCGGCAACCAAGTGGAACAAGACCTGGTATTTGGGTTCGATGTTGACTACTACGACACTGAGCGACCACGCTTTAAAACTCGCACCGCAGCAGACGGCACCTTACTGCAGGACAACGAACCGCAAAAAGCTTTTCCTGGTGCAGAAACATGGTTAGCCGGGCTCTTCCTGCAGGACAACATTCAACTGAAAGATAGCCCAATTAAATTCATTGCCGGTGTCCGTATCGACCATTACCGCATGACGCCTCAAGACAATGCACTCTACGATATGTCGCTATTAAGTGATGTACGTGAAACGGCTCTGTCACCTAAACTGGCGGCTATATACACTTTCTCAAATGATATTCGAGGATACGTTCAATACGCCGAAGGCTTTAAAATTCCACCTCATGATCAGGCTTACCAGAACCATGGTATCGAACCTTTTTATGCCATATTGCCTAATCCCGACTTAGATCCTGAGAGCAGCCGATCGCTGGAAACCGGCCTGAAATTTGCGGACAACAACACTCGCTGGAATCTGTCAGCCTTTTACAGCAAGTTTGACGACTTTATCGATACTCAGGTCGTCGGAACCAGTCCCACCTACATTCCGGGTGTGGATCGCGTCGAGTACCAGTATGTTAATAAGGACGAAGTGACGATAAAAGGCGTTGAAGCCTCAGTGACTCACTGGCTGAATGACAATATTCAATTGGCTTCGTCAGTGGCCTACACAACCGGCAAGGATGAAACAACAGACGACTACCTGACCACTCTGTCACCGCTTTCCGGTAATGCTTCAGTGGGTTACCACGGCAATGACTGGTATGTACGCGGCGTTGTTACTGCGGTAAATAGCATGAGTCGCGTTCCAACCGATGAATCTATTCAAACACCGGGCTACGCAACCGTTGATATACTGGTCGGTATCTCACTGACAAACTGGCAAGTTAACCTTGCGGCGCGTAACTTAACAGATAAATATTATGTGCCCTACCAGAGCGTGGCAGGACTTCAGAGCGAAGCCTCTACGGAACAGTACAGTCAGCCCGGACGTTCGTTTGGGGTGCAGGTGAAATACACTTTTTAGTCTAAAACAGCCAAAAAAAAGCCCCCAAATATTGGGGGCATAAAAACTTAACCAGGGAGTATAACCAAACAATGTTAAGTTGTGGTGCATGTTAAAGATTAAATATGACAGTTTTTAGACGACTTTATTCAATTTTGATGAAACCTGCCGTTTAAATAAAGCCATCACAAGAATCAAATACACCAATTGCGCACCTAAGGTCTCCCAGCTGGCGTAAATACCCAGCCAGTCGAAGGTTACATCCACTGGAAACGCCGTATGACTAAACCAGGCAGCTTCCTGCAGGGCGCTAACGCCTTTGCCCAGCAAAACAAAGACCAGAGCCAGAATAATGTACGTTGTGAACTTGAAAAACGTATTCATTGGCAGTTTGACTGAGTATTTAATGACAGCCCAGGCCACTACCGCCAGAACCACCAGGCCAAAGACAAAACCGTAGGCGACACTGCTGCCATTGTCCTGCGCCTGCAACAATAAAGACTGATAGAACAATACGGTTTCAAACACTTCTCGATACACAGCTAAAAAGGCAAGGCCGGCAAGACCCCATAAAGCGCCCTGCTTTAGCTGAGTCTGCACTTTTTCCTGAATAAAGCGTTGCCACTGCTGCGACTGGGTTTTGCTGTGCATCCAGTAACCCACATAGAACAGTATGACGGCGGCCAGCAGCGCGGCTCCACCTTCAATAATCTCGCGGCTGGCACCACTAATGCTGATGAAGTATTCCGCCACCAGCCAAGTGCCGACACCCGCAATCAGCGCCGTGATCCATCCCGCGTGCACATAGCGCAGTCCGTCTTTGCGTCCGGAGCGCGCCAGTACTGTGCCAATTGCCAGAACAATGAGTAAGGCTTCAAGCCCTTCGCGTAACAGAATAACGGCACTTGCCGCAAACAATGCGGATTCTGACAGCTTATCTTCCGACAACGTATTCGCCGCGACATCCAGTTCCTGTTGCAACTTCGCAGTCATTTGTTCGACCTGCTGCAGCTTGCCGGGTTTACTGATAACTCCACGCAACGCCATCATGTCACGTTCTATGGTTCGCATTAGCTCCGGAGCTTTGGCATTAAGGGAGTTTTCAGCTAACTCGAAACCATCGAGATACGCCGAAATAGCCAACCGCTTAGCTTCGCTATAATTGTCTTGTTGGTACGCCTTTAAAGCTTGGCCAAGGGTTGTGCGGGCAATTGCAATAGGACTGTTTACTGAGCTTTCAGAAAAGTAATCACGAGCGTGAGTGCGCGAGTAATCAATAGCGTTAGACGAAATGCCGCGCTGCAGTAAGGTATTCGGGCTGTAATTAATCAACTCGCTCAGCGCCACCTTTTGCTCAGAGTCAGCACTGTCATTAAACGCCAGACTGCCCACGTAGAAAGTTAACGCCCACCGCTCTTCTTCACTTAAATGGCTAAAAGACGCCATTGCCGTGCCGTCGATGCCATCGGAAACAGCGTCAAACAACCCAAGTAATGAGCGGTTATTGGCGCGTTCACGGTCGGTAAAGTTAGTGGGGGCAGGCTCCAGCCCGGTAGCACCAGGGCCATCACCCTGACCGGCAGCACCATGACAGGCGGAGCAGTTTTGTTGAAATAACTGCTCAACGTGCTTTTCACTTGCCAGCTTTGACGGGAGGCTTAGCTTTGGCAAAGCCGACAGCAGAGTGTTTCTTAGCTCACTGGTTAGCGTAACCACCGCTTCCGGGTCAGCTTTATCATGAATCAGCTGCTTGAGCTTGTTCACCAACTGACGCATTTCGGCTTGCACCGCCTGCGGCGCCTGTTCAGTTTTTTCACCAATAAGGCCGGCGAACTCAGTCATTTCGCTGTATTCATCGGGATTAATGACTTCACCATTGGCTACCGCTTCGGAATAATCTACGCCAACGTATTCCGCCAGCTGCAATAACTGACGCATGTCAGAACTTTGAGTATCCGCTGAAGAACTGGCCAAAGCCTGACCGGAGAAAAGTAATGTGCCTATTAAGGCAATAGGGAAAAAGAATCGGGAAAACACGAGTACTCCTCAAGGCTCATGTCATAATCAGGCTTAAAATTATACAGGAACCTTGAGAAGTATTAAATGATAACTATTGTTGTTTGTCTTTAAAGTCTCTTAATATGAGCTAAATCAATACGCCGGCATTAAGAACACTTCGCGCACACAATTACGCGGATTCGCATTGATTGAATACAATACCGCATCGGCAACGTCTTCAGGAGCCAGTTTGTCCGGCTTAGGTTCATCGAAGAACGGCGTATTGACCATACCCGGTGCTATGGTTGTGCAGCGGCCGTTCCACTCTTTCATTTCTTCGGCCAGGTTCTGGGCAAAGCCATGAACGAACCACTTAGTCGCACCATAAACCGAACCTTTTAGCGTAATTCGCCCGGCGGCAGAGCCTGTCATTAAAAAGTGACCGGTAGTTTTACGTAAATGCGGTAAGGTCAGTTTCGCCGTGTACAGAAGACCATTGATATTCACATCCACCATAGACTTCCACTCGTCTGGGTCGCCTTCTTCTGTTCCGGCGGTCGAAACCCCGGTTCCGGCGTTAGCGAATACCGCATCCAGCTGACCAAACTTATCAACGCCCTGCTTTACAGCCTCGGCTAACTGGTCATAATTTCCGGCATCGGCAGCCACACCAATAGCATTATCCGCACCAAACTCCTTAACCAGCGCATCCAGTTTTTCTTTCCGGCGCGCCGTTAATATCAGCTTTAATCCTTCTTTCGCCGCTTTTCGGGCACTGGCTTCACCAATGCCGCTTGAGGCACCTGTTATCAATAATACTTTGGACATACTTCCTCCTTAAATTCGTGTTTCTAGCTCTATTGTACTCTTCTAGTTTGCTTAGCGATCAACAACGGATAATAACGCACTGCGCTTTATACCCTTTCGAAGAAAAAACCAACATGATATTGATACTGATTCTCATTTACATTAAAGTAGCATTCTTATTAAGGCTGACTCACAAGCGAAACCATGGAGAACAACAAAGTGACCAGAAAAAATGAAAGAATAATAACAGGTTTATGTGCATTCATTTTTGTTGGAGCTGCTTTTACCCCTCCCCTTGTTTCAGCAGAAGACGCTATGGATCAATCGCAAAAGGACGGCCTGGAAATTATTAAAGTTCAGGGTGAAAAACGCGAGCGTTCACTGTCAGAAACAACCAGTAGTGTCGCCGTAACAACGGCACAAAAAATTGATCAGGAAAACTTACTCGACCTCAGTGACATTATTACCCGCACCGCAAACGTTTCGGAGACTTACGGCGGCTCTGGTTTTACTATTCGCGGTATTAGTGACGAAGGTAGCTCAGCTAACCCGTTAGCGACAGTTTATGTTGATGGTGTTGCCATACCCAGCCAGGTGAATGATGCTGGCCCAACCGACTTATGGGATATCGCTCAAGTGGAGATTCTGCGCGGCTCGCAGTCGACGGTTCAGGGTGAAAACTCCTTAGCTGGCGCGATTATTATCAGTACTCAGGATCCGACCATGGACTGGACCTGGAAAACCCGGGCTATTTGGTCAGACCCAAATGACAGGCGCCTGGCGTTTGCCGGTGGCGGTCCAATCATAGATGACGAACTCGCCTTCCGGGTTGCTGTCGAAAAACGGGATTTTGACGGCTATACAAAAAACATAACACGCAACGAGATGGAAGACTCCGTCGACTCTTTAGTGACTCGCCTTAAAGTGCTCTGGAATCCAGCCGGGCTAAGAGACTTCACTGCTAAATTAAACTTTATGCGTGACGACCGCGAAGACCCTTACCGATTTTCTTATACCCGCTACGATGTAGAGAATTATTATGACAACCGGGTAGCCACTTCCGATCACGAAAATGTGACCGATATTACAACGGACATTGTGTCATTAGATTTAAGTTACGAGCTAAGTGAACATTGGTCGCTGGCGTCTGTCACCTCTCAGTCAGATTCCGACTCCCTGCGCTTGTATGATATTGATTTAACAGAAAAAGACGAACGCTACGGCGAGATGAACCACGATTATAAAAACCAGTCACAAGAAATACGGCTGAGTTTTGATTACCCTGACTTTCATGGTTTGTTCGGCGGCTACTGGTCTAACCGTGAGAAAGACGCAATGGATAACCAATTGGCTGGCGTTGCGACTCCGGTAACCACTATTGTCGACGTACTACAAAATATGGGGCTGGATGAAACCACTGCCACTCAATTTGCCAACAGCTACTCTCAGGAGTTACCTCTAATTCCTGTTGATTATGAAAGTGATGTCTATGATCGCTCGACCAACCGTGCCATATTTGCTGACGTTGAATACGCTTTAGCGGAGAATATCGCTTTAATTGCCGGCTTTCGTTACGACACGGAACGTTATACCTACGAGTCACTCACCGAAACAGCCTTTGCCGGAACCTTACCCGACCCAACAAATTACGGCGAGCCCGGCACCGCCCCTCATAGCATTATCAGCGGCATCAATCAGGAAGTACTGAACCTGGTTGATCGCGCAGGTAACAGCATTCCCGAAAGTACCCGCGACTTTAATGCCTTTTTGCCGAAGCTGGCGGTGCGCTGGGACTACGATAACAACGATTCGCTGGCTTTAACGGTACAGCGTGCTTACCGCTCCGGTGGCAGCTCCTACAATATTGCCCGTGCAGAAGTTTTTGCTTATGACCCTGAATTCACCACAAACTACGAACTGGCGTGGCGCAGTCATCTGTTAGATAACAGTCTATTTGTCAGCAGCAACCTTTATTACATTGACTGGGAAGATAAACAGGTTAGCGCTAATTTTGGCCTAAACAGTTTTGATAGCCACACAGTGAATGCCGGCAAAGCCCATTTATATGGCATGGAGCTGGAAGCACGTCAATACGTTAATAGCTACATGGATTGGTACGGCTCGTATTCTTATTCCAGAACCCAGTATGACCAGTTTGAGGCTATTGCCGGGGCTCAGGTCCGAAACTTTTCAGGAACAGAATTTATCTATGCCCCCAAACATACGGCCGCTTTAGGCGTAAATTTATACCCTGCCCGAGACTGGACGGTGAACGTTAATGCGAATTACCGCGACTCAGTATTGATGTCCACTCGCGAGACAGATAGTAGAGTGTCATCACGAACCTTATTTAACGCAAAAATCAGCTATGATAAATTCGACTGGTCGGCCTATATTTTCGCCAACAATATTTTCGATAAAGGATACATTGAATACGCACGAACTGACGTTCCACTAGCGATATTCGGCGCACCAAGGGTAATTGGTGTTGGTTTTGAGGCAGAGTTTTAAGCATTTAAAAGCTTAAACGGTTCAAAGAAAAAGGGCGCTCGATATCAAGCGCCCTTTGTAATTGCCCACTAACCTGATGTCAGACTATAAATCAAACCGATCTGCGTTCATCACTTTCGTCCAGGCCTTCACAAAGTCTTTAACAAACTTCTCCTGATTGTCGTCCTGAGCGTACAGCTCTGAATACGAGCGCAGTATAGAGTTTGAACCGAAGACTAAGTCAATGCGGCTTGCTGTCCACTTCAGTTCGTCAGTTTTGCGGTCACGAACTTCGTAGTGGTCATCCGCTTTCTTCCAGACATTGTTCATGTCGGTCAGGTTAACGAAAAAGTCGTTGGTTAACGTACCGACACGGTCAGTGAATACACCGTGCTCAGACTCACCGTAGTTAGCGCCTAAAGCGCGCATACCACCGACAAGAACTGTCATTTCTGGCGCCGTTAATCCCATCAAATGGGTGCGATCCAGCATCAGCTCTTCCGCCGGTACCGCGTAATCTTTTTTCAGATAGTTACGGTAACCGTCATGCAATGGCTCTAAAGGCTCGAAGCTTTCTACATCGGTCTGTTCGTCTGTCGCATCACCACGGCCCGGCGCAAATGGAACCGTTACGTTATAACCGGCATCTTTTGCGGCTTTTTCAACGGCAGCCGTACCACCTAAAACAATCAGGTCCGCTAAACTCACTTTCTTGTCCAGCGTAGACTGCAGGTCTTCCAGTACACGAAGGACTTTGTGCAGTTTTTCCGGCTCGTTACCGTGCCAGTCTTTTTGCGGCGCTAAACGAATACGAGCACCATTGGCGCCGCCACGGAAATCTGAGCAACGGAAGTTACGTGCGCTGTCCCATGCGGTAGAAATCAGTTCGTAAGACGTTAACTCTGTGTTTAATAACTTCTCTTTTAAATCAGCAATTTCTTGTTCGCTTAAGGAGTAGTCCACTTTCGGAATAGGATCCTGCCAAATCAGGTCTTCTTCCGGCACATCGGCACCTAAGTAGCGGTCTTTGGGACCTAAATCGCGGTGCGTCAGTTTAAACCAGGCACGGGCGAATACGTCAGCAAAGTACTCTGGGTCTTTGTAGAACTTCTCCGCAATTTTGCGATAGTCCGGATCCATTTTCATCGCCATATCAGCGTCAGTCATAATTGGGTTATGACGAATGGACGGATCTTCCACATCGACCGGTTTATCTTCCTCTTTAATGTCGATAGGCTCCCACTGCCACGCACCGGCCGGGCTTTTCTTCAGCTCCCACTCGTAATTAAACAGCAGGTAGAAGTAACCGTTATCCCATTGGGTCGGGTTGGTCGTCCAGGCACCTTCAATACCACTGCTCATGGTGTCGCGACCCACGCCTTTGCCGCCACTGTTGCGCCAGCCCATGCCCTGCTCTTCAACATCTGCCGCTTCAGGTTCTGGGCCTAAGTTTTCTTCTTTGCCATTACCGTGACACTTACCCACAGTATGACCGCCCGCAGTTAACGCACAGGTTTCTTCATCGTTCATTGCCATGCGCTTAAAGGTTTCGCGTACGTCCTTTGCGGTACGAAGTGGGTCGGGGTTACCGTCAACGCCTTCCGGGTTCACGTAAATTAAGCCCATTTGTACTGCAGCCAGTGGGTTCTCCAGTGAATCGCGCTCTTCATCTGAACTGTAGCGGTTTTTAGTTTCCGCCAGCCATTCCTTCTCGCTGCCCCAGTAAGTGTCTTCTTCAGGGTGCCAGATATCCTCACGGCCGCCGGCAAAACCAAAGGTTTTAAGACCCATGGATTCATAAGCCATATTACCAGCCAGAATGAATAGATCGGCCCAAGACAATTTGTTGCCGTACTTTTTCTTAATTGGCCACAATAAGCGACGTGCTTTGTCTAAGCTTACGTTATCCGGCCAGCTGTTTAACGGCGCGAAGCGTTGGTTACCGGTGCCACCGCCACCGCGACCATCGGCTAAACGATAAGAACCGGCCGAGTGCCAGGCCATACGAATCATTAGACCGCCATAGTGACCCCAGTCTGCCGGCCACCACTCCTGGCTGTCGGTCATAAAGTTTTTCAGATCTTGCTTTAACTCTTCTAAATTAATTTTTTTAAATTCTTCTGCATAGTTAAAATCTTCATCCAGCGGATTCGCTTTGGTGTCGTGCTGACGCAGAATTTCCAACTTCAGCGAGTTTGGCCACCAATGGGTGTTCGTCTTTTTCTCAGAGGTCATGCTGCCGTGCATGATAGGGCATTTACCGCCACCACTTGATTTAGTCATTTAGCCTTCCTTATTTTCTGTGCTCAATTTGAATATTTGTTATGTAAGTTATAGCAACGCCCGGCTACTTACTCAAAGGCAAGATTTCGTTTGCTTTGATAGGTTTTATAGATACAGGAGAAATAGAGGGAAAGATCGGAATGCCGGTTACTTTAAGGCAAGTGTTTAATAATTTGGAATGAACATTGATACAAGCCGCTGCATTTGAGGTTTCAGACGCAGCAGCTTTCTTCTGGCTTTTTACACACAGGTATCTTCTATTATCTCTTTTTGCTTTTCCATTTCTTTGATGTTCTCTTCCGACTCTGCAATAAGGAGCTCCATCTTCGCCGACGCGCACTTGTCAGCGAGTTCCTTATTCATGATATAGCTTTGATCTTTCTGATATTGCTCCATACCTTCAGCACCGCTGTATTTCTCTCTATTTTCAGGGCTGACATCTTTTTCGTAAGGTTCAGGCTTAGTCGCACCGCACGCTGATAGCAACAAAACCGATGCAATAAAAAATATATGTTTATACAATGTCCATTCTCCTTTTCCATGTGCTCAAAAACTAGCTTACTCTAAATCTGTCAGGTAGCATACCCCCATGCAATGTACTCTATGTTCCTCAATATCCCAGCCTTTTTGTGCAGATAAAAAGCGTCAGTATTTTCGCTGCACAGAGTGCGACCTTATTTTCGCAGACCCCGACACTCTGCTGTCTCAAACCGAAGAGAAGCTCATTTACGACTATCATGAAAATGGTCCAAACGATATTGGCTACTGTGAGTTTTTAAACCACCTGACAACCCCCTTACTAGATAAACTGTCTCCGGGTATGAAAGGTCTTGATTTTGGTTCCGGTCCCGGTCCAACATTGAACCTGATGCTTGAAGAACAGGGGATGAAGATGTCTGTTTATGACATCTATTACGCGCCGGATACCGGCCAGTTGAGTCGTCAGTATGACTTTGTCACCTGCACCGAAGTAGCAGAACACTTTCGGGAGCCCGATAAAAGCTGGGCGCAGTTAATTGGCCTGGTCAAACCCGGCGGCTGGCTGGGAGTAATGACCTGCATGTTCACAAAAGAAACGGCTGACGACTTTAACCTGTGGAGCTACAAAGGGGATCCCACCCATATCAGCTTTTACACACCAAAAACCATACAGTGGATAGCCCGGCATTTCCGGTTAGAACTTGAAATAGTCAATGATCGTGTCATTTTGTTTAGGAAAAACAAAGTCGCTCTTTGAATCTAATGTACTACCTTATAAAAAGGACGGCACGGAGGACGATGATGAAATACGAATGTGTACACGGTGATATTAACCAACAAACTGAAATAGAAGCCATTGTTAACGCTGCGAACGCCAAACTGCAAACGGGTGGTGGTGTCGCCGGAGCTATTCACCGAGCAGCTGGCCCTGAACTTGAGAAAGCTACACGCTCGCTAGCGCCGATTAAACCCGGTGAAGCCGTAATAACTGAGGCGTTCGATCTGCCCAATAAGTACGTTATTCATTGCTTAGGTCCGGTATACGGCTCGGATGAACCCAGCGATAAGTTGCTGGCAGACTGCTATAAAAATGCTCTGGATTTAACCGAAAAGCACAAAGTCGAGTCTATTGCTTTTCCGGCCATATCAACCGGCGCTTTTGGTTACCCTTTCGAGGAAGCAACAGATTTAGCAATAAAAACCGTAAAAGCGCATGTTGAAAAGCTCAGCCACCTCAAAATGATACGCTTTGTTTTATTCAGTGACAGTGACTTCGCCTATTATCAACAAGCGCTTAATAATTGATTCCTGGATGATTATTTAAAGATAACACCTGCCTCTCTGAGCTCTTCTCTGGCTTTCTCAGCGTCAGCTCTATCGATAAAGCGGGTGCCCTCTTCCACTAAAAAAGTTTCATAGTCATTTTTTGTGGCGTCTAGTGCCGTGGCTTTTACACACACTTCCAGCGCCAGGCCGACAACCCATACGCGTTTGATATTAAGGTGCACAAGTTCCGAAACCAACCCCGTTTTATCGAACGCAGAATATTGATCAATATCGAAACGAGCCCCTTTAGAGACTAAACGGGCGTTCTCGGGCAAAATAAGATCAGGATGAAACTCAGCGCCCTTGGTATCCTGTACACAATGCTCGGGCCATGGCCCGCCGCGCTCGTCAAAACTCACATGATGTCGCGGATGCCAGTCTCTTGAAACAAAGACCGGAATGCCAGCCTCCTGAGCCTGTGCGCTCAGTGCATTAATAACGGGCACAACCTCGTCACCTTCATCCAGCGCCAGCTTGCCGCCCGGACAAAAATCGTTTTGTACATCCACAATGATAAGTGCATCGTTTTGTTCAAAAGTCGCTTTCATGAATACCCTCCGCTGAAAACCTGGGCTAACCCTCTTGTTTAAGGTGTTCGGTTATTTCTTTCTGGTAGCTCGCTAGTTTATCGCTTATCTCGATCGGATAAGACTTCTCCTTGCTGCTTATCGAGGAGACGTACTCGGGTAATTTATTTAACTGTTGCTGCGCGTACTGTCGAATTTCTTCAATGTCGCGCTGGTGAGAAGGCAACCTTTTGCCGCTTTGCATCACTTTTTTCAGCAATGGTTCGCCGGGTAACTGCTCTTCTGCACGAGCAATAGTGTCGCGACGGAAGTTGTCTCCAGACTCGCGAAAAACTTGCTTTTCGCCCGGCAAAACAGGCTTGCCACTGGAAAGCTTCAAACGCCCCTTGCCCGCGTATTCAACCAGTTTGTAGGCCATATCAAGTGCCGCTGCATCGTCGGAGACCCCCATGCCGGTGCCGACACCAAAACCATCGATAGGTGCTCTATCAGCTATTAACTGCGCAATTTTATGTTCGTCCAGACCGCCGCTGGCAATAATCTCTAAATGGTGAAGGTTATGTTCGTCCAGCAGCTTTCTGGCTTTAACAGCAAGATCACCTAAATCACCGGAGTCAAGCCGAATGCCTTTTACTTTAAAGTCATCGCCCAGCTCATTGGCCAACTGAATGACTTTTTCTACACCTTTTAAGGTATCGATGGTGTCTACCAGTAGGACGGTTTCCGGAAAAACCTGGGTAAAATTCTTTAACGCCTGATATTCCGAATCGTGAGCCTGAATATAGCTGTGCGCCATAGTGCCAGCTACAGGTAAACCGTAAGTTCGCGCAGCCAGCATATTTGAAGTGGCAGCAATACCGCTTAAATACAGTGCCCGGCTGCCTTTTTTGCCCGCATCAATGCCATGCACCCTGCGTGCACCAAAATCCAGAACCGGCCGCTTTTCTGCCGCATGGGCAACTCGCGCCCCCTTTGAGGCCAATAAGGTTTGCAGGTGTATCTGATTCATCACCAGAGTTTCAATAAGCTGTGCCTGTGGCAGCGGCGCTTTAATCTCGACAATGGGTTCATTTTCAAAGAATACCGTACCTTCAGGAAGCGCTCTGACCTGCCCGGTAAACTCAAAATCACGAAGATAATCGATAAGCTGTTGAGAGAAGTTTTGCTCTTTTAGGTAGCGCAAATCGTCATCGCTGAACGACAGGTTTTCAATGGTTTCAAGCAAGGGATCTAACCCCGCAGCCAACAGAAATTTCCGCTCATTCGGAAGCCGCCGGACGAACAACGTAAAAACGGCGTCGTCTTGCATGCCTTCCTGCAAATACGCATCGAGCATTGTGAGCTGATACAAATCTGTGAACAGTCCAAGATCTTGTCGCTCAGTACCTGTCATAGCTTTCCTCTATTTGGTGTCTTTGCACTAAGTCTAGACAATGCACTCGCTTTTATGTAGCCAGAAAGCTGCAACTTCAGGCCGTAAGAACAAAAGCCGCCCGGCAGCGTTAACTACCGGACGGCTTTGTCAGTAAGTGTGTAAGAAGTAACTACTTACTTAATGGTTTTAAGAATATTCTCTAACGGCACCAGTTTAAGGTTCTGACCCGCTTCCGGCATGCGGTTACGTCCGTCCTGAACCATAAACGCGCCTTGCTCAAACCCTTTACCCAGAGACCGAGTTGTTACGTCAATGCCATCGGTTTCTGATGCGCCATCAATAGCTAACTCGGTATTGGTGCGAATACGAAAATGCGAAAGCAACGACCAGGGCGCCTGCCCTTCAAACACAATGTAACTGTCGTTGCCCTGACTGGACACAAACAATAAGTCTCTGCCATTGACCCGGGCGAAAGTCACGCCTTCAATGTCGTCAACCAGCTCTTCATGTTGGTCAACATTAATAATGGCTTCACCGGAGGTTGAACCATCCGCTGCAGCATCAAATAACCATACTGCAACGTCCTCTTCACCAACGAATAAACGTTGCGTTTTATCATCGACAACACAACCTTCAGGCTGAGAAGGAACGCTTAACTCTCTAACTTTTTCCATCTTGCCGTCGTTGCTTATAACAAACTGCTGAATAACGCCGGATTTGCCGTTTACATAAACGGAGGTCTGTTCTGTCGACTCATTGTAGCCCATGCAAAGACCGTAAATTTCGTCAATATCGGTAAGCGCATTGGTACCAACCGAAAGCTCTCCGTCTGCGCTAATATCAAACAATTGCAGGCTGTTGTTGTCACGCAAAGAAGCGACTGCCCAGGAGCCCCGAACATCGACATTATTCAGGCGGCCCACTGGGAATTCCTGAACAATGTTACCGGACATGTCATAAACATAGAGACCCGTGCGCTTGTCCGTAGCCATAATGCGGCTTTTCTCAGGGGCTTCCGGATGTACCCAAACAGCAGGATCATCAATTGCATCTCCGCGTAACGGTGAGGGTTCAGTCTGCAGTGTTGCCTCAACCTGAGACACCGGCTTTTTAACCGAACGCTGTTTTGACTCCAGAGTATCAATTGTCAGCTTGCTCGTTGCGGTCATGTCTTCTTCTGTCAGCAATAGCTCGCCATTTCCTAAATCAGACACATCGGTTAAAGCTTCAGCGTCGTCAATTGCAAAGGCTTTATCAAACTTAAAACCCTGCTCATTCTGACGATACACCAGCAACCGCGGCGGTTCTTCTTCAAGCACCAGCAAACTGCCGTCATCAAGCAGCTCCAGCGCTTTCACTTCGCCTTCAATAACACCAAAAGGTTTGGCTGCCGCAATTAAGTCGCGCCCCTGATCAACTTCCGGCTCTGCGTTATACGCCCACACAGCCTGATCCGCTTCGGCAACATACAGCTTTTGTTCCGCATTCGATACAACACAAGCCGTGCTGTCAAAAGGTACGTTCATATTACGGATAACCAGCGGCTCTTTTAGCCACTTTTCGTCCTGCTTTAACAATCGCTGTTCTGCACCGCCACGGCCGCCAAGCAGGAATACAGACAGCTGCTGGTTTTCGTAGCTCTCGTAAAAGCAGATATCCTCTACCACGCGGCTGGTAATTTCGCCCTTCCACACCGGCTGTATAGCTTTGCCGCTGGCACGCCAGAGAACAAGCTCCTGAGTGTTGCCTTCCATTGCGCCAATCAGGGTTTCACCATTACTTAACGGCAGAGTTCGCAGGTGGAAAAAATCGCCTTCGGCAACGCGTTTATCACCCAGACTGAGTCCGTCAGCAGTGACTTTCAGGTAGTCATTATTCAGTGCGACTTTATGACGAACATTGGTCTCTGTCGCTGACGTACCGCAAGCGGCAAGTAGCATCAAACTTGATGCTACCGCGCTTAAAATCATTTTATTTCTCATGGTTATCCTTTAAATACCGTTATTCCGTGTTACCAGTTAATTAGCTGCACACCCAGAGTGAAGCTGCGGCCATAGCTTTCGTACTGCGCGTTGTATCGCTTCTGGCCGGTGTAAACATAGTAGGGTTCATCGGTAATGTTGTTGGCCGCAAAGCTCAGGCTGACATGGTCGTTAATGAGCCATTTCGCGGAAAAGTCCAGAGTCAGATTGTCGTCTTCATAAATGTCATAACGGCTGTCTTCAACGTCACCAAGCTCAGCCAGATACTTTGACTTATAGTTCGCTGCCAAACGTAAGCTGACATCATAAACTTCGTAGCCAAGCGCAAAGTTTGCTGTGGTATCAGACTGGCTCGGCAGCGTAATGTCGCGTGACACAAGCTGACCATCGTCAATCCAGTCAACCGTTGCTTCCGAGTCAGTGAAAGTCAGGTTGGTATTGATTAAGAAGTTATCCAGCCAGTTATTAAAACCAGACACCTGATGCACAAAGTTGACTTCTAAACCGTAGACGTAAGCGTCATCACCGTTGATATAAGTGACGGCTTCATCGAAGTTTTCGTAACCCGGGCGACCGGCAACATCGGCTTCATAGACAAAGTTTTTAATGTCTTTGTAAAAGGCCATGGCGGAAATAACACCCAAGGTTTCATCGTAATGCTCAATACCAAAATCGAGGTTCTGCGTGGTTAATGGTTCAAGATCCGGGTTACCGAATTCAGCTTTCAGGTCGCCATCGTCATTTTCCAGGTAATAGCTGGATCTAACCTGTTCAAAGTTAGGTCTGACAAGGCCGGTGCTGTATGCCGCACGAATAATAGTGTCATTACTTAAGTCGTAGCGCGTCACCACACTAGGAAGCCAGTTTGCATCGCTGAATTTATCCGAAACTGGTGTAAAGGTTTCCAGTTCGTCGTCATAACGGTTACCGCGTCCTTCGCGCTCCTCATGTTCATACCGCGCGCCAGCAATAACCTGCCACTTACCGAAGCCCATGTCGGCCATCAGGTAACCGGCACTGATGTCTTCATCAATTTCGTAAGAGGCGATTCTCGATTCAACTTCATCCCGGAAGTTTTGTAACTCGAAGGTATTAATCATGTCCCAAAGTTTGCCGGCGGAAGCGCCGGGGCCAAATCTGTCCAGGCCATACTCAACATTTGACGACGTTTCGTAGTCAGCAAGCGTTAATCCGGTAACACCCAAGTCAGCAAAGTCTTTCATAATAAAGATGTTTTCTTCTGCGGAATTTTCGCGTTGGCTTAACTTAACACCGCCTTTAAAAGTAACCTGATAGCTGGGTTGTAACCAGTCATAAGCCACATCCAGCTTAACGTTCTTTTCAGTCTCTTCGGTGTAGGCGTCACTCACTTCCACTTCATCAATTTCATATTCTGACGCCTGATATGCAGTATCTGGCGCGTTCAGTTGCAAGCGTTTCAGACCTGAGTAGCCCAGGCCTTCGTCAAATTCCTGCGTAAACTTGGCTCCACCAATAGCAAAAGGCTGATCTTCGCTGGCTTTACTGGTACCTGCCTCCAAAGTGACATGCCAGTCATCAAATTTCTGCTTAGTGCCCAGCACAATCGCTGTAATTTCCTGGGTTTCTTTACGGTCTTTAAGCTCACGAACAATTTCGCCGCCAGCACTAGCTTCTGCGCCAATTGGATCAGAAAATTCAGTCACAATACCCTGACGAATTTCGGTATCCGCAAACTCACTGTACAGCGAGCGCAGGTAGAATTCAGAATCATCGGAAGGACGATAGTCCAGGTTTAAGGCTAAGCCGGTTCGCTCACGGGTAACCGAATAGGCGCGTTGCTCAAACTCTTCCAGGCCCGGTTCATCCAAGTCCCAGTTTCCGCCGGTTTCAACGTTGTCGGTAGTAAATGAGCGATCCTGATAACTACCGGCAAAGGCGATACCAAAACTGTCCGCTTTATCGCCGACATCAAAGGTGTTGCTGACAACACCCGAAACTTTTGGGTTCGTTTCGCTGGCCTGCTCGTTATAACCAACATCAGCAGTAAAAGAGTAGAACGAGCCCTCACGGTCAAAGGCCGTCATGCTTTGCAGTTCAATATTACCGCCAAGGCTGCCTGCTGAGATATCCGGCGTCAGGGTTTTATTAACCACAACCGATTCCAGCAAATCCGCCGGAATAACATCTAGCGCCACGGCTCGGCGTCCGGCTTCAGGAGCGGCCAGCGAGGTGCCATTGTATGAAACCGAGTTTAAATCGGGGGCTAAACCACGAATGCGAATAAAGCGTCCTTCACCCTGGTCGCGTTCTACAGATAGACCAGGAATGCGCTGCAACGCATCACTAACGCTGTCGTCCTGCAGCTTACCCATGTCATCTTTCTTCAGAACATTGATAATACCGCTGGACTCTCGCTGCTCTTGCACTGCACGTTTTATTGAGTCGCTGTAGCCAATAGTAAGCACTTCTTCAATGCGCTTTTCTTCGGCTGTTTTATCTGCGCTCTGGTCCTGCGTTTCCTGAGCCATAAGTGGGGATGTAGCACCACATGAAACGGCAATAAGCCAAGCTAAATATGTCTTTTTCATAATCATTCAAACCCTGTCGTTTTTTGATTGATGCGACATACCTTAAAAGCAAAAAGTGACAATATGAGGATGCATATCGCCCGCTTATGAGCTCTTTTGATGCGGGTCAGTTAAGCTCAGAAAGCGAAACCGGCGTCACCAAACTGTCACAACCGGAGGTTAAAGTGTCTTTGTTCTAATGCCGAGATATGCGGAGACTTCAATGCAATTGATTAATTTACGCTATATCAGCAACTGGCGAGTTCTGCTCATTGCCGTAGTGGTTCTGCTTTGTTTGCTGCTTAGCAGTCAACTGGGTGTCGTTAAACCCTATGAAATCGTTGATCCGCTGGACATTCTTGGTGAGGGCTCGACCCTGTTCCTGACCATTTTAATTGTCATATTTATGGTTACTGACCGGCCTCGGGGTAATGTAACCAACCTCTTTTACAGCGGTGGTCTATTACTTATTTTTTCCATGACGCTGGACGTACTAGATGAATTTTTTCGCTATCCCGATGCCCTGCGGTTATTAAGCTGGCTGGAGTCCTTTCCGCTTCCGGTGGGGCTTATTATCATTAGTTTTGCCGCAGCTGAATGGCGGCGTGAAAACAAAATGCTGTCGCGACAACTTATGGTACGCGAAAAGAACCTTCGGTCTCACCAGTGGGTCGACCCTTTAACCTCGCTATACACCACCCCTTATTTTATCAAGCTGGTTGAACGGGAAATAGCGTTACAAAACAGTACTGATGCAGAGTCGACTGTATTGGTTAGCGTTAATTTCAAAAACTTCGCCCAGTATAATCATGAAATGGGTACAAAAGCCGGAGACGAACTCCTGCATCAGGCCAGCGAGTTAATGGTGTTACTGCTAAGGCCTCAGGACTGTCTGTGTCGGGAACACAGTGACCATTTCTTAATACTGCTTCCGCAAACTCGCTTGTCTCAGGCGGACAGGTTAATGAAGGTTATAGCTCAGAACCTAAACTCCGAACTTGAGTTACCCAATTACATGAGTGTGGAAGTGCATACTCACCGCGTTGAAGAACTCTCGGCTGTTGATGCAATCACCGCATTACACACGCAAGTTGAGGAGATGACTCACTATGCGCCTCTGGCCAACTAACGACCAACGCCGTTTGCTTGGTAAACCCTTTATACGAGCGCTGCTGCCGCTTGCCGAGAGGCGCGGCATTTCCTCTTCGGAGCTTTTCAGGGGCACCTCATTATCTGAACAAAAACTGCAGATAAACAACTTTCGGCTCACCGATCATGAAATGCTGTTGTTACTGGCGTCTGCTGAAGAAAAAATTAACGACCCGCACTTATGGCAATTGGTTGTAGAAACACTGTTCAGTGACAGACTTAACCCACTGATTGACCTGACCGTTCACGCAAAAACACTAAAGCAGGCGCTTATTCATTTGTCGCGCTTTCAAAGCCTGCTACAGCCCTTTTTATTTACCCCTACCCAACGACTTACAACTGGACTTTATTCCGGTTGAGGGGCTGTCAGGGAAAATGAATCAACTCTGCTATTCTGCCAATTGCAAAATTGGTGTAGCAATACTTTTAATGCTGGGCAGAGCTCGAGGCTTAGCTATTAACCAGTGGCATGTTGCTCTGCCTGATGATATTTCGCCCTTACCCACCTGGAAAAAATGGGTAAAAAAGGTGAGTTCACGCCCTATTTGTGGACTCTCTATTCCGGCGGAACAGCTTCAGGAACATTCGCCTGAGCGCAACTTAGCCCAATATCATCAGGCACTTAGCTTTTGTCAGATGCAGCATCAGACACAGGCGCGAGCTTCTGTCATGCTAAGCGTTTTTAAGTGGCTGGATTATCAGCTCGAAACGGGCCATGACGCCTCGCTAACCGAGTTGGCGGCTGAAATTGGCATTAGCCTTTCCTCGTGCAAACGTCTGCTGGCCAGTCATGGCTACAGCTTTCAGCAAATATATGACCTGGTGCGTCTACACAAACTGCTGAACCTGCTGCAAAAACACCCCTACAGCAATGTCGAGCTTGCGCAGAAGCTGGGGTACAGTAACCCCAACAACTTTCGACGCGCCTGCAAACGCTGGCTGGGTATTGTCCCGGAAGAGCTGCGCCAGCAGCAATCTGCGCTATTTATTTCCAATTCAGCTTTATGATCGGGCTGCTCCCTCATCTGACAAGTAGGTAACAACAGCACCCGCAATATGCACAACAAGCAAAACCGGCAGTACGTAAAGGCCGGTAATTTTATGCACTTCTTCCGCCGGTTCGTGAACAATACTGAGAGCAGTGAGATCAAGATTAACGGTAAACCAGTCAAACACCGCCAGTCCTTCATTTTCGGTAAACAAATACAAGGGACCGGTAATAATCAATAGTGTCAGCCCGAGTAGAATCAAATAGTGAACAACTCGGGCAAATTCGTGGCGCCTATCTTGTTTTTTGTGCGCAGGGAAACCCATTTTTAAACGGTAGATTGTGCGCCAGAGCAAAAACCAGAAGGCAAAAAATCCAACGCCAATATGGGCGGCTTCGGCGTATGAGCCAGAGGCTCTGTCATTTGCAAAAAACATCATATAACCCAGAGTCAGCATGACAACCACAAAGATCACGCTGAACCAGTGGTTTATTCGCGACAAACCCGAATATCGAATATCCATAACAACTCCAAAAGGTGTTTAATGACTTGAGTATAGGCACACTACCTTAAGGAAATATTAAGCTTATGCGCTCAACGCCGGGAATACAGCCGCTTATTGATCCGTATCAAAAGTTACAATAAAACAGAACTCATCATCGATATGTCGAAAGTTAATCTGAACGCCGAGTTGCTCGGCCAAATTCCTCACAATACTCAGACCCAGTCCGGAGCCCTCAACATCTAGCTGTTTTCCGCGATAAAACCGCTCGGTAATTCGGTCAATATCAATAACATGGTCTGCAGCGACGCGGTTACAAACAAATATCTGGTTTTCGGTGACTTCGATTCCGATATGAGAGCCCGGAACCGCATACTTAATTGCGTTATCCAGTGCGTTAGCAAACAAAAGATAGAGGTAACTTTCATCACTTGTTTGCTGAAACACAGTAGGAAGTTGTGCATGGTAGCTCAGCCCCTTCGATTCCGCAGCGACGTACTGGTCGGCAAGTACCTGCCTGAGAACACTGGCAACATTCACTTGCTTTAGCTGTTCAGGTGGCAGCTCAGCTTTAGACAACTGCAATAAGCTTTCAACCAATTTAACCAACCGTTCGGTACTGTCTAGCAGAGGCTGAAGCTCATTCTGCTGCTCTGAGGTAGCGCTCCCAAGTCGACTCTGAATCTGAGCCTTCAAACTGGCCAAAGGAGTTCTAAGCTCATGAGCTGCATCTGCGGAAAAACGCTTCTCACGTAAAAACGTTTGCTCTATACGATTTATGTAGTGATTTAAAGAACGTTTTACTAATGCAACTTCCTCTCTGTCGTTATCTTCAACAAAGTTGGTGTAGTCGTCAGCACGTTTACGCCTTAACTCACCAGCCAAGCGATTAAAGCTGGAGAAGTTCCGGTTGATGGTCCACCATCCCAACCAAAGCATAAAAGGTAAAATCAGTAATATCGGAATAACTGTATCGACGGTTAAATCCATTCTAAGTTCAGAACGAAAGCCGTCTTCCTGCAACATTAGTATTCGCTGTCCAGTTGCGTTCTCTAAGCCAAATGCATGCCAAAGTTCGTCTTTCACTCTCTTAACTGAAAAACCCGGGATAAACTCAAAAGCACTGGCATCCGGGGCGCCTTCAGTTTGCATAAGAAGCAGCTCTTCAGTGTTTTCTATCCTATAAGACAGCTTATCTTCATAGTTGTGCGCACCGATTGATTCAATGATCACCCCGGCTTCAGGCAAGCGCTCGGAATTCACGGACATAAATGCAGATAAGGTTTTTGCCTGCTGCAGCATTTCCGCATCAAAGAGTTCATCAACCTCATGGCTCACTTCAAAGTAAATCCATACTGCTGACAAGGTTGAACTGACAAGGTACAAAAGAGATACAGCGACAAGAATACGCCTACGAATAGAGTTTAGCTTGTGCCTTACACGCTTAACTAATTGCATTGCAGTCGGTAACCAATACCGCGAATAGTCTGAATCCACTCTTTATGGCCCAGCTTTTTACGTAAATTATGCACATGAACCTCCAGCGCGTTACTCTCTACCTGAGCTTCATTCTGAAACACAACCTGCTCGAGCTTGTCACGGCTGTGCACACGTTCCGGTGCGGACATTAATGCTTTCAGTAGCTCAAATTCGCGTCGGGAGAGGTTAACAGCCAGCCCTTCAACAACAACGCTATGGTTAGCGTCGTCCAAAACAATATCACCCACTTTTAACTCCGGGGAAGCATAGCCGCGCTGGCGACGAACCAGCGCGCGCAGACGGGCAGCCAGTTCGTTCATATCGAACGGTTTGATCATATAGTCGTCAGCGCCGTTATCCAGCTGCTTTACAATTTCACTGGATTGATCTCGCGCTGTCAGAACCAATACAGGCAACGTCATACCCTTTTTTCTGAGGCTGGCCAAAACGCGGGTTCCGTCTAAATCCGGCAACCCCAAATCCAGAACAACAGCATCGTAGTGAGTTCGGTTTAACTCGCTAATAGCCGCCGCTCCCGTGCGTACCCGCTGAACCAGGAACTGACGCTCGGACAAGCCGAGTTCCACAGCCTGTCCTAACATCGCATCATCTTCAACCAGTAACAACTCCATGCGGCCAATTACCTCTTCAGCTCGTGATGAATCTTTTTCAGTAACGCCTGAACCTCTTTGCGTCGCTCCGCATCAGCTAATGGTCTTTGTTCCCGCACTTCAGCGCTCAGCGCGTGCTCTGCGTATTTTCTTGCATCTGAGTACTTGCCCTGTTCATACAGATAGTCGGCGTAAAAGTAGTTAGGGTCAATACCGTTGGGGTTTATTTCCAATGCGCGTTGCAATAATTCACTGGCTTTGTCGTCGTCACCAAAACCAAACGGCCAGCCGGGAACTTTGTAATATAGCGTACCGAGACTTGCATAAGCAGAACCCTGCAAAGCTTGAGGGTCAAGCTGCAATGCTCTTTGCAGAGATTTTCTCGCGTCTTTTGCCAAACCCAGCGCACTCAATCCACCTTCAGCACCTGCCTGAGTACTTTTAATAATACCCAGCCAAATATGCGCTTCGGCGTTATCGGGCTCTTGCTCAACCCATTTTTCAGCTTGCGCCGACAGTTCTTCAAACGCTTTTAGCTGCTCGTCGCCCTCGATCTTATAATTCACTTCAGCCCAGCGTTGCTGAACGCTCAGCAACTGGCTGACTTCTTCTGCAGCAACCGGCGACAGGTAAAGCGTTACAGCTAACGCCATTGAGGTAACTAATACAGTTATTGGTTTCATAGCGATTTTTCCTTGATCAATTGGTGTAATAAAATTCGTGGCTTTTTCATACTGCGGTTAACCAGTTCCGGTAACAGCCCGTTAAGCCGGGCAAATAACTTTTCCGGCCAGCCCAGGGTTTTCAGTGGTTGTTGTTGCTCAATTTGATGAACGATTTGTTGCGCAACCCATTCCGGCGCATCAGCCGAGGTTTTCAACTGCTGGTTTAAACGACTGATAACGCCGTTATTGAGTTGCGTCTGTATTGCTCTGGGGGCGCAGTAAAGCACTCGTACGTCCTCTGGTTGCAACTCTCGCTGCAGCGCCTCACTAAACCCTCGTAGGCCAAACTTGCTGGCGCAATAAAGTGCCTGCCCCGGAAAACCAATGGCGCCAAATACAGAGCCAATATTCATGACCCAGCCATGATTTGCTCTTAGTCGAGGCAGTAGCCTATGAATAAGAGCCACGGGCACGGTTAGGTTGGTGTCGATAACACGCTGAATGTCCTCAGAGGTTGCGTCTTCAAGCAGTCCTTCATGTGTGGTTGCTGCATTATTGATAAGACCGGTAATGCGCAGGTTTTTCTGCTCAATAAACTGGTGCAAATGGCTTATTGCATCGGACGCACAGAGATCCAACACAAAACAGTCCTGCTGCAAATGCGCGGCAAGTGCAGTTAGCTCGGGCTCTGAGCGTCCTAATAATAAAAGTTTTGCTCCTTTAGCACTAAGCAGCTCGGCAAGTTGAATACCTAGCCCTCCGCATGCGCCCGTCAGTACTATGCTTTGTGATTTCCAGTTTATTTTGCTCATACACTCGCTTCCGGTTGTTCACCCGCAAGCTCCGGCAAAGCTCTGAACATATCACCATACAAGCGATAAACGTGTTTAGCGGTTTGAATAATGGCGCGCTGCGCGTCGGCGTCTTCAACTCGGTTCATCAGTTGCTCAAAAAACTGAACGTGATCCTGATCCAGGTCTCCGTGGGACAGCAAATAACTAAAAGCTGACTCCGGCAAGCCAAGTGTGCTCTGGATTTTATGTGCGGCGGCCGTTGCCAGCTTCACGCTGGTTCCTTCCAGTACGTGTGCCATGCCAAAGAACGCCGTAGGATGCACATTGTCTATCGCGTTATAAACCAAAGACACCATGGCCTGTGTCGGTGTATGTGGCTCTGAGTTCTGCACCATATCCACATCGCCGCCAGCGGCATCGAGGTCGTTGAGTATCCAGCGCTCATGACCATATTCTTCGCCAATGTATTCAATAACCGCTTTGCGTAACCACTCATCGTTTAGCGACAGGCGGCTGCCACAGCGCATCAGCAATGGAACCGTATGCTTTACATGATGGTAAGCCTGACTTAAAAAAGCCTGATAACGAGGCAATGAAATATCGCCCTGCAATGCCTGTTGAATAGGTCTTGCGCTCAGCAAATACTGCTGTTCTGTCTGGGTCTGCTCACATAAAGTGTTAAAAAAGGACATAAAATACCTCTATAGCGTTAATAGCTCGGAATAGTCGTTAGCAATTTGCTGACGACGAAGACGTCCGGTTCCGGTCAACTGTTGGTTGGCCTGAGAAAAAGGTTCAGTGATAAGAAAATACCGCTCGATTTGCGCGTAGTCAGGAAGCTGCTGATTAACCGCTTTAACACGAGCGGCAACAGAGTCGATGTTTTCAGGAGAATATAGCAGCGCGGTAATGGGTAACTCTTCCGAGCCCCAAATGGCCGCTTGTCGGATGTTGGGCTGCAGGCTCAACAGGGCTTCTGGCCACTCAGGGTCAACATTGCGCCCAAACGCCGTAATAATAATATTCTTAATACGCCCGCCAATGCGCAGGTTGCCCTCAGCATCCCATGAGCCAAGGTCGCCAGTTCTTATCCTTTTCGGATACCAGGAGTCTGGCTCACCCAGGTAACCCAGCATGCAGTTGCCGGAGACCACAACTTCGCCCTCATCAATAGTCACCTGTGCATGAGGTAGCGGTTTGCCAACCGAAGCGACAACCGGACGGTCGGGTGAGTTCAATGCGACAACAGAACAAAACTCTGACAATCCATAGCCGTGAACCAGCGGCAGGCCTAATGCCAATGCTTTTGACTCCAACGGCAGGGGTAATTTTGCGCCTCCTATCGCTAACAACTTGAACTGCTGACTATCTAACAAACCTTGCTCAACACCCGATACAATAGCCGCCAACAGTGCAGGCGTTAGAATTAGGCTATCCGGTTGGTAGAGCCGTAGCGCAGCAAAAAAAGACTCTGCACAGAGTGATGATGATCCTTTCAGCCCCAGAGTTTCTGAACCAACCAGAACCACTTCATTACCTAGCCAAAGCGATAGATACACCCCGGCAATATTTTCCAGCAATACAGCAAGCGGCATCAGTACCATATGCCGCTTAACCTTCACCGCTCCCAGACGCTCCGCCAGTGCTTTCACTGTTTCCATCTGAGACGCGGCAGCAAGACAAACTCCTTTAGGTTCACCGGTTGTTCCTGAAGTATAGGTGATTTTAGCTGTCATCGACGGCAATTGCGGCGACGACAAGGTTTGCTGAACCAAATGCTGCTTCTGCTGTTCAGTAAAAAATGGTGGTACCGGGACACTGACTTTGCCCGCCCACAGCAGCGCCAGGTCATCTATAACCCAATCAATGGAGTTGGGTTTGTCGATAAGAACAACAGGGTCTGGCTGTTGCAGGTAATAGTCGCGTCGGGCGGCCACCCGACTAAGTAACGTGTGGTAAGTAATAGCCGTTTGCTCGTCACTTACAGAGAGCTGATTTGGATTACTTTTTGCGTGCGCTTGCAGTTGGTCAAAAAACTCAGTTACAGGCATGACGCAGCCCCTACTGTCGACCTGAAAACAGACGCAGGGCGTTGCTTAGTGAATAACGCATGCCCCTGGCTCAGCCAACCACCCAGCACAAGCGGTGTGTGCTCATAGTAATTGCCCCATATATCGCGGACAGACTCGGGCAAAGCGTTTTTCTTAGCTTCGGCTAGAAGGGTTAATTCTATGCCTTGTCTCGCGAAATACTTTTGCAGAGCCCGGGTTGCAGTGAAGACAACAGCGGTTATTCCTCTCGACAAGAGAGAATCGATAACCGCCTGAAACAGCAAAGGTAAATAAGGCGGTGCCAGAGCGGCCATTGAACCGACTTCAGCTATATTTTCAAGCGCTGGCATCGGCTTGTTGCCAACAGAGTATTGTTGCAATGGCTTATCGAGATAGAACTCTGAAAACAACGGCTTTTGTTCGGCAAACTGAATACCACATGCCGCAACCAGAGTGTCGTTTTCGTACAGGGCTAGCAGCACCTCGGGCAGTTGACTAAGGCAGGCATTAAAATTGAGCCAGTAGCGTTCACAGATAAAAGCCTCAACCGACGACCGGTTAGCCTGTGTTGTTGTAACCCATTGGTAGCGCATGACGATTACTCCTTTTCCAGCGGACATCGCTGACAGAATCATTCATGCTGCTACTGTATGAGCGTTTACTTAAGAGAACCTTAAGGGCTATTAAGGAATAGTGGAGCGTTAGTTTGTAGAAAGTTCCTGAACATACCCAATAAATCAAAAAAACAGAATGCTAACCCAGACCACGAGCATAAACAGTAGGGCAAAAAATACCGCTGCAGAGGCTAAGTCTTTCGACCTTCCACTAAGCTCGTGGAACTCTGCCCCAACACGGTCAACAACGGCTTCTACCGCCGAATTAAGAAGCTCAGTAATGAGCAGAATAAAAAGACTTGCAAGCAATAGCAGCCGCTCAGCCAACGATGCTTCAACGTAAAAAGCGACAGGTACCAAAATCAAACACATTAGTGCTTCCTGTCGAAAGGCCGCCTCGTACTGCCACGCACTTTTCAGGCCTCGCAGCGAATTGAAAGTTGCGTACCAAATTCGTTCTAAGCCTTTCTTTCCCGGTTTCATTCTATCGCCCTCTTAGCCATCAACATCTTTAAATAACTTATTAAATGTTTCTTAAGGCTTACTTAAGAATGCGCTGCTAGTTTGCCTTTTATTAAGCAGCAACAAAGAACTAGTACAATATTTATGATCAAACCAATTTTACCAATTGCAGAATTATTGCGGCCAATATTTCTTTTCTTTGTTTCTGCGCTCGCTCTGCTTAGTGGATTCCGCTTTCTTCACTTCTCTCTGTACAGCAACCGTGTCAGCGAAGCTATAGGGTTAGGAGAGTTTTTCATTCTGGGCTTACGAGCCGATCTTATGCAAGTAAGCTATTTTATTATCATCCCATTTCTTGCGTTCCCACTTTTTATTCCTTTTATGAACCGATATCGAGTCCAGAGTCTCTGGTATCGTGCTGCTTTACTGTGGTTTACATTATGCTTCATCATTTTATGGTTCATGGAGATTTCAACACCGGCTTTTTTGGCTCAGTACGACACTAGACCCAACCGCTTATTCTTTGAATACCTAGAGTATCCCGCCGAAGTATTTTCCACACTATGGAACGGATTCAAAACTTGGTTAATGATAGGTGCGGCTTCTACTTTACTAACCATATACATTTTAAAGCGCATAGCCCGTATTATTGCTCAACGATTTCAACCAGAACCAATGCGCCGTCGGTATTTGTTGGGTGTTTACCCTCTTCTTCTAGTGATGGTAGTACTCGGCATCCGTTCAACACTAGCGCATCGCCCGGCTAACCCAGCATTTTTCGCGGTTACCTCTGATGCCATGGTCAATTCATTGATTCTGAATTCCACTTATACCTTAGAGTATGCACTTTACAATTTAAAACACGAATCAAAAGCAAATCTTATATACGGTGATATGAAAACCGATGAAGTTTTAACAACAGTTAAGCAGAACACTCACCTTAAAGAATATGAGTTTCCTTACAAAGATTACCCCACAGTACACTTTCAGCCTGCGACACGGAAAAGAGAAAAACCTCTTAATATTGTCATTATTTTAGAAGAAAGCCTGGGTGCGACATTTGTCGAATCACTTGGTGGCGTACCGGTAACACCTAATCTGGAGCGACTGAAATCAGATGGCTGGTGGTTTGAGCGGCTTTACGCAACAGGAACCCGTTCAGTACGCGGTATAGAGGCTGTTGTTTCAGGTTTTTTACCGACTAGAGCACGAAGCACCGTGAAACTTTCAAACTCACAGCGTCAGTTTTTTACACTTGCCGATGTTTTATCCCGGCAGGGTTATTTCACCGAGTTTATCTACGGCGGCCAGGCTCACTTTGACAATATGGCCAACTTTTTTGTCGGTAATGGCTTTCAATCGATTATCGATCAAGATGATTACAAAACACCGAATTTTACTGGGAGCTGGGGTGTTAGCGATGAAGATTTATTTAATAAACTACATCAGCGATTAGTAGTCAACACAGCTAAACACCCCACCTTCACCCTGGCTTTTAGCTCCTCTAATCACGAACCGTTTAAGTTCCCCGATAACACTATAAAGCTTCATGAGGAGCCTAAAAATACCGTGAATAATGCGGTTAAATATGCGGATTACGCACTCGGAGAGTTCTTTAGAAAAGCCAGACAAAGTAACTACTGGGATAACACCTTATTTTTGGTCGTGGCCGATCATGATACCCGGGTTTACGGTGACGACTTAATCCCTGTCAATAAATTCCACATACCAGGACTGATTTTAGGTGCAGATCTTGAACCCCGAACCATTAAGTCGACAGCAAGCCAAATTGATTTAGCTCCCACATTACTCTCTTTAGCAGGTGTTTCCGCCTATTTGCCAACAGTAGGGCAGGATTTAAGCCGCACAGATAAAGCTCCCGGAAACCGGGCAATGATGCAGTTTGGCGACAACTACGGATGGTTGGAAGGTGAGACTTTAACCGTTCTTAGGGTAAATAAGCCAACTGAGCATTATCGCTATATCCCGGAAGTCGATAAGCAAGAGCCGATAGAGGATCCGCTAAGCCCCGAGCAGTTAAAAAAAATAAGAGCATTCGCTATGTTGCCGTCTATTTTGTATCAATCGCGAGAATATTATGTTCCTAAAGATTAGACTACTTCGGCGTACCAAACAGAATCTTGTCGGCTTGACCAGCTAACGCAATGATCATGGTCACAACCCAAACGCCCAGTATCCACCAAAAAGTTGACCAGGACATCCATGCCAGGTCTAAAAACAGCAAGTCGAAAATCCAGACAATAAATGCCGCGAATAAAATTGAAGGCAGAAATACAACGAAAAGAACGCAAAGGGCTAGAGGTATCGTGCCCAGAGTTTTCATCCAGTTTAACAAAGAGGACATAATGGCTTCAGATTAGTGAGAATGGACTGAAAATTACATTGAGTTGCGGGAGATATCAACTCACCCCGTGATTTCCCGGAAAAATCGACTACTATTTGTTCTTAGGAGGCCTTTATGACTCAAGAAGAAATCAATTCTCAGGAATGGCATGACGAAAGCAACTGGTCACGGCCTTTGTGGCTCGGCATATACTTTAGCAAGAAAGATACGCGCAGCTGGGTGCCGAAATTTTATCCAATGCTTGGCTGGACAATTAATTTAGGAAAGCGGGCTGGAGCTGCATGGTTTATCGCTATTATTGCCGGGGCACTTGCCGCAGCATTTTTTGCAGGGTGGCTAACAGCCAGCAAGTAGCCACCCCTAAACCCTTTATTTTTTAAATTGCTGACTGGCCGATTTCAGCGCCGTTGATAAAGACTCTGTTGCCGACTCAAGTCCCTTACTAACGTCAGACCATGCGTCTTTGCTGGATTTCTTAACTTCTTCCAGCTTAGTTTCTGCATCATTTCTTAACGCTTCAAGTTCACTAATTTTTTCTTCATACTTAATTTCAGACTCCGCTTCCGACTGCTTTGCTTTCGCTTTTAAGCGGTCAATCTCAGCTTTCATTTCTTCTATTTTTGCTTCGTGCTTTTTCTCAAATGCGTCTTTGTTATCCATTTAAACCTCCAAGTTTTTACCGTTACTCAGTAACTTAATTAAAATAAGCATGGTCAAAAGTCGTCGGGGAATCAAGCGCCCCTTGGTTCTCATGTATGATTACTGTAAAGATGCTTGTCCGGTTTATGGTTTTCGGGTTTCATATTCGCATTACCCAATAGACAGGGACGTCATGGCAAAAAGTAGAACAAGCACGCTAGATCGGAGTATCAGGCTCTATGAGCGTTTTAAAGATTATGCCTGGTTAATGCCTGAGCCGGTGCACAATGCTTCCTGACTTTATGCCATTCATAATAAAGCTGATCTTGTCGCAAATAGTCTGCCGATGTCACAAAAGCTTAAATGAACTGTCAACGGCGGTTCATTTAAGCAGAGGAGTATGGACGAAACCCACAGTGGGAGATCGTTATGCCTCAGGCTCGCTTGAACGCCCGAACTTTGTTTATTTCCGACGTACACCTTGGCTCTAAAGATTGCAAAGCCGAATTTCTGCTTCACCTGCTCAAACGCGTTGATATTGAGCGGTTGTATCTGGTTGGCGACATTGTCGACTTTTGGGCAATGAAACGGCAGATATTTTGGCCGGATCAGCATCATAAGGTACTTCAGCAAATACTGGCAATGGCACGTAACGGTGTCGAGGTTATCTACATTCCCGGCAACCATGACGAAGTTATGCGTAAATATCGCCATCCAGATGTGGCCAGTATTCGCATTCAACGTCAGGCTATTCATACTACCGCTGACAACAAACGTTTGCTGGTAATGCACGGCGACGCGTTTGATGCCGAAACCTGCCATAGCCGCTGGCTGTCGTTTGTTGGCGACCATCTTTATGACTTCTTACTGTGGCTTAACCGAACAACAAACCGCATTCGCAACCTGTTTGGCCACAATTACTGGTCATTGTCGGCCTACGTGAAAAGCCAAATTGGTAAAGCCGAAGAAGTCATTGGCCGCTATCGGGCGGCCTCATTCCGCGAAACTAAAAAGCGTGGTTTAGACGGTATTGTATGCGGACACATTCATCACCCAGAATTGGTTGAGTCTGACGGCTTACTGTACGCCAATACCGGTGACTGGGTGGAAAATTGCACGGCTCTGTTTGAAAACCATGACGGCGAGCTGTCGCTGATGAAATACACATTCTCGGATGCTCAGCCAGCTCGCTTAAGTCGCTTTCGTCGGCGCCGTCGCGCCTATAACAACGCGGCCTAAAGGCTAAGTTAAGGTATCGACAATACCGCCTTCGACTCGCAGCGCTGCGCCGGTAGTGGCGCTGGCCTGCGGCGATGCCACGTAAACACTCATATTAGCAACCTCTTCAGGCGTTGCTAAGCGCTGAATAATGGACGAAGGCCGGTTCTCCTGAACAAAGCGGGACTCTATTGTTTCCTGTGAAACGCCCTCTTCCTCAGCCATGTCTTTAAGCATATTAAGCACGCCTTCTGAGCGTGTGGGTCCGGGCAGTATGGCGTTAACTGTCACTTGAGTGCCGCTAAGTACTTTCGCCAACCCCCGGGAAATGGACAACAGCGCTGATTTTGTCATGCCGTAATGCACCATTTCACTAGGAATATTAATGCCCGATTCACTGGATATAAACTGAATACGCCCCCAGTCACGCTCCTTCATGCCTTTCGCATAATGGCGCGAGAGTCTCACCGCACTCATCACGTTCACATCGAAAAATTGCTGCCAGGTATCATCATCCACCTCAAAGAAGTCCTCAGGTCCGAAAATACCGACATTATTAACCAAAATATCAGTGTCTGGTTGCTGTTCAGTCAGAGTTTTACAACCTTCCGCGGTTCCAAGATCGGCTGCGACACCTTCAATGCCAGCATCAGGAGCCGCTTTTTTAATCTTGGCGATGGCTTCATCAACCCGCTGTTGAGTACGCCCGGTGATCACAACATTAGCACCAGCCTTGGCGAGCCCTTCGGCAATTGCAAAGCCAATACCGGCTGTAGAGCCAGTAATAATGGCGTGTTTTCCGTTCAGATCAATGTGCATAAGCTGCTCCTTTTTTCTGAATACCCGTGCTACATAGAAAAACGATGAACGCACGGCTTGTTAAGGAAAACATGGGACTCTTTTTATTATATTCAAGGTGCAGAAGGCCGGAAAGTCGCCGCCTCTTTCTCTTCATTAGACGAAGGTTTACTCAGCTTCAGACTGCCTTCATGTAATACCAGATAGACCTCTGGCTTATCTGCCAAATGATAAGAAGACCACTCACTATTGGACAGGCCTTCAACTTGCTTAAAGGTCGCGTTGGCGATAAAACTGTCTGAGCCATCATGCTTGCTTACGGTTAACTTACCGTTTTCCGAAACAAGGTAGAAACCAGGTGATGCTTCAGGCTGAAACGAAACCGTATTCTTCTCACCGCGTAACGACTGCAGATGCCACAGCTGGCTATAGTTTTCTTTCTCACCTGCAGCAACAGCGGCACCGTCACCCTGATAAGTCAGAAACTCTTTATTTGAAAAGGCCTGCAACTGTTTCGCATTGTAGTGAATACCCGACGCCGTTGGGGTAATTTTCTGGATGCTGCCGTCCTCATTGTACTCAAGATGTTCTATCGAAACCGAACGACGATAATTCCCACCCGTTGGCAGCGCGGCGGTGTGATAAACCAAATACCACTGCTCTTCGAACTCAAGAACAGCCTGATGGCTAGTTCCGCTATCAGGTAACACATCCATTATCAGCCCCTGATATTCCCACGGCCCTTCAGGCGAGTCACTTACCGCATACGCCAGCTCTTCAGGATAATTCATCGCAAATGTCAGGTAATATTTATCCTGGTATTTATGCAGCCACGGCGCCTCAGTGAAGGTACCTGGCATGTTATTGATATCAACTTTATGAATTTCGCTGTCCAGTTCGGTCATATTGTCTTTCAGACGTGCGTAGTAGAGGTGCGTGTTCCCCCAATACAAATACGCTTGTCCGTCATCATCAATAAATACAGTTGGGTCGATATTGTCCCACGGCTCATCCTTCATAAATTCAGGCGATTCTGTCATATCAGCGGTTATCAATGGCCCGCCTATTGCGTCTTTCCAACCATTAACCGGGTCATCCGACACCGCCACTCCTATCGCAAAACCTTGTTTTTCCGGAGCGGGGTCGTCGTTTAGTACGGTTACATACCAGTAAAACTTACCGTCTCGTTCAGTCGCCTGGGCAGCCCAGGCGGTATCGCCTTTTGCCCACTCAAATTCCGTGCGGGGAAAAGCGCCTTCCAGCGTCCAGTCCTTTAAGTTTTCTGACGAATAGATAGACCACTCGCGAAGGACAAAAAAGTCGCCGTCTTCTTTAGCTTCGTCATGGCCTACATACAGATAGACCACACCGTCATGCACTAAGGTTGCCGGGTCGGCGGTAAAGCGTTCTTTAATAATAGGATTTCCGGCCACAGCAGAGCCAATAGCTGAAGCCGCCAGCACAAAGCCCCCGAGCATAGTCATTAATTTATTCGGCATATAACATGATTCCTGGTTTAAGGTATCCGGGAAATAGTTTTAGAGACTACCCCGAACCTAATTCGCACAAAGTTAATTTGTATTACTATAAGACATTAACTTATTTAACTATAAACCCTAAACTTTGTTTGTAAGCTGACTTTGCGTATCATTGAGACAAACGACACAGGAGCAACGCATGGCAGACAATAACAGTAATAAAGCGCTCAGGCTGGATAACCAGCTTTGCTTTGCGTTGTACTCAACCTCACTAGCAATGAATAAGCTCTACAAGCCGCTGCTCTCGAAGCTTGATTTGACCTATCCGCAATACCTTATTTTATTGCTTTTATGGGAGCGCGATGGCGTGACCATTACGGAAATAAGCCGCAAGTTGTTTCAGGAAAAAGGCGCGTTAAGTCCGGTTATTAAGCGGCTGGAGCAGCGCGGGCTAATAACCCGAAAGCGCAATATCGACGATGAGCGACAACTGCATTTATACCTCACCGAACAAGGTCGGCAACTGGAACAGTCTGCCTGCGATGTTCCGGAGCAGGTTTTCTGCGCCACTCAACTGGAGCCTGATGAGGCCCTTGCCTTAAAACACACCCTTGAATCACTGCGGGCGCAGTTACAAGACAAGCCCGACCACTAGCCAAGTCCGATGTATCGAAAATATCGATAACTTCGTTCGGAAAATACTGTTATCGCGATAACTGTTATTGCACTAACATTATGCGTATTAGTTCCCAACACACCAAATAGTGAGGTAATCGTTATGGATATTCTGTACAAAGCTGTAGCAACATCAACCGGCGGACGCGATGGTCAGTCAGAGTCTGACGACGGCAAACTGAAAGTAAAACTGACAACACCTAAAGAACTCGGTGGCGCAGGCGGTGATGGTACAAACCCTGAGCAATTATTTGCGGCGGGTTATTCAGCCTGTTTTATCGGCGCACTGAAGTTCGCTGCGGGTCAGGAAAAAGTTAAACTGCCCAAAGACACTGAAGTTAAAGCCGAAATAGGTATTGGTCAGATTGAAGGCGGGTTTGGTATTGATGCCACGCTGAACATTCATTTACCGGGCATGAGCCAGGACGAAGCGGAATCTCTTGCTGAAAAAGCACACCAGGTTTGTCCGTACTCAAACGCGACTCGTAATAACATCGACGTACGCCTGAACGTTACGGTGTAGCTGCGACTAACACCCGTGGTATTCAGAGTTTCAGCCGATCAGATTAACTGATCGGCTGGCTATTTCAGGCTCCAACGACTCCGCCGTCTTCACGAGTAATAATAACCGTTGCTGAACGCGGACGCGCACCGTTACCGGCAGGCCAGCTACTGCTAAACTTACCAGGCGCCAGTCGGTCACCAGGGTGCTGAACATTCACGAACATGGTTTTCCCGTCGGGCGTTGTAACCACCCCGGTAATTTCGCAATCCACAGGCCCCACCAAAAAGCGCTTCAACTCGCCAGACTCAGGGTTCGCAGCGTACATACCGTTATTACCAAAACTGCCCTCACTTAACAGCTCACCACTCATGTCCGTTTGGATCCAGAGCGTGCCTCTATGATCAAACCACAAGCCATCCGGGCAGGCGAACTGGTTGTTAGACGTTAGAGTCAGGTCTTTCCCTTCGGCATTTGGAGTGCGGGTACCCGCTTCTCCGCCCATTAAGAAAATATCCCAGTGAAAGGATTCAGCGCTTTGCTGGTTGTCTTCGCTCCAGCGCACAATATGACCGTAAGCGTTCTCTGCACGCGGGTTCACAGCATTAGTCTGCACTTCAGTACGCCGGGTGTTATTGGTTAAACTGAAGTAGACTTCTTTGGTCGTTGGGTGAACAGCGCCCCATTCCGGACGGTCCATTTTCGTCGCCCCCATAACATCGGCCGCAAGCCGGGTATTTAACAGCACATCGGCCTGAGAATGGAACCCGACGCCCGCTTCGCTGGCCTTTGCCTGGAACTCTGAGTTTTCAATATCTAACGGCAGCCAGCGACCCGTTCCGTCATCATTAAATTGCGCAACGTACAGCGTACCTTCATTCAACAGCTCGCCTGAGGCAGTCGCTTTATAATAAGGCTTCGCCGAAACAAACTTATAAATATACTCAAAGCGCGAATCATCGCCGGAATAAGCCACCAGCGGCTCTCCTTCCACTGCCGGAGCAAACACAATACCTTCATGAGCAAAGCGACCCAGCATGCTTCGTTTAACCGGTGTACTTTTAGCATTGAAAGGGTCTATTTCAACAATCCAGCCAAAGTGGTTCGGTTCATTCCGGTAATCATCCGCGGCCGTAGAACCGGTAGAAGAGGCATTAAAGCGCAGGGTTTCGTCAAGACCCGGCGTTGCTGTTTCCCAGTAATAACGACTGTTCTCGCGGTTCACACCGTACCGTTCATGCTCACGAGGATGAGTATCGTCATCGTTCATGAAACAGCCCGCCCAGTTTTCTTCGCAGGTTAAATAAGTGCCCCAGGGCGTATGGCCATGCGAACAGTTATTAATGGTTCCGCGAGTCTTGGTGCCGTCAGGGCTAAAGCGGGTTACCAGCTTGTCATGACCGGCAACAGGCCCGCTCATTTGCATTGGGGTACTTGCGGTAATTCGACGGTTGTATGGGCTGCCCTCAACAAGCTGCCATTCGCCATCGGGTTTACGAATAATATGAGCTACCGATACACCATGTGCCATCATCTCTTTCAGCACTTCCTGCTGCGGGCGTGGTGCATTAGGAGAAAAACTGGCGTGCAGAATTTGCGGATCGACGTATTCATGGTTCATCACCAGCAGCCCTTCTTTCGAGGAAGCGCCACCTTCTTTCACGTCTATGGGAAAGAAATGCATACCGTCGTGATGCGAGCCAACCTGCCGCGCCTGATCTAATGCCGAATTGCTTGCGTCAGTTTTAAACTCACCGGCACCAGGCACAAGTGGCGTACCCCAGGGCAGAAAAGGCTGAGCACGATACCCAACGGGTACATCAACAACATCGGTTCGGTTGCCGGCAATGGCCTGAAAACCAAGCCCCGCAGATGAACGGGCAGTGCCTTTAGAGGACGTACAACCCGCCATTAAAGGCGATAACATAAAGGAGCTGACAGCAACGCCAAGACCACCTTTAAGGAAAGAGCGGCGGCTTAACTGACGATTCACCACATCGTAAAAGTCATCACCTTTTGACTTATTACAAATTGGATCAACGCCTGAAATATCAATCTTCAGCTTTTTCTCTTTCATGGTCATGCCGTCTTCCCCGTTCTGAAACCTCTGGCTTAACAAGCTCAGCGTTATATTTTCGAACAGGCAATAGTACTGACTTTAAATGACAGTTTGATTACGTCGTTAACCAGCTGTAATGGCGACTATCTCCTACATTTTTTGAATATCGGCGCCCTGCTTTTCAAATTGCTCAAGCACGCCTTGCTGACCACCAAGGTGCCCCGCCCCAACGGCCACGAATACAGTATCAGCTTCATTTACCTTAGCGAGTTTTGTTATCCATTCATTGTTGCGTTTCGTGATCAGCTCGTCTAACGCCTTAGGAGGTAGGTTCTGGTTTAAGTAGTGGGTGAGTTTATCAAGATCGCCCTCTAGCCAGGTCTTCTGGATATCGGCAAAAACTTCTTCAATTTTTTCTACTTCCGCAAGCGTCTGCTCCAGCAATTCACCCTCACCAGATTCGCTTTGAGCCGCCCGTAATGCATCTATTTGTCGCTCGACGGTTTCTAGCCCTTTAACTGGTATGTCCGAGTTTCTTGCCAATTCAAATAGCTTTCCTTCAGAGCCACCTTCGGCGGTGTAACCGGATTGCGCAATGGCTTGCGAAACAATGACAATTTGTGCGAACCAGGCATTGAGCTGTTCCAGCGCACTGGCGTTCATACCATACTTTTCAACCTGCGTAGTGAGCTGCTGCCAGGTTTCACTATCGACCGTGTCAGATAACTTACCCTCGGAGCGCCGGGCATGCTGCATAAACAACGCTTGAGCACTTTGAATTTTCTCCGGATGTACCTCAAACCACACGGTTTCACTGTTTTTCAATGCATTTTCTGCCGTTTCAGACAGCTTAATTAAGTCTTTTTTGGCGGCGTGCAGCGTGCCGTATACCCAAATAGTCTGGTCTTCTTTTGTCACCTTGTAGAGAATTTCGGCCTGCGCGGAGGCACTCAATAAGCACAACACTAAGCCGGCAATTAAGGTTTTCAGCTTCAACATGGTTATTTCCGGTCTATTTTTGTAGCAGTAGTCTCATATTTGCCAGTATACGACAACTCTATAGCGCTCATCAGCCGGCTAGCGAGTAAAACCCGCCGCTAGCCTGTGTTTTTACAAAGCCTTAACTTAAAATTGTGCGCTTTAACAGGTACTCTTAGCGGTCATGCTTTAAACGAACAGAATTTTTAGCGCTAGCTGGTACAGCTATCAGTAAAACAGATTAGGTACTGTCATGAATAAAAAAGGAATTTTGTTGCTTATTGGCGCACTTTCAGCGGGCGCTATTACGCTGGGTTGCAACAGTAACGACAGTTATTCAGCAAGAGAGGTACTGAGTGTGGAGCAAAAAGAAGCGGCTTTAGCTGAATTACAGCAAAAGAGAAAAGAGCGTAAGAAAAAAATCCAAACCATTGAAGATAAAGCTTTGTTTGAAGCTCTGGAGGGCGAGGAGTTTATAGCCCACCGGAACATTTACAGAACGATAAAATTCGATGAAAAACCTGCGCAGTACTTTTATGTTGAGCCTTTCAAGGCTTCTTACATAGGCCCCTTAGGTCGCCCCTACACCGCCGACCGATTTAAACGACTAAAAGACTACGAAAGCCCACAAAAGCTTCTGGATATTTACCGTAACAACTTTGTGGCTTCCACCGCTTCACGCGAGGGTCAGTGGTTTCAGGTTCGTGAACCTTTTGCTTTTCCCTTTAAAAGTCAGCTGCAGTTTACCCAGGTAGTGATGGATAACGGCGACGTCAAAGCCCTACCTGACCTATTAGACTGGGTTGCCCAAACCGATGAAATTCGTTACGACCCAGAACGCTTTTATTTCAAAGAGCCGCGTACCGAAGACGACCTACAACCCGTTAAACTGCTCGGCGACGTTGAAACTGAGTTACCCAAAGATGTGCTTCAGTTCGAGTTTAAAGCAAGCGATGTGGGCAAAACTCAAGAGCAGCGCGGATATTCTGTCACTCTGGTTAAGGCCGGTGATTTTAACTACGACATAAAAATTGAAGTACCGGATGACCAGGCAATGCCGCTGCGAGACGAAGACATTATTGGTGAAGCCCTCTCGCCAACCGAGCGGGAACTTCAACTGCGAATGGATACGACACTGCAGTCTGATTATCACGAACGAATGAGTGAATGGCTTGACGAAATCATAGAACGAGCCATGCGGGGTGAAGTTGATGCAGAAACCGTACGCACCGAAGGCAATAACTTACATGACAAACTTTCCGTAGGCGAAGGCCGCGTTCTGCATAAAGCCTTTGCCTTTATGGGGCCTGTAGCTACCGCACGAGTGACTTTGCTGCCCCGCAAGAAAACCCGCGATAAAGTAACTCACAAAATTGAAATTCCAATTCACTTCCTTGGCCAACAAGACAATAGTGATGAGATTGATTTAAGCACTTTGCCTGATATCGACCTGGCAGGCCCGGTTTATGATGAAAGGCCAAAACGACGAGTCGATTTAACCGAAGAAGAAATGAAACAGCTTATTGATATTCGCTATGAAAAAAGTCGGCACCTTCCGGAATATCAACACACAGAACGGATCTATCTGAAATACCCGCCGGTACAAAGCCAGCTTTTTATCAGCAGTTCAGACCGCTACCACTTCAACTTAGAGCCAAAATTTAAGCGAGTGATACTGACCGAAATGGTGAAATTTTTCGATGACGCAGACGAAACCATTGAGTTAACACGCGACAAAGATGAGGTATTCAGTTTCACCACATATGGCTTTGCGTATACCCCTGAGTATATGCCGGAGTCGCCAGCTCGTATCGAAGTCCGCATTCCGCTATTAACGGCACCGGATATTGTCAAAAAAAGCTACAGCGCCGACAATTTACCCGACGGTATGCGCTTAGACGACAACCGACTTGTTGTTGACTACAGCGTGTTTACTCCCGAAGAAACCCTTGACGGCACGCGGTTAAACACAAAGCTTCGCAACCGAATTTTCGCGAAGAACGCAGAGCAAAAATACCTGCAGCCCTTTGACAACGTTATTCTACTTGAGCGCGAAGACGGCGAACCGGTGCATGTGTTCTATTATTACGGGCAGCCTGAAAGTATTGAGCTCTGGTATCGCGGCGAAACGAAAGTCGTCGACTTCAAACTGGATGTCGAGACGCGGGAGCAGAAAGGTTAGTCAGGGCGGCGTTCGTTTGATTCATTTTTTCGATGGTTGAGATAGATTATTTCTAATTATCTCAAACCAGTGCCCGAGCTAGTATAGGTGCTTCAAAATTGCTTTTACAGCAAGCGCAGTAATTAACAGGAGTACTTAAGGTGTCCGCACTATTTCAACCGTTCGAGTTAAAAGACGTCCGTTTGCGTAACCGCATTGCCGTTCCCCCAATGTGCCAATATATGGCTGAAGACGGTGTCGTTAACGACTGGCATTTAAGCCATTACACCAGCCTGGCGCGTGGCGGTGCTGGCTTAGTCATTGTCGAAGCCACCGCAGTTTCCCCTGAAGGGCGCATTACCCCTAACTGCACAGGCCTCTGGAACGACGAACAGGCACAAGCTTTTGCGCCTGTTGTGGAGAATATAAAAAAAGCAGGCGCCGTTGCCGGCATTCAAATTGGCCACGCCGGCCGCAAAGCCAGCGCAAACCGCCCTTGGGACGGTGACGACCACATAGCTGAAAATGATACTAGAGGCTGGCAGCCAATATCGCCTTCTCCTATCGCTTTTGGTGCAAACCTGCCTCGCGAACCTGAAGAAATGTCGCTGGATGACATAAAACGCGTGCAAATCGACTTTGTCGCCGCTGCCGAACGAGCTCGTGACTTAGGATTTGAATGGCTTGAACTGCACTTTGCTCACGGCTACTTAGGCCAGAGCTTCTTTTCAGCTCATGCTAACCAGCGTACTGACGAATATGGTGGTTCGTTTGAGAACCGTGCCCGGTTCCTGGTAGAGACAGTTCGTGCGGTAAAACAAGTATGGCCAGATAACTTCCCGCTAACCGCGCGCTTCGGCGTGATTGAATTTGATGGCAATGACGAACAGCAAATGCAGGAATCCGTTAAGCTGACTCAGTTGCTAAAAGCAGAGGGACTGGACTTTTTAAATGTCAGTATCAGTTTCTCAACACCAAACGCCAACATTCCCTGGGGCCCAGGCTTTATGGCACCTATTGCGGAGCGCATTCGTAAAGAAGTAGATATTCCAGTGGCTTCCGCCTGGGGCATTGATTTACCTCAACTGGCAGAACACACCATTGCACAAGGGCAACTGGATTTGGTCATGGTTGGTCGTGCTCATCTGGAGAATCCTCACTGGCCTTACGACGCCGCCAAAGTACTGCGTGTCGAGAAGCCTTCCTGGGTATTACCTGCACCTTATGCACACTGGCTTGAACGCTACTAGGCAATAAGTTTTTCGCGCTTTCGGCAACGACGGCCACCATATAGGGTGGCCGTCGTTGCTTGCTAAGCGTAAAGATCCATTGCATCGATTTACGCGTATAAAGGAGTGATGAACAAATAACAGGAGGAATAATGAATACAAGTGATAAAACAGCTGAATTCACCGCCCCTGGGATTAAAAACGAATCTGCCCAAGACGCTATAGCGCTGCTCGACGACCGTCTGGTTGCACTGCTTGACCTTCAACTGACGCTTAAACATGTTCACTGGAACGTGGTTGGTCCAAACTTTATTGGCGTACACGAAATGCTGGACCCGCAGGTTGATAGCATTCGTGAAATGACCGATACCATCGCAGAGCGCATCGCCACTATGGGCGGCGTTCCCGCCGGTACCCCGCAGTCAATTGTGGACCGCCGTTCATGGAAAGACTATTCGATAGGCAGGGGTCTGGTCACTGAACATCTGGTTGCGCTTGATAAAGTGTACAACGGTGTTAATAAAGACCACAGAGACGCGCTCAATAAACTCGCTGAACTAGACCCTGTTTCGGAAGACATGCTCACTGGCCAACTCGCTGAGCTTGAGCAATTCCAGTGGTTTGTCCGTGCTCATATCGAGTCAGCATCGGGTGAACTCAAAAGCTAATTAATTTGTACAATTAGTAAACCAATCCGGAAGCCCAGCAAGGATGTTGCTGGGCTTTTTGCTTTTAAGACCAGACTACTGAAATTAAGAAAAGCCTATAAATACCTGGCTTCCCCCGATATAGCTAACAAATTATAACTTTGTTAATATCATTTGAATTAAAATAATAATCATAACGAGATCTCCACATGCAAAAACTTCGCCCCCTTTATATTGCTCTATTAAGTGCTGCATTATTGCAGGCCTGCTCTCCCGCGAATCAAAACACCGATACCAGCTCATCGACCTCTAAACAAGGCGTTGAAGCTCCGGTAGCAGAAAAAGTCCCTCATGAAATGACCATTCATGGTGATACCCGCATCGATAATTATTACTGGATGCGGGACGATGAACGTAAAGACCCTAAAGTACTGGCTTATCTTGAGGCAGAGAACGCTTATACGGATGAGATGCTGGCTCACACGGAAGATTTGCAGCAAAAGCTGTTTGAAGAAATGAAAAGCCGCATTGCCAAAGATGATAACTCCGTACCAGTACGTGACGGCGACTACTATTACTCAACAGAAATGCGCGGCGATAACGAATACCCGATTTACGTTCGCAGTACAGATTTTTCCGGTACCAACAAGCAAATTTTGTTAAATGTTAATGAGCTTGCTGAAGGTAAAGATTATTACTCCGTAGGCAGTCTTGAAGTTAGCCCGGACGATGCGATTCTTGCCTATAGTGAAGATACCGTTAGCCGCCGTATGTATGAAATTAAACTTAAGAATATGAAAACCGGTGAGTTACTCCCGGATCAAATCAAAAATACGTCTGGCGATATTGTCTGGGGTAACGACGGACAGCATTTTTACTACATAAAGAAAGACCCGGAAACCCTGCTGGGTTATCAAGTATATCGTCATAAAGTGGGTACCGAACAGCAACAAGATGAACTGGTCTATGAAGAGCAGGACACAACCTTTTACACCGGCATTCGCAAAAGCAAAGACGACTCAAAAATTTATATTATCCATGATGCGACCGAATCTAAAGGCGTCTCGCTAATTGATGCCAATGACCCCAACGCCAAGCCGGTTGAGTTTGTGCCACGGGAAGACGGCCTGGAATACAGCATAGCTAAACACGGTGATGATTATTATGTGTTGACCAATCTGGATGCCGTGAACTTTCGCCTGATGCGGGTAAGCGCAGATAAGCTTGGCGACAAGCAGCACTGGCAGGAAGTTATTCCACATAAAGAAGACACTCGACTGGAAGACATTGAGCTGTTTGACCAGCATTTGGTTTATAAACAGCGCCAGCGCGGACTAACAGAGGTGTTCGTACGAAACCTAAATACCGGTGATGAACAAGAGCTTTCATTCCGCGACAAAGCTTACACGCTGTATTTTTACGGTAACAAAGAAGCCGATAACCCTGAGCTGCGCCTTTACTACACCAGTATGACCACTCCGGGTAGCCATTATAATGTAGACCTGAACAGTCTGGATAAAACGCTGTTAAAGCAACAGCCTGTACTTGGCGATTTTAAACCTGAAAACTACGCTTCCGAACGGTTATTTGTCACCGCCCGGGACGGTGCTGAGGTACCGGTAACACTGGTTTACCGTAAGGACAAATTTAAAAAAGATGGCGCCAACCCACTTTATCAATACGGTTATGGCTCTTACGGTTCTACTTCAGAACCCAGCTTTAGCAGCAACCGTCTAAGCTTACTGGATCGCGGCTTTGTTTTTGCTATCGCCCATATTCGCGGCTCACAAATGCTCGGTCGCACCTGGTACGAAGACGGCAAAAAACTGAGCAAGAAAAATACCTTTAATGACTTTGTTGATGTGACTAAGTCATTGGTTGAGCAAGGCTATGGCGCAGAGGATAAAGTCTTTGCCATGGGTGGTAGTGCTGGTGGCCTGTTAATGGGCGCAGTGATCAATCAGGCACCGGAGCTTTACCTTGGCGTAGCGGCACATGTACCTTTTGTCGATGTTGTGACGACCATGCTGGATGAGAGTATTCCTCTCACTACCAACGAGTTTGACGAGTGGGGTAACCCGAAAGAGAAAGTCTATTACGACTATATGTTGTCGTATTCACCTTATGATCAAATCAGCGCACAGGACTACCCTAACCTGCTGGTAACCACCGGACTCTTTGACTCACAAGTGCAGTATTTCGAACCAGCCAAGTGGGTCGCTAAGCTCAGGGATTATAAAACCGATGATAATCTGCTGCTGTTTAAAACCGAAATGGAAGCGGGTCACGGTGGTGTTTCCGGGCGCTTTAAGCGCTTGCAAAACACGGCGCTGGAATACGCTTTCTTTCTCGATTTACTGAAAAACCAATGAGCCAGTTAACACAGTCTCCAGCATATAAGGCAACATTATGAATATTCGCGGCATTATAAGCAGTGCCCTACTCATGTCGGTTAGCCTGTTCACTCAGGCGGCCGATAATAACGCATCGTCACACGAGCTCAGCCTCTCGGAAGCCAATAAGCTGGTGGAGCTACCACTGCATTGTGTCGAGACACCTTATCCATACAAAACAGGAATAATATTAGGCAGTGCCGATGATTTAAAGGAACCGTCGGTTCTGCACCCGGTTTTTTACGGCTGTTTTGACTGGCACAGCGCCGCTCATGGTTATTGGTCAATGGTGACGTTGCTGCGTCAGTTTCCGGACTTAGAACAGGCCGACGAAGTCAAAGCCATACTTAAACGTAATTTAACCGCCGAGAAAGTGGCGCGCGAAGTCGACTTTTTCAGTAAAGATATTAATGACTCGTTTGAGCGCACTTACGGCTGGGCCTGGCTGTTAAAGCTGTCTGACGAGCTCCATTCATGGGAAGACCCTATGGCCAAAGACCTAGCCGCTAACTTACAACCATTAGCCGATTTAATTGTTGAGCGCTATATCAACTTCTTACCTCGATTAGTTTACCCAGTGCGTGTGGGCGAGCATACCAACACAGCCTTTGGCTTAAGTTTCGCCTACGACTATGCCGTTAACCAGCAGCACACCGGACTACAGCAGTTAATTGCCAAACGCGCGAAAGACTATTTTCTGGAAGATAAAAACTGCCCCATAGGCTGGGAGCCCAGCGGCTACGACTTTCTTTCGCCCTGCCTGGAAGAAATTGGCTTAATGCAGCGCGTTCTACCGAAGCAGCAGTTTTTAACCTGGCTGGATGATTTTATGCCACAACTCGCTGACCCAGAATTCAGTCTGGCGGTAGGTGAAGTTGGCGACAGAACCGATGGCAAACTGGTTCATCTGGACGGTTTAAATTTCAGCCGCGCCTGGAACCTCTATGCGCTGGCTAACCAATACCCGCAGTACAGGCATTTACGCAAAATAGCCGATAAGCATATGGCGCACTCATACCCTAATCTAATCGGCGATAGCTACGAAGGTGGTCACTGGCTTGGCAGCTTTGCTATTCAGGCGTTAAATCAGACCCAGCAGTAGTTGCTGACAGAAAAGACGGGGACAAAAGAGTTTATAAACGGCCACTCATTGAGGAGTGGCCGGTAAGTTAAAAGCTAACCCTGCGAGGAATTACTCCTTAACCACGTTGATTGCCTTAACATTAACAAACTCATGCATGCCAAAACCGCCATGTTCGCGGCCGTAGCCTGAGTCCTTAACACCACCAAAGGGCATCTCTGGTGTTGCAACGCCGAAGCCGTTGATGAAAACCATACCGGTATCGAAGTATTTGCTCGCCAACTCCGTGGCACGCTGCACATCTTTTGAGATAATACCACCACCAAGGCCGTAGCGGCTGTCGTTAGCTATGCGCATAGCGTCTTCGTCATCCTTAGCACGAATCAATGCGGCAACTGGGCCGAACAGCTCGTCATCGTAAGCCGGCTGACCCGGTTCGACATTTTCCAGCACGGTTACCGGATAAAAGGCACCTTTGCCCTCAGGTTTCTCCCCGCCACAAAGTATGCGGGCGCCTTTACTCACGCTTTCTTCAACCTGTTTATGCAATTGGTCTCGCAGATCAACACGGGCCATAGGGCCTACATCCGTATCGCTTTGCGTAGGGTCACCAACTTTCAGAGCTTTCATCTTCTCAACATAGCGCTCTTTGAATGCCTCGTAGTTAGCCTCGGTCACCACGAACCGCTTGGCAGCCACACAAGTCTGTCCGGTGTTGAATACCCGTCCCATAACGCAGGTATCCACCGCAACATCGAGGTCGGCATCGTCGAGCACCAGGTACGCGTCGTTAGAGCCAAGTTCCAGCACCGTCTTTTTGAGATGCTTAGCAGCCTGAGTCGCCACTTTACGTCCTGCGCCGTCGCTCCCGGTGAGAGTCACACCACGTACCAGTGAGTGAGCAATGACTTCATCCGAAGTCTCGTGGGAAATAACCAAGGTGCGGAACACGTTTTCAGGCAGTCCTGCTTCGCGATAAATTTTTTCCAGCAACAAGCCGCTACCGGTAACGTTCTCAGCATGTTTCAGCAGCACAGTGTTGCCGGCCATGATGTTAGCTATCGAATAGCGTACGACTTGATAAGCGGGAAAGTTCCATGGCTGGATACCGTAGACGATACCAATTGGCGAGTAAGTGACAATACCTCGCTGACCGTTGCCTGGCTTGCGTTCTTCATCAGCCAACTCTTCCGGGCCATGCTCAGCGGTGTAGTCGCATATACCCACGCATAAGTCGATTTCCTGACGAGCCTGTTCGGGCAGTTTCCCCATTTCTTTAACCATGAGGTCGGCAAACTCTTCCTTGTGTTCTTGCAGCGCCTTACCGATAGCTTTCACGCTCTTAGCACGCTGCTCCAGCGACTCAAGACGCCATTGTAAAAATGCAGCGTGGCTCTCCTCGATTATCTGAGTGACCTCGGCAAGATCCATTTTCGTATAGCTTTTCAGCTGTTCGCCGTTAGAGGGATTGATCGTAGTAATTTGGTTACTCATTCTATCTCCCGTTCATTGTCTATAAGTAAACATTGGTAAATTCTCTAAACCAATCAGGTTTTAGATCGACGTGTTTTAACGCCTTGCGCTATAGACGACCGGTCTATTCTTAACTGTAGCGGACAATGAGCAATTCTGTCAAATCGACTCAGAGTGATGAGCCGGTGAACTCGGGTATAGCGGATAACGGCCTTTTAAGCCTTAGTATCGCTGCAATCCAGCATTAGAAGAGTTGAATTCCGCGCTTCATGTAGAGGTTCCTTGTCCTGGCTTAATTTAGCGAGCAATGCCGCACCCATCCACATCTGGTAAAGCATCCGAGCCAATTGAAGGGGAGGAGCTCCATCAGCTAGCGAGCCATCACTACGACCATTCTCAATCAAAGTCGCAATCTTTACTATGAGCTGCTGCACGCCATCATCCAGGATCTGCCGCATAGTCTCAGACATGTCTGCAACCTCAGCCGCAAGCTTCACCACCAGACACTCTTCCGCCCAACCACGTGTCGGGTCATCAGGGTCAGCTATCCAGGCATCCCAGTAACGCATTAAATTGTCTCGGCCACTACCCGATGCCGTAAGCAGCTGCTCAAACTTACATCCGTAATCATTGGTGTACTCTTTCAACAACTCGCAACCAAAGGCTTCCTTCGATGGAAAATAATGATAGAAGGAACCTTTTGGGATACCACAACTCTTAAGAATTTCCTGCAACCCCACCGCAGCAAAGCCTTTTTTAAGTACCAACCGGTACCCCGTCTCAAGAATATGCTGGCGTTTGGTTGCCGCTTTTTTTGTTCGTTGCATTAATAGAACCTCTAATTACGTCGCCTGAACGTTCCTAATTTTCTAAATGGTTTTAAGCGCTACAATATAACTTAAAATAGAAGTGCTTATTAGCAATAGGGTGTAACAAGTGACACCCGTTTATGAAAAAATCGATTCAGTCTGAATTCGAGGTCACTTGTCTCCAGATAGCAAGCTTCGGGTCGGCATTATAGTAAGCGTGTGATACTTCTAATCTTACCTGCAGTTCCACCTTATTAGTGGATGGTGGTGTATCAATTCGTTACGTTTAAAGGTATTGATTATGTCTGACTACACTCGCATTGAAAAAGCCATGACCTATATGTCAGGGCATGTATCGAGCCAGCCGACCCTGGAAGACGTTGCTGCTCATGTTCATCTCAGTCCGTTCCACTTCCATCGGGTGTTTTGTAAATGGGCAGGCACCACACCGAAACGCTTCCTGCAGGCCCTTACGCTGGAGCGAAGCAAACGAATGCTGAAGGGAGAAAGCTCTCTTATGGATGTTTCCCTCAGCATGGGTTTAAGCGGAGGCTCCCGACTGTATGACCACTTTGTAAAGCTAGAAGCCGTAACGCCAGGTGAATACAAGAACGAAGGCCAGGGAGTTACTATCCAATACGGCGTAAATGAAACTCCTTTTGGTAAGATATTTGTCGCAATTACTCCACGGGGCGTATGCCGCATTGAGTTTTTGGGCTCCAGAGCTGTTGACGAGATACTTACTGATTTATGCAAAGACTGGCCCAAAGCCGCGCTCGTAAGCAACGAAAACGCGACGAACTATGTGGCTAACGTACTGTTTAGTCGGTTAAAAGACGGGCAGTCTAACCCCTTGTCATTGCACGTTATGGGTACTAATTTCCAAGTGGCCGTATGGCGAGCGTTATTGAGGATACCACCGGGAAAGCTGGCGAGCTATTCGCAAATTGCCAATGTACTCGATTGCCCAGGGGCATCTCGTGCAGTTGGTAATGCTGTTGGAGCTAATCCTGTTGCAATGCTAATTCCGTGTCACCGTGTTATTCAGAAAAGCGGCGCTTTAGGCCGGTATCGCTGGGGTTCTGCGAAGAAAGAGATGCTTCAGGCGTGGGAGCTGCTGTGCGAAAAGCCAATAGAAGTATAGTTGCTGAAAAACTTTATTAGCCCCTACAAAAAAGCCCAGCAAATTACACTGGGCTCGGGATTGCGTAATTAATTACGCTTTTTTAGCAGGTGCATGCTCAGATTGCTTTTGGTCTTTTTGCTGACCGGGTGCTGCCTGCTTCTGTTCGCCTGGTTTGTTTGGCGTTTGTGAACCTTTATTTTTTTGCGTATCCATTGTCAACTCCTTAAAGAGTTTGTCAGCATCATTCAATTATGACGCTATTTAAAAGTATAGACGGCTCTTAGAGATATGTATGTCCATTACTGAAAATAACTTCGTATTTCTGCTTTTTCCTCGCAAGCATCTAACGATATCTCGACGGATAGCAGCCCCACGCATGCAATCCTCTGAATAACTTATTCTGTGGCAATCCCGAAGGCCTTGTTTTATTTCAAATGAACAATATAATCATTCTCATTTAGATTTAATAAAATCTAAAGGGGGAACTGTTTTGAATAAGTTTATCTTTACTGGAGCGGTGTTTTCGCTATTTAGCCCAGTCCTGTTTGCGCAGACAGCGGATGTTGAAAATAGCGATAAAGAAGAGAAACAAATAGAGCGAATTTCTGTCGTTGGCGCCGCCACAAACTTTAGTGTAACTGCAGACGACATAGAGCAGTTTCAGGCGAATGACCTTGCTGACATTTTCCGGGAATCTCCCTCGGTAAGCGTAGGTGGTTCTGTTGGTGTAGCCCAAAAGATTTATATTCGCGGCCTTGAAGATGCATACCTTAATGTGACGGTAGATGGTGCGCAGCAAACTTCCACCCTGTTTCACCATATTGGTCGCGTAACCCTGGACCCAGATTTACTCAAACAAATAGACGTACAGGCCGGCGCTGGCGAGGCGACCAGTGGCCCTGGAGCTATTGGCGGCTCAATACGCTTCAAGACAAAAGATGCTCAGGACTTACTGCACAATGACGAGCAGTTTGGCGGTCGTTTAAAAGCGAACTACTTCTCTAATGATGGCACGCGTTACAGCGGCACGTTATACGGGAAGCTTAATGACTCATTTGGTCTTTTAGGCTATTTCAGTACCGTTGACCGCAACACCATGGAAGACGGTGACGATAATAAAATATACGGTACAGCAGCAGACCAGGACCTCACCTTTTTAAAAGCAAGTGGTGACATTGCCAATAATCATTATGTGTCATTCAGTTTTGAGCAGCGCGATGAAGAAGGTGAATTCTCTGCTCGCCCGAACTGGGTTGTACCCGAAGGTTCGCCGCTTTATCCAAGCGCGGCTAAACGTGACACCTATGTCGCCAATTACCGGTTTGACCACAGTGACGCGGTGTACCTTAAAGCAACCGCTTACCAGACAAGCTCATCGTTTCGCGGTGGCCGTTTTGATTGGTTAGCTGAAATTGACACTCAGGGTTTTGATATTCGCAATACCAGCGAAACTCTCAACCACAGCTTTACTTACGGCGTCGATTACCGCAGTGATGAGGTAGAAAGTGGCCCTGCTGCCGGCCCGAAAGAAAACTCAGAAGAAAGCAGTGTATTAGGCGTTTACGCGCAAGCGCATAGTCATATTACAGCCGATCTTTTGTTTAGCTACGGCGTGCGCTATGACGACTATGAATTTCAGCAACAAATTCTGCTTGATGAGTATTCTGGCGAGCCTGTAACGGATACGCCGGCGAGCCTCGATGACAGTGAGCTTAGCTTTAACGCCGGTTTGTCGTATCAGTTGTCGCAGGCATGGAAGTTTGGATTAAGTTACGCCGAGGCCGCCAGAGGTAAAGAAATTGGCGATGGCTTTACTCTGGACGAATACCTTTACGACGGAAACGATATTCCCGTTGTCGCCGGTGATGTCGTACCGGAAACGGTTGAGAACATCGAAACCTCGATTGAGTACAGTGCTAATAATCTGAATGCAAAATTCAGTGTTTATCAGTCAACCATATATGACGTCATTTTCAGTGGTTTTGCAGGGAACTCTGTCTACAACAACATTGGTGACGTTGAGTCGACAGGTGTTGAATTTAACCTTGCGTATCGTTGGAACTCTCTGGACATGTACTTCGGCTTTTCCAGCGCAGACTCTGAGCTTTCTCCGCGCGACGGCTTGTACACTGAGAGTTATGATTCAATCGATTTGAACGCCTATGAGTTTAATGGTTTGGGTAACAGCCGTGGTAACACTATTGTTTTGGGTGCAGACTACTTTGTTACAAACGACCTGAGCTTTGGCTTTAATGTGACTCGAGTAGATGACATTCATATTAAAACCCTGCATCAGGCGCTGGAGAATGGCTGGACCGACTCGCTGTATACTTTGAACAAGCCAAGTTATACCGTTGTTGATCTCTATAGCGCGTGGGATATTACTAACAACTTTTCGGTGAACATAGCGGTAACTAACCTGCTGGACGAGCAATACATAAACCATTCAAGTGTCGGTGACTACAGCGAAGTGTTCCCAACCGTGGTGGGGCCTTATGAGGCCGGTCGTGACATTCGCCTTTCTGCCACCTATGATTTTTAAAGCATTGCGTGCGTCGTAAAGAGCCATTCATCGGTTGATGCGTATAAAAGACTGATGAACAAAAGACTCGTAAGCCCAGCAACGGTGTTGTTGGGCTTTTGTGCTTTTACGTAAGTCCATTTAAGAAGAGTGCGAACGCCAGATTCGAAAGCGCGTCACTATGTACCAGATAAGACCGCCGATAAACATAACCAGAGGTATCACATTGATTTCGTTACTTTGTTGAGATTCTTCTGAGGTTAAAAAGAACCAAAGCACACCCACGATAAGAATAACGAGCGATAACACACCTTGTATCTGCAAACTTTTCGATGTGTTCTCAGACGTAATAGCGCTGTTTTCGCCCGGTTGGTTCTCTTGTTCCGATTTTTCACTCTTCACAAAACCACAGGCAGGACAGCTATAGTTATTATCCAGTACCTGATCTTCACACTTTGGACATTTTTCAAATGCCATTGAGGTACCTCTCTGCTTTATTGATGAGTGTTCATTGTTGAGTGTAGTCAAAAACTTTTGTGTTTGTCATTTCCAGTACACTGATGACATCCGTTATAAGCTGTGCCACGTAATAGGGTTTTATGTATTTAAGTATATTTCTGACAGCCTTTCTGGCCGCCACAATACTGCCTGCTCAGTCTGAGTTTGTGGTCGTGGCAGCCCAGCGCATGGATTACGATGTCTGGATAATCTGGTGGCTAGCCTCAATCGGTAATACGCTGGGGTCAGTAGTCAACTATGTTCTGGGCCGTTTTTTGGTACGGTATCAGGATCGCCGCTGGTTCCCGTTCAAACCTAAATCTCTTGCCCGTGGTCATCGCTGGTTTGAACGCTTTGGTAAGTGGTCGCTGCTGATGGCCTGGGCTCCCTTCATTGGTGACCCTCTTACGTTTATAGCCGGTATGCTGCGATTAACCTTCTGGCAATTTTTGATTCTGGTTTTCATTAGTAAAGCTGGCCGCTACGCTATTTTGCTGGGTATTACGCAGTTGTTTTAAACATAAGTTTCCGGAGAAGCCAGATGCTCAGGTGAGCAAACCCCGTACCAGAGGATAATTGAGCGTATTAATACCGAGCTACCCACTGCTGAATCTGTGACGCCGACATGACACCAGCTTGTCGAGCCACTTCCTGACCATTTTTAACAAACAGAGTTGTCGGAATACTTCGCACAGCATATTGTTGCGCTAAATGGGGCTCTTTTTCCGTACTTATCTTTAAAAATTGAGCGTCATATCGCATATTTGTAGCCGCCTGTTCGAAATGAGGACCATACTGCTGGCAAGGCCCACACCAACTCGCCCAAAAGTCTACAATGAGAGGCATATCAGCACTCTGATGAGCTCGAAATTCATCACTATTTATGACAATAATTTTCCCGCTAAAAAGTAATGACCGACAATGACCGCAAACAGCGTTCTCGTTTCTCTTATCGACCACAATGCGGTTTTTCTTGTGGCATGAAGGACATGCAACAATCATTTTTTCAGCCATTCTGCTGTTTTCCTTTTGTCTTTCGCTCAGCGTGAACTATTAAGGTGTTAATTTACGTAAGTGTAATACGGTTTTTGACGGATGTAAGACTTAGGTAATGTTAAATTTAGATTTTGCTAAACGAGTCATTATTGAAACGGCGAAACAGGAGTGGGTCGACAGCCCGGCTTCTGGTGTGCGTCGTAAATTATTGGAGCGTGAAGAGGCTGAGCGCGGTCGTGCGACCAGCATCGTTGAGTATAAGCCAGGTGCATCATTTAGCACTCATGAGCATCCACTGGGTGAGGAAATATTAGTTCTCGAAGGTGTTTTTTCTGATGAAAACGGTGACTATCCAGCTGGTACTTATATTCGTAACCCACCAGGAAGCTCACATGCCCCCTTTAGTAAAGATGGCTGCAAATTACTGGTTAAGCTGCATCAATTCCAACCAACCGACACTCAAGTTGTGCGCATTAACACCCATGAAGCTGAGTGGTTACCCGGCCAAGGCGGGCTAGAAGTTATGCCGTTACATAGTCATGGCACTGAGCACGTTGCACTGGTAAAGTGGCCAGCAAATGAAGTGTTCAAACCACACCGCCACCTGGGCGGCGAAGAAATACTGGTGTTATCCGGCGAGTTCTGTGATGAACACGGACGCTATCCCGAAGGCACCTGGATGCGCAGTCCACACACGAGCGTGCACCATCCCTTTGTTGATAGAGAAACCATAATTTGGGTTAAGACAGGACATTTGGGGTAAATAAGATACTCATGAGTTTTAGTAGCGGCTTAACAAGCCCAACATAAATCGCGCGATAACTTACCCTTAATTTGAAAGGCATCGCAGAAACATCAGGGGAGAGATCTCCCCCCCTGTTCCAACAAAATAGGTTAGATATAATCACTATGTCCAACATCCTCTACTGACTGCATCACGTAGCGGACTGGCTCTTTGAAGTTTAGCTGCGATAAAGCCTCACGAATACGGGTTACATCATCAGCAGCACAAATTACTTCAGCCATCATCATCCGGCGTGCGCCACGAATTTGCTCGCCGATATCAAAACGTTCGTGATTGCGACTAAAACCGTCAATGTCATAAAGGCTAAAGCCGCTTAAATAGTCGAGTTGAATCAGGCAGTCGACCAAATCGGCTTTTTGTTCGCGGCTAAAATAGAGTTTTAACAACTTATTGGACATCACGAGCTTTCCTGTTTACGAGTAAGTATAAAATAGGCAGCAACAGCAGGGTGGCCAGCGTTGCCGTTATCAGCCCACCTATAACCACAACCGCCAGAGGCTTTTGCACTTCTGAGCCGGGACCACTGGACATTAACAGCGGAATCAGGCCAAAAATAGCGGTAATGGCTGTAATTAAGACCGGCCGCAGACGGTCTTTAGCTCCTTCAATTACTAAGGTTTTAAAGTCGGAGAAATGAACTCGAGTCTGCTCGAAGTGGCTTACCATGACGATACCGTTAAGTATGGCAACGCCCATCAAAGCAATAAAACCGACCGATGCCGGAACAGACATGTACTCACCGCTTAGCCAGAGCGAAATTGCCCCGCCACTCAGGGCAAACGGAATATTCGTCAGCACAATCGTTGTCAGGCCAATCGAGCCCATCGAGCTAAACAGTAAGATAACGATTAACAGCAAAGCGACAGGGATAACCATTAACAAATTAGCACTGGCCCGCGCCTGGTTTTCGAACTCACCTCCGTACTCAATAAAATAGCCCGGATCAAGGTTTACGTTGGCGCTGACACGTTGCTGTAGTTCATTAACAAAACCAACGACATCGCGGTTTTCAACATTGCTGGTGATTAACGCGTAACGGTTAGAATTTTCACGCTCGATAATCGCCGGACCGTGCTCGAAGGTGATCTCGGCAAGTTGCTGCAGTGCGACGGTTTCGCCGTTGTCGGTGACAATTGGCAAGGACTCGATGTTGCTGACAGAGTGATAATTGCCCGCAGGTTTTTGCGAACCCATGACAATCGGTGTGCGAATACGTCCATTCACGGCTTCGCTGACCGGAAAGCCGCTGAGTTGTGAAAGAATAAATTCACTAAAGTTTTGTTTCGTGACGCCATAAAAGCGCAGTTGCTGCATATTCGGGACAATACTTAAAAAGCGTGCGCCAGTAATAACACTTGCCTGAACGTCGACCGCGCCTTGCACTTGTTTGGCTTGCTCAACTACCCTATCGGTGACATTGGCAAGGGTATTCATGTCATCACCAAACACTTTAATCGAGACGTCGCCACTACTGCCGGTTAGCATTTCAGAAATGCGCATTTGAATAGGTTGGGTAACGTTAACGTTCATGCCAGGATAGCCTGAAACCACTTCGCGAATGGCATCAATCAGTTCTTGTTTGCTATCAAAACGCCAGCTGTCTTTAGGGTTAAGCTCCATGAACACATCGGTTTCGTTTAAACCCATGGGGTCTAAACCGAGTTCATCTGAGCCGGTACGGGCAACGATTTGCTTGATCTCCGGGATCTTAGCGAGTAGTTCACGCTCAACCTGTGTATCCAGTTCTATCGATTCTTGTAAAGAAATGGTCGGTGACTTTTCCAGTTGCACGATAATGTCGCCTTCATCCATGGTAGGCATAAAGATTTTACCGACCATGATAAAGCTGACTACGCTTAAGGCGAGCACTCCCGCAAAGCCCATCAGTGTGGCACTGCGACGTTTAATTGCGCCGGATAATATACGCTGATAGCACGCTTGCATACGCTCAAGCGATTTATTGCGGCGAGCTTTGGGTCGCATTAGTAAAGAGCCTAAAGCAGGGATTAGCGTCAGCGAAGTCACTAAAGCGGCGGTGATTGCTATAACAATGGTCAAGGCGACCGGTGAAAATAACTTACCTTCCAGGCCAGTCAGCGTGAGTAGAGGTAAAAACACCAAAATAATGATCACAGTGCCGCTAACTACAGAGGGCGCCACGGACAGGCTGGCACGGTAAATTTTGTGCAGCAAGGGTAACTGTTTTTGTGAGTTTAACTCGGTCTCGATTTTTTCGGTGATCACTACCGACGAGTCAACAATCATACCGATAGCAATAACTAACCCGCCTAAACTCATCAAGTTCGCCGATAAACCGAGTAATTGCAGGCAAATAAAGGTGATCAGCGCCGCCACGGGGATCGATAACGAGACCAAAATTGACGCACGAACATTACGTAAAAAGAAAACCAGTACCGCTATAACTAACACGATGGACTGCATCAGCGCATCAGAGATTCCAGCTATAGCCGTGTCAATAAGGCCTTTACGATTATAGAACACGTTAATGTCAGTGTCTTTTGGCAGGCTAGGCTTTATTTGTGCCAGTTTTTGCTCTACCGCTTCAACCACCGCAGCGGCATTAGCTCCTTTTAATCCAACCACCAGGCCTTCTACGGCTTCTTCACCATCCTTGGTAATCGCGCCAAAGCGCGGCAGGTAACTGAGCGCAACATCACCCAGTTGGTCTAGTCGATACACTTGCTGGTATTGATTCGTCACGCTAATGGCCGCCAGGTCGTCAAGCGCGACAATACGTCCGGTAACCCGTGCGCTAAAAGTTTCGGTACCTTGGGTGATGCGACCTAAATTACCGACTTGGTTGGCATCAGCCAATGCATCCTTAATAGTTTGTAGCGAAATGCCAGCATCACTTAATTTTGACGCCGACGGAGTAAACTGAAAGGTTCTGACTTTACCGCCTAAATTAGTGACATCTGCTACCCCTTCAACCGTGCGTAGTGTCGGCCGAATCACCCAATCTAGCAGGTGACGCTTTTGCTCCAGGTTCATGCCGGGATTTTCTATCGTAAACATAAACATTTCGCTTAATGGCGTGCTCATCGGTGCCATACCGCCTTGAATACCGTCCGGCAGGTCTTTACTGACGGCGGCGAGTTTTTCCGCAACTTGTTGGCGCGCCCAATAAATATCGGTGCCTTCGTCAAAGTCGAGGGTTATCGAGGTAATACCGTACTTGGTGGTTGAGCGCAGAATGGTTTGATTCGGTATACCCAACAATTCGGTTTCTAACGGGTGAGTTACCTGGTTTTCTACCCGTTCGGCAGCCATACCGGGGGCGCGTAAGATGACGTTAACCTGAGTCGGTGAAATCTCCGGGAAAGCATCCACCGGTAGTTGGCGAAGCGACTGGATACCGGCCGCTATTAACAGCAGAAAAGTAATAAAAACAAACAGACGATTTTTTAACGAAAAGCTCAGTATGCGGCTAATCATTACTGCGCCTCCTCGTCTTCTGCGATAACCTTGAGTGCTGCGACAGAATGCGTTGCAATGATGTTCAGAGGTGTAGTTGATTGCACAAAGTAATGCTCGCCGCTTAAGCTTAATAGTTCGATAGGCACAGCGTTAATTGTCGCATTTTCTATGCTAAAGATAATGGGTTGATCCTGCAGTGTGGCAATGGCACTGGCCGGCAGAAGATAAGCATTTTCTATTGCTGCCTGGGGTACAACGTTAACGCGTTGACCGATGGTCCAGTTGATGTCCTGTGGTGGCTCACTCCAAATTCGTACAAAGCCATTACGCACGGTTTGTTCGCGTTGGCTCACCCGCAGCTTTTGGCCGTTAATGTTTAGACTCGAGATACGTTTTGCCTGTTCTATCGGTACCTCGGCAACGATGGCTAAACGCGCATGAGCGATTAGCGTACCCAGCTGTTGCCCATTACTGCTGGTCCGCCACACTCCTGGCTCTGTTGCGATGAGTTGTGCAGACTGCTCAGCGGTTTGTTTTACCCGCCGCAGGACCACGTTAATTTCGTGCAAGGTGTCATTCAGGCTAATGTATTGCGTTAGAAACTGCTGCCACTCATCGGCGGCAATGGCATTGTTTTGGTATAACTTCTTTTTGCTCTGATACTGCTTAGCGGCAACATCGTACTGCTCTTGTAGTGTTTCAACACGGTGAAAAAAGTGTTCTACCGAGGGGCCATGTAGTTGCGCAATAAGGGTACCGGATTCCACTGCCTGCCCATCAACAACTTGATAGTCTACTGCTGCGTTTTCAAACGGGTTGGGCAGAGTTAAAACACTGCCTGGGGTCGTCTGGTAACTTCCTGTGACCGGTGCAAAAGCTACGTTATCTACATTCACTGCCGCTTGCGGACGTAAATCGTAGTTACTTACCTGCTCGACAGAAATTGATTGCGCCGCTAACACAGTCGTTGTTGTCGCAAGCCCTGACAAAGCAAGTGCGATGACACTAACTATGGGACTAAGAGTAGCGGCTAGACGAGATAGGTTACAGCGTTTCATAAAGTCATTCCCTGTGCTTGGTTTAATAAGGCATTTGCCAGCTGTAGCTCTATCTGGCTTAGCTGCGCCGCTTGCTGATAGGACAACTGCTCAAGTAATCTCTCGATATACAAGCGAGTGTCAATTTGACCTTGTTCATATAGGTTGTCGAGCTGCTCGATGGCGTTGTGGCTTAACTCGGCGTTTTGACGGTCAGTTTGGTGCTTTTGTTTCAATTGCTCTAACTGGCTTTGCGCGTTAGCCATGTCGAGTTCAAGGCGGATTTGAGTCTGCCGGAGTGACTGGTTAAGCTCGCTTTGTTGCTGTTGCAACGCAACAAGTTCACTAGCATTCAGTGATTGTGAAAAATCGAGCGGAAGACTAAAGCCTAGTCCCCATTGGTTTTCACTTTGGTTGGGCGCGTCAATGTATTTATAGCCCGCGTTAATGCCCCAGCTTTTTTGCACAGCAACGGTCTGTTGCGTAGCATTTAGCGCTAATTGCCATTGCAACTGAAGGGTTTGTAATGCTGGATGCGCTGCCGTTGAGGCGTGTGGACGAACAGATTCCTGTAGCGACTGTGGCACGTTATTAACGCCGGTCAGTTGCTGCCATACACGCTCGAGCTGCTGCAAGGCTATTTGCTTTTCTGCAACCTGGCTAAGCGAACGTTGGTGTTGTTGCTTCACTATAATACCGGCATAAACTGGGCGTTCACCGGCTGCCACTAACGACTGAGTCTGGCGCTGGAGCTGATTTAATTGATTGGTAACTTTTTCGGCATAAGCCAGTTCAGCCTGCAGGCGCTTAGCTTGCCAGAAAAGCTCTCGTATGACGCCGCTGGCGGTTAACTCTAGCTGACGTTGTTGAAGCTGTTGGTAGCGTTCAACTAGTTTTTCAGAGTTGTTAATTAATTTGCGCTGCTCGGGGGATAAAAATTCCAGCTCTAATACCAGCTCTGTTTCGTTTGAGCCAATAGCATCATCGTTAGTCTGCCAATGCATGAGGGATAACCGTGGCGTCGCAGACAACCATTGGCGCTGGCTAAAATCGGTATCGATAAGAAGACCATCTGTTTTGAGCCGTTCAACAACGGATTCCAGCAATGTTTGCTGCGATAGGTTATCGCCCTTAGCCAAAGGGCTTAGCAAAAAAAATGTACTTGCCAATAGGCTGAAAAATAATTTACCAGAGGTAGCGCGGAGCAAAGACATCAAAGCCTCCATCGGTTAATATCGTTGTAGACATTAAGGTTTTTAAGGCGTTAATGCATCGGGCGGATGTCCTAAGCGTAGTAGTTTATGGGGGATTTATGACAATTGACCGACTATTAATGGTGATATTTTTATTAATTGCGTTTGCTAACGTCTCTGACGTGGTAGCCGATTACCATATGCAAGTGGCAACCTGGCACTTGGCCATTGAGGGAATTACCGTGGTCATTTCGATTGCGGCATTTATTGTACTGTGGTGGCGGGTATTGCGGCGCAATCAAGAGCTGAAGCAGGTAAAAGTTGCGCTATCGCGACACCAGCAGCGTGAAAAGGAAAGTACAGCGAACCATGAGCCGGGAAAAGAACGTGATAAATCGCCGGATTCTTACACCGCTGTACAATCTTGGTTCAAACAATGGAAGCTGTCTCCCAGTGAGCAAGAGGTTGCAGTGTTATTAATCAAAGGGTTAAGCTTTAACGAAATAGCCGAAGTCCGTAGTACCAAAGAAAAGACTGTCCGCCAGCAGGCATCGTCAGTCTATGCTAAGTCTGGTTTAAGTGGTCGCAACCAACTATCGGCTTGGTTGATTGATGCGCTACTATATTAAGAGTGTTTCTACCCCCCCGCCTCCGGAGCAAAAACCTACGAAACTGGGTAGTATCGCGTTAACCGTGCGAAACTGAGTTTAATCGTTATATCAATAACTTAATGAGTTGCGCGGCTAAGACGTTTAGCCGCACATTAGAACGGAACAAAACAAGCCACTGCAAAAGTTGCCACAAGTTATTACTAAGTCAAAATGGGTCATTAGTCAGTAGGAAGTGCTCATTCGATAAGTAGTCGGCGTTTCCGCTCTTGCATACCATCAAAGATTGGTGTCGAAACCCTTGTCGGGAAATCATTGGGTAAATCGCCTTTTACTCGTTCAATAACATCGTCAACCTGATCACACAGGGCGTTGATAATTTCACTCATTCTGGTCGGACTGAATTCAGCTTCTTTCGCTGCGTTTAAAAAATGACGTTTAAAAATTTGATAGATGTTCCGCTTTTTACCCCCCGCCCCTCGCAAGCTCATCGCAAGTCTCAAGTCGCGAATATTGATGCCTGTTCCACCCACAGCAGTATAAGCAGAAATAATGTCGTACAAAGGCGTTAAACGGAAAGCCCCATAAGGCTCAATATGCACAGAGAAATTCTTTCCGTGCCCATCAGTGGCGCCTAATAGAAAGAAAAGCACCTGTGCGCCCATGAAAGCCTCACGATCACCTGTGGAATCAGCAGACCCTTGAAGATGCTTCATAATACTGGCAATCGACGGACCGTTATCCGATTCGTACTTTCGCGCAGATGGCAGTCCAAGCACCTGACAATAATCTTCTTGAGGAAGCCGCATTAACCAAGAATGATCACTTGAATATGTACGATCAAAACGCTCAATGGCGAGGGCTTTAACATTTGGTGTGATAATTACCTCACAATCCGGTGCTTCAAAACCGAATGCTCGTGCAATTTTTAAGCAGAGCATTTCATTTTCAACGCTGTCACTTAAATCGATTGTGTGATCGTGGCTTTGAATCTTACCAATCGGAAGTTTAATGATATGAGTAGTCGGCGTGTTTCCATTTGGAATACACCATGCACCATCTATTTTTAACAGGGCTGTTTTTTCCTGAGCCCCAGCAATTGATATTCTAAAATCATCCAACTCCCGAAGCATGCCCAAAGGTGCCTTGGACTGGTAGCCTTTTAAAACACGTTCTAACTTCTCTTCGGTGAGTTTTTCATAACGCAGTTCACGAATATTCCCTGGTTTTTCTCCTGCCGGGACGAACTGCAATGCACCAACACTATCTTTCCCAATAGCCGCCAGTAGATCAAATGCTTGATCGGAGTCGGCTTGATAACGGGCAACAATCCGGTCTCTAACTTCCTCATTGTCAGGCAGCAGGTTATCAAAAAAGTTAATAACCTCGCGCCCTGAATAAGCGTCATGGCGTAAGGGCATAGACAAAGAGATTGGCCGTGCACCCTCTTTATCAATCCACATCTCATCATAACGAAATGTGTGAGCGCCGGAATCATTTCGACTCAGGTGACCTACGCGGTAGCCGTTCATATAGACGTCGAGCGTATTCATTACCACTCCTCAGTCCATTCATCACCAGGCGTTGACGAATCAACGTTCTTCTTCAGAACGGTGCCTTTAGGTTTCACTTCCAGCTCGAGCTCTAAAGCGGACAGCAAGCGAAACAACGTATCGAGCTGCATTTTCTCTGGCATTGATTCAAACTTAGAGACCGTCCCCTGCCTAAGTCCGACTAAATCACCAACCTTAGCTTGACTCAGGCCGCGACGTCTTCGTTCATCCCGTAGGTAGATCGATAATGCTTTGGGATCAGTAATTTTCATTACATCCTCTCTTATACGCAAATTCGTATGAAACCAGTATTATACGCAAATCCGTATAAGTCAAGATATACACGCGAATGCGTATAACTTTATATCTATACGCACTCACGTATAAAATAGATACTCTATTCATCTTACACATGAAAACTTCCCCGTACTTAGCTGTCCAAAATCGGATCTAAGGTCAACGAAAGTTTTCCAAGTTTTTTCAGCTAACCGCCGGTAGCCGATCAATACCATCAAGCCCGAGTAATGACCAATCCGGTTGGCGTGATTTAAACGTCAAAAGAAACGCCCTCTCCTCTTTAACTTCAAATGAGCGTATGACAGTCACATTCTGAATTTCGGCTGTGAGCTTTTTACCTATTTGCTCCAGTATCCATGATAATTTACATCTCCTTGGGTACCGTGATCTGCCATTTGCTTTCCAGGCGCCCATCTACCGCTACGACTCTCTTACCTGCCCCTAAGTCGTATTCCTCTGGCCTCAAGTATTTAAACCAAGGCTGTTGATTACGCTCCGCTAACCAAAAAAATAACCGTTTCACTTTTACATTAAAACAGCCCTTCAAAAGCGCATCCAACTTACGGGGAGACAGGTTATGTAACCCCTGAAGCAGCGCGTCAGCATGCTCGAAACTGACGTGCTTAGGCACCTCTTTGAGTACTTCCAGATAGGATTTTTCAACACACGAATACGTTATTTCTGGCAGACATTAGTCAAACTAGAGGAACAGGAAGACCGTAAACCTGTGGTTTGCTTCTCTTGGCCACTACAGTTAGTGTCGTCCGCCTGTCGTGTATATTTCGTGACCGACACCGACGTCGTTGCTTCATCATTGAGCCTGAATACAGATACCAGGGGAATTTAAATGATTAAAAAATTGCGAGAGCGTAAGAATTGGTCTCAAGAACAATTAGCGATAATGTCAGGCTTGAGTGTAAGAACAATTCAACGTATAGAAAGCGGTAATAAAGCAAGTATGGAGTCTCTTAAATCACTGGCCTCTGTGTTCGAAGTCGATGTGTCGAAGCTAACAGAGGAAATTACTGTGATTGATAAAGAATCTAAATACTGGAAGCAACAACCGGTTTGGTTCAAATTAAGTTTGTTTGGCGTCAATAGAAGAAATAAGCTCGTTTGGGTCGAGTACTTAAGCGTGTTGCTGGGACTGGCAACCTGGATTATACATCCAGACATTTTTGCGACGTCTGCTTTTTTCTTAGCGGCTTACTTAATAAGTAAATTAGTAAACAGGGCCGATAGCCGGAAAGTTTGGTAGAAGAATAATAGGCAAAGGCAGGTTAGAAAAGTGTCGTGGTGCGTAAAGGGAGTTAAGCATGTTTTGGCAAGTATCTTTCTGGATTTTAGTAGCAATAGTCGCTCTGCCTTTTCCGTTTAAAGTGCTCGGATATATATCTGGAAGAGACAAAAGCCCTCTCATTGTAAAAGTCGAAGAAATGGCTAATACACTGTTCCTGGCGCTAGGATGTATTGGGTAAGAATAAAGTGCGATTGCTCGCTGGTTTAAGCTGTCTTTTATATTTACCGTTACTTTTTGCAGTGTACTTTTATGCATTTTAAACGTCTTTTGCCGACTCGGGCATTACTGATGGTTTATAACCCCGTAGCGCCACGGCCGATTCGCAAGTGCCCGAGCTCGGCAACAGCCTGGCTTACTCCGAATCCGCTCCCATAATTTCATAGCCAGATGGCGCTAAGTCGAACATTTCAGGGTCTATCGCTTCATTAAATGCCACATCTGCCTCAAAAACAAAATACGGTCCATCCATTGTCTCTACTCTTATACGAATAGGTAATTCAGTCTTAGGATCGACCCATAAAGTCAATCTCATGTTTTCAGGCTCCACTGTAAAGACAGTCGTTTCTATTCCATCGATAACTACACCTGGTTCACTCTTCACTTCACCGTCGTAATTTAAAATTTTCGTGTGCCAATCAAGTAACTCATTTTCCAGCGCCTCTTTCGCGTTTTGACCAGGCGTAAAATTAATAGGCATGGCAACTTTGCGTTCAGGGAAGAGTATTAACCCCTTACCAAGTTTAGTATCCATCACGTTCACTACTGAAGGTGCACCTTCAATGTCTGGAAGCGGTGTGTTGACCACCCTAATTTTACTGGGCGATTGGTAAAAAACCTCTACTGTCATAATAACTTGGTCATCCGACTGCATTTGTCCTGTGTACACCATACTGGTGATTTCGCTTAACTTCTTGACCACCGATGCAAATGCAGGTTTGCTCACCGACGTGGTGATAATCAACACAGCGGTTAGCACCAAAGCGGCAGCCGTTCCAGCAAAGCCAAATCGCTTTGGTTGTGAGGCGGTTTTTAACCAACTCCAAAGACGAATCATACCGTTGCCGGGTTCTTCTTCATCTACAGGGTTGTCTTGTGCATCAATGGCAGCGTGAAGTCGGGACTGCATTGCTATATCGTCATGTTCCGAAGGCTTTTGTCCCTTAACTTTATTAAGCATAGTCTGAATAGAATCGTGATTAGTGTTCATGACGAGCTCCTAAATATTCTGATTTACCTACGATACTGGAGAGTTTTAGCTGTGAGCGATGCAGGGATACGCCGACTGAATTGCTAGAGACATGCATTAATTCGGCGATTTCTTGGTAAGAGTATCCTTCGACATGACGCAGGCAATATATGTGAGCGTCTTGCTCTGTCAATTGCAAAAGGGCTTGTTTGAACAGTATCAAATCACGGTCTCGTAAAACTTGGTTCAAAGGGTGCCTTGATGTATCACTTTCATTTTCAGGCACGCTTTCCAAGTCGTCTTCCGCTAATCTTTTATTACGACGTAGATAATCAATCGCTGTGGTAACTGCCATAGACTTTAAATAAGCAGGCCAGTTTTTCACCTCGTTCATGCTTTTAAGAGATTTTTTAAACAGTTTAATAAATACGTCTTGAGTCACATCCTCTGCAAGGTGTGTATCGCTTAACAGTCGATATGCGCAGTGAAAGACTAGCCTCCCGTGTTGCAGTGCCAAGTCAGATATTTTCGCTTTGTGTTGCTGCAATGTCATTCTCCAAAAACACATCTCGACTTAAAGACGATCCAGTTGTCGAAAATATTACCGTTTTTTTAATTCTTTCAGAGCAGCATATGTTAATTGTGCTTTGTTGACAGTTAGGAAAGCAATGAAGGGTAAAACGCCCTACTAAAATAACAAAGTTATCGTAAGCGTGTAGTCGGAGATAATTTGGGACACAGAATGGACACAAGAGAAATTGAGTTAATAGTTACTATCAATGCGAGAACTTCAAAAGATGGCGCGCCCGACAGGAGTCGAACCTGTGACCTCCGCCTCCGGAGTAAATAGCGACTGGCTGACGTTAAATGGTGAGAGAAGTTACTAACCGTGCAGGCCACGTTCTATAGGGATCTCAGGAATATTTTAACGAGGCCATTTAGCCAGATGTTTTAGCGTTTTATCTCCAACCCCTGCAAAACTTGCCACAAAAGGGTATGGAAAAAAGGATAGTTAGCCAGATAACCACTACCCTAAATTATGCGTCGATTAGCAATCACCGTGGTTTAAATATTAACTAAAACGCCTATAATTTGGTAGGAGCAAGTGCTCTTGAAAGGGAGCTAAACCTCCCTATGCAGTTTCTGCCTCTGTGTATTATCTTCATTGGACTCTCGGTACTGATGTTAACTTATGCTGTAACTTTGGGGGTTTAAATCTACCGGGCGCTTCTTAGCAGCGCCTGGATTCTACCCACTCATTTTTTACAAGATAAATCTGGGTTCCTCATTGCCATTAGGCTCGAGACACATCGCTACCTGGAGAGAACTCGAGGCCAGTATTGCTAAGGCTGACAAGTTAAGTATCAAGACTAATGCCGTGTACGGCATAAGGCGACCAACCAATCGCCCAGGGACTCAAGCCCGGGACTTTTAGCGGTACTGGAAGGGTAAACAAAATAGAAACTGTCATCGGTTTGAATACTGTGAAACGGCAATTCAAACAAACTTTCTTCACGCTCTTGCTCGGTTGTCATAAACTCATTTAACAGCGCAATTCCCTGTCCGTATTTAGCCGCCTCGGCAGCAAGTAATAAATGACTAAAGTGGTGAACCCTAGCGCTCACAGGTAACCGAAGGTTGGCTTTTTTAAACCAACGCTGCCAGTCGGTTCCCGGTTCGCCGCTGGCAAATGCGCTTATCGCTGACAGTAATGGATATTGAATGAGGTCACCCGCACTTTCGAGCCGATGAGCCTCAGCCCATAATGCTTTTGAACAATAGGGCTTTAACGTTTCATCATACAAATGGTAGCGCTGATAACCCATGCCTGGCGGCTGTGTTGTAATAAAGCAGTCAGCCCACTGGGTATCAAAATTACCATCCTGAGTCAGCATTTGCAGCGTCAATTCCACATTAGGATAGCGTTGTCGGAACTCATCGAGGGCCGGTATCAGCCACTTTACCGCTAACGAACCATGCACCGCCAGCTTTACCTGCCGGGTATCATATTGCCTGACGTTTGCAGTCGCCCCTTCAATCGCGTTAATTGCTCCAGCAACTTCATTAAAATAGTTCTCGCCGACTGCTGTTAACAAAATTTTGCGGCCCCGCCGAACAAAGAGATCATCACCCAAATATCCTTCAAGTAGTGCCACCTGATGACTCACGGCACTTTGTGACACATGTAAGCGCTCTGCTGCCAGGGAAAAGCTCTCGCAACGCGCAACTTCAACAAAATAATGGATGGAGCGAAGCGGAAGGCTCATTATCTAAAAACCTCATGTGAAAATTAGTTAATATCATTATATTTAATAAAAAGAGCCACGTAAAATGCCCTCATCGCTAACAGTTTAAAGAGGAGAACAAAGGTGGATCGCTCATTGCTCATGGCTATTATTATGTTGGTCTTAGGAAATAACATCGTTATTCTCTCAGATTCTTTGATTAAGCTACTGGATGGTTTTGAGGCACCTTTTCAATTTGTTTTATACCGTCAAATAAGTGCCACGCTGATGCTTTTACCGTTTATGTTGCTTTTTAAGCGCCCATTATTGCCTAAGAATATACGTTGGCATGCCACTCGCGCTCATATTTTTTTACTCGGTACGGTGTTTATGGTGATATCATTAACCACTTTACCGCTAGCGACTGCGAATGCCATATTTTATGCGGCGCCTATTATCACGGTTGTATTAGCCCGCATGTTTTTTAAAGAGCGTGTCACACGCTTATCTTTGATTACTGCAGTCTTAGGCATGGTTGGCGTATTGGTAATTGTGAACCCCTCCTCTACAAACATTTTTGCGTTGGCGGCCCTGGTGGTTGCTACAACCCTGGCGCTCAATAATCTGCTAGTAAAAAAGCTTCCGGCTGAACACAGTATTCTGGACACGCTTTACTTAACTAACCTATTGGGTATTCCTTTAGCTTCTGCAATGGCATGGTTTGAAGGTGCCAGTTTTGATGTCAGTACTTTTTTAATTTCAGTGGGCTCCAGTTTGTTTGCGATGATTTATGCCGGTACCTGCGTTTTTGCTTATCGAGCCGCAGAAAGCAACAAAGTCACCAGCGCCGAGTATACAGGCCTTATTGGGGCGGTAATACTGGGGATTGTGTTTTTTACCGAAACCCCTGACGCAAGGTTTTATATAGGTTCAGTCCTTATCATTGCACCACTCACCGTTTTAACTCTGCGGAACTCTAATAGATCGGCTTAAAGTCGGAAGTCTGGCCTTAAATTACTCTTTGCTCAGCCGGTGGCGGCGTGAAGCCGAACCATCCTCTAAAAAGCTTTCAAGGGATCAAGTAACCCCCGTGACGAAGAAATGGCGCGGCTTAAACGCGAGAATTCCCGGCTTAAAAAGGAACGGGATTTTTGCAAGAAGCGGCAACGTTCTTCGCAAAAGACTCGTTCTGAGATATCAGGCGATAGAGCGTTGCCGAGATAAGTTTCCGATACGCTTAATGTGTCGATGTCTGAAAATGTCACCCAACGGATATTACGCCTGGGCAGCACAGCCTCCCAGTGCCCGGGACGTCGAAAATCAGCGGATACTGACGCGCATTAAGGAGATCCACGAGGACAGTGGTGGTGTAATTGGCGCACCACGTATGCATGAAGATCTGTCTATTGAAGGTGAACGAGTGAGTCTGAATCGTGTGGCCCGCTTAATGGCCGTTAATGGCTTTCAGGGCTGGACTCATAAGAAAGGACGAGGCCGAAAGCGACCGGCCGCCAGACCCGCTGGCCTTAAAGATCACCTGGCACGTGACTTCACAGCAACAGAGCCTGAAACTAAATGGCGAAGTCAAAACCACCGAAGGTAAACCGTTTCTGTGCGTTGTGCTCGACTTGTACAGCAAACGGATAGTGGGCTGGTCTATGCATCATCGGCAGGATCGTTACATGGTTGTTCGCGCAGTGGAAATGGCCGTCTGGCAACGAACAGGCAATCAGCCTGTGATTTTACATTCGGATAGCGGTTCTCAATTTACCAGCGGTGATTATCAGCGTGCTCTCAAATTTAATAACCTGATCAGCAGCATGAGCGCAGTCGGTAACTGCAGCGACAACGCCGGCTGTGAAGGATTTTTTGGGATACTGAAGCGTGAAAGAGTGAATTATCGCCATTATCGAACAAGGGATAAAGCTCGTTCAGATATTTTTGATTATATTGAGCGGTTTCATAATCCAAGAATGCGTCGTAGACTGGCAAAACAAGATCAGCAGTTTAGCGCGATTTTAAACCGTCCGTGATAACGAAGTAGAACCCCAACTGGAAGGCGCATGGAATTACTAAAGGTAAGGGGCTTTCCGTAAACCAACGAATTGAGAGCGACATCAAAGCGCTTTGGTCTGTCATCAGAAGTAAACTTGAGCAGGCTGTTGATGACGGCATACTAAAGTAAACCAGCTAAACCGGGGGTGAAGGTTTCAAATGTCTGAAAAATTCATGCTGGAAGCTTTGAATATTTCCAAACAAGCACTTCCCCACTGTGAACCGAATCCTCCTGTCGGATGTGTGCTGGTTAAAGATGGCGAAGTAATATCCAAAGGCTTTACGCAGGCCATTGGTGGAAGTCATGCAGAAGTAGAGGCTTTAAATGCTCATTCAGGAGACCTAAGCGGCGTTACTGCATACGTCACTTTAGAGCCTTGTTCTTTTGTCGGCCGGACTGCTGCTTGCGCAAGCACACTTCTCGCTTCGGGCATCAAGCATGTGATTATCGCAATGCTCGACCCAGACATCAGAAACAATGGTAAAGGCGCAGAGATACTAACGGCGGGAGGCGTAAAAGTTGAGGTCGGCCTGTGTGCTGAACTGGTAGCACAATTCCTTTCCCCCTATTTAGCAAAATCATAAATAGTTTCGCTAAAAACCAGAAAGCTATGGTTTAACAAGGATTAGGTTATAACTACACGAATTTTCAGTCTTTCCAGCCCCTTAAACTCGATTAAAGGTTGAGCACTTCTGTTTACTGGGCAAGAACCGACTACGCTCCAATATTGAATGTAAATATTATGGGCAAAACTACTGCAGAAAAGGACGCTCTTGAATCAGTAGATCCCGGAATAGTAGGTGAAATAATAGGGAAGTGGGATGCCAAAAACGGTTTGGAGACAACGATGTATTTGTATAGCGAAAACGGAAAGCATTATATTGCCCAAGTATTCGGGCCAGGTGAAATTAGCAAGCATGAAGTAACATTAAGCGATATAAAACACGGAACAAAAATTGAGAATGTTGAAGAAAACACGTTTGGCGAATATTTCGTTATGAACGACTCAGGCTGGTTATAGTTCTGGAGCGATAACGGAAATTACTACACAGCTCCACCTGCTAAATAAAGCATGTAGTGAGCCGATTACTTTTTCTCTGGAGGAGTTCGTTTTATTATTAGATTAGGCAAAGGTCAAAATTTACATCCGCTAATTTGTCACCCGCAACCGCGGCCACAATCTGGACACAGAATGGACACAGCCCTGATCCAGCGCCAAATCAGCCACAATAGCTAACGGTCACGCCGAAAAATCAGCAAAGAAAAGAATTTAGAGTAGATACGAAAGGAGGAAAATCTCTGCAGGCTAGGGAAATGGCGCGCCCGACAGGAGTCGAAACCTGTGACCTCCGCCTCCGGAGGGCGGCGCTCTATCCAGCTGAGCTACGGGCGCGTAGTTTGGAGTCTTCAGAGCAGGCGTGGATTTTAGGGAATATCTGCCGCAATGTCCAGTGCTGCAAACCGGGCAGATACCACTAACAATAACCCATAAGCTGCTCGGCACGGCGCCGCAAGGCTTGTTTCAAGCTGTCGGGGCTTATAATGGTGAAGTCGAAAGGCAAGCGAACCAGCCACCAGGCAAACCATTCTGTGCTGTCTACCACGGTTTCAATAAATATCGCGTTGTCTTCCTGGGTTAAAATACTGGCGCTTGTGCCTAGCTCGCGGGTCGCTGTGTCCAGGTCGGTATGTAATAAAACTCGCACTTTCAGGTTGCCTGGCATGGCACACAGGCTTTGTTTGAACTGTTCGGCGGCGTTGTAGTTTAAAGGCCTTTCAAAGGTCGCTTTAAGTAGTGTCACCTCGGCTAAACGGTCTAATCGAAAGGTGCGCAATGCCTGCCGCAAATGGCAGAATCCGCCTATATACCAGTGTCCTAGCCTATAGAACATACCGTAAGGATCGAGCTCGCGCTGCTGCCCGGGCTCAGCTTTGCCCACATACACAACTTGTACCCGCCGCTGGCTCTCTATGGCTTCCATTAACGGCATTAATAACGACTGTTCCTGCGGCAGCCCAGAGTCGGGCAATAACAGGTTTGTATGCTGTGTAATGGAGCGAGCCCTTGCCTGAATATGCTCTGGCATAACGCGCTCAAGTTTCGCCTGAACGCTGGTCAACGCCGGCGATGCATCGGTTAGTTGAAGAGTTTTCGCTGCCAACAAGCCTAGCGAAAGCGCCAGCGTTTCTTCATGAGTAAACATCATCGGCGGCAGCTTAAAACCGGCAACCAGCATATAGCCTCCATGTGGGCCATGCTCTGTGGTAACCGGAATACCCAACTCCTCAAGCGCACTGATATAGCGCCTGACTGTGCGTTTATCCACGCCTAGCATTTCTGCAATTTCAGTGCCGCTCAAGCGCTTGTGGGACTGCAATAACTCTAGTAAGGCGAGTACTCGTGTTGTCGGGCCGGTCATAATTTTCCTGAAAAAAGCGGTGAAAATAAATTTAGATAAATATTTTTATATAGGACTAATTATGACCTATATAGACAATATAGTTCTTATCAGACGTAAAACCCACAATAAAAAGGAGCTGAGCTATGAAAGAAAATATGTCTAAAAACACCAAAGAAATCGTTTTCTATACTAACCCTGAGTCCCGGGCACGCATTGTTCGTCGTATGCTGGAAGAGGTTGGCCAGCCGTATACGGTCAAAGTACTTAACTACAATGGCGAGATGAAAACGCCCGAGTATCTGAAAGTTAATCCGTTAGGAAAGGTGCCGGCAATACAACACGGCGATTTGGTTGTTACGGAAACCGCCGCCATTTGTGCCTACCTGGCCGATCAGTTTCCGGAAAAGAACTTAGCTCCACCACTGGACAGCCCGGAGCGAGGAACTTACTACCGTTGGCTATTCTTTGCGGCCGGTCCGGTGGAAATGGCCAACAGCGCCAAAGCCTGTGGCTGGAACCTTGAAGATAACCTGCAAATGGTTGGCTCTGGTAGTCACGACGATGTCCTGAAAGCTCTTGAATTAGCCGTTTCTAAAGGACCTTATATTTGTGGCGAGCAGTTTACCGCGGCAGATGTATACGTTGGTAGTCATATTAGCTGGGGCATGCAGTTCAAAACACTGGAGGAGCGCGACTCATTCAAACGTTATGTTGAACGAATTGAGAAGCGCCCCGCTTTCCAGCGGGCAACGAAACTCGATGACGAATTGAGTAAAGGCTAGAACGTCTGAAAATAAGCAGCCAGAAGGCTCTGGCTGCTGAATCTTTTAATCACCGGTTTCCTGCTTCTGTTTTTTCAAATTCAGGTTATGGAAATCGAAGCTGAAATCTGTATAAGGCGCTACGGCTTCCAGCGTTGCACTGTGCACTTCATTATTGCGGTTCACGCTAAAGTCGATAAACGCATCAGCCTCCAGTAAAGGCTCGTCCCAGCGCACAATAAAAGTATCGTCGTTATAATGCTCTAAGGTGCCCTGCAGCATAGGAGTGTGCGTAAAGTTGATGCGCAGCTTTTCCTGCTCGTAGCTAATTTCTACGTCGCCGTACCAGGCGTCATTATAAGTACCGGCGTAGCTTTTAAGCGGAAGCGCCTCTCTTATTTCTTCAGGCTCCTCTACCGCGAACTCGGCTTTTCTTTTCATAAAGGCCTGATATTTTTGCTGCTCTTCCTCCACCCAGTCGCGGTTGGGCAAATCTAACAGGTCTTCTAAGGCTTCTTCGGTAATTGCGGTTAAACCACCAAAAGCCTGCTGGTTACTCAGAACCACCATGCCAAAGTTCTTTTCAGGTATCAGTGTGGTCAGCGACAACATGCCCAGAATACCGCCACTGTGATACACCCGCTTTACGCCCTGGTAGTCTTTTACGAACCAGCCCATGCCGTAACCACCAAAATACGTGCCTTGTTCAGCAGCTTCAGGTGATGTACCCAACGGTGTGGTTAACTGCCACATGGCCTGTTGCGAGTCTTCTGAAAAGAGGCGTTCACCCGATGGGCTCACGCCGCCCTGCAGCTGAGTGATCAACCAGTTACTTAAATCATCAACACTTGCTGCGGTCGCACCTGCTGCACCAAAATCTTCAAGAAAATCTAGCGGGAAACGATGCAGCTCACCGTTCATTTCAATAGTGCCTACCGCAACGTTGTCATTACTTTCAGGTATATGCGAAAAACCAATAACACTCTCGTCCATATTCAAAGGCTGAAAAAAGGTTTTCTCAACGTATTCTCTGTATGGCATGCCCGTAACCCGGTGGATAACTTCACCGGCCGTTACGAACATCAAGTTGTTGTAGGCGAAACGCTCGCGCAAACCGTGGTCAATAGGTACGTGCGCCAGCCCGGCAAGAATATCGCTGGTGGACTTATCGGTGTTAGGCCAGATCATTAGGTCGCCCGCTCCCAGACCAAGGCCCGAGCGGTGACTCAGGATATCGCGAATTGTTAGAGATTGAGTAATAGCCGGGTCGGCCAAACGAAACTCAGGAATGTAGTCTATAACTTTGTCGTCCCAGTTTAGTTTGCCCTGTTCTACCAGCGTTGCCATAGCTGCTGCGGTAAAGGCTTTGGTGTTTGAGGCAATACCAAACAGTGTATTGGCATTCACCGGCTCGCCGCTGTCTATATCACGCACACCGAAACCCTCGGCTAAAATCACTTCGCCGTCTTTAACCGCAACAACGGCCAGGCCCGGAATGTTAAACGCCTCCAGCGTTTCCTCGGCGGTATTGCGAATGCTGTCTGCGCTTTGCGCCCAAACAGGTGCACTGGCCAGCAAAGTAACGCCAAGCGAAACTGAACTTAATATTTTAAATAACGGTTTCATTTATCGGTTCCTTATTATCAATAGCCCTTAGTCAGCGTAAGCCGCCCGAATTTCCTCAACTTTTTTATCAATAGCTTCACGACTAAGCCACTGTCCGCGCACCATAACCCCTTGGTTCTCACGCAGGGTATCGGCGTTCTCCAGAGGATTATCCTTTAACAAAATAAAGTCAGCCCGGTGCCCGGCAGCAATGCGTCCAAAGGTATCCTCATCAGCAAAGTAATCACCTGCCGCTACCGTGGCGGAACGCAGAATATCAGCCATAGGTATACCCGCTTCTGACATCAGCTGTATTTCGTGGTGTATGGAGTAACCCGGAACACTGAATAACTGGGGTGCGTCGGTTCCAAAAATGATTTCCGCGCCGCCTTCGTGCAGGGCGTGCAACAGCTTTTGCCTATTTTCCTGCTGCACTTGCGCCTGTTCCTTATTAAAGTAACTGCTGGGGTTATCGTAATAGTTTAGCCAGCCTTCACGAACCGCCTTTGGTACCAACTGAATTTCCGGGTAGTCTTTCAGTTTGTCGGGATCAGCCGCACCTATCAGGGTTTTCCATAAGGCCTGGGTGGGCACAACCGCAACGTCTTTTTCCAGCGTCATAGAAACCAGCAAATCGAGTTCATCCTGCGTTATTTCTCTGTTCATAGCATCAACGTAAGCGAGATAACCGTCCAGGTGATCAATGGTTCTCTGGCCTGCCTCCATGGCGCGTTTTAATCCGACATCTGCCGGCACATGTCCGGCAAAGTCCATGCCCGCCTGGCGAGCCGTACTTGCCATGGCCTCATACTCTTCAAGGGTTAACCCGGGGTGCACTTTCAGTAAGTCCCACCCTTCATCGCGTTGTGCAATGACCCGCTTCGTCACCTGCTCAACCGACTCAATGGTATTGCCACTGAAGCTGGGGCCAGCTAAATACAACGTTGGACCCTGGCGCTTGCCCGACTCAATATCGGACTTAAGCTGCAACTGGTGCGGATAACCCAGCATGCCACGCACCGTTGTTACACCATTGGCAACGTACAAAAACAACATGTCGTCGGCGTAGCGTTTGGGGAAGTCACCAAAGTCTGTTGCCGGCGGCACATGACCGTGCATTTCTGCCATGCCTGGCAAAACGTATTTCCCTTCGGCATCAATGACCTGCGTATTGTCGTCAAAAGCAGGGGCTTCAGCGTTCGCAAACACACCGCTGATGTATCCGTCATTAACCACTAACGTCTGCTGCTCACTAACATTGGGCTCGCCCTTAAGCCAGTCAACAAGGGTCACGTTTTTAATGACATAATCAGCACTACGAGTTTCATTGTTCTGGGGCTCTGCATTGTTACACGCAGATAAAAATAAGGCCGCAACAGTTGCGGCCAGAAGGTGAGTCAATTTCATTTTGGTTGCCTCCGGCGTCAAGTCTGCCTTTAGCCTAGCGCAAGCTTACAATAAAGCCCAGCGGATAAGGCCACCCACTAAGGTGACCGCCAGTACGCCCAGACACCATAAGCCAACAAACCACAGCCACTTTTTAAATACAGGCTTCATCAGTCGTGGTATCCGCTGTCAGGGTCAACCTTGCCGCGGAACACCCAGTAGGTATAACCGGTGTAAGCGAAAATTATCGGCAACAGGAACACGGCACCCACGAGTAAGAACTTCAGGCTGTTGTCCGGTGCGGCGGCTTCCCACAGGGTAATGCTGCGGGGCACCAGATACGGGAATATGCTGACTGCAAAGCCGGTGTAAGCCAACAGGAACATACCCAAACCCCAAAGGTAGGGCCGTCCTTCCTGTTTTCTATGCAGCGAACGCAGCAAACCAATGGTCATCACCGCCAGCAGTATTGGCAAAGCCCACAGGCCAACAGAGGCCGGGTAAGTGAACCAACGCTCGGCAATAAACATATCGACATAAGGTAAGTAAAGGCTCACAAACGCAATGCAGGCCACCAGCAATATCGTGGTGTACCAGCCGGCACGGTAGCTTTGACGCTGCAGATCGCCGCTGGTTTTCATCACCAGCCAGGTCGCGCCCAGCATCATGTAGCCAATAACTACCGCCACACCACAGAAAATAGTAAATGGCGTCAGCCAGTCGAACCAGCCTCCGGAATAAGCGCGGTCTGTTACCTGAATGCCCTGCAGCATAGCGCCCAGCATAATGCCCTGACTCATTGCCGCTATCAGCGAGCCGGTAATAAAGGATAAATCCCAGATACCTTTGGCGCGTTTGGTTTTAAAACGGTACTCAAAGGCCACGCCGCGGAAAATAAGCCCCAGCAACATGGCAATAACAGGCATATACAGCGCCGGCATCAGCACCGAGTAAGCCAGCGGGAACACCGCCAGCAGACCACCACCGCCCAACACCAGCCAGGTTTCGTTACCGTCCCAGACCGGCGCCACGGTGTTCATCATCACGTCACGGTCTTCTTCTTTTTTGAACCAGGGGAACAGCAGCGCTATCCCCAGGTCAAAGCCATCGAGTGCGACGTAAGCAAATACGGCGACCGAAATTAATATTGCCCAAATCAGTGCGTAATCCATAGCTTACACCTCCTCATCGTAGATGCGCTCAGCGGCCATAGTGGGCTTATGCTTCGCGTAATCGGGAATGGCTACCTGTTCAGGGTTCCCCGCCATTTTGCGCAGAATGTAGAAGGTACCCGCACCAAAAACGAGGAAGTACACCACAATAAAGGCTATCAGGCTGCCCGCCACACCGGCTTTGTCGATGGGCGATGCCGCATCGGCGGTGCGCAGCAGGCCGTAGACCACCCAAGGCTGACGCCCCACTTCGGTGACTATCCAGCCGGCAATGACCGCCACAAAGCCCATAGGTCCCATAAATAAACTGAAACGCAGCAAGGTTTTGTTGTCATACAGTTTGCCGCGCAGGCGTTGGAAGCCCGACCAGAGTCCAGCAAGTACCATCAGCATGCCCACGCCGACCATTATCCGGAAAGCCCAGAATACGGTAACCACCGGCGGCCAGTCTTCCCGTGGATACTGATCAAGGCCGGTCACTTCCGCGTCGATGTCATGCTTAAGAATGATGCTGGCAAGACCCGGAACTTTCAGGGCGTAGTCCACTTCCGCGGTTTCTTCATTCGGCATACCGAATAAATACAACGGTGCCCGGGCTTCGGTATGGAAGTGCCCTTCCATCGCCGCGACTTTCGAGGGTTGATGCTCCTGCGTATTCAGTCCGTGGAAGTCTCCAACAAGAACCTGCAGCGGTGCCACAATGAGTGCCATCCACATGGCCATGGAGAACATTTTACGGGCGGCGGCGTTGGTTTTGTCTTTCAGCAAATGCCAAGCACCCACTGCGCCGACCACAAAGGCCACGGTGAGATAGGCTGCCAGCAGCATGTGCGCCAGCCGATAAGGGAAGGACGGGTTAAACACCACCTCAAACCAGTCGGTGACCACGAACTGCCCTACGTCATTCATAGCGTAACCGGCGGGCGTCTGCATCCAGCTGTTTACCGATAAAATCCAGAAGGCTGAAATAGCCGTGCCCACCGCGACCATCAGGGTAGCGAAGAAGTGTAACTTCTCGCCTACCTTGTTCATACCGAACAGCATAACGCCAAGGAACCCGGCTTCAAGGAAGAACGCAGTGAGTACTTCGTAACCCATTAGCGGGCCGATAACCGGGCCTGCTTTATCGGAAAATACCGACCAGTTGGTGCCGAACTGGTAGCTCATAACAATACCGGAGACCACGCCCATACCAAATGCCACAGCGAAGATCTTCACCCAGTAACGGAACAGCTGCTGGTAAACCGGGTTGCGGGTTTTGAGGTACAGGCCTTCGAGAACCGCCAGGTAACTAGCAACCCCGATAGTAAAGGCAGGAAAAATAATGTGAAACGCGATGGTAAACGCGAACTGGAAGCGCGCTAAAAACAGTGCGTCAAAACTTTCAAACATAGCAAGCACCCTTAATTAAGGTTTGTCTCAAGTATACGCTTTTGTTGACAAAGATCAGGGGTGCCGATGTAAAACTTGTAGGATAAATACTAATAAATGCCATACTTTTTGTATGGCTAATGAACGAAAAACCTATACAAGTACTCTGGGAACCCGGCCGCTAACGCCGGTCAGCAAGTGCCAGGAAATAGTATCAGCACAGGCGGCGACTTCTCGCACGTCAATATTAGGGCCCCAAAGCTCGACATCATCGCCTAACTGCAGATTTTCAATACCGGTAACATCAATCGTCAGCATGTCCATAGAGACTCGTCCGGCCAAACCCACACGCTTTCCACGAACCATTGCCGGTGTGCCATTTTCCGCCTGCCTTGGGTAACCGTCAGCGTAACCCATAGCAACTGTCGCTATAACACTGGGTTTATCGGCACTCCAGCCGCTGCCGTAACCTACCGACTCGCCTTTTTCCAGCTGGTGCAATGCAATAACCGGAGCAACTAAGCGCATTGCAGGCTTCAGTTCTGCCTGCACTTCAGTCACCGTAGACGGATTCACACCATAAAGCAGTAAACCCGCTCTGGCCCAGTCATTATCCTGAAGTGACCACTGAGTATCCGGGTTTAAAAGTCCGGCTGAGTTGTGGAAGCTCCGTGCCTGATAGTCTTTAAGGGTTTCCGACAACTGGCAGAACTGCTGTTTTTGACGGGCGTTTAAACGATGCTCGGCATCGGCGTTGGCTAAGTGCGACATTAAGGTCACACCGGCGACATTCTTGCTCGCACGCAGGCGCTTTAATGCTTGCGGAGCCTGCTCTTCAGACCAGCCTAGCCGGTGCATACCGGTGTCCACTTTTAACCAGACCCACAAAGGGCTAGTCAACTTTGCCTGCTCAATGTACTCAAGTTGCTGTTCACAATGCACCACCGGACTCAACTGATGTTCACAACACAGGTTCAGTTCAGTCGCTGAGAAACACCCTTCCAGTATTACCAAAGGCCCTTTGTAACCGGTTTCCCGAACCGCTAACGCTTCTTCCATAAAGCCCGCAGCCATGCCATCAACCAGCTCTTCCAAGGCATTAACCGCGGGAACGACGCCGTGTCCGTAACCGTCAGCTTTAACCACGCCCAGAAGTTTTCCGCCCGCCATTTTACGACGTACCCACTTAGCGTTGTGCTGTATAGCGGAGGAAGAAATCTCAGCGCGAGTTTGGCGGTAATGCATGGGGTTTCCTTTTTAATTTTCGTCCAGCCTTTGCAAAAGGCCTTCAGTTTACCGTATTTTCCAACAACTTGAACGGAACTCTTTGCATCGCTCCGCAAGCTTGAGTAACGTAAAGCCATAACCCAAAAGGAGAATAACAATGTGGTTAAAGCAATCTGTCATTGTCGGTAGCTTAGCGTTACTTTTTACTTCCGTTCCAGCCTTATCACAAGAAACCTTTCAGGCGGACGACATTTTCCAGCTTGAGTACGCCAACCAGGTCAGTATTTCACCCGACGGCAAATACATTGCGTACATCCGCAACAGTTTTGACGACATGAAAGACAATACCCGGCGCTCATTATGGCTAATTGATACCGAAACCGGTCAACATTTACCAATTTTTGACGATAAGTTTAACTACGGCAGCCTCGCCTGGTCGAATGACGGTACTCGCCTTGCCTTTGCCTCTAACCGTTCTGAAAAGAACCAGATTCATGTGCACTGGATTAAAGAACAACGCACCGCCAAAGTCACTCACGTAAGCGAAAGCCCGGGCAGTATTAGCTGGTCTAACGACGACACCCAACTGGCTTTTACTCTGTCGGTTAAAGCCGAAGCTACGCCTTTTGCTAAAAGTGTGAAAAAGCCAACAAAACCTAAAGGCGCTAAGTGGTCTGACTCTCCCATTATTGTTCAGGAAGCCTATTATCAACGCGACGGCACCGGCGTTTTAGAGCCTGCGCACACACAAATTTTTGTCGTACCGGCAGAAGGCGGTAGCGCACGTCAGCTAACCGACGGACCTTATCGGCACGGTGGTCCTTTAGCCTGGACGGCCGATAACAAGCATATTGTTTTTTCTGGTAACCGCTCTGAAGACTGGGCTTATCAGGTCAATGAGAGCGACTTATACAACGTTAGCTTAGATTCAAAAGAAGTGACTCAGGTGACCGATAAACCCGGTCGCGAGTCATCACCACAGTTCTCACCAAACGGCGAACATTTAGCTTACTTACACAGCTCGAACGAGCCGGTGCCTTACCATAAATCACAATTGTGGATCATGGACTGGAGTGAGCGCTCGGAAGCCGAGCTACAGGCTGACTTCGACCGTTCTTTCAGCTCACCACAATGGACAGGCAATGATTCACTGGCGGTTTCTTACGCCGATCAGGGCAAAACCGTGGTTGCTGATGTCACCTTGAGCAATGAGCTGACGAATCGGGTGGATGATGTTTCCGGTGTTTACGTTAGCCGCCCTTATACCATGGGCTCATTCACTGCCTCTCAGACCGGTGCAATTGCCTACACCAAAGGCTCCGAATATCGCCCCGCCGATGTCGGTTATCAGCCGCAAGGGGGCGAGGCGGTTCAGTTTACTCAGCTAAATGAAGACCTGCTTGGTCACCGTAAGTTGGGGGAAGTTCACGAAATTCGCTATGAATCACGCTACGACGGTCAGGAAATTCATGGCTGGTATATTACGCCGCCAAACTACGATGAAAACAAAGAGTATCCTCTGCTGTTAGAAGTGCATGGTGGCCCTCATCTGTCTTACGGTCCGCATTTTGCCGCAGAACACCAGCGTTACGCAGCGGAAGGCTATGTGGTGCTTTATGTAAACCATCGCGGCAGTACCTCTTACGGTAAAGATTTTGCCATGCTGCTGGACGGTAACTACTCATCACCTTATGACTTTGCCGATCACATGAGCGGCATTGATTTGCTCATTGATAAGGGTATTGCTGACTCCAACAACCTATTTATTGCCGGCGGCTCTGCAGGGGGCATTGCAACCGCTTATGCGGTAGGCCTGACTAACCGTTTCAATGCTGCGGCAGCCACTAATCCGGTGATTAACTGGGTCAGTAAAGTACTGACCGCTGACAGCTCTATTGGTCAAATTACTAACCAGTTCCCGGGTATGCCATGGGAAGAATTGGAGCATTACTGGCAACGCTCCCCGCTGTCTATGGTGGGTGACGTTGAAACACCGGTATTGTTGTTCACTGGTGAAGAAGACCGCCGTACGCCAATATCGGAAACCGAGCAGTTCTATCAGGCGTTGAAGCTGCAAAAAGTCGACACCGCTATGGTACGTGTTCCAGGCGCTTTTCACGGCGTTACGGCTCGCCCTTCTAATATGATAGCCAAAATTGAACACGCGCTGGCGTGGTTTGAGCAGTATAAGAAATGAGAATAGCGACACTGGGCCCTGCCGGCACCTTTTCCGAGGTTGCGGCAGGGCTTTATCAACCCGAAAGGCAACACCAAATTCAGTTACTGGACAGCCTGGTGAGTTGTCTGGACGCAATTGGTAATGACTGCGACGCTGCAGTTGTGCCTATTGAAAATTTAACCGAGGGCTTTGTCTCTCCTGTTGTGGACTACCTGGTTCAGCGCCCACTACATATTCAGGCGGAAATTCGCATTCCGGTTGGTTTTCAGTGCCTGGCCAATAGTGCTCAGCCACAGCAAATATGGGCACAATTTGTAGCAGCCGGTCAATGCAATCAGTGCCTGAATGAATTGGGGCTTCCGGTTATACACACCGCGAGTAATGCATTGTCGCTGGATGCCTTGCTGGCCACTGAAAAGCCCTCTGCGGCGGTGGTTCCCAAGCACGTAAACTGTCCCGCTTCATTACAGATTCTGAACAGCAACATTGCTGACAACCCACGTAACGAAACGCGCTTCGTGGTATTATCCGCAACATCTGAAACGCCGGAATTTGATAAAAGTACGCATTGGAAAAGCAGTTTGCTGCTCATTGACGACAACGATCACCCGGGCTTATTGGTCGACAGCTTACAGGTTTTTGCAAAACAGCAAATTAACTTAACCTCCATTGTTTCAAGACCGGCGGGCAGTCAGTTTGGTGACTATCATTTCTTTATTGATTTTGACGGGCACCTCAGCGAGCCAGGTGTAGCAGCCGCTTTGCAGGAGCTGGCTAAAATGAACAACATTCACTGGCTGGGTTCGTACCCGGCCGCAGCTATAGGGAATCAGTAATGTCTCTGGAAGTTATTAAACATGAGCCGGCGGGTAACGCCGACGCGGTTATTATTTGGCTTCACGGTTTAGGTGCATCGGGTAACGACTTTGTGCCCATGACAGAGCACATAAAAATTAATAACGCGCAGGTTCGCTTTTTGTTTCCTCATGCACCGCAAATGCCAGTTACCATAAACCAGGGCATGGTCATGCCAGCCTGGTATGACATTACCGACATGAGCATCGACCGCCAAATTGACAGCCAACAGCTACGCGAATCTGCCGCTAAAGTGCACGCCATGATCGACGAACAAGTTGCTCAGGGCATAGACAGTAAGCGCATTATTATTGCCGGATTTTCACAAGGTGGTGCCGTAGGTTATGAAGCAGCTTTGACTTACCCGAAACCACTAGCGGGTTTAATGGCGCATTCCACTTACTTTGCCACCGCGGGTGACATTGAGGTAAATGAAGCCAACGCGCAACTGCCTATTTTGGTTCAGCACGGTACGCAGGATCCGGTAGTCCCGGAAGTTCTGGGACAAAAAGCCTGTGCGGTATTAAAAGAGAAAGGTTTTACAGTGACGTATCAGACCTACCCAATGCCACATTCACTGTGTATGGAGCAGGTTCAGGATATGCAGAAATGGCTGAATGAGCGGTTTTAGCCGCTCATTCGCAGAATTATTAACGCCCTAAAAAGTTTAGCCAACCAGTAGTTGCAGCTTTTCAGCCCAACTGCTGGCCAGGTTCTCGCCGCGTTCAAACGAATCAATCATGATATTAACGTGACCCACTTTACGCCCGTGACGTGCCTCTTTACCGTACCAGTGACAGTCGGCAGCGGCGGCTTCCCACAAAGCTTCCGGAATACCGGCAACACCAATTACGTTCACCATTAATGTCGGCGCGATCAGCAAGTCCGGCAATGGCAAGCCGGTAATAGCACGTATATGCAAATTAAACTGATCGCAGTTAGCACCGCTCATCGTCCAGTGACCGGAATTATGAACCCGCGGTGCCACTTCGTTCACCAGCAAGTGTTGGTTGTCACCTTCACCGACAACGAAGAACTCAATAGCTAATACACCGACGTAGTCCAGCGCATTGGTCAGTTTCTGATGATGTTCTTTGGCTAAGGTTTCCAGTTTTTTTGAAAAATGCTCTGCACCCGCCAGGCTATACGACAAAATACCCTGGGTATGCACGTTCAACGTCAGCGGGAAACAACGCTGTTCACCTTTATGTGAACGCGCACCGACAACCGACACTTCATCGGTAAAATCGATCATGTCTTCAACAATACCCGGGCGTTGCCCGGCGTCTTCCGCAACGGCCGCAATGTCGTCACCCGGACGCCAGCGCCACTGACCTTTGCCATCGTAACCGCCTTTTGCCGATTTAATGACAACTGCATGGTCGCAGCCGTTTAAAATAGCGCTTAACTCAGCTGCGTTTTCGTATGCCTTCCAGGCCGATGTAGGTATATCCAGCTCATCGCACAAGGCTTTTTGAGAGCGACGGTCAACCAGCAGATTAAAACGTTCAGGTTGCAACAGAAATTTGTCGGCAGCTTTAGCCACCAGCTCTTCACCTAAGTGCTCGTGCTCCCAGGTTGTCACATCAGCCCATTCATTCGCTTCCGCTAACGTCATCGATAACGGCTGCTGGCTACCCAATGCCATGACCTGATCTTGCCGGTCGCTGTATAAAACACATTCATGGCCCTGCTGAATAACAGCTTTACCCAGCATTTGCCCTAACTGGCCGTTACCAAGGATCAGGATTTTCATTTTGGTAATTCCAAGTCTGAGTTAGCCATCACTTTTTCTTTTTGTGCAGTGCGGAATTCGTGTACCCGTTTGCGCACGTCACTGTCAAAGCTGCCAATAACCTGTGCCGCCAGTAAGCCTGCGTTTGCCGCGCCGGCATCGCCAATAGCCAGAGTACCAACAGCGACACCCTTAGGCATTTGCACAATAGACAATAAGCTGTCTAAACCTTTTAACTGCTTGCTCGGAACCGGCACACCAAACACTGGAATAGCAGTATAAGCCGCCAGCATACCCGGTAAATGAGCAGCACCACCGGCTCCCGCAATAACCACAGGCACACCATCTTGTTCCGCTTGTTCCATTGTCGATTTAAGTAAGTCCGGCGTGCGGTGTGCAGAGACCACTTTCGCCTGCCATTTAATGCCCAGGGACTCGAGCATTTCTGCCGCTTTTTGCATTACCGGCCAATCGGACTGGGAACCCATTAGAATCAATACCGGAGCCATGGTGTCACCTTTTATTTACTGTTTGGATGTGCATCTGCATTTGGAAAGGCGGGGATTGTAGCCATTGACCGCCTTAACTGCAAATTTCACGCATAATTATTAACCAAGTTTAGACTTTTTGCTGATGGTAGTGTTAATCAGCTAGAGTTAGTATCTGTTATCACTTAGTACCAACAGGAATACATCATGCTACTTTCTGCGAAAGACTCTTTACTACTGATTGTTGATGCTCAGGAGAAGTTACTGCCAGCCATCCACCAACGCGATGTGGTTACTTCTCGCATGCGCTGGCTGGGCGAAATTGCCATGCAGCTGGATTTACCCATCCTTATTACCGAGCAGTATCCTAAAGGCTTGGGGTACACCGTAGACAGTCTAGAAGAGATCATTGAAGCCGCCCGGGTGGTCGAGAAAACGCATTTCAGCGCCCTGCGCGATGATACCTTCCGTGATGTGCTTTCAGAGTATAATAAGAAGCAGGTGGTTATCATGGGCATGGAAACCCACGTGTGTGTTCTTCAAACAGCGATGGAGCTTCAGGCATCGGGATACCAGGTATTTTTACCTGCCGACACGGTTGGATCCCGGCGTCCTACGGACAAAGCTAGTGCCATTGAGCGTATGCGGAACGCCGGAGTGGAAATCATCACTTCGGAAATGGCAGCATTTGAATGGCTGGAAAAATCAGGAACAGATACCTTCCGGCATATCAGCCGTAACTGGTTAAAATAACTCAAGGTATTGTTGACTCAGGCGGTTTTAAGCGTATACTCAAAACCGCTGAGAAAATTTCGGCTATTGATTTGAGATTTTTTACGAAGTCATTTTTGCTGTACCTCGTTCTGTAAGTCCAAGTAATACCTAAGTTTTTTGAGCACTACATTGATTTCAACATGCACTACGAGGAATATCAGCATGTCTACTACTACTGGTAAAGTAAAATTCTTTAACGAAGCTAAAGGCTTCGGTTTCATCGAACAAGAAAACGGCGCAGACGTTTTCGTACATTTCAGCGCTATTCAGTCTGACGGTTTTAAAACTCTGGCAGAAGGCCAGCAAGTTTCTTTCACCGTAGCTCAAGGCCCTAAAGGTCCACAAGCTGAAAACGTAGTTCCTATGTAAGGAACCTTCTGTACCCTTTCGGGTGCCGAACGTTTATACAAAGAATTTAAAAACGTCGCTTTTAGCGGCGTTTTTTTATGGCTAAACGCCTATTTTGCTAAACTTTTCCCGCAAGGATACGATAACCCTACTGATATTGATGTTAATCAAACAATGTGAAGGTGCTTATGAAAAATAACGGTCCGGTAACAGGAAAGGAAAACCGCTTTCCAGACCACTATCGATTGATATCTTCAACCGATCTTAAAGGAGTCATTAAGCACTGTAACGAGGACTTTGTCAGTGTTAGTGGTTATACGCGAGATGAACTAATCGGCTCTCCCCATAATGTGCTCCGTCACCCCGATATGCCCGGCGGCGTCTTTGAGCAAATGTGGAAAACGATTAAACGCGGGAAACCCTGGATGGGCCTAATTAAAAACCGTTGTAAAAATGGTGATCATTATTGGGTCAGCGCTTATGTCACGCCTATTGTGGAAAACGGTAAGCCAGTTGGGTTTGAATCCGTCCGCGTTGCAGCGTCAGATAACCGTAAAAAAAGAGCTCAGGGCGTTTATGACCGTCTAAACGCAGGAAAACACGCCATCCCCTTAAGTAAACGTTTATGGTTAGGCTTTAAAGATTTAATGCCGGTCGTCGCTCCGGGTCTTATTGCCAGTGCCACAATCGCCATACTGGGTGAGCCTCTATCAGCTCTTATCGCCTTAGTCGCTACGGCCGTGACAACCTTTGCTTATGGCGCTTATATCGGGCGTATGCTGCAAGGTTTATTAACATTACGCCCAGAAGCTTTCGATTCAGAGTTAGTTGGTATGACTTATTTCGATAAGCAAGGGCGCGAGGCTAAGCTGGCAATGCAGCTAGTGAGTGAAGGCGCACGTAACCAGACAGCATTAAGCCGCATGAAAGATGCCGTCGGCGGTTTGTTAAAGGTCACCGATGATACCTACGAGCAAGCGCAGCTAAGTAAACAGTACGTCGACAAACAGACAGCAGCTACGGAACAGACTGCAACCGCTATGAATGAGATGGCCTCAGCGATTCAGGAGGTCGCGGATACTGTCGAGCGTAACGCACAGCAAGCTGAATCGGCCAAAGCTAATGTTAGTGAAAGTGTAGGCCTTGCCCGAGAGGCAAGCGAAGTTATTGTAAGGCTGCACGATGCCGTAAGGGAGATAGCAAAAACAGTTGAAGAATTGGATCAGTCGACCGGGGCTATAGGCGAAGCCGCAGATTTAATCTCATCTATTGCGGATCAAACCAACCTGTTGGCATTGAACGCAGCCATAGAAGCAGCACGTGCCGGGGAGCATGGCCGCGGTTTCTCAGTCGTTGCTGATGAGGTTCGTTCATTGGCGTCAAGAACCACTCAGTCTACCGAGGGTATTCACAAAGTCATCCAGCAACTACGTGATCGTGCACGTAATGCAGTAGAGGTATCGAAACAAGGTGAACAAGCGGCAGCTGAAGGAGTAGACAAAGTCCGTCAGGCCGACAATGCACTTGCCGAAATCTCAGTTGCTATCCAGGATATCTCTGACATGTCAGCACAGATGGCTTCAGCTGTTGAAGAACAAAGTGGCGTGGCTGACCATATTAGTGAACAAATTACTGAAATTGCCAATACAGCTCGCCAGACCCAGCAGACGGCAGAGCAAACTCAGCACTCAAGCAACGAACTGCAAAATACCAGTAAAGAGCTGTATTCATTGATTGAGCGCTTTAATTTAAAAGATTAAGGTTCTTGAGTATCCGATGCAGAAGCATCGTCTTTATGAGCGCGTCGTTTAGCGGCGCGTTCGCTTTCTTCCAGAAACTCGACGTCGTCCATATCAACTTCGGGGATCTCACCGCAGACATCGCCACCGAGCTTATTAACCGCCTGGCATAGGTCAGACACCTTGTTATCCAGCACCTGCACATGATCCAACATCCGGCCTATTGCGGTTGCCACCGGGTCAGGATTATCTGCCGAGATAGCATAAGCATCAAAACCGTATTCCTGAGCCATTTTCTTGCGTCGCTCAGTCGTTTCTTTATCAACACCAGACTGAGCCACACGAGCCGGAATGCCTACAACCGTTGTTAATTCAGGTACGTCGCGGACAACAACAGCGTTAGAACCAATGCGGGCAGATTTTCCGACCGTAATGGGACCCAGTACTTTAGCCCCGGCACCAATAACCACACCGTCTTTCAATGTCGGGTGTCGCTTACCTTTATGCCAGCTTGTACCACCAAGAGTGACACCATGGTAAAGAGTGACATCGTCACCAATTTCCGCAGTTTCACCAATAACCACACCCATACCGTGGTCGATAAAGAAACGACGACCAATTTTAGCCCCGGGATGAATCTCAATACCGGTAAGCCAACGTGAAATATTAGAGACAAAACGGGCAAGCCAGTACAGTTTCCAGCCCCAGAGCTTATGACTTACGCGATGAAACCAGGTAGCGTGAAGCCCGGGATAGTGAAATAACACTTCCATGGTATTGCGCGCAGCCGGGTCTCTTGCAAAAACGCTGGCTATATCTTCTTTTACACCTTTAAAAAACGCCATGCCGCCTCCTCAGGCCGCCGGAAATTGCTTTAATAGCTTATCAACGTCAGAAAGAATAATATCGCGCATGGACTTCTCATAGCCTTCTCGCTCGTCGTCCATTTCCTTCACTTTCTTCTTAGGAAACTTCTTACGCGATTCATGCGTTGGCATATGCTTAATTTTCTCGTACATATCGTGCATTGCAGGGTAGTCATTAGAGTAATCGTAATCGACCGCTTCAGGTCGATGATCAAGCAACACTACAATTCTCAAGCATCCTTCAGACAGCGGACATTGCTCCTGCTGCATTGCTTTGGCTATGGTAATAATGCTTTCATCAATACGGTCAACGCGCTTTTGCACCGCAGCTTCGCGAACTTGAGTCTGAGTACGCAGGCGCAACAGTAAAGTCGAAGCGTACCAACCCAGAGCTACAATAATCAATACGCCTACAATGGCGATAATCCAATAAAGTTCGCTGGACATTAGTTCTCCTCGTCGTCCCATTCTTCGTCGAGTTCATAACCCAGTTTGGCAATCAGCTGCTCGTAACGCTCAGATTTCTCGTCCAGGTAGCTTTGCTCTTCTGCTGTCAGAGACTCATCGTTTTCAAAGCGTTCAGCCAGTAGCTGCAGTTTGGTATCTTCCTGCAACTGCTTCAGCTCCTGTTCAGGTGTCATCACCAAAGCTATTTTACGACGACTTCCATGGCGGGGATCTTTCTCATCTCCTTTTGTTTTGCTTTGTTGCAGAACTTTAGCCGATGAATGTCGCTGACCAGGCGCTTGTCCCTTTCCTTTTTTCTTGCCCTTGGATGCCGCATCTGTTGCGCGTGCATCTCTCGGAGTTTTAGGCTGTGCCAGTGGTCCGGCCTTACGTGTCTTTTTCTGGCGAGTCATGGTCGCTCCTGAATAACAACTAATGTGGTCTATTGTAACGCAATAACGTGGATTACGTCAGTGGGGAGCAACGAATTACAAGTCTGAGATGATTTTTAGGCAAGAAAAAAGGCGATGCTTTCACATCGCCTGATTCTCTCATAAAATTGGCAGCGCACTGCAACTATGAGAATGGTTGTCACTGTTTCCGAGTTTTTATTGCGGTTTTCCGTAACCTGTCTGCTTTTTATTATTGTTATTATTAAGTGGAGCAACCGCGAGCCTGTTGGCTTTACTCCCTGGATTATCGAGAAATAAGATAACATCTGACTTTTCGATAACCTCTCGACCTCTTGTTATTTTTTTGTGTCGAGTCAGCTGTATTTTTACAGTCTTTTTATTATTTTCTCAAGGGCTTTTAACATCTTTTTTTTGTTTTTTTCTGTCTGGAAGCTCCCCGAGCGTTGTTAAGACTACTTGAACCAAATATTAATTCAATGATTTTATTGATCTAAAAAACCACTTTTTTATTACTTTTTGTTAACAAGGCACAAAAAAGCACATTGCTCATAACATTTTTCATACCCATAAAAAAAGCGACCGAAGTCGCTTTTCTATTCGCAAATACAAATTTAATACAAGCCACTCAAGAACTTAGACAGCAACTCAATTTCCTCGTCTGTCATTTTCTCTGTAACGCCTTGCATCATTTCATTCGGATCGTTTGCACGCTCGCCGCTACGGAACATTTCTAACTGAGACTTGGTGTATGCGGCGTGCTGACCTGAAATATCAGGAAAAGCAGCTAAGCCCATGCCATTACCTCGAGGGCCGTGGCAACCTGCACATGAAGGCATATTGCTATCAGGGTTCCCGCGGCGGAATAAATCTTCGCCTTTAGCGATGATGTCTTCAGGAGTTTCGCCTTTCGGTGAGTCCTTCGCTGCATAAAACGCAGCAAGGTCGGCCATGTCCTCTTCTGATAAGGAGGCAACCTGCCCCATCATAATGGGGTTATTACGGCCTTCTTCGCCGCCTGTTTCAGAGGCCAATTTGAAATCTTTCAGCTGCTTCAACAAATACTTTTGGTGCTGACCGGCCAAATGTGGGTACATATCGGTCGGAGATTCACCATTGGGTCCATGGCAAGCCGCACAAACTTGCGATTTCTCTTTTCCGGCTTCAGCGTCGCCGCTTTGTGCTACTGCGATACCGGCGGTACCGAAGAAAAGTCCCAAAAAGATTGCGAATTTTTTCATGTTTGCTTCTCTTCTGTTCTGGATGGCGCCACGCGCCCCAATAAATCACCTTAAGCAGGTTGCTATTTTACACAAAACTTGTGTGGATTAAATGATTAAAACCGAATCAATTGCTAAATGATCATTGGAGATACTGTCCGGATACTTCATAATGCGCGTAGATGTTCCGTTTTTTCAATAAAAGTGACCTTAATAGTGGCAGATCAGCAATTAGATTACGCATCGGCAAAATTTGTGACCAGTGCACCCGATATCAGCAAACTGCCGCCGGACTCAGGCATTGAAGTTGCTTTCGCCGGCCGTTCTAACGCAGGGAAATCCAGTGCGTTAAACACCCTGACGCGTCAAAAAGCGTTGGCCCGCACCAGTAAAACGCCGGGACGGACTCAGTTAATTAACGTTTTTGAACTAACCACAGGTCAGCGACTGATAGATTTACCCGGCTACGGATTCGCTAAGGTTCCATTAGCTGTCAAAGAAAAATGGCAACGTTCTTTAAGCGAGTACCTTCAGCAAAGGGACAGTTTAAAGGGCATCGTGGTATTAATGGATATTCGTCACCCTTTCCGCGAAACCGATCAGGAATTAATTTACTGGGCTGTAGACTGCGATCTGCCGGTACTGGCTTTATTAACTAAAGCAGACAAACTCAAACAAGGCGCGCGCAAATCAACCGTTTTAAAAGCCAAGCAAGCGGCAATTGCCTTCAACGGCGACGTTCAGGTTGAAGCCTTTTCCTCATTGAAGCGCATAGGTGTCGAGCAAGTCGAAGAGAAACTCAACCAGTGGTATAGCAAAGAGTATGACGACGAATAACACGCCACCACTTAGTGCCTGGTTATTATTAGGGTTACTCGCATTAATTTGGGGTAGCTCTTTTTTGTTAATAAAAAAAGGCTTACTGGCCTTTGGTCCAATGGAAGTTGGCGCACTACGCATCAGCTCAGCAGGACTTGTGCTTGCCCCTTTCATTGCCCGCCGACTGAATAAAATTACCCGCAAACATTGGTTAAAGCTTGCCAGTGTCGGGCTGGTTGGCAGTCTTATTCCGGCTTTTATGTTTGCTATTGCCCAAACACAGCTGGCAAGCGGCGTTACCGGGGTCCTAAATGCATTAACCCCTATCGCAACACTGGTTATTGGTGCATTGTTCTTTCATCAAAAAGCGCGCTTAGCACAGGTTATTGGCGTAGCCATTGGCTTGTTTGGTACCTTGCTTCTGGTTACCGCTTCGGCTAATGGCAGCTGGGACTTTAATCTGTACGCCTTGTTAGTCCTGGCCGCAACCGTTTGTTATGGGCTCAACCTGAACCTCATCAAACACAAAATCAGTGACTTATCGCCATTAACCATTACCGGCATATCTTTGCTTATGGCTGCCGTTCCGGCAACAATCTACTTGTTTGCAGGAACGGAGTTTATTACTCAGGTTCAGCAGCCGGGCGCAATGTTATCGCTGTTTTCTGTTCTGGCTCTGGGTATCGCAGGAACCGCCGGCGCTTTAGTTATTTTTAACCATGTAGTACAACTCACCAATACCGTTTTTACCAGCTCGGTCACCTACCTAATTCCCATTGTCGCTCTTATACTAGGGATACTTGATGGCGAAGACTTCTGGTTGCAACAGGGAGTTGGAATGCTCGCCATTTTAGTTGGGGTTTGGTTCGCTAACCGCAGAGGCCGCTCCGGTATGGCTGGCATACCACAGAAATAGACAGAAAAAAGCCCGACTAAAAAGCCGGGCGAAAAGTAATCCAGGGAGAACAATTTTTTGAGGGAGGATTAATGCCCTCACTTGTTGTGACTAGACCCTTTATAAAAAGTTCAGACAATTCTTAAAATTAATGAGCTTCGTCCCAGTTATTACCTTTACCAGCTTCCGCTATTAAAGGCACATCAAGGCTTGCAGCCTTTTCCATTACTTCAGTTAATTGTTCAATATAATCCGTTAATTTCGACTCTTTTATTTCAAACACCAGTTCATCGTGAACTTGCATTAGCATACGCACATCATCCTGACAGTTATTACTGTCAATCCAGTCGGCAACTTTCAGCATAGCTTTCTTAATGATATCCGCTGCAGTGCCCTGCATTGGCGCATTGATAGCTGCACGTTCCGCCCCTTTTCTACGGGCTCCGTTACTGGCTTTTATATCCGGCAAGGGTAAACGACGTCCAAACAGGGTTTTAACATAGCCCTGCTCTTTTGCCTGCTTGCGAGTATCTTCCATGTAACGCAAAACTCCAGGGAAGCGTTCAAAATACTTGTCCATATAGTGCTGAGCTTCATGACGGGCAATACCCAGTTGCCGCGCCAGTCCAAAGGCTGACATACCGTAAATTAGCCCGAAGTTCACCGCTTTTGCCTGACGGCGCTGGTCATTACTGACTTCATCAGCCTTACAGCCAAACACTTCGGCCGCTGTCGCACGGTGAATATCCAGGCCTTCGGCAAAGGCTTTAAGCAAAGACTCATCTTGCGACAAGTGCGCCATAATGCGCAGTTCAATCTGGCTATAGTCGATAGCGACAATCTTATAGCCTTGCTCAGGAATAAAGGCCTGACGCACTCTGCGCCCTTCGGCGGTACGAATTGGAATATTCTGCAGGTTAGGGTCTGTTGAAGACAAACGCCCGGTTGCGGTAACCGCCTGTTGGTACGAGGTGTGTACGCGCCCTGTATCGGGGTTAATCATCTTCGGTAACTTGTCGGTATAGGTTGATTTAAGCTTCGACAAGCCGCGATGCTGCAGTATCACATCCGGCAAGGGGTAGTCATGTGCCAGCTCGTGCAAAACTTCCTCAGCCGTTGACGGCGCGCCTTTTGGCGTTTTCTTCACAATTGGCAACTCAAGCTTTTCGAAGAATATGCGTTGCAGCTGTTTCGGCGAGCCCAGGTTGAACTCCTCGCCGGCAATTTCAAAAGCCTTTTTTTCCAGGGCATCGAGCTTTTCCGCAATTTCCTGGCTTTGCTTACCCAGCAAGTTTGCGTCAATGCGCACGCCGTATTGCTCCATATCGCACAATATCGGTACTAACGGCACTTCAATGTCGGTAAGAACACTTTGCAGCTCACTGCCGGTTTCTTTTACTTTATTCCAGAGCACGTCATGCAGTCGGTAAGTAATGTCGGCATCTTCAGCCGCGTAAGGCCCCGCCTGCTCTAAAGCAATCTGGTTAAACGTCAGTTGCTTAGCACCCTTACCTGCAATGTCTTCAAAACTAATGGTTTTGTGATTCAGATAATGCAGGCTTAAGGTATCCATATCATGCCGCGAACCAACACTGTTAAACACGTAGGAGGCAAGCATGGTGTCATTTAAAATCCCCGCCAGACGAATTTTATAGCGACGCAGAATATGCGAGTCGTATTTCAGGTTTTGCCCCACTTTTTGCGGCTTTTCAGCTTCAAGTAAAGGCTTTAACTGCTCCAGTAACCAGTCCCGGCCAACCTGGTCCGGCGCTTCCATATAATCATGCCCGACAGGTATATACACAGCTTCGCCAGGTGCCATGGCTAACGACACACCAACCAGTTCAGCTTCCATATAATTAAGGCTGGTTGTTTCGGTATCAAAGGCAAAGTAATCAAATTTATTCAGTTGCGTTATGTAATCGCTGACCTCTTTTTCAGTCATCAATACACCGTACGCGTCTCTGTTTATATCGCTGGTCGGTTTTTCGCCATCGGTTTCACCCAGCACCTGATTCGTTGCCGCACCAGTTTCCATCAGCTCATCAAGCCACCGGCGGAATTCACAACGACTGTAGAGCTCCTGCAGTTTTTCGCTGTCTGCCGTCTGTATTTTCAACTCTTCCGGTTGTAAGTCCATTGCCACATCGAGCTTAATGGTCGCCAGCTCACGCGACATCAGCAGCTGTTCTTTATATTCATTAAGCTTAGCCGGCATAGACTTGGCGCCACGGAACGAAAGCTCAGTCACTGCATCTACATTTTCGTAAATAGCGTCAATGCTGGGAATACTTTGCAGCAGTGCCTGTGCTGTCTTTTCGCCCACTTTGGGCAAGCCTGGAATATTGTCCGAGCTGTCACCCATAAGCGCTAAATAATCGATAATTTGGTTTGGCTTAACCCCAAACTTTTTCTCAACCCCTTCAGGGTCCATTAAAGTATCGGTCATGGTGTTAATGAGCATGACGTGTTCATTGACCAGTTGAGCCATGTCCTTATCGCCGGTACTAATCAGCGTAAAGCGACCCTTGTCGCCGGCCTGGCGCGCCAGCGTGCCAATAACATCATCGGCTTCAACATCGTCAATGCAAAGCAGCGGTAAACCCATAGCCTGGACAATGTCATGCAAAGGTTTGATCTGACTTCGCAGATCGTCTGGCATAGGCGGACGATTTGCTTTGTAGTCCTGGTAAATGTCGCTACGAAAGGTTTTGCCTTTGGCATCGAAAACTACCGCCATATGGCTGGGTTTATAGCGCTTTAGCAGGCTTCGGAGCATATTAACCACGCCGTAAATAGCTCCGGTCGGTTCACCTTTTGAGTTGGTTAAATGCGGCGGCGCATGAAAAGCGCGGAACAAATAAGAAGAACCATCGACAAGAATAAAAGGATTTTCTGGAACAGATGTGGCCATAGTTAAGAACCTAAATTAAGCGTTACCTATAGGATGCCACAGAACGGCAATTCAGGCCACTGAACAGAGTGTGCATAACCTGTTAATAACTCTGTTAACAACGACTCATGCCACAGCCGGAAATTTAAATTTCCCCGTGTCCAAAATTTACTTAAGTTATTGATAGTATGGGATTTAAAACGGCAGGTTTCCCGAAATACCTAGTACTTTTTATTATTATGTTTCACTGTGGAAACTATTCTGCTTTTGTCCTGAAATGGAAGGAAATGCCTCAAAAGCAGGTCAGACAGATTACCATAAAATCAGCAATGATCTACTGACAAATTCAGTTTTTTTATAACCTTTTGTTCCTCATTTTTCTTTACTTATAAAAAGCAAAGAAAACCCCTTTTCAATCAATCAACTAGGAGTTCGCATTTCAGCCATAACAAATGCAGTATCGGGGCGTTCATCTCCCATCCAAAGTTGGTAAGAGGACGCTGCCTGCTCAATCAACATGCCAAATCCATCGCTGACATTTTTGCAGCCAGCCTGCGTCAGTTGCTCCATAAATACCGTGGGTTGGTCGGCATACATCAAGTCATAGCCAGAAGCATTTTCGGACAGCAGCGGAGGGAGCGTTAAACGCTGTCCATTCAAACTGCTGCTGGTAGCGTTAATTAGCAGGTCTATAGGCTCGTCAATTTCAGACGCAGACGAACGTACCTGAATTCGGTTCGCTGCAACCAGTCCCAGTGTCTCTAGCTGAGATTTAAGCATTTCAGCTTTCTTTGCCGTTCGATTAACCAAATACAGACACCGCGGCTTTTGCTCCAGTAGAAGAGGTATTATGCCACGTGCTGAACCTCCGGCACCAAAGACAGCAAGTGAGCGCTCACTTACATTTAACCCTTTATTTTTAAGGTCAATAATCAAACCCTCGCCGTCAGTATTATCACCTAGTAGCAGACCATTGCCATAAGGAATTAAGGTGTTCACCGCCCCCGCTAACCGCGCACGATCGGATAGTTTAGTAACCAAGGAGGCAGCCTGCTGTTTAAATGGTAAGGTGACATTGGCACCCTGTCCGCCATGGCGGAAGAATTCAGCAACCCGGCGGGGAAAATGCCCGGGCGTGGATAAATAGCGTTGATAGTTAATTGAGTCCTGCCGGGTCTGCGCAAACAGCGCATGAATACGCGGCGACAGGCTATGCGCTATGGGATTCCCGAATACGCCCAGGCTGGTCACGGATTTCATACTGACAGCCAGTCTCTGGGTTTTAAATAATACTCGGTAAGCTGCTCTTCTGCAGAGCCTGGCTCAGCTTGCCAGTTGTACTCCCAACGCGCCAGCGGTGGCATCGACATTAAAATAGACTCGGTTCTGCCACCGGTTTGCAGGCCAAACAAAGTTCCCCTATCCCAGACCAGATTAAACTCCACATAACGCCCGCGGCGATATAGCTGGAAGTCTCTTTGTTGCTGAGTATAAGCCAGGTTTTTGCGACGTTCGACAATAGGCAAATAAGCTTTGGTGAAAGCATCACCCACCGCTTTTATAACCGAAAAGCACTCGTCAAATGAACGGTCGTTAAGGTCATCAAAGAATATGCCGCCCACACCGCGCGCTTCATCGCGATGCTTAAGGAAAAAGTAATCGTCGCACCAGGCTTTATATTCCGGATAGAGCTTTTCATCGACGCTATCTAGCGCATTTTTCGCCTGTTGATGCCATTCGATAATGTCTTGGTCAAAAGGGTAAAACGGCGTTAAATCAAAGCCGCCGCCAAACCACCAGACAGGCTCTTCACCTTCTTTTTGCGCAATGAAAAAACGCACATTCATATGGACCGTTGGCACCATAGGGTTTTCCGGATGCATTACCAGAGAAACACCACAAGCATTGAAGTCGCGACCTTCCAGCTCTGGTCGGTGTGCCGTTGCCGAGGCAGGCATTTTCTCACCATAAACGTGCGAAAAGCCTACACCACCCTGTTCAAAAACCGCACCGTTTTTCATGATCCTCGAGCGACCACCGCCGCCTCCCGGCCGGTCCCAGCTGTCTTCCTGAAAGCTCTGCTCACCGTCCGCCTGCGCCAACTGCTGACAAATGGCATCCTGCAACGACATCAGGTAGCTTTTTACCTGCTTCAAGTAATCATTATGCATCGTCTCTGAAAACCTGATTATTTAGTGGGTTTATGATTCGAGTCGGGTTCGCAGCTCCACCGGTGCTTTCATCCATTATCCAGTCCACACTGTCACCAAATTGCTGACGCACTTCTGCCGCAGTTCGGGCGGGTTCCTGCCCGGTTAAATTGGCGCTGGTAGAGACTAACGCATGACCCAGCTCGCGGCACAGCGCTCTGGCAGGTTCATGCGCAGTCACGCGCACAGCGATAGTATCGCGACCGCCCGTCAATAAGGTTGATACGCCTTTTCTTACCGGCAGAATTAATGTAACGGGCCCCGGCCAATGTGACAAAACGCTGAATCGTTTGTCCTGCGCAATAGCGGAGTCTTCAACATAGGGAAGTAACTGACTGTAATCGGCGGCAATTAATATAAGACCTTTCTCGGCGGGTCGCTGTTTCAGGCTTAATAACTTCTGCACAGCCACTTCATTGCGGGGGTCGCATCCCAGTCCAAATACCGCCTCTGTCGGATAGGCAATAATGCCCGTTTTTATAGCGCTGTGCGCTGCTTCCCATGTATCTGCCATAATCACTCCTCAACTCAATGAGTCGGATTATAACGCGTCCGACTTATAGTCGCATTGCTTTTGCGGGCAGACTTTGCGAATTCCGGCGGCGGTTTTCTTTTTCACCAGCAGTGGGTACCGGCATTTGGGACAGGTTTCATCGACCGGAGGCTGATTCACGGTAAATTCACATTTCGGGTATTGGTCGCAAGCGTAGAATACGGTACCGCGCCGCGATGTTTTTTGGTGTAACTGGCCTTTGCCGCATTCCGGGCAGCGAATCGTCTCTTCTTCCTCAACGTTAGGTTCAGTAACGAACTCACATTCAGGAAAACCGCTGCAGCCAACAAATAAGCCATAACGACCACTCTTTAACTGCAGTTCCTGGCCACACTCAGGACAGGGAACGCCGAGATCTTCGGGCTCAATTTCAGATTGCTCCCGAAGGCCTCGTTTATAATCGCAGTCCGGGTAACCGGTACAGCCTAAAAAGCTGTTATGCCCAACATGTTTAATAACCAGTGGTCGCTCACAACGGGGACAGCGCTCATCTGATGACATTAATGCAGAGGTCCTTCAGCTTCCTCAAACAGCAAACCTTCCATTTGGTCGTACGCAGCTTCCTGGCCCGGAACATTAAACAGCACCATGAGTACAACCCATTTCAGGTCATCCAGAGTAAAGTTCGGCGTTTCCAGTTCCATCACACGGTCAATGACTACTTCTCGTGTAGCAAAATCAAGCACACCCAGGTTTTCCAGGTACATCAGAAAACCCCGGCTCTGGCTGTCCAAACGAGTCATCTCTGCCGCGGTATAAATACGGGTAGACTGCTGCGGAGCAACATCCAGATAAGACTTGGTTTCCATTTGCTGCAAATCGGCCAGGCGTTCTAACCACGCCAAAGCCTTCTGGATTTCCTGGTGACGGAAACCAGCCCGGGTAAGTTCATTGGTTAACTCATCGTGATCAACTACAACTTCCATTTCCGAATGAATGTAGTTTTCAAACAAGTACATGAGGATATCAAACATACTTTAGCGCCTCCCCACTTTGATATAACCGCCTGGTACGGCTGCCACTAGCCCTTCTAATTCGAGTAACACTACTTTCTCCATGACTTCAGCAACCTCGAGTCCGGACAATTGTACCATGTCATCAATTGTTCGTGGCTCTGAACTCAGACTAGCGAACAATCGATTGTTTGCCAAGCTTTCATCGCGACATTCGGTATCACCTTCTATGGCAACCTCAGTATCGTCAACCGAGAACCAGTCAAGAATGTCCTGCGGCGTATTAATTAACTTAGCGCCCTGTTGAATTAACCAGTGGCAGCCCTGATGCTCAGGCAACAACACCGACCCCGGAACAGCTCCAACTTCACGCCCTTCGTTCAAAGCGTGTATTGCCGTTGAAAGCGAACCGCTTTTGCGCGCCGCTTCAACCACCACCACGGCCTGACTGATACCACTAATAATACGGTTACGGCGGGGAAAATGATCGATTCGCGCGGTTTGCCCGGGCGGAAATTCGGAAATCAGCAACCCCTGATGTGCAATAAAGTCCTGTAAGGCTTTGTTTCTTCTGGGGTAGTACTGGTCGATACCAGTACCTAAAACCGCTATGGTTTTTCCTTTATCGGCTGCGGTTTTATGTGCTTGAGCGTCAATGCCCATCGCCAGACCGCTAACCACCACAACACCCGCCGCAACTAAGCGCTCGCTAAACCAGTCAGCAATTTGTAAACCACTGTGAGTGGCTTTGCGGCTGCCAACAATAGCCACACTAACTCCTTGCAAAAGCTCTTTACGACCCCGGTAATAAAGTAACCAGGGCGGATTAGCTATGGCTTTTAACGCAGTTGGGTAATCTTCACTAAAGTAAGAAATAACGCCCTGATAGTCACTACGACACCAATTTTCAGCTGCATTTAACCAACGCGCCTCGACCGGTTTTAGCGATTGCCCCCATCGTTCAAAAATGGCCTCCCAGCTGGTACATTCCCGAGCAGCTTTCTGTACCTTGTTTAATGCGCGTGTCATCCCCATTAATACACATAGTTCCTGTGTGTTCACAGACTGTCCTTGACCTACCAATTTAAGGTAAACTAAGGGTAGATGAAGAATTGGAGGTTCTAATGGCAAAAATGACGGTTCTGCAATATCCGGACGAACGTTTGCGCAAAGTCGCACAGAAGATTGAAAAGGTAGATGACAATATCCGCTCGGTTATCGACGATATGTTTGAAACCATGTACGAAGAACAAGGCGTAGGCCTTGCGGCAACTCAGGTTGACGTGCACAGACGGCTGTTTGTTTCTGATTGCAGCGAAGATCAAAACGAACCGCTGGTGTTCATTAACCCGGAAATTACCGAAGCAGAAGGCCACTTTAAGAACGATGAAGGCTGTCTGTCGTTTCCCGGCGTTTACGCCAAAGTTGAACGCGCTGAGAGAATTACAGTGACTGCACTGGATAAAAACGGCGAGCGTTTCAGCCGTTCCGCTGAAGGGCTACTGGCCATTTGTATTCAGCATGAAATAGACCACTTAGACGGTAAACTCTTTGTTGATTATCTATCGCCGCTGAAGCGCGAACGTATTCGCAAAAAACTAGAGAAAGAGCAACGTTTAGCTGAGAAGCAAGCGGCGGAAGCACAATAATGCGAATTGTCTTTGCCGGTACTCCGGACTTTGCAGCACAACACTTACAACAATTGCTTGATGAGTCTCATCAGGTAGTGGGCGTTTATACACAGCCCGACAGGCCTGCAGGACGAGGCAAAAAGCCACAACCCAGTGCGGTTAAGAAGCTTGCGCTCGAACACCAGCTTCCTGTTTATCAGCCCGAGTCCCTAAAATCAGAAGAGGATCAGGCTGCACTAGCCGATCTAAAACCTGACGTTATGGTTGTGGTGGCTTATGGCTTACTGCTTCCGCAGGCAGTATTAGATATTCCTACGAAAGGCTGCCTGAACGTGCACGGTTCTTTGTTACCCCGCTGGCGAGGTGCTGCTCCAATTCAACGCGCGATATGGGCTGGCGACTTAGAATCCGGTGTCTGCATTATGCAAATGGAAGCCGGCCTGGATACCGGCCCAGTGCTGCACGAAGAGCGCTGCGCCATCAGTCCGGACGAAACCTCGGCTTCGCTTTATCACAAGCTTGAAAGCCTGGGGCCTGAGGCGTTAACTAAAGTATTGAAAGATCTCGACGGCTATCAGAGCCAGGCTAAGCCGCAAAGTGACGCCAATGCCACTTATGCGAAAAAGCTGACCAAGCAGGAAGGTAAAATAGACTGGACACAACCGGCGGCCTTTATCGAACGCTGCGTACGAGCGTTTAACCCCTGGCCAATGAGCTGGTGCCAGTCAGAACATTTAAAAGCCGGACAGAACACAGTAAAAATTCACGCAGCTGAACTTATTCAGGGCGCCAGCAATAAAGGTCCGGGCACGATTATTAATAGCACACACGAAGGCATCGACGTGGTGACCGGGGACGGTATTTTACGTATCACTCAGGCGCAGATGCCGGGCAAAAAGGCTCAGCCAGCCAGTACCTTAGTAAACGGCTACAGTAACGTCTTTAGCCCGGGACTGGAATTACAATGAGCCGGCAGAAAAATTCAGAAAACGGTGGTCAGGGAGCAACTAGCCGGGCCGCCGCTGCAACCGCTATCTTTCATGTATTAGAGAAAGGCGAGTCGCTTTCCGCGGCTTTACCCCACGCCACCGGTAAACTCTCTGACGCAGATAAGCGTCTTGCCAGTGCAATTAGCTACGGTGTTTTAAGGGTTCTGCCCAGCCTTAACAAGCTGGTTGGGGCTAAACTGGATAAGCCACTTAAAGGTAAGCTTAAAGTATTGCACTACTTACTACTGGTAGGTGCCTATCAGCTTTATTGTCTTCGTATTAAAGACCACGCTGCCGTTAGCGCCACAGTAGAAGCAGCGCGTATTCTGGGCAAACGTAATCACAAAGGTCTGGTAAACGGTATACTGCGTCAATTACTGCGCGAAGCGCCTGCGACAGATGAGTCACAGCAGCGCGAGCTACCTGTTGACGCGATGCAAAATCATCCGCGCTGGTTGTTTGAAGCAATTCAGGCAGACCACCCACAACAAGCCAGCGACATTCTCATTGAGAACAACGCACACCCGCCCATGTGGTTACGTGTGAATCGTCGTTTTTTCAATCGCGATGACTATTTAAGACAACTGGAAGACAGCGGTATTGCCGCCGAAGGCGATACTCTGGCTGGCGATGCGATTCGTCTGCATTCGCCTGTTCCGGTTGAACGGCTTCCGGGGTTTGACCGGGGCCACGCATCGGTACAGGACCGTTCGGCCCAGTTAGCTGCGGATTACCTGAACGTAAAAGCTTCCCACCGCGTACTCGATTGTTGCGCCGCTCCGGGAGGCAAACTGCTGCATTTACTAGAGCGAAACGACTTTGAGCAACCGGTTCAGGCTATTGATATTGATGCTAAACGTCTTGAGCGAGTCGACGAAAATCTGGAGCGCGCCGGTTTAAGTGCCGTAGTTCATTGCGCCGATGTTGCAGAAACTGAAGACTGGTGGGACGGCGAACAGTTTGACCGCATACTTTTGGATGCTCCATGTTCGGCAACAGGCGTAATACGCCGCCACCCCGATATCAAGTGGCTGCGTCGCGCTGAGGACATTAATGAGCTCGCGCAATTGCAAAGTCAGATACTAAATTCGCTTTGGCCTTTACTTAAAAACGGCGGAGAACTGCTTTACGCAACCTGCTCTATTCTAAGCAAGGAAAACCAAACTCAAATTGAGTCTTTTCTAAAACAGCAATCGAGTGCTAGTCTGATACCTATTGATGAAAAGCAGAAAACTCTGCAACTGCTCCCGGGTGAACGTAACGGGGATGGTTTCTTTTACGCGAGATTGAAAAAAGTCGAATGAAAATTATCATACTCGGTGTTGGCCAGGTCGGCGGCACATTAGCAGAAAATCTGGTTGGCGAACGTAACGATATCACCATAGTTGATACCAACAACGATTTACTGGACGATTTGCAGGATAAGTATGACCTGCGGGTCGTCGTTGGTAACGGAGCGCACCCTGATGTTTTACGTCGCGCGGGTGCCGACGATGCCGACTTGCTTATTGCAGTAACCAGCAGCGACGAAACTAATATGATTGCCTGTCAGGTTGCTTACTCGATATTTAATACGCCAAAGAAAATAGCCAGAATTCGCTCTGAAGAATACATCCGCTATAAAGATCAGCTTTTTCATAATCAGGATGCCCCAGTTGACCACATTATTTCACCGGAACAACTGGTAACCAGCTATATTCGCCGACTTATTGATTACCCCGGCGCACTGCAAGTGATGGAGTTCGCCAACGGACGAGCCAGCTTGGTCGCGGTAAAGGCGTACTACGGCGGGAAGCTCGTTGGCCATGCTATCTCAACACTGCGGGAACATATTCCCAATATCGACACCCGGGTTGCGGCTATTTATCGTCAGGGTAAGCCTATACGCCCTACCGGAACCACAATCATCGAAGCCGATGATGAAGTTTTCTTCATTGCCGACACCCGCCACATTAGTACCGTAATGCAGGAACTGCAAAAGCTGGAAGACAAATACCGCAGAATAATGATTGTTGGTGGCGGGAACATTGGTGCCGGCCTGGCGAAACAACTGGAAGTTGATCACCGGGTTAAGCTAATAGAGCGTTCAGAAACCCGCGCGGAAGAGCTTTCGCAAAGCCTTGAGCATACCTTAATTTTCCGCGGTGACGCGTCCGACCAAAAGTTGCTGGAAGAAGAGCACGTTGAAGATATCGACGTATTTATTGCGGTTACCAACGACGACGAAGCGAACATTATGTCAGCCATGCTGGCTAAACGTATGGGCGCCCGTAAAACTATGGTGCTCATTCAGCGTAGCGCCTATGTTGACTTGGTGCAGGGAGGCGAAATTGATATTGCCATTTCACCGCAACGTGCGACTGTTTCAGCTCTACTAACTCACGTACGCCGTGGCGATATTGTTAACGTTTACTCACTACGAAAAGGGGCCGCCGAAGCTATTGAGGCAATTGCACATGGTGATGAAGACACGTCCCGAGTGGTGGGTAAAGCCATTAAAGATATCAAGCTTCCGCCGGGAACCACCATTGGTGCGGTTGTCCGGGGACAAGAAGTGCTTATGGCGCACAGTGAAACCATCATTCACTCCGACGACCACGTGATTCTTTTCTTGCTGGATAAAAAGTACATTGATCAGGTTGAAAAAGTCTTCCAGCCAAGTGCTATGTTCTTTTAGTCCAGTTCTTTTAACTGCACCCGGCCACGGGTGGCAGCTTGTAGCTTCTTCTGCAGCGCCCCAACATTCACGGGGCGTAGCAACACCTTAAGCCGCACACTTTCCTCGTACTCCGAAGATTCCGTTTCAGCATTGGCCTCAAGCAAAAGCGGTTCAACATCGCCCTGGTCGGTATAAGCAAAATTTAACTGAAAGCGTTGTTTAAAAACCCTTTGCTCTTTTTCAAGCTCAGCTAATGCGGCGACTGTCGCGTCGGTATAGGCTCGCTGAAGTCCGCCCGTTCCCAATTTCACCCCACCAAAATATCGCACGACTATAGCGGTAACCTCGCCGACGCCGCTATTTTGTAGCGCCATAAGCATAGGTCGCCCCGCTGTTCCCGAGGGTTCTCCGTCGTCGCTGTAAGCCATACTCTGGCTGTTATTAGGTGCTGAAAAAAGCGACGCAGAGCAATAGTGAGAGGCCTTAGGCCAGCGCTTTTTTATCACGGCCAGAAACTCTGATGCGCTGTCGACGTTTGCTGTATGTGCCAGGCACGCAATAAAGCGGCTGCCTTTAACTTCTATTTCGACTTCCGTTTCCGAAGCCGGAATGTCGTAATCCTGATCATGCAAGACGGGTAACCTTTTTCACGTAAGCATCTAATGCAGTTTGGCGTGTAAGGTTATCATTTCGCTCGCGGTAAACCACAATATTATCCTCGATTCGCACTCCACCAAAGGGTTTAAACTCATCCACTCTGCGCCAGTTAATTAAATGCTTATTGCGTGAATTCGCTAATTTCTGCAGCAAAGGCTCAATAAAGTAGATTCCGGGTTCAATGGTATAAACCTGCCGAGGCTCTACGGTACGAGTGGTTTTTAGCGTAAGATGACCGCTGGGAGGAGCTATTGGCGTACCCCTTTCATCAGCCTGCGCAGCGCCAACGTCGTGCACCTGCAAGCCCAGAGGATGACCTAAACCATGCGGAAGAAATACCGTGGTTATGCCGTCTTCAATCATTTGTTCAGGACTGCAACTGACAAAACCAAAAGCAAAAAGTACATTAGCAATTTGTTCATGAGCCAACTGGTGCAGCGCCGGGAATTCAACGCCCGGCTTCATTTTATCAATTAAAGCCAATGTAATTTGGTCAAGCGCGGCTATCAGCTCTTCGTATTCATTGTGTTGTTTAGACCAAGTACGACTAATGTCAGCGGCATAACCGCAAACCTCAGCGCCTGCATCAACCAGCATCGACTTGAGTGAGCCTGAAGCTTTCTTATCAGGCATCCAGTGATGCAAAACACTGGCGTTTTCATTTTGCCCAATAATGTGATTATAAGGCACTTCATTCTGCCCTTGACGAGTAGCCGCCATATATTTCAACAGACAATCGAACTCCGAGGCGCCGTTAAAAAAGGCGTCAGCGGCCGCAACATGGCCTTCAGCCGCTATATGGTTTGCCTGAGTTAAACAGGCAATTTCATAGTCGGTTTTAAACAAGCGATGATAATGAAAAAAGTGAAGAACAGGATCTGGGTTTATATTCTCAAAACCCAGAGCCTTGGCAACCTCAATATGTTCACCAAGGTAAGCCGCGCTTTTCTTATCGTAAGGGAGTAGTTTTTCAATGGCCTCTGGCGAGCTGATGTGTTCCACGTGGAACTCTTCTAACCAAGGAGCTCCCTCGAGGCTTGCTGTCGTGTGCCAAAAATCTGGAGAACTTAATAGAACTAAGGTTGGCCGGGTGTTCGGCTTTAAAATAACCCAGGCATTAGCCAACTGAGTTTCCGGACACCAAGCCTTAAAGTGAGGGTTCGCACGAAACGGATAGTTCATATCATCCAAAAACCAACGTTTTTGCTGGCCCGAATGAATGGCAACTAAATCTAAATTTTCTCGTTTAAAAAGTCGTTCAGCACGAGTCTGAAGCTGCTTTATATGGTCAGGAAACAACGGCCACAAATCTGCTGTCGCAGTCATATTGGATCGCCTTATTCAGTATCAACAATTGTCATATCAACAACTTGCTCAAACAAATTATCCTCGTTACCACCCAACATCCTATAAATTTGCTGATAACTCAATACTGCTTTTACATAATCTCTGGTTTCATGGTACGGAATGGTTTCGACCCACACATCGGCAGCAACAGGCTCGTCAGGTAACCACTCTTTAACTCGATAGTAGCCTGCATTATAGCTTGCCGTAGCTAATAACCAATTATTCTCAAAGCGGTGTTTCAATCGACTTAAATAGTCCGTGCCCAGACGCACATTGACGGCAGGGTCATTCAACCGCCGCCAGCTATTATTCTTAGTATCCAGTTGCTTTGCAGTACCAGGCAGAATCTGCATTAGTCCCCTTGCACCAGCACTTGAATACGCGTCGTGCCGAAAGTTACTTTCCCGGCGCGTAATGGCTAAAGCCCAGCTCTCATCTATTCCTGCGGCTTGTGACGCCCGCCCTAGTATATCCTTGTAGGCTAAGGGAAAACGAATGCCCACAGCGTCAAAGTGCCCTATTTGCGCTAAGGTCCATATCGCCTGATCGTGCCATCCCCATTCGCTCGCCAGATATGCCGCAACTTTCTGCTCTTCGCCATCAAGCTGTGTTAATAAATGGTTCCATTCGCGCCGGGCGTCGACCCAACGCTCCAATTGAATCAATTCGTATGCACGTTGCACGCTAGGATGATTACGAATTTGCTCAAGCTGAACAACACTGACTTCAAGTTTCTCTTGTTCAAGGCTCACCGGCTTCTGCAACCGCGCTGCCGCCAGAAAACCGTAGTAATGCCGTTCGTCGGCTAAATCTTCGTACAGTTCCTGTGCGGCCAAAGCGTTACCGGTTATCTCCTGTGAGCGAGCCAGCCAGTAACGCCATTGATTACCCTGCCGAATGGCAACCGGCAAACTTTGAATCGCGTCTCTCAGGCCCTCGTAATCTTTGTCCTTAAGGTAAATAGCCAAACGCCACTGTAAAACTCGTTCATTTAGCGCGTTTACCGGGACGCGATCATGCCAGACACGAGCTTCGGGATGAGAGTTTAAGCTTAACGCAACAGCAAATTCTTCGGCGATGCGGCCCTCTTGCTGTTCAGTAAAGGGCAATTGTGAACTCAGCTTTTTATAGCTTCGCAGAGCAATGTTTTCATCACGCCAAACCAGCTTGGTTAAAGCATAGGTAACTATTTGTGCCTCTTTTCCAGGATAGCGCCCCTTGTACCAAGAGTCGTCCTCTATAGCGGCGGGTGAATACCTCACCTTGTGATAAAACTCACCCAGATACTGCTGTAACTCAGGCAATAAACCAGTTAAATACGGGAGCAGAGTCGGGTTACCATGCTCAGCAGCCAACTCCAGTCGTTCCCAAACTTTGTCTTCGGTACGGCCACCCAATTCTTGCCATTCGTCCAAAATGGGGTCGCAAGCCGAAGGAAGCGAAAACCCATGCTTCCAGATAGCATCAACCTGACGCCTGAAAGGCCCGTCGTCCAGACCCTTTTCACGCTGCGACTCAATAAATTGACAACGGTGAGTTAAGGTTCCCGGATACCGGAAGTCCCGAATAAAACGAGAATACTCCTCCTGCCCTGCCAAATAAGTAAGCCAGGGCTGTCTTAATTGCCAGTCGAGGGGCGTCTTTTCATACTTATCGAGAAAAGCCAGAACGCGGTCTTCATTGGCCAGGTATCCAATTTGCTCAAGTCGAGCCAATTCCAAGTACGGTAGCAAAGGGTAATCTTTCAGCTTTTTAAGTAATAGCCGATACTCACCCAGGCGACCACGCTTAGCCGCATACTCTGCTTTTTTGAATAGCTCACGCTGCTGCTCCCGTTGCTTTGCATCAACAGGTTCAGACTGAACCGCACCAATGCTTAACAGGGACAACACGAAAAACAATGGCGCACTGTAACGTATGATAAACGACTGCTTTTTCATTAATTCAAACGCATGTTTAAATAACCGTTGAAAAATTGGCGTATTCGCGCCAAACTCTGTCTACCTTAACCCAAAGCTATAGCAGAATCAGTTTCTTTATAGCAACAAATTAATGGAAGTCGTGGGAGACCCAAGATGATCTATCAAGGTGAAAGCATTCGGGTCGATTTTATCGAACCAGGTTTCGCAGAATTACAATTTGATGCGAAAGGCTCGGTTAATAAATTCGACCAGGCTACATTAGAAGAATTCAGTGAAGCACTGACAAAATTACAGAACACTGACGATTTACGTGGCGTTATTGTTACCAGCAGCAAATCGACCTTTATTGTCGGCGCTGACATTACCGAGTTCCTGACGCTATTCTCTGATCAGGAAAAAACCCGCAGCTGGGTGGCAAAAGCCTCACGCGTGTTTGATCAATTAGAAGACCTGCCAGTTCCAACCGTTGGAGCCGTAACCGGATTCGCACTGGGCGGCGGTTGTGAAGCATTGTTAGCCTGTGACTACCGTGTTGCGGACACCACAGCAACTATCGGCCTGCCAGAAGTTAAACTGGGTCTTATCCCGGGCTTTGGCGGCACCATGCGTTTACCTCGCGTGATTGGTCCGGACAACGCGCTTGAGTGGATAACCACAGGTAAAAACAACAAAGCCCTTGATGCGCTGAAAGTTGGTGCTGTGGATGCGGTTGTTGAACCGGAAAACCTGACTAAAGCCGCACTCAACTTAGCTAAAGCCGCAGCAGCCGGTCAGCAGGACTGGAAAGCGAAGCGTCAGCCTAAGTTAGAGCCGCTGAAAGCTAACGACACCGAGCTGATGATGACGCTGGTTACCGCCAAAGGCATGATTGCAGCGAAGGCCGGTAAGCACTATCCGGCACCGCACAAAGCGTTAGAAGCCATTGAAAACGGTGCCCGCGAGCATCGTGAAGGCGCGCTAACAGCTGAAAACAACGCGTTTTTCGACCTCACCCAAACCGAGGCTTGTCAGGCTCAGGTTGGTATCTTCCTGGCGGATCAGGCAGTTAAAGGTAAGTCGAAAAAATACGCTAAAGCTGCAACCAAAGAAATTAAGACAGCAGGTGTTTTAGGTGCCGGCATTATGGGCGGCGGTATCGCTTACCAGTCAGCGCTTAAAGGCGTACCGGCTGTTATGAAAGACATTAAGCAAGACGCTTTAGACTTAGGCATGAAAGAAGCCGGCAAGATCCTGAAAAAAGGTGTTGAGCGCGGTAAGGTAAACAACGAGAAGATGATTAAAATCTTGTCTTCTATTACGCCTACGTTGCTGAATGACGCAGTCAAAGACGTCGATATTGTCGTAGAAGCCGTTGTCGAAAACCCGAAAGTTAAAGGCTCGGTGCTGGCTGAAATTGAAGGCGTAATTGGCGATGATGCCATTTTGACTTCAAATACCTCGACCATTTCTATTACTGAACTGGCTAAGAACCTGAAGCGCCCTGAGAAATTCTGCGGAATGCACTTTTTCAACCCGGTACACAAAATGCCATTGGTTGAAATTATCCGTGGCGAGAAAACCTCAGATGACACCGTTAATGCGGTAGTCGCCTATGCGCTTAAACTTGGCAAAACCCCTATCGTTGTTAACGACTGCCCTGGCTTCTTAGTTAACCGCGTATTGTTCCCTTACCTGGCAGGCTTTGCCGGTATGGTTGATGAAGGCGTCGATTTCGTCGGCATCGACAAGGTTATGGAGAAGCAGTTCGGTTGGCCAATGGGTCCTGCGTACTTAAGCGATGTTGTTGGTATAGACACAGCTGATCATTGTACCGTTGTTATGGAAGCAGGCTTCCCGACCCGCATGAAACGCGACGAGTCCAGCGCCATTGCTAAACTGGCAGCTGCTGAGCGTTACGGTCAGAAAAACGGCAAAGGCTTCTATGTTTACGGCACCGACAAAAAAGGTAAGCCAACCAAAGAAGCGGATCCTGCCACTTACGAGCTATTAGGCTGTGAGCAAGGCAAGAAACTGGATGCTGATGAAGTCATTGCACGCTGCATGATCCCTATGGTGAACGAAGTGGTTCGCTGTCTGGAAGAAGACATTGTTGGCTCTGCTGCCGAAGCAGACATGGCGCTGCTTTATGGCTTAGGCTTCCCTCCATTCCGCGGCGGCCCTTTCCGTTATCTGGAAACGCTTGGCATGGACAACTTTATTCAACTGGCAGACAAGTACGCGCACCTGGGTGAAATTTATCAGGTTACCGACGGCATGCGCGAAATGGCTAAAGCCGGTAAATCTTACTTTGACACAACCAGCGCGAAGTAAGGCTTGAGGAGGTTATTAAAATGAAAGACATCGTCATAGTAGATTGTATTCGTACGCCAATGGGGCGTTCAAAAAATGGTGTTTTCCGCCATACTCGTGCCGAAGACCTCTCAGCTGCGCTGATGAAGGGCTTACTTGAGCGTAACCCGGAAGTTGACCCGGAAGAACTGGAAGACATTTACTGGGGTTGTGTACAACAAACCTTAGAGCAAGGCTTCAACATTGCGCGTAACTCAGCGTTAATTGCCGGCATTCCACACAAAGTAGCCGGTGTTACCGTTAACCGTCTGTGCGGCTCATCAATGCAAGCATTGCACGACGCTACGCGCGCTATTATGAACGGCGACGGCGACATCTTTATGGCCGGTGGTGTTGAGCACATGGGTCACGTACCTATGACCCACGGAATCGACTTTCACCCGGGCATGAACAAGTCTGTTGCAAAAGCTTCGGGCAGCATGGGTATGACCGCTGAACTGTTATCTCGTAAGTTCGGTATTACCCGCGAACAACAAGACGAATTTGGTGCACGCTCTCACAGAAAAGCGCACGAGGCGACGGTTGAAGGCCGCTTTGCTAAAGAGATTTACGCAATGAATGGCCACAACGCCGACGGCGAACTGGTACGTGTTACTGAAGACGAAGTGATTCGCCCAGAAACCACTGCTGAAGGCTTGTCACAGCTTCGCCCAGTGTTTGACCCTGCTAACGGTACGGTAACCGCTGGTACCTCGTCAGCCTTGTCAGACGGCGCCGCAGCCATGTTGGTTATGTCTGCTGACAAAGCCAAAGAACTGGGTCTGACGCCACGCGTTAAAATCCGTTCAATGGCCGTTGCAGGCTGCGATCCATCCATTATGGGTTACGGACCGGTTCCGGCAACAGAAAAAGCGCTGAAGCGTGCTGGTGTGTCTATTGACGACATCGACGTTGTTGAACTGAACGAAGCCTTTGCCGCACAGTCACTGCCTGTACTTAAAGGTTTAAAACTGTTCGACAAGATGGAAGAGAAAGTGAACCTGAACGGCGGTGCTATCGCTTTAGGTCACCCATTAGGCTGTTCTGGCGCTCGTATCTCAACGACGCTAATCAACTTAATGGAAGAGAAAGACGCGAAACTTGGCTTAGCAACCATGTGCATTGGCCTTGGCCAGGGTATTGCTACTGTCTTCGAACGCGTTTAAAAGAAACAGAAAAATTAGGGCGGTTTAACACTTTAACTGCTCAGAGGAAGGGGGGAGCGAAGGCTCGCCCCTTTTTATTGTCAGGAAAGACTCAGAAACACGCCGTGAACCCATTCTTGGGGGCTTGACTGCAGCCATCCATGGCTGCAGACAGTTTCTGAGTCTTTCCCGCCAACAAACAGCGGCGCAATCCATCACTCCCCCTCACCTATTAAGCGCGAAAGTGTTAAACTACTCGGCAATTTCGCTTAACATCTTTGAAAGAAGTCATGACCCAGATTAACTGCGACAAAGAACTCGATACCTTAGGCCTTAAATGCCCAGAGCCCGTAATGTTAGTTCGTGCGGCTATTCGTAAAATGGATGTTGGTCAGGTGTTACTGATTATTGCGGATGATCCCGCAACAACCCGGGATATTCCGGGCTTTTGCGAGTTTATGGAGCATGAATTGGTTGGTTCTGAAACCGAAGAAATCCCCTACCGCTACTGGGTTAGGAAATCTCATTAATAGCCTGATGCTTAGATGTCAGGCTTTGTCTTTATTCAAGTACATTTCCCAAAACTCGGCCTGACCTACGTCACCTAATTCATAAGGTGCAAAGCCGAAGTTCTCATAGGCTTTTTTCGCCCGGTCATTGTTCTCAAGCACTTCCAGTGTCAGCTTCACGCAACCGCGGAACTCTGCAAGTGTTTTCACTTCTTCAAGAAGTTTACGCGCAACGCCCTGTCCCCGGTACTCTGGAATGACGGCTATGTCATGAATATTCATTAACGGTTTTGCTGCGAAGGTTGAAAAGCCTTCTACACAGTTTGCAACGCCAATCGGAGTGTCACCATCGTAGGCCAGCAAAGAAAAGACATGGTCTCGTTTTGCCATTTCGTCTATCAGGCTTTCTTTAACGTCATCTGATATGCCCTCACCACCACCCATTGGGTCTTTGGCATAAGCATCTAACATAGCAATAACGGCATTACGGTGTTTGGGGTTGCTATAGTCCGCAAGAGTAATTTCTATCATTCTTCCTTCGCTCATTTTACAACGTAAACTGTTTCATTTGGTCAGCAACAGGCTGATAGCAATGACAGCTAGTAACATGGTCGTTCACCATACCAACTGCTTCCATAAAAGCATAGCAAATGGTCGGTCCGACAAACTTAAAGCCTTCCTTTTTTAACGCTTTTGCCATGCTTTGGGAAGCTTCTGTTTCTGTTGGGATCTCACTTTGCGTCGAGTACGCATTAATAATCGGTGAGCCACCTACAAACTCCCACAGCCACCGCTCAAACTTAACGCCCTTTTCTTCTAACCTTATATACGCTTCAGCGTTAGTAAAAATGGCATCAATTTTGGCCTTGCTACGGATAATATCACGGTTGCTGTACAACAATTCACGATCAGCGTCACTCATAGCCACAATAGCTTGTGGGTCAAAGCCTAAAAAGGCTTTCTCGTAACCACTCTGTTTGCGCAGAATAGTTAACCAACTGAGTCCCGCCTGCTGCCCGTCCAGACACAATTTAGCAAAAAGTTCTATCGGGTCGCTTACCGGACGCCCCCAAACATTGTCATGATAAGCGCGGTAGTCGTCAGCAGATTCACACCAGGAACACCGTTCTGGCTGATTATTTGTCATGCCTTCCCCTATAACCAAGGCGATTCAGAGGGTATAATCTACGCATATTTTTCGACCTTCGGTCAACCACAAATAACAAAGCAGAGAATGCGTATGTCGACGTACGATGTGAAAACCTTTCAGGGGCTTATTCTTGCTCTTCAGGATTACTGGGCTCAGCAAGGCTGTGCCGTGGTTCAACCACTGGATATGGAGGTTGGTGCGGGTACCTTTCATCCAATGACCTTTCTGCGCTCATTAGGTCCGGAGCCAGCCAGTTTTGCCTATGTGCAACCCTGCCGCCGCCCGACCGATGGCCGGTATGGTGAGAACCCGAACCGCCTGCAGCACTATTATCAGTTTCAGGTCATTATGAAACCATCGCCTAAGGACATTCAGGAGCTTTATCTGGGGTCTTTAGAAATGCTGGGATTTGACACACTGACTCATGACATACGCTTTGTAGAAGACAACTGGGAATCGCCTACTCTGGGTGCCTGGGGTCTGGGCTGGGAAGTCTGGCTTAACGGTATGGAGGTCACTCAGTTTACTTATTTCCAGCAGGTAGGCGGTATCGAATGTCGTCCCGTGGCCGGAGAAATCACCTACGGCCTTGAGCGTTTAGCTATGTACATTCAGGGCGTGGACAGCATCTACGACCTGGTCTGGACCGACGGCCCGCGCGGTAAAATCTTGTATCGGGATGTTTTCCATCAGAACGAAGTTGAGCAATCGACGTACAACTTTGAATATGCCGATGTTGACGTGTTGTTCCGCCGCTTCGACGACTGCGAAAAAGAATGTGAGCTGTTAATAGAGAAGTCTCTGGCTTTACCCGCGTACGAGCAGGTTATGCGGGCATCTCACGCATTTAACCTGCTCGATGCCAGACACGCGATATCTGTAACCGAAAGACAGCGCTACATACTTCGCGTCAGAACCATGGCAAAAGCCGTTGCCGAAGTCTATTACCAGACGCGTGAAGCTCTTGGCTTCCCTTTAGCCGACGATAAAAACAAACCAGCAGCGAACTAAGGAGAGCAGAGCGTGCAAAAAGAAAACTTATTAATTGAGTTAGGTACTGAAGAGCTTCCTCCAAAAGCCTTAAAGTCGCTGCGTGACAGCTTAAAGTCGGGTATTGAGTCAGGCTTAAAAAACGCAGAACTCAGTTTTGATAGCATCGAGGCGTATGCAACCCCTCGCCGACTAGCCGTTCTGGTGAAACAAGTTGAAACCGAACAGCAGGACAAAGAAGTCGAGAAGCGCGGGCCAGCAATTAATGTGGCCTTTGACGATACCGGCAAGCCAACTAAAGCTGCCGAAGGCTGGGCTCGCTCCAACGGCATTACTGTAGAGCAGGCTGACCGGCTTAAAACAGACAAAGGCGAATGGTTACTGCATAAGGCGACAGTAAAAGGTCAGGCGCTATCTGTCTTAGTTCAGGGTATCTTGGAAGCAGCAATTAAAGCTCTGCCTATTCCGAAACCGATGCGTTGGGGTGACAGCACCGCGCAATTTATTCGCCCTGTGCACACGCTAACCGTCATGCTGGGCAGCGAACTGATTGACGCTGAAATCCTGGAAACTAAGAGTGCCCGTTTTATTCAAGGTCACCGCTTCCATTCGCCCCAAGGTTTTGAGCTCGATCATGTCGACAACTACTTATTTAAGCTACGTGAAGCGAAAGTGATCGCTAACTTCGAAGAGCGTATTGAAACCATTCAGTCGGAAGTATCACGTCTTGCCTCAGAACTCGGCGGCCAGGTTATTCAGGATGACGAGTTAGTTGAGGAAGTTGCAGCCCTGGTGGAATGGCCGGTAGCTTTAACAGCCAGTTTCGATCAAGGTTTCCTCGCGGTACCAAAAGAGCCGCTTATCGTTACCATGAAAGACGACCAACGTTACTTTCCGGTAGAAGATGGCAAAGGTAACTTACTGCCACAGTTTATTTTCATTACCAATATTGAAAGCCGTGACCCTCAGCAGATCATTAAAGGTAACGAAAAAGTCGTTCGCCCTCGCCTGGCGGATGCACAGTTTTTCTTTGAGTCTGACAAAAAGGTGACTCTGGAATCACGAGTTGCTGCGCTGGACTCTGTTCTGTTCCAAAAACAACTGGGCAGTATTGGCGACAAAGCTCGTCGTATATCGGTGTTAGCAGGGAAAATAGCAAACCAGTTAACTGCCGACGTAAAAGCATCAGAACGAGCAGGTTTGCTGTGCAAGGCTGACCTGGTTTCCGATATGGTTTCTGAGTTCCCTGAAACCCAGGGCGTTATGGGTAAACACTATGCCTTGAACGATGGCGAAAGCCCGGTTGTTGCTGAAGCAATAGAACAACACTACTGGCCTCGTTTTTCCGGTGACGAACTGCCTTTAACTAAAGAGGCTTGTGCCGTCGCTTTAGCGGACAAACTCGACACACTGGTCGGTATATTCGGTATTGGTCAGGTACCTAAAGGTGACCGTGACCCATTCGCTCTGCGCCGCGCCGCTCTTGGTTTGCTGCGTACTCTGGTAGAACGTAAGCTTTCATTAGACTTACATGAACTGTTAGCGGCATCCGTCGAAGGCTTTGGTGACAAGCTATCGAATAACACTGTCGCTACTGATGTTTTCGATTTTCTACTCGGTCGTTTTCGTCCCTGGTATCAGGATCAAGGCATTACCGTCGATGTTATTCAGTCGGTACTTGCCCGTTCCCCCTCTAAGCCAACGGACTTCGACCAAAGAGTAAAGGCTGTTCAGTCATTTAAGTCTATGGATTCTGCAGCCAGCCTTGCCGCAGCCAATAAGCGCGTAGGTAATATTCTGGCAAAATCAGACGAGGAGATATCCGGTAACGTGGATGAAGCTCTTCTACAGGAAGAGTCTGAAACAACACTTTATCGTTTGGTTAAACAAACGGAAGGCGCTGTTAAGCCACTGATTGCCGCTGGTAAATACAGTGACGCTCTCACGCATTTATCAGAGCTTAAAGAGCCTGTGGATGCGTTTTTTGAGCATGTCATGGTCAATGCCGACGACGATAAAGTCCGAATTAACCGCCTCAACTTGCTGTTCCGCTTGCGTCAGCTGTTCTTAGAAATAGCGGATATTTCTTTGCTTCAGTAACTAACGCTTTGATTTTTAATAAATAAAAAGCCGGCTTCATTTTCATGAGCCGGCTTTTTTGTTGCCTGTCGCTTGCTAATGTCGCTGTTAAGCCTAGACGTCCAAATTGGCAACCTTAAGAGCATTGGATTCAATAAAGGCTCTACGCGGTTCAACTTCGTCACCCATTAACGTGGTGAACAGCTGATCAGCGCCAATCGCGTCTTCAATCGTTACCTGAAGCATACGACGAGTATCAGGATCCATCGTAGTTTCCCACAGCTGGTCAGGGTTCATTTCACCCAGGCCTTTATAACGCTGAACGTATAAACCACGCTTAGATTCACCAATAAGCCATTCCACAGCTTCAACAAAGTGTGTAACTGGCTGCTTCTTCTCACCGCGAAGCACATAGCCATCCGGCTCAACCAAAGAGTCAATCTCTTCGCCAAGCGTCACTATTTGTTCGTAGTCTTTAGACATTAAGAATTCATAGTTCAGCGGGTAATCCGTGTCGACACCGTGTTGACGAATCGTCGTCGACGGTAACCACATCTTGCGTTCAGTATCTTCATGCAAAGAAACGGTATAAGTTGCCGAGTTAATTTCACGAGCGGTTAAGTCATCGTTCAATGTTTTAACCCACTTCTCCATGTAATCTTTATCTTTCAAACGCTCATCCGTTAAACGAGGAGCATAGAACAGACGCTGTAAGAAACGCTCAGGCATACGACGACTTAAACGCTTAATATTTTCCTGAGCCATCTGATAGCCGTTAACTAAATTTTCGAGCTTCTCACCAGAAATACCTGGCGCAGTTTCATTAACGTGCAGCGATGCATTATCCAAAGCCAGGCTGGTTAGATAGCGGATCAATGCCGGGTCGTCTTTAATGTAAACTTCCTGCTTGCCCTTCTTCACTTTGTACAACGGAGGCTGAGCAATATAGATATATCCGCGCTCAATAATTTCAGGCATTTGACGATAGAAGAACGTTAACAGCAGAGTACGAATGTGCGATCCGTCAACGTCCGCATCCGTCATAATAATAATACGGTGATAACGTGTTTTATCCGGGTTGTACTCATCACGGCCAATACCACAACCCATAGCAGTAATTAATGTACCAACCTCGACGGAAGACAACATTTTGTCAAAACGCGCTTTTTCTACGTTAAGAATTTTACCCTTAAGGGGCAGAATAGCCTGGTTTTTACGGTTACGACCCTGTTTAGCGGAACCGCCTGCAGAGTCACCCTCCACAATATAGAGTTCAGACAGTGCCGGATCTTTTTCCTGACAATCTGCCAATTTACCGGGTAAACCCGCGATATCTAAAGCCCCTTTACGACGGGTCATTTCTCGTGCTTTACGAGCAGCTTCACGGGCTCTTGCGGCATCAATAATTTTATTGATGATAAGTTTCGCCTCGCCCGGGTTTTCTAATAGATAGTCCGCTAACTGCTCGTTCATTGCCTGTTCAACAGCAGACTTCACTTCAGAAGAAACCAGTTTATCTTTTGTTTGAGACGAAAACTTAGGATCAGGGACTTTAACAGAAATAATGGCGGTTAGACCTTCTCGCGCATCATCACCTGTTGCAGAGGTTTTAGACTTTTTATTATACCCCTCTTTTTCCATGTGGGAGTTCAATGTGCGCGTCAACGCAGCACGGAAGCCGGCTAAGTGTGTACCACCATCACGTTGAGGAATATTATTGGTGAAACAATAAATATTCTCCTGGAAAGAGTCATTCCATTGCATGCTCACTTCAACACCAATACCGTCTTCTCTTTGTGTTGTGAAGTAAAAAGCTTTCTCGTGAATTGGTGTTTTATTCTTATTCAAGTAATTAACAAAGGCGGCAATACCACCCTCATATTTAAATAAATCTTCGCGGTCGTCACGCTCATCGCGCAACCGTATACCAACACCAGAGTTCAGGAACGAGAGTTCCCTAAGACGTTTTGCCAAGATATCGTAGTGAAATTCAGTATCAGTAAAAGTCTCGTGGCTAGGCCAGAACCGCAGTTCTGTACCTGTAGTATCGGTATCACCAACAGGTTTTACATCGCTGTCAGGCTCTCCCATATGATAAGTCTGCTCGTAAACCTGGCCTTGTCGGCGAATGGTCAATTGCAGCTTTTCAGATAGAGCGTTTACAACAGAGATACCAACTCCATGCAAACCACCGGATACTTTATAAGAGTTGTCGTCGAATTTACCGCCGGCGTGCAATACGGTCATAATAACCTGTGCAGCTGAAACACCTTCTTCTTCATGTATATCAACTGGAATTCCGCGACCATCATCCTTCACGCTAACTGAACCGTCAGAGTGAATGGTAACCATAATTTCTGAACAGTGACCCGCTAAGGCCTCGTCAATAGAGTTATCGACAACTTCAAAAACCATGTGGTGCAAACCAGTTCCATCATCCGTGTCACCAATGTACATACCCGGGCGTTTGCGAACCGCATCCAACCCTTTCAGAACTTTGATACTCGATGAACCGTAATTATTTTCTTCCATAGTATTATCTCGATATCATTCGTTTATTACCCCATGTTCCACGTGGAACATTCGGGGTGATTTTTGAAATTTATCCGACAACTGCTTTCCAGTAATTGCGGTGATAAACACTTGTGCGTCTAGATTTTCTAACTCACGACAGAGTAACGCCTGATTTTTTGAATCAAGCTCTGACGTTAAATCATCGACTAAATAAATGCAGGGTTGCCTTTTTATTTTTTGGTAATGCTTCCCTTGCGCTAACTTTAAAGCGGTAATCGCGGTCTTTAATTGCCCGCGAGACAGGCGATGTTTTACTTCCACCCCATCCGCTATCACTTTTATATCTGCCTTATGTGCCCCAACTGAGGTAAAGCCGTATTTCTTATCTTTCTCTGTATGGCTTTCTAAGGCGTCAAATAAGCTTTGGCTAGTATCCCAGCCCGATTTTAATCGAACCTCCATTGTAACATCGGAGAGAAAAGATTTCGCTAGTTCTTGTATATAATCATTCAGTTCTTCTAGGTATTTTTCGCGACTTTTACTAATGCGCTCACCATAATAAGCTAACTGCTCTTTCCAATACCTATCTTCTCTTACAGGAAGCGAGCGTTGCTTGAGTAAGCTGTTTCTTTGCTTCAGGAGTTGAGTATATGCAACCCAGTCAGAATAAAAGGAGTGTTCCACGTGGAACACTCCCCAATCTATAAACTGTCTTCTCTGTCCTGGACCTTCCAGCAGAATATCGACGGACTCTGGCGTTAAGAGTTGTACCGGTACCAAGCGGGCGACATCTGACATGCGTTGAACGTTGGCGCCATTCAACCTAAGCGACTGTTCACCATCGGTACTACGTCTTACACCTATAGCGTAATCTTGGGAACGGCAAAATACGGTGAAACCAGAGTTCCCTTCTTTAATCAACTGACGAAACCCTCCCGGCCGAAAAGAACGTCCAAAACCGAGTAAATAGATAGCTTCAAGCAAACTGGTTTTTCCGGAGCCATTATCGCCGGTTATGATATTAATTTTGGGGCTGGGAGATAGAGCCACCTCTGAAAAATTTCGGAAGTGGCTTAAATTCAACGTCTCAATGAACATTTATGAGGCAGGTTACAAACGCATCGGCATAATAACGTAACAGCAAGACTCGTCGTGCTGAGGTTCAATTAATGCACTACTGTTTGAATCAGACAGTGTAAAAGAAACCTGTTCGTCATCAATGTTATTCAAGACATCGAGCAAATAGCTAACGTTGAAACCAATTTCCAGATCATCACCTTGATAATCCACTTCTATGACTTCTTCCGCTTGTTCCTGCTCGGGGTTCGTTGCCGTAATGCAAAGTTCACCACTACTCAAGTTTAAACGCACACCGCGAAACTTTTCATTAGAAAGAATTGATGCTCGCCCAAAGGACTGCCGCAACGCATCGCGATGGGCAACAATAACTTTGTCTCCACCGCTCGGTAAGACACGACGGTAATCAGGGAAACGACCATCTACCAGCTTACTCGTAAAAACAAGCTCTGGCGTTTCGACACGAATATGGTTATTTCCTATCGACACTGACACTTCCTGATCGTCGTCACCTAACAAGCGAAGTAATTCGACAACACCTTTGCGCGGAACAATCACCTGGCGTTGAGCCAAACCTGGCTGGTCAATAGCACAAGTGCTCATGGCTAAACGGTGGCCATCGGTCGCTACGGAACGCAACATACCGTTATCGGTTTCGAACAACATGCCGTTTAGATAATAGCGCACGTCCTGATTCGCCATGGAGAAATGCGTTTTCAACATTAAATCTTTTAATACTGCCTGCTCTGTTACCAGATGGATGTCACTTTTCCAGTCGTCGATATTTGGAAAGTCATCTGAAGACAGGGTACTCAATTTAAATTTACTGCGACCAGACTTAACCGTGGCACTGTCTTCCTGAGAGGTAAACTCGATGGTAGAGCCCTCAGGTAAGCTGCGCACAATATCCAGCAACTTCTTGGCCGGTACAGTAACAGCCGCATCCATATCCGCTGACTCGAGCGGTACAGCCGAAACCAGTTCAACCTCAAGGTCTGTTCCGGTTAATTTAAGCTGACCATTATCGACCTGAAGCAACAAATTCGACAAAATTGGTAAGGTATGCCGCCGTTCAACAGCGCCACTTACAACCTGCAGCGGCTTTAAAAAAGCATCGCGGTTAATTGAAAATTTCATGACTGAGTCCCCTGTTTATAACGACATACTTTTATGACGACAATGTACGAATTAGATTTCGATAATCTTCTTTAATGTCGTGCTGCGCATCTTTTAATTCTTGTATCTTCCGACAAGCATGCAAAACCGTTGTGTGATCCCGACCGCCGAACGCGTCGCCTATTTCCGGTAAGCTATGATTAGTCAGTTCCTTAGCTAAGGCCATTGCTAACTGCCGCGGACGCGCTACAGAGCGGCTACGGCGTTTTGATAAAATATCGGCTAACTTAATATTATAGTATTCCGCCACCGTCTTCTGAATATTATCAATAGTAACCAATTTTTCCTGAGCGGCAATTAGGTCACGCAAAGCTTCGCGGACAAAATCTATAGTTATAGGCCGTCCTGTGAGTTGCACATTAGCCACAACCCGGTTCAATGCACCTTCCAGCTCCCGAACGTTTGAACGCAAACGTTTAGCTATGAAAAAAGCAACTTCGTGTGGCATATGTAAGCCACGTTCGTCAGCTTTACGCATTAAAATAGCCACCCGGGTTTCTAATTCCGGGGGTTCAATGGCAATGGTAAGGCCCCAGCCAAAACGAGATTTCAGTCGATCTTCAACTCCGTCTATTTCTTTCGGATAAAGATCGCTGGTCATAATGATTTGCTGATTACCTTCCAACAACGCATTAAAGGTATGGAAAAACTCTTCCTGCGAGCCTTTTTTATTCGCAAAGAAGTGAATGTCATCAATCAATAACGCATCTACCGAACGATAGTAACGCTTAAACTCATTGGTTGAACTGTTACGAATAGAGTTCACCATGTCCTGCACAAAGCGTTCGGCCCGAATGTAAAACACCTTGGCGTCCTTTTTGTGCGCCATAATGCCATTACCGACCGCATGCAAAAGGTGAGTCTTACCCAAGCCGGTACCACCATAAACAAATAGGGGGTTATAAACGCCGCCAGGATTCTCTGCTACCTGAATAGCAGCCGCACGCGCCAGCTGGTTTGATTTACCCTCAACAAAGTTATCGAAGGTGTATTCCGGATGAATATTGCTTTCAAAAGGCACTTCCACATCGGTATTACCGGATGAGAAGTTAGGTGTTTTTCTGCGGGTTGCAGCAGCGCGTTGCGGTGAACCGCTGTCACGCTGTGTTGGTGACGCTTCCCCAACTTTTAAAACTACATTAGGTACTTTGTCGTCACACAAAGCTTCTAAATAGGTATTAATGGTTTTCAGGTACTTGTCACGCACCCAGTCTACCGAATAAATATTCGGAGCAAACAAGGTTAATGTTTCGCCATTGAGTTTGGCTTGTAGGGGTCTGATCCACGTGTTGAACTGCTGTAACGGTAACTCCGATTGCAGTCGCTCTGCACATTGTTGCCAAAGCGAATTATTCACACTCTTCTCCTGGATCGTTTCTTTATAAACATAACCAAAGATTGTACTTCACTCAGCTAATATTCGCTAGCATAAACTGCCTGAAAACAGCGTCAATAAAGGAGTTAAAAAATAGCCATTGAAACCAAAACTGGCGCATAAATTGCTTAAAAGTCTATATTCCCCTAAAACATGAAAACAAAGCAAATAGTGAATAACTGTTATTTTATCCACATTATTAATGTTATAATCTCAACAGATTGTGGATGATATTATTTTAGGATTTATTGCCTAAAAAAGCCTCTGGTCATTGACTCAACGAGAAAAGATCGGTAAGATCCGCGCTCTAAAAAATTCCGTTCACGTTTGGTTTCAACTTATT